>CAYGJZ010000027.1:0-44683 GCA_964350265.1 uncultured Gammaproteobacteria bacterium | reverse complement strand
TGCCCATGCCTGTCTCGCCGACGGCTTCGTCATGGACGACTTCATCGAGTGCCCGTTGCACCAGGGCCGTTTCGACATCCGCACCGGCAAGGCCATGAACCCGCCGGCATCGGTGGACCTGCGTACCTACCCCTTGAAGATCGAGGGTTCGGCCATCTACGTCTGCGTGGACTGAGCCGAAAGGAGGCATGCCTCGCACTTGGTTACGACGCCTCGAAATGAAACACTTTCGAGGCGATCTTCCACTGGTCGTTGATCTTCAGCAAGGAAAGGTAGTCAGCGTAGTACCCGGAAGGCAGGATCAACAGGTCTACCTTGGCCAGTGCCGTCGTAGGCCCGAGCTGATCGATGGCGAGGATTCGGTCTCGTCGGTCCTCGTTGCTCTTCGCTGGGGCCGGGCGGTTGGCGATACGTTGCCGGAAGCCGTCCAGATCCACGTCCACCACTTCGTTTGCGGCGACGGTATACACGTGGGCAGAAGGTAGAAAGACTTCCGGGATCAACGCGGTATCACCGTAATACAGCAGGTCGAAGTACTTCTCGAGCAAGGCAACGATAAGATGGTAATCGCGTGGCATTGATGCTGCGTCCTTCAATCGAACTTGTCGTGGTCAGAACCGATATCGACGGTCTTGCCTGATGCCGTGAACGTGCGGTTCACGTTGGCCGATCCATAGATCACCATGGCCAGTACGGGTTCGTCGGTATCGTTGATCAGTTCGTGGCTGACCCCGGGCGACAGAAAGGTCGAATCGTAGGCGTGGCACGTCACCTCGCGATCACCGTCGAGAACGATCTTCATTGTTCCTTCCAGGATGGTCACTTGTTCCTCGGCATTGTGGCTGTGCGCGGGCACCGAGGTATGCGGCGGCATGTAGGTGATGCCGGAGTGGAGCACCTTCGCTCCGATCTTCTTGCTGGCAATCGGCTGGTTCACGATGCCGCGTCCCCGTTCGACCTTCGGCAGGTTGGCATAGGTAAGGTGATTGATGACACGTTCCATTCTGTGGAGCCTCCGAAAAACTCGTACTGGAGTGTATGGGTAGGTAGGTATAGTCGCCGCATTCAACGAAACCACAACGCCAACCAGGGCGTGGCGGCCAGTATGATGATGGCGGCCACCAATGAGAGGAAAGCCGGCACTGCTTTCCAGGCGATGTTGAGGAATGGCTCACCACTGACCGCAGATGCCGCGAACAGGTTGATGCCGACCGGTGGGGTAATGAAGCCCACGGACAGTGCACACACGACGAAGACGCCGAAGTGTACGGAATCGAAGCCAAGTGCCAGGCCGATGGGGAGCAGTATCGGCATGACGACGAGAATGGCCGCAATCGGCTCCAGGATGCAGCCGACGATCAGCAGGACCAGGATGATCAAGCCCACGGATGCGATTTCACCGACCGGGAGACTCAGGAAAGCGGATACGATTGCCGAGGGGATGCGCAGAATCGCCAGCGTTTCACCGAATACGATGGAGAAGGCGATGATTGGGCCGAGAATGCCAACCACGATGGCGGCGCGGCCGAAGCTGCTGATGAGGTCGCGGAAGCCGATACTGCGATTGATCACGGTCTCCACCAGCAAGACGTAGGCAACGGCAACCGCAGCCGCCTCCGTCGGTGTGAAGATGCCCCCGTAGATCCCGCCGAGAATGATGACCGGGGCGCCCAAGCCATACTTGGCACGCCACAGTGCCGTTTTCAGCTCGGCGAAGGCGAACTGGTGTTGGTCCGTGATCCCCCAGTCGGTAAACCTGCAAACCAGGTAGTTCGCAAGACACATGGCGACCGCAAGCAGAAAACCCGGAAAGATGCCGGCCAGGAACAGGTCGCCGATCGATGTACTGGTAGCGACACCGTAGATGATGAAGATCACGCTGGGCGGTACGATAACGCCGAGGATTCCGCCGGACGCGGCCAGCGACGCCGCGTAGCTTCGCGAGTATCCTCTTTCTGTCATCGAGGGAATCATGATTCGCCCGATGGTGATGGTGTCCGCGGAACTCGAGCCGCTGGTGCCGGCAAACAGGAAGCAGCCGAAGATCGTGGCCATGCCGAGACCTCCTCGAATCCAGCCGACAAGCGCCTCTCCGAGTCGTACAAGGTCCTGCGCGGTACGTCCGCGGGAAATGATTTCTCCGGCCAGGATGAACAACGGCATGGCCAGCAGCGCCCAACTGTCGATGGCACTGAACGGCGTTTCCCCGAATATGCTGAGCGAGTACACGTCGCAGAAGAAGATCATTGCCATGGAACCCAGTCCGAGGACTACGAACAGGGGAATACCGATGGCAAGATGCACCAGCATCAACGACGAAACGACAAGAATGATGATGATATTACTCACCGTAGAACTCCGTATCCCGGCTGGACTGGAATGAGTTGTCCGCACTGTCCTGTCGACGACGCTCGACTCTGTTCTGGATGATGCGTATCACGATCAGCGTCCAGCCAAGCGGAAGCGCGGCCTGCGCATAGGCCATGTTCACGTCGGCGGCAGTCATCACGATGCCGGCCATTACCTGGATCTCTATCAGTTCCAGGGAGTAGAAGATCACGACCCCGGCGAGCAGGAGGGTAAGAAGGTCGGCGTACAGTTCAAGCCACCATCTCCATCGGTTGGACAGCAAACGTGGTACCAGGTCGATGCGAATATGGCGACCGTGGCGTATGGCCTCCGCGGCGGCGACGTAGGTGAGATAGACGAAGGCGTAACGCGCTGTCATCTCGCCCCAGGGACTGGACACGCCGAAGGCGTACCTGCGTACTACCTCGGCCAGAATGATGAAGCAGAAGTATGCATAGGTGCCGACTATGAACCACTTCAACAGCTTCATGTTGGCGAAATCAATCAGTGCCTTCACGGCCGCGACCCTTGTTGTGTCCGGGCCAGGGATGCCGGGTCGACGGACCCGGCCATCCGGCGGGGACGGTGAGTGTCAGGCCAGCCAGCCGAGAACGGATTCGTAGACGTCGGCCCCGTACTGCTCCTTGAACGGAGCCCATTCGTCACGCTGGTGCCCGACCGCGTCAATCCAGGCCTGCTTCTCCTGTTGCGACAGTTCGATCACATCGACTCCGGATGTTTTCCAGGTTTCCAGCATGTCCTGGTTTGCGCGCGCCTGTTCGGTTCGCTGAAAGGAATAGCTCTCGGAAGCGGCCTGGAACACCGCGTTCCGGACATCGTCGGGAAGCTTGTCCATCCAGCGCGAAGAAAGCACGGTGATATGACAATTGAAGTTGATCTCGGTGTGGGTGGCTGCGCCGAGTGTTTCGAAGATCTTGGTCGCAGTCAGCGGACCCAGACCGACATTCAACGCATCGGCTACCCCTTGCTGCATTGCCTGGTACGTCTCGGCCCAGGCAATGGATACCGGACTGGCGGGCGTCATCGCGAACACCTGCTGCTCCACCTTTGAGCCGGTGACACGGATCTTGACACCGTCGAGGTCTGTGGGCAGACGAACGCTGCGGCCGGATTTCCGGCTGAGACCGAGCACGCGAAAGCCTGCATTGGCCCACATTCCCGGCAGTACGGTGAATCCTTTGCCCGCCGGTTCGGTGACGAAGCGACTTTCCTGAAAGGCGTCAGACGCAAGCATGTCTTCGAAGGCCTGGTTGCTCGGGAACAGGTACGGCAGGTCGAGCAGGTTGTACACGGCGGAGAAGGGGGTGAAGTTTTGCGAGGAGAGCTGGCAACCCTGGATCGATCCGGTGAGCACTTTTTGCGGCAACTCCGACTGTCCGCCAAGGCTCCCTGCCTCGTGGATGTCCACCAGCAACCGGCCGCCTGCGTATTCCTCGGCCCTGCGCTTGAACAGGTCCAGGCCGGTGATCATCACGTCTTCAGTGGCCGTGCCGAAGGTGTGTCCAAAGGTGAGGACATGTTCGGCGGCTTTCGCTCGACCTGGAACGATGATCGCCGGCATGGAGAGCGCGGCGGCCGCCACGGCCGAGTTCTTGACGAACCGTCGACGGGAAACGTTGGCAGAAGTCATGCTATTCCTCCACGGAAGTGGCTAAAAAACAGCGAGAAAACAAAGAACAACAGTGATTTCTGGTTGTCCTTTGGTTGCTGGCGTCGTTCACTGTGATGTTTATTAATTACAGCATGTAAAAAAGTACGCGTGCCATCATGGTTTGTCAATATGATATTTTTCTAGACTGTAAAAAATACCGACGGGCGGCAGGCGGCGCGGCGCCTGCCCGTTCGTGAACGGCCGTCACGGCCCTGGAACCAGACATGAAGTACAACCAGCAGGCATCTCCGTTCACGGCCATGCACGACAGCAATCGACGGCGTGTGCTCGAGGAAGTCTTGCGTGGTGAGCGAGTGACCCGCCAGGAGATCAAGGAACGGACCGGGTTGACCCACGCCACGGTCTCGCGGATCACCCGGGAATTCATACAGGCTGGCGTGCTGCGCGACGGTGACAAGGTGCGCGAGCGCGGGATGGGCCGTCGCCGCGTGGAGGTCAACATCAACGTCTCGGCAGGTTACGTGGTCGGTATCTGCCTGTCGGCCTTCCAACGATCCGTGTCGGTTGTCGACGTCGAGGGTCGGCGTTGCATGGAGCACCACATTCCGGCTTCCATAATGCATTCGCCGCTGCAGGTCGTGCAGTTCATCGGCGACGCGGTAGATCGCATCGCGCGGGAAGAGCGAATTCCAAGGAGTCGCATCCTTGGGGCAGGTGTCGTGGTCGCAGGATCGGTCACTGAACCGGACGGGGCAGTCACCCATGCGCCGCTGCTTTCCTGGACCAATGTTCCTCTCGGTCGCCTGTTGCGTGATCGCCTCGAGATCGGTGTGTCCATCCGAAACGTGGCCGATGCGCTATGTCTTGCCTGCCTCGATCGCTTGTATGCAAAGGATGGTAGCGGACTGCAGTTGTTCCTGGTGCATGTCGCCGTCGGTATGGGAGGCAGCTTGATGATCGGTGGTCACCTCGTGAACCGACGTGGCGACGAAGGCTGGATCGCCAGTGTTCCGGCTGCGTTGCCGCCAACGTCACCTGGTGAGCGACTCGGTGACCTGGTCTCGGGCAGGGCGATCCTGGCACAGATCAACGCCCAGGCAGGCCGGCTTGACCGGCACGCGGAGGATGCGGAGATTGCAGAACGCCTGGTCAGCGCCGTGGCAACGGCCAACCAGCACGATGGCACGGAGCGGGAGGTGTTCGCACGGGCAGGAGAGCGCCTGGGTAGCGTTCTGGGTATCGTAACCGCCGCGGTGCTGCCGGATGTCCTGATCCTGGCAGGACCGGTTTCCCGGGCCCAGTCGTTTCGGGAGCGTGCCGAGGCGAGCTACCGGAACATTCGTCGGATGCTCGACGACAAGCCGGTGGAAGTGGTTGGCAATCCGTCCAGTTACCTGGAGGCGGCGGAAAATCTAGGTTTGCGGGAATACCTGTTGGAAGGACTGTTGTCCAGGCCTGGGTAGCACAGCATCCGATGTACCTTCGGTGGGGCCGGAGATCTCGCCCGAGATTCCGCGTCGCTGATTGCGCGAGACCGCCGGGACGCCGCCATCCACGCCTGCGTGGGTCGAGGCGACGGCATGCGGGTCGTCAGCCACGTCCGCCGCTGTCGGTGAACTGCAGGAAGACCTGCCGTCCGCCGGGCGCCGGGTCGTTGCGGTAGATCCAGCCCAGCCGTAGAGCCAGTTGCTCGGTGAGTTGCAGGCCGAGTCCGAAGCCGAGTTCGTCGCCGCCGTCTTCGCCGTCCTGCTGGCGATTGTCGATGTGGATCGTGTCGCCGTGCTGGCGGATGCGGACCTCGCCGGCGAAGGTGTGCTGGTAGGCGTTGCGGACCAGGTTGCCGATCACCACCCGCGCGGCCACGTCCGGGAGGTCTAGGGTGGCCGGCTCGGTGGTGATTTCCAGTGCCACCTCCTTGTCCCGCAGCAGGTAGCGGTGTTCTTCCGCCAGTTCGCGCAGCAGCCGGTCCAGTTCGACGGGCTGGACCGGCAGGCTGTCGGCCTGCTCGCGACCCAGCCACAGCAGCGTCTCGGTGAGGTTCTTCATGGTCAGGCTGGCCCGGTCCAGGCGGTCGACGATGGTCGCCACCGGGTCCTCCGCCAGCGGTGTGCGGTCGGCCGGCAGGGCGCGCAGCAGCTCGATGTTGTTGCGCATCACGCTGATCGGCGTGCGCAGTTCGTGGCTGGTGTGGCGCAGGAAGCGGTGCTCCCGCTCCAGGCTGTCCTCCAGCGAGGACAGGCTCGATCGAACCAGTGCCGCCAGCTCGTTGAGCTCGGGATAGCGGAAGTCGGGGACCGGGTCGCGCAGGTTGCCGGCGCCGAGGCCGCGGGCCCAGTGGGCCAGTCGGCTGACCGGCTTGCCCACCCTGCGCATGACGAGCCAGGTCACCAGGGCCAGGGCGAGGGCCGCGACGAGACTGATTACCGCCAGGGTATTGAGATTGTCGCGGATCAGGCCCCGGACCAGCCCGGAAACCTGTGCACGGGAGATGGCGTGGCTGACGAACAGGGTGCCGTCGGCGCGTTCGAAGCGCGCCGCGAAGTACAGGCGTCCGCGTCGCCTGCCACCGTCTTCAACGTGCTGCTTGGACAGCACGCCCTCGGCGCGCGGCTCGGGCAATACCTGGCGCACCTGTGCCGGCTGTTCCTCCCAGCGGCGGGTGACATCGAAGGAACCCACGTCCGGCCGGGCAATGCCGTTGGCGAGCTGGGCTTCGTAGTGCTGTACCGCGCGCTCCATGGAACCCACCATGGCGCTGTCCATGCCGCGCACGAAGTAGTGCGCGGCGAGCATGGAATAGCCCCCCACCACCAGCACGCCCAGTGCCAGGAAGATGGCCGCCAACTGCCACTTAAGCCGGATTCGCGGAATCATCGTCGTTCTCCCGCAGGGCGAATCCCTGGCCGTGCACGGTGTGGATCAGCGCCGCCTCGAAGCCGTGGTCTACCGCCTTGCGCAGGTGGTGCAGGTGCACTTTGAGACTGTTGCTGTCCGGCGGTTCATCCCCCCACACGGCTTCTTCCAGCCTGCGCCGGCTGACGGTGGACGGCGAGGCGCGCAGCAGGGTCTCGAGGAGTCGCCAGAGGGTTGGCGACAGCTTCAGCGGCTTTCCGCCGCGCCGCACGCTGTGTTCGGCCAGGTCCATGTCCAGGTCGGCGCAACGCAGCAGGCGCACCTGGCCGCTGCGACGCTGGGCCAGGGCACGAACGCGGACCAGCATTTCCTGCAGGGCAAAGGGCTTGACCAGGTAGTCGTCGGTGCCGGACTCGAAGCCCTCGACCTTGTCGGCCAGCTGGTCGCGGGCGGTCAGCATGAGGATGCTGGTGTCGTCGCCGGCGCTGCGCACCTCGCGACAGACCGTGAGTCCGTCCAGGCGCGGCAGGTTGAGATCGAGCAGGATGACGTCGTAGCGGTGATCGCGGATCAGTTGCAGCCCGCTGGCGCCGTTGCCGGCATGGTCGCAGCGCACGTCCTGCAGCGCCAGGTAGTCGACGATGGTCATGGCCAGGTCGAGGTCGTCCTCCACCAGCAGCACACTCAGGCTCATGCGGTGGCCCCGGCGGGGCGCGACGGCGCGAACCGTTGCAGCAGGGCTTCGATGTCTGCCTGGATGCGCAGCAGCATGGGAATCAGGACCAGGGTGATCAACGTGGCGAAGAGGATACCGTATGCCAGCGACACCGCGGCGGGAATCAGGAACCGGGCCTGGCGCGAGGTCTCGCCGAGCAGCGGGTAGAGCCCGGCGAAGGTGGTGGCCGAGGTCAGGATCACGGCCCGCATGCGGCTGGTGGCCGACTCGACGATGGCACGCTGCCGAGCCATGCCCTCGCGGCGGAGATCGTTGTAGCGCGACACCAGCAACAGGCTGTCGTTCACCACCACCCCGGACAGGGCGATGATGCCGTTCAGCGAAAGGATGCCCAGGGACAGGTCGTTGAACCAGTGACCGAGCAGGGCGCCGACCACGCCGAAGGGGATGGCGGTCATGATCAGCAGCGGCTGGACGTAGGATTTCAAGGGAATGGCGAGCAGCATGTAGATGGCCAGCATGGCGACGAGGAATACCTCGACCATGGAGGACTGGGTTTCCTGCTGCTGTTCCGCCTCGCCGGCGAAATGGATCTCCACGCCGGGATAGGCGGCGAGCACCGCGGGCGCGACGTCGCGTTGCAGCAGGCTGACCAGCTCGGTGGACGAGATCGCGTCCTTGTTCACGTCGGCCGACACGTACACGGCCCGCTTGTTGTCGATCCTCGTGATCGTGCCCCGGGTATACCCCAGGGAGGCGCGGGCCACGCTGGACAGGGCCAGCACCGTGCCGTCCGGCGCGCGCACGCTGGAACGCATCACGTCGACGATGGTCTTGCGGTCGTCCTCCGGCAGGCGGACCTTGACCTCGATCTCGTCGTTGTTGCGCTGGTAGCGCTGTACCACCTGGCCGTTGAACCCCTGCAAGACCTGGCGGGCGAGGTCGTCGGTGGACAGGCCCATGGCCTGTCCCTTCGCGGTCAGGCTGAGCTTCAACTGCGGCTGTCCCGGCGCGAGGTTGTCCTCGATGCCGCTCACCGAGGGGATCTGTTCCAGCCGGGAACGGAACATCTCCCCGGCGCCGGTCAACAGCGCGTCGTCGTTGGCGCGAAACTCCACCCGCAGTGCATCGACGCTGCTGCGTCGGCTCTGGATGCTGAGCGTGCGTACCCCCTCCGGTGTTCCGGCCAGTTCGGTCCACTGGCGTGCGAAGCGATCCAGGCTGTAGGGAGCGTCGTTCACCAGCTTGACCGTCACCATGCCGGACTGGTCGCCCGAGGAGGTTACCTGCAGATGTTCGATGGCGGACGGGCCGGCGCCGCCGCGAAGCCCCGTGTCGGCCTCCCACGCGGCCTGCTCCAGTTGCCGCAACGCCGCGTGGGTCAGGCCGTAGCTGGCATCGTTCTGCAGGGTGATGTTGGCCCGTGCCGTGTCCCCGGGAATGTCCGGGAAGAAGCTGGTGCGGATGGTACCGTTGAACGGCATCGCCAGGACTAGCACCAGCAGCGATAGGAACAGCACCACCACCGCGTAGCGAGCGCGCAGCGCGACCTCGATCACCGGCCGGTAGACGCGTTCGGTGCACTGCTCCATGGCCCGCGAGGCGAAGCGCTGGACCGGATGCCAGGAGCGGGCAAGCAGGTTCCGGGGTGTCGTCGACCGGGTCTTCAGGTGGGCCAGGTGGGCCGGCAGGATGAGCTTCGACTCGATGATGGACAACACCAGGCACAGGCCGACCACCGCGGCGAACTGTGCGTACAGGTTGCCCAGCCGACCCTCGACCTGGGACAAAGCGAAGAAGGCGACCACCGTGGTGAACACGCCGAACAGGGTCGGCACCGCGACCTGCAGGGTGCCCCGGATGGTGTTGTCCAGGGTGTCGCCATCGGCGCGTCGGCGGGCGTAGACGCTTTCTCCCACCACCACCGCGTCGTCCACCACGATGCCCAGCGCCATGATGAAGCCGAAGGTGGTGAACTCGTTCAGGGTCAAGCCGAGAAACGGCTCGCCCATGAAGTACAGGGTGCCGAAGAAGACGAAGGGCAGCCCCATGGCCACCCACAGTGCCACCTGCAGGTTGAGGAACAGGGCCAAGAGGGCGAATACCAGCACGATGCCGTACAGGGCGTTGTCGATCAGAAGTTGCAGGCGTTCGTTGATGGACGTGCTGCGGTCGTACCACGTGGCCAGCGCCACGCTGGTCGGCAACCGGCCCTCGTCGAGCCATTCCTGGACCACGTCGCGGGCGCCGTTGACCGAGTCGGAAATATCGTCGGTGCCGGTGGTGACGATCTGCAGGGCAATGCTGTCGCGTCCGTCGAAGCGCGACAGGGTGGAAGTGCTGTCATCGAAGGTGTCTCGAATGCTGGCGACGTCGCCCAGCCGGATGAACTCGCCAGAGGTGGTGGTCACCAGCGGGATGTCGGCGAAGTCTTCTTTCAGGTAGGCCTGTTCCGAGGCCTGCAGCTGCAGGTACAGCGAGGCGTTCCGTACCACCGCGGTGGCGGCGCTGCTCGAGCCGGCGTTGATCGCGTCCTCGACGTCGGAAAGGTCCAGCCCGTAGGACTGCAGGTGTCCCTCGTCGATCTCGATGGACATCATCGGGTCGAGCCAGCCGGTCAACGAGACCCGGCTGACATCCTCGTGGGCCAGCAGGTCGGTCTTCAGGTCGTTGGCCAGTTGCTGCAGGGCATGGCGCCCGGCGTCGCCGTAGAGCTGCACCCACAGCGAGTGCTCCTCGCGTTCCGCCTTCTCGATCACCGGGTTGTCGGCATCGGCAGGGAAGTTGGAGATGGCGTCGACCTGGGTCTCGACGTCGCGCAGCAGGGTATCGAGATCGTGGTCCGAGCGCTTCTCCACGGTGACCGTGGTGCCGCTGGTGGTCGAGGTGCTGGTGATCGACTCGATGCCCGCCACGCCTTCCAGGGCGTCCTCGATCTTGATCGCCAGGCCTTCCTCGGACTGTTTCGCCGAGCCGCTGTCATAGCTCACGGATACCGTGATGCTGTCCGGTTCCATGCTCGGGAACGCTTCCTTCTGCAAGGAGCCAAGGGCAATCGCGCCCAGCGCGATGACCAGCACCAACAGCAGGTTGGCAGCCACCGGGTTGCGTGCGAACCAGGGGATGATGCCGCGTGTCGGGGTCTGGTCATGCATCCGGTTGCTCCTCCACGGCTTGCACCGCCATGCCGTCGACGTAGCTGCTCAGTGGCTGGCGCACCACCCGCGCGATGCCGTCGGACAAGGCGTGCGGCGGTTGCAGGAAGATGGCGCCATCGTCGGCGAACAACGGCTCGGCCTCGAAGCTGGCCAGGGTGTCGTCGTCGGCCACGTACCAGACCCGGCCGTCCTGGCCCAGGGCGGTGGCGGGCAGCTTCCACAGCCCGTCGATGTCTCGCCCGGTCACGCTGGCTTCGACGAAGGTGCCCGGCAGCAGGGCGGGGGAGCGGTCGAAGGGTTGGTCCACGGCGATGACCAGCGATCGCTGCCGGCTGCTGCTGTCCAGGTGCTGGCGTGCGCGCAGCACGTAGCCGGTCCACTGTTCGCCGTTCTCGACGTTGGTCAGGGTCGCCGGCCACTGGCCAGCGGCCAGCAGGGACGCGTCGGGCAGTTGTGCCCAGTCGGCGGCGGACAGGCTGATGCTGACTTCCAGCCGGTCCGTGCTGACCAGCGTGGCCAGTTCGGCGCCGGCCTGGGCGTAGCCGCCGGGCGCGACGTTGCGCGCGGTGACCAGGGCGTCGAAGGGTGCCGTGATGCGGGTCTGCTGCAGGTTGTCACTGGCGGCCTCGACCGAAGCCCGCGCCTGCGCCACGGCCGCCTGTGCCGATGCCAGTTGCGGTGTGCGCAGCACCAGCGGCGAACCCGGCTCGCCGTCGAGACCGGAGGACTGCCACTCCAGCCGGGCCTGTTCTCCCTGTCGCTCCTCTTCCAGCAACGCCACCTGGTTGCTGGCCAGGGTGTTCTGCGCGCTGGCCAGTGCCTCGCGGTAGCTGCTGTCTTCCAGCGTCACCAGCACCTCTCCGGCGGCGACCCGGTTGCCGGCTTCGAAGGCTTCCGACAGGTTGTCGATGCGTCCGGACACCTGGGTGGCCAGCGAGAGTTCGTAGTGGGGGGTGGCCTCGCCGTAGCCCGTGACCCGCGCCACGTGACCGCTCCGCGCCACCGGGATCACCGACACGGTGATGCGTTGCACGGTGGACTCCGGTCGCTGCAAAGGTCGCTGGTTGAAGGACTGGGCCTGTTCCTGCACGGTCACCACCACCACTGCGAACAGCGCCAGCGCACCCAGCAGCGGCACGGCTTTCAGAAGCTTGCCGATCATGCCTCCACTCCAAGGCCAAGGGCCAGTCCAAGGTCGACGCGGTTGACCAGGCGCAGGTAGCGCAGGTTGTCCCGCTGTGCCATCAGGTCGTAGGTCTGCTGCTGCACCGCGAGCAGGTCGAGAATGTCCACCAGGCCGGAACGGTAGCTGGACTGGTACTGCGCCAGGGTGCTCTGTGCACGGGCCAGCGCATCGGCGATGTGCTGCTCGCGGATGGCCAGTGAACGTTCCATGCCCAGCGCGTCCTCCACCTCGGCAACCGCGTTCAGCAGGGCTTCGCGATAGGCCTGGTAGACGCTGGCGGTTTCCAGCTCGGCGGCGTCCGCGGCGGCGCGCAGCGCACCGCCCTCGAACAGGGGTGCGACCAACTGGCCGAGCAGGCTCCAGGTCGGGTTGGTCAGCAGCGACTGCATGGGCGAGTCGGCCACGTCCTCCAGTGCCGCCTGCAGGCTGATGCTGGGCAGCAGGTCCTTGTAGGCGGCGCTGGCACGGTAGCCCGCCGCCTCGATGGCGCGGTAGGCGGCGACCAGGTCGGGTCGACGCGCCAGGGTCTGCGCAGGAAGCTCCGCCAACGGCGTGAGCACCACCGGGTAGTCGCCGGGCACTTCGCTGCCGGTGGCCGGCACCTCGCCGAGCAGGGTCTTCAGCGCGCGCTCCTGGCGGGCCAGCGACTCGCGCTCGTCCTCCAGCGTGGCGCGGGCGCTGGCCGTGGTGCTGCGCGCACTGTCCAGGTCCTCCAGCGTGCCGAGGCCGTTACGGTAGCGCTGCAGGATCAGGGTTTCGTTGCTTTCCAGGGTTTGCAGTCGCTCGGACTGGATGGCGATGGCATGTTGCTGGGCGATCAGTGCCAGCCAGCTTGTCATCACGTCTGCCGCCAGCGTGTCGCGGGCAAGCCGGTAGAGCGCGGCCTGCTCCTCGACGTCCTTGCCCGCCGCCGCCGTGCGGTCGGAGATCTTTCTCCACAGGTCGACCTCGTACTGGATGGTTACCGAGGCGGCATACCGGTCGTCGGTCTCTTCTCCGTCGCTGGCGGTGATGCTGCCTTCCACCGACGGCAGTCGATCGGCACCTGCCTGGCGGAGTTCGGTTTCACGAATGCGCAGGGTCAGCAGGGTCTGCTGCAGGCCCGGGTTGGCGTCCATCGACTGCTGCACCAGCTTCTCCAGGGCATCCGAGCGGACCAGGTCGGTGAGCGTCAGTCCGGACTGTCCGTCCACCTCGGTGGACCATGCGGGCACCTGCTCGACCAGCGTGTCCGCCTGGTCCGGGTAGTCGATGGAACCGCCGGTCGTGGCACAGGCGGACAGCAGCAGGGCCAGGGCGCTGGCCAGCAGGGGGTGGGTGGGCAACCGGGCCACGTTGGCGACTCTCCTCGTCGAGACAGGTGGGTATGGCGGTGCAGGGTAGACAAGCCGGGGTTAAGGGCGGGTTAACGGCGGCGGCGGTGGCCACGCGGGTACGGGAGAAAGCCTGTGCGGCCAGCCGTGCTGGGCGGACGGTGGGTAAATACCCGCATTGACAGGATTGAAAGAAGGTTCCTAATATCGTTTCAGTATTTGAAACATTGTTTCAATATACGGCACAACAGGGCGCGTGGATCACCACCCGGGCGAGTTGGCTGACGCAGGGAACAGGTTGCGCCCGGGCATGGCATGCAAACCTCGAAGGAGACTTTGGAATGAACGCTGAAACGCTTTTCGACCTGGTCGGCAACGACGTGATCTCGATGGTCAACCGTCCCATCGAGGAGGCCCGCGGACTGCCGGCGCTTGCCTACACCAGCCAGGCCTTCTTCGAGCAGGAGATCGCCAGGGTCTTCCGACGCACCTGGATGGGGGTGGCCTTTTCCAGCGACGTCGCCGGACCCGGCGACGCGATCCCGGTCACCATGGCCGGCGTGCCGATGATCGTGTGCAGGGACGAGCAGGGCGAGGTGCGGGTGTTCCACAACGTCTGCCGGCACCGGGCCTCGGTCATCCTCACCGAGCCGGCCGAACGTCTTTCGCTGTTCACCTGTCCCTACCATGCCTGGACCTACGGCCTGGACGGCGCGCTCAGGCGCACGCCGTTCTACGACGGCACGCGGGCGCCGATCAGCAAGTGCCTGGAGCAGAAGGACAACGGCCTGGTGCCGATCCGCTGCGGGGAGTGGGGACACTGGATCTTCGTCAACATCGACGGCAATGCGCCGCCGCTGGACGAGTACCTCGGCGAGGTGCTGGACTACTCCGCGGGCTTCGACATCGGTGCCACCGTGATCGGTCACCGCGAGGACTGGGAGGTGGACGCCAACTGGAAACTGCAGAACGACAACTGGGAGACCTATCACCACGTCGCGCTGCACAAGGGGATCTTCACGCGGATCTCCGACGACCTGGAGATGGAAACGGGCAAGCCCTGGAGCGAGACCCTGCAACTGGAGAACGCGGTCATGCTGCGCAGGCGCGAGCGCGCCGGGGAGTACCCGCACTCGGCCAACGGCCTGCCGCTGATTCCCCTCAAGGAGGCGACCGTTGCCCCGCGGCGTTCGACCACGCTGATCTTCCCCAACACCACCTTGACCTTCACCCCCGACCACATGGCATCGGTGATCACCGATCCGCTGTCCCCGGCTCGCACGGGCATGAAGATGGCCTACTACTTCGTCGGCGACGCGGCTACCTCCGAGGCCTGTCGCGAAGGCCGCGAATCGGTGCTGGAGCGTTGGCTGGGCAAGTCGCGCAGTCCGCGCGGCCGTGACGGCATCCGCAGCCAGGACATGGGCATGTGGGAAGGGCAGCAGTGCGCGCGCAAGTCTCCGGTGTCCGACGACGTGAAGTTCTCGCCGACCTGGGAGGCCAACGTGCACCATTTCCAGAAGTGGCTGCTGGCCCACATGGGCGAAGACTAGCCGGGCATCGCCGGCGGCACCAGCGCCGGTGCATTCGACGCCGAGTCCACGATCCACCCTGGAGGCAGATCATGTTTGACCAAGAGCGCTTCATCGAAGATTGCCGGGCCGCCGTGTCCGGTGGACAGGTCGCCCTGCGCGAGGTGGTGGAACGCGCGGTTTCTTCGCCGCGGGACGTGCTGGCCGGCCTCGGCGAACCCGAGGCAGCCGGGGTCAACACCCTGTACCGCGCCCCGGACCTGACCATCATCAACTTCGTCTGGGCGCCGCACATGTCGCTGATGCCCCATGATCACCAGATGTTCGCACTCATCGGTCTCTACGCGGGCCGGGAAGACAACGTCTTCTGGCGCCGCGGCGAGGAGCGGATCGAGGCCGCCGGGGCGAAGTCCCTGGGCGCCGGCGAAGTGGCCACCCTCGGCACCCACATCATCCACTCGGTGCTGAATCCCCTCGGCAAGATGTCCTGTGCCCTGCATGTCTACGGCGGCGACTTCTTCGAGCCGGAGCGTCCACGCAGCGAATGGGACCACGAGACGCTCACCGAGCACCCGTGGGAGATCGAGCGGGTGCGCGCGGTGTTCCGCGAGGCCGATGCACGGGCGAAGGCAGTGGTGTAGGCGGACCATCATGGCCACCTGCCTGGATCACCGGACGCCGCCCGCCGAACACCGCTGTGCCGCGACACGCGCGCGGCCCGGCCAACCACGGAACTGACCATGGACAAGACCTTGCTCAAGGGCCTGATGGTGATCGAGGCGCTGGTCAAGAGTGATGCGCCGCGTGGCGTCACCGAACTGGCCCGGCAGCTCGGCCTGACCAAGAGCAACGTGTTCCGCCTGCTGCAGACCCTGGTCGCGCAGGGATACGTGAACCACGACGCCGATTCGGGCAAGTACGCCTGCTCGTTGCGGCTGTGGGAACTCGGCAGCCTCACCGTGAATCGCCTCGACGTCGTTGCCCAGGGCAAGCCCCATGTCAAGCAACTGGCCGAGACCACCCGGGAGTCGTCGCACCTGACCATTCTCGACGGTGAATGGGCGGTCAACGTGGACAAGGTCGACAGCCCCGAGCCGGTGCGGTCCTATTCCAGGCTCGGCGGCCGCGCCCCGGCCCACTGCGTCGCCACCGGCAAGGTCCTGCTGGCGTTTCGCGGCGGCAAGTACCCCGGCCACGACGACCGACCGCTGGAGCAGTACACGCGCATGACCATCACCGACCCGGTGCGGCTGGGCGAGGAACTGGCGCAGATCCGCGAGCTGGGTTACGCGGTGACCCGCGGAGAGTGGCAGTTGAGCGTGCGCGCCATCGGCGCGCCCGTCCGCGATGCCGAGGGCAGGGTGCTGGCGGCGATCGGCATCTCCGGCCCGGCCGAGCGCCTCAAGGAAAAGGCCATCAAGCGCCTGGCGCCGATGGTGATCGAGGCCGGCAGGGCGCTTTCCGCCGATCTTGGCGCGCAGCAGCCATGAATCCTCCGATCCCGGCCGGCCGGCGATCCCGGTCCCGCCTCCACTGCCACCACCAACGGGGTACGCGGTCATGAATTTGCACTGGTCCAGGTTCCTGTGGCCCTCCTTTGCCCTGTCCATGCTGCTGCTGGTGGGCACGCAGGTCATCTTCGTTCGGGCAGGCTTCTACGAGGATCTCGGCTATGGACGGGTCGGCGAGGAGTTCGTGCTGGTCAACTACGTCAAGGTGCTGACCAGTGCCTTCTACATGAAGTCGCTGGGGCTGACCTTCGCCCTGTCCGGGGTGGCCGTGGTGCTGGCGCTGATCTGTGCCTACCCGGTGGCCTACGTCATCGCCCGCATGCAGTCGAAATGGGCCATGTGGCTGCTGGCGGTCATCGTCGTGTCGTCGTTCATCACCGTGGTGATCAAGGTGCTCGGCCTGATCATCATCTTCGGCAACGACGGGCCGCTGAACACGCTGCTGCGCAGTGTCGGGCTGGTCTCCGACCGCATCAGCATCATCGGCAGCTATTCCGGCGTGGTCATCGGTCTGCTGCACTACGTGATCGGCTTCCTCGTTCTCATGCTGTTCTCGGTGGTGCAGACCATACCGCGCTCCCTGGAGGAGGCGGCCGAGATCCACGGCGCCAGTCGCTGGCGGGTGTTCCTGCGGGTGGTCATCCCGCTGTCCCTGCCGGGGGTGATCTCCGGAACGCTGATCGTCTTCAACCTGTGCATGGGCGCCTTCGTCTCCGCCGTGCTGCTTGGCGGTGGTCGCGTGCTGACCCTGCCGGTGCTGATCCAGCGCAGCATCGTGCTGGACCTCGAGTACGGCCTCGGCGCCAGCCTGTCGGTGGTGCTGCTGGTCTCGGTGCTCGCCATCAACCTGTTGTCCGTGCTGTTGCTGCGGCGCATGCGCATCGCGCGCAGCGTCACCTAGGGCTGCCAGCGGCCGTCTTCCACCAACCAACCGCAACGGGATAGCAATCATGGTCATCGGAACCCAGGGCAAGAAGGCGATCATGCGGGTGGTCACGATACTGTTCGTCGGTCTCGTCTACGTCTTCCTGCTCGGTCCCGTGCTGGTTGTCGTGCTGGCCTCGTTCAGCGGCGGCGACATGGACAGCGGCCGCGCCTTCGTTCGTTTTCCACCCCAGGACCTGTCCCTGCAGTGGTACGGGGAGATTTCCTCCTCGCTGTACCACTCGCTGTGGGTCAGCGTTTCCGTCGCCGCGGTGGCGACGGTGCTGGCGCTGGTCATCGGCGTGCCGGCCGCCATCGGGCTGGTGCGTGGCCGGGTGCCGGGGAAGACCCTGATCGCGGCCCTGTTCCGCGCGCCGCTGCAGATTCCCTTCATCGTCATCGGCATCGCCTTCCTGCAGACCTACTACGTGGTCAACGACGTCCTCGGCGTCAGCCTGGTGGCGACCTTCCCCGGGCTGGTCATCGGCCACCTGTTCGTGACCACGCCCTACGTGGTGGGCTCCGTGGGCGCCGTGCTGTACCGGTTCAACAGCGCGCTGGAAGAGGCGGCCCTGAGCCTCGGCGCCAGCCACTGGCGCACGTTCTACCGGGTCACGCTGCCGATCATCATGCCCGGCATCTATGCCGGCTGCCTGTTCGGCTTCATGGTTTCCTTCGGCGACGTGCCGATTTCCCTGTTCCTCGCCGGCGCCCGTTTCACGCCGCTGCCGGTGGAGATATTCCACTCGATGGAGTTCGACTTCGACACGGCGATTCTGGCGCTGTCGACCATGATCGTATGCGCTTCCGTGTTTCTACTATGGGGGATACAAAAGCTGGTCGGGCTGGATGTCCTGCTGCGTGCAGGCGGGCGCACCTGATGCCCGGGTTCCGACCAGTCTCTTTCTAAACGGCGAACAGCCAGGAGAACGCCATGCGTACAACCAAGCGAATCACTGTAGGAACCCTTCTCGCCGGTGCCAGCTGTGCACTGGGCATGCTGGCCGCGCACACCGCGGCCGCGGACGAACAGCGTTTCGACGACGTGGAACTCGTCGTCGGCACCTTCGGCGGAAGCTGGAAGGAGCGCATCGACGAATACATCGGCGAGAAGTTCCGGGCACTCGGCGGCGAGATCAACTTCGTCACCGGCAACCACACCATCCTGCTCTCGATGCTGATGTCCGCCCGTGGCCAGGATGCCCCCATGGACGTGGTCGAGGTCACCGAGTCTTCCTGGCCGATCATCCAGGAGAACGAGCTGCTGCGGGAGCTCAACCTCGCCAACATCCCGAACACCCAGTACCTGGACGAACGCATGTACGACCAGCACCGGGTGGCGAACTGGCTGGTCCAGGAGGGCGTGGCCTACCACAAGGACAAGTTCGAGGAGCAGGGCATCGCCACACCCACGCACTTCTCCGACCTGGTCAACGACAAGCTGAAGAACCGGGTGGCCATACCCGACATCAGCGTCAGCTCCATCATCAACCCCATCGTCGGCTTCTCGGTGGATGCCGGCGGTGACGAGCACAACATCCAGCCAGGCCTGGAACGCATCCGGCAGGTGGAGGTGTATTCCTACGTGAACTCCAGCACCCAGGTACCGCAGTTGTTCGAGTCCGGCGACATCTGGGCGGGCATCGTCCATGCCGGCTGGGGTGTGCGCATGTTCGATTCCGGCCTCCCGGTGTGCTTCATGCATCCGGAACTGGGCGACAAGCGCGGCATCGCCGGCGTCGGCTTCGCCGCGGTGACGGCGAACTCGAAGAATGCCGAAGCCGCGGAGTGGTACATCAACATGCTGGTCTCCGAGGAAATGCAGACCATCCTGCACACCAAGAACGGCATCGTGCCCACCAACAAGGTGGTGCAGGAGAAGTACGCGGGCGACCCGAAGCTGGATGCCTGCGGCGAGCCCTTCCTGCTGCTCAGCCCGGAAGAGATCGCCAACCTGTACTACGTGGACTTCACCGGCTTCGACATGCGCGACTGGACCGCGCAGTGGAACCGGATCGTGATCCAGTAACACCCGCCCCCGGGGCCGGGCGGTGTCCCGCACGCTGTACAGCGTGCGGGACACCGTGGTAAGGGAAGGGCTTCAGGAACACCAGGTCGGTCCACCCATGAGCACCAAACGTCTGCCCACCGCCACCCACTGGGGTGTCTTCCACGCCGAGGTAACCGACGGTCGGGTGGTCGCCATGCATCCCTATGCGCAGGACCCCGACCCGTCCCCCCTCGGGCAGTCCATGGTGTCGGCCCTGTACGGCGGCAGCCGCGTCGACCGGCCCGCGGTACGCAGGGGATACCTGTCCGGCAAGTGGCGCAGCGATCCCGGCCGGCGCGGTCTCGACGATTTCGTCGAGGTGTCCTGGGAGCAGGCGCTGGACCTGGCCGCGGAAAGCCTCGCGCACGTGGTCGAAGCGCATGGCAATCGCGGCATCTTCGCCGGTTCCTATGGCTGGGCCAGCGCCGGGCGCTTTCACCACGCGCAGAGCCAGGTCCACCGGTTCATGAACACCATCGGTGGTTACACCGGTTCCCGGGATACCTACAGCACCGCCGCCGGCAACGTGGTGCTGCGCCACGTGCTGGGCAACCAGCAGCGCTGGGTGGTGTCGTCACCCGGTTTCGCGGATATTGCCGACAACGCCGAGCTGGTGGTCAGCTTCGGTGGCCTGGGCAGCAAGAACGCCCAGGTGAACTCCGGCCAGTTGGGGCGTCATGCCGCCAGGGAGGGGCTGCGACGGTGTGCCGAGGCCGGCGTGCGTTTCGTGGTGTTCAGCCCGTGGAAGCAGGATGTTCCAGGGGATGCGTCGAGTCGCTGGATGCCACTGCGACCCGGCACCGATACCGCGGTGATGCTCGCCCTGGCCCATGTCCTGGTCACCGAGAACCGCCATGACGAAGACTTCCTGCACCGCTACTGCCACGGCTTCGACACCTTTCGGGACTACCTGCTGGGCGTGACCGACGGCCAGCCGAAGAACGCGGAATGGGCGGCGGCGATCTCGCAGGTGCCGGCGGACGCCATCCACGCGCTGGCCCGCGAGATGGCGGACAGCCGTACCTTGGTGACGGCAAGCTGGTCCATCCAGCGCGCCGAACACGGCGAGCAGCCGTACTGGATGGCGGCGACCCTGGCCGCGATCCTCGGCCAGGTCGGCCTGCCCGGTCGCGGCATCGGCTACGGGCTGTGCACGGTGAACGGCGTCGGCCAGCCGAAGAGCCTGGACTGGCCGGCCCTGTCCCAGGGCAGCAACCCGGTGAGCGACTTCATCCCGGTGGCACGGATGGCGGACATGCTGCTGCATCCCGGCACCGCCATCGACTACGACGGCCAACGACTGGTCTACCCCGACGTGCAGCTGGTCTACTGGGCGGGCGGGAACCCCTTCCACCACCACCAGGACATCAACCGCCTGATCCAGGCCTGGCGGCGGCCAAAGACCATCATCGTCAACGAACAGTGGTGGACCGCCAGTGCCCGCTTCGCCGACATCGTCTTTCCGGTCACCACGGCGCTGGAGCGGGACGACATCGCCTGCAGCCCGATGGACACCTGCCTGGCGCCCATGCACCAGGCCATCGCACCCCTCGGCGAGCGCAGGAGCGATTACCAGGTGTTCTCGGGACTGGCGCAACGGCTGGGCAGCGAGGAAGCCTTCACCGAGCACCGCACCGAGGCGCAGTGGATTCGCTTCCTGTACGATGGCTGCCGCGCGGTGGCACGGCGATCCGGCATCGAACTGCCCGGGTTCGAGGCGTTCTGGCGCGGCGGACCCATCGAGGTCGAGGTGCCGACCCCCGGCCCGGGCCATGATGCCCTGCAGGCATTCCGCCGCGACCCGCTGCAGCACCCGCTCGGCACACCGTCGGGAAAGATCGAGATCGTCTCCGAAACCGTGGTCGGCATGGGCTACGACGACTGCCCCGGGCACCCGGTCTGGCGGGAGCCGGCGGAGTGGCTCGGTTCCCCGGCCGCCGCCAGGCACCCGCTCCACCTGCTATCCAACCAGCCCGCCACCCGGCTGCACAGCCAGCTCGACCATGGCAGCGTCAGCCGGGCATCCAAGCACCGCGACCGCGAGCCGATATTGATCCATACCGACGACGCCCGTGCGCGGGGGATCGAGTCCGGCATGATCGTGCGGGTATTCAACGATCGCGGCGCCTGCCTCGCCGCCGCGGTGGTCACCGACGACATTCGCGCCGGGGTGGTCCAGCTCTCCACCGGGAGCTGGTACGACCCGGTGGACTTCGGCGTGGTCGGCGCCCTGGATGTCCATGGCAACCCCAACCTGCTCACCCAGGACCGCGGCACCTCCCGTCTTGCCCAGGGTCCAAGCGCGCAGAGCGCGCTGGTGGAGGTCGAGCGCTACGACGGCGAATTGCCCCCGGTGACGGCCTTCCAGGCACCTGCATTCGGGTAGCCGGGCGCGCATGTAGGGGCGCCGCACGCCAACCGTTGCCCGCAGCGATCGCCGTCCCCCCGCAACCGGTCACCCTTCCAGCTCCCCCGATTCCCGCCCCGCCACGCCCGATTGTTCGGGGATTTCCGCGCAATGCAGGATCACTTGTCCCAGATCAATTTCAAGCGGGCACACCCTCTCGTACCATGATCACGCAGGCGGCATCGCCACCTGGTGCGACGACGGGATGGTCACTGTCCCGGCGCTGCACGACAGGCGGCCCGCCACCCGTGTTCCCAACCAGCGAGGAGGAGGAAGGCGATGATCACCCGGACAACGAACATGATCCTGGCGGCGCTGGCGGCAACCGCCCTGGGTGGCGCCGCCCAGGCGCAGACGATCACCAGCGTGATCAAGGGAGAGGAGATCGCAACGCTGACCCATGCGCCGGACGTGCCACCGCCCATTACCCGGCCGCACAACACCAAGGTCATCGTGCACATGGAGACGCGGGAACTGGTGGCGCGGCTGGCCGATGGCGTGGACTACACCTTCTGGACCTTCGGCGGCCAGGTGCCCGGCCAGTTCATCCGTGTCCGCGAAGGCGACCTGGTGGAGTTCCACCTGAGCAATCACCCGGACAGCAAGATGCCGCACAACATCGACCTGCACGCGGTGACCGGCCCGGGTGGCGGCGCGACATCGTCCTTCACCCTGCCGGGGCATACCTCGGTGTTCTCCTTCCAGGCCATCAACCCCGGCCTGTACGTGTACCACTGCGCCACCGCACCGGTGGGCATGCACATTGCCAACGGCATGTACGGCCTCATCCTGGTGGAACCGAAGGAAGGCCTGCCGAAGGTCGACCGCGAGTTCTACGTGATGCAGAGCGAGTTCTACACCCGGGGTGCGCATGGCGAGGCCGGGTTGCAGCCCTTCGACATGAACAAGGCCATGCGCGAGGATGCCGACTACGTGGTCTTCAACGGCTCCGTGGGCTCCCTCATCGGCGACAATGCCCTGCAGGCGGAGGTCGGCGAGACGGTGCGCCTGTTCGTGGGCAACGGCGGGCCCAACCTGGTGTCGTCCTTCCACATGATCGGCGAGATCTTCGACAAGGTATACCCGGAAGGCGGGTTCCCGCCGGTGAGCAACATCCAGACCACGCTGGTGCCGGCCGGCGGCTCGGCCATCGTCGAGGCGCGGCTGCAGGTGCCGGGTACCTACATTCTCGTCGACCATTCCATCTTCCGCGCCTTCAACAAGGGCGCACTGGGCATGCTCAACGCCGGTGGCGAAGACAATGCCACGGTCTACTCGGGCAAGGTGCTCGAGGAGATCTACCAGCCCGAGGGCGCCACCATCCAGTCGCTGCCGGCGCCGTCGGCCGGGCCCACCGCGGCAAGCAACGAGGCCGAGCGCATCGCCTTCGGCAAGCGCACCTACCAGCAGGTCTGCGCGGCCTGCCACCAGCAGGACGGCTCCGGCCTGGCCGGGGCCTTTCCCCCGGTGGCCAACGCGGACTACCTGAACGAAGACAAGGAACGGGCAATCCGCGTCGTCATCGGCGGCCTGTCCGGGCCGATCACCGTCAACGGCGAGCAGTACAACAACCAGATGCCCGCGCTGCAGTTGTCGGACGAGGACATCGCCAACGTGCTGACCTACCTCTACAGCGAGTGGGACAACGCCGGCTACGTGATCAGCCCCGGGGAAGTGGCCGAGCAGCGCAAGCAGGTCAAGATCGTTCACTGATCGATGTTGCGTCTCGTCATCGCGGTGCTGTGCGGCATGGCCGGCGCGTGGGCGCCGGCCATGCCCGCGTTCGGCGCCGACGACATGGTGAAGATCCCGGCGGGCAGCTACCAGCCGCTGTACCGACCGAGCGGGCTCGACCCGGTGTCCGGCGTGGACCCCGCCGACCCCCGCGAGCCGGTTGCCAGCTTCGAACTGGATCGCTACCCGGTGACCAATGCCGGGTACCTGGCCTTCGTCACCGCGCAGCCGCGCTGGCGACGATCCCGCGTACCGCGGCTGTTCGCCGACGATGCCTACCTGGCGAGCTGGTCGGACGACCTCGATCCCGGGCCGCGCGCGCCGGCCACCTCGCCGGTGGTGGGCGTGTCGTGGTTCGCTGCGCGGGCCTACTGCGATGCCCGGGGCAAGCGCCTGCCCACCACCGCGGAATGGGAGTACGCGGCCAGCGTGGACGAAACCAATGCCAGCGGCCGGCCGTCGGCGGCGTTCAACGCCAGGATCCTGGCCTGGTATTCGCGTCCGGTCTCCGAGCCGTTGCCCGCGGTGGGCAGCGTGTACCGCAATGCCCATGGCGTGCACGACCTGCACGGCCTGGTCTGGGAGTGGACGCTGGACTTCAACAACGCCTTGGTCACCGGGGAGTCCCGCGCCGACAGCGGGCTGGATCGACGGCTGTTCTGTGGCGCCGCCTCCATCGGCGCCGCCGACACGGACGACTATGCCGCCTTCATGCGCTACGCCTTCCGCAGTGGACTGCGGGGCGACTACACCGTGCGAAGCCTCGGCTTTCGCTGTGCGAGGACCTCATCGTGAACGACACGACAACCCGGCGACGCTGGTGGCTGACCCTGCCGCTGGCGCTGTTCCTGGTGGCTGGCGCCACGGCGGACGAAGCCGGGCACCAGCACGACCATAGCCACGAACACCAGCACGAGCATGCGCTGGAACCCGACATCGGCGCGCCGCCGGAGATGTCCCTCTACCAGCTCGACGCCACCTGGCGGGACGACCGCGACCACGCCCGCCAACTGGCCGACCTCGAGGGGAAGCCGGTGGTGCTGAGCATGATTTACACGTCCTGCGAATATGTCTGCCCGCTGCTGGTCCAGGAAGTGCGCGCCATCGACGCCGCCCTGCCCGAGGACCTGCAAGACCGGGCAGCGCTGGTCCTGGTCTCCTTCGACCCGGAACGGGACACGCCGCGCAAGCTCGCCGCCTACCGCGACCAGCACGGCCTGCCCGCCGACCACTGGACCCTGCTCACCGGCGACCCCGACGACGTGCTGACCCTGGCCGCCGTGATCGGCATGCGCTACCGACCCGACGGTCGCGGCGACTTCGCGCACTCGAACCTGGTCACCATCCTCGACAGGGAGGGCGTCATCCGTCACCAGCAGGTGGGCATCGGCCAGGGCAGGGAGGCGTCCACCGAGATGCTGCGCACGCTGCTGGCGGACTGAGCCTCTCCGGGGTACGTGGCGCCGTTGGCGCCGACGTCTCAGGACAGTTCCCGGAGCAGCGTCCCCGCGTCCACCAGGTCGGCGGTGTCGAGACCCTCGGTGAAGCGGTCGTAGACGGCGGCGAGGGCATCGCGGCCCTCGACCCGCCGGTCCTGGTCGCGCAGGAACCGGGCCAGGCTGGAGGCGGTGCGCAGTTCCCAGGACAGGGCGCCGTGTTCGCCGGCCAGGTGCAGGGACTCGACCAGCAGCTTCTCGATCACCGCGTCGGCCGATCCACCGGCCGCGCGCAGCAGTTCCGCCTTCACCCGCAGCACTTCCGGTTCCATGAAGCGGTCGCCGGTTTCCCGGCAGTGCCCGATGCTCTCCTCGATCACGCCGAGCGCCTCGGCATGACGGCCCAGGCCGCCGAGGGCCAGCGCCTCGCCGCCCCGGAACAGGGCGGTGCAGATGCGCCCCTCGGCCTCGCGCCAGCGCGTGTTGGCCAGGTTGGTCAAGCGGTAGCCTTCCTCGAACTCGCCCATCCGCACCAGGGTGCGCCCCCGCCAGTTGTTGACCAGGACGTGCTGCACGAAATCCCCCAGGCTTTCATCGTCGACGATGGCCTGCACCTCGTCGCAGCACTGCAGCAGGTGGTCGGTGTCGCCGCGCAGCAGCAGGGCTTCGGAGCCCGCGGTCAACGCGAAGGCGAAGTTGAACGGGTGACCGATGCGACGTGCCTGGTCATGGGCCTCGTCCGCCAGTGCCAGGGCCAGGTCCGGACGGCCGATGATCCACTGCAGCAGGCTGCCGGCCCAGTGCAGGGAGAAGCACAGGGGATCATGGTTGGTGTAGCCGGCGATACCACCGTGGATGGTCGTGTCGTAGGTGCGGCGCAGCCGGTCGGTATAACGGTAGGCCCGTTCGTACTCCGCTTCCCAGAAATACTGGCATCCCGCCGTCATGTCCCGCACGATGGCGAACTCCTCGTTGGTCGAGGCATCGGCGGCGGCCTCGAACCTGGACAGCCACTGCCGCGTTGCCTGGAACTCGGCCCGTGTCCAGTAGTGCACGCACAGGCCCCAGAGCACGTTGCCTTCCGCGCGCACGTCGCCGAGTTGTTCCGCCAGGTCGAAGGCCGGCTCGTAGGCCGCCGACACCGAGGGATGTGACCAGCCGTAGGAGGCGATTCTTGCCGCGCCGAGAGCCATCCTGAGATCCAGTTCCAGCCGCTCGCGGGTGGCCGACGGCGGCATGCCCTCGACCTGCGCAAGACCAAGCTCGCTTTCGCCTTCGGCCTCCGCCAGCGCCGACACCGACAGTGCCCGCATGCCCGCCGCGAGGAAGCTGGCGGCGGCCTGCTCGGCGAAACCGGCGGCGGCGAAATGCCGGGCCAGCACCGCCGGCTCGCTGTCGTCGGACTCCTGCAATGCCTCGGCGACCCGGGCATGCAGTTCCCGCCGCTTGCTGGCCAGCAGGCTTTCATAGGCGGTGTCCTGCACCAGCGCATGCTTGAACAGGTAGACCTCACCCTGGCCGGATCGCCGGCGGAAGACCAGCCCGGATTCCACCAACTGCGCCAGCTCCCGGTCCAGGGAGGAACGCCGCAGCACCGTGGCCAGCAGCGAGGTGGTGAACTCCCGGCCGATGCAGGAAGCCGCCTGGGCGACCTCCTTGACCGGCGCCAGGCGGTCGAGGCGGGCCATCAGGGAATCCTGCAGGGTGGCCGGAATGGACAACGGCGCCAGCGGACCGTCCAGCACGTAGCGACCGTCCTCGGCCCGCAGCAGGTCGCCCTCCAGGATGGTCTTGGTCAGTTCCTCGATGAACAGCGGCACGCCGTCGGTGTGGTTGACGATCTGCTCGGTGACCGTCTCCGGGAGTTCCATGCCACCGGTCACCCGGACAATCAGCGCCCTGCCGTCGTTGCGATCGAGCCGGTTCAGGGAGTGATGGGTCACGTGGCCGAAGGCCCGCCAGCCGGACTCGAACTCGGGACGGTGGGTCATCACCACCAGCAGCGGCAGCGCCTGGGTTCGCTCCACCACCGACTCCAGCGTCTCCAGGGTGGACGGGTCGATCCAGTGCAGGTCCTCCACCAGCACCAGCACGGGACCACCTCCGGCCAGGGTCTCCAGGTGCCCGACCAGGGCCGCCATGGTCTCCGACTTCTGCCGCTGCGGCGACATGGACAGCGGCGGGTAGCGTTCGGTCGGCAAGGAGAGCAGGGCGGCAAGCAGGGCCAGGGGCGCGTGGCCATCGTTCCCGTGGCTGCCGAGCAGCGTCTCCAGCCTGTCGAGTTTCTGCGTCACGCTGTCCCCGGTGGAAAACCCGGCTGCCTGCTGCAGTTGCTCGATGAAGGGCAGGAAGGCGGTCTTGGTGCCGTAGGGCGAGCACTGGTAGCGCAGCGTGGCATGGGCCTCGCCATCCACGCGCTCGCGAAGCTGGCGCAGCATGCGGCTCTTGCCGATGCCCGCCTCGCCGGACAGCAGCACCACCTGGCCCTCGCCGCTGCGCGCCTGCACCCAGCGCTCGAACAGCAACTGCAGTTCGCTTTGCCGACCCACGAAGTGCGACAGGCCACGGCTGGTGGCGGCATCGAAGCGGCTGGTGGTGCGGATTGCCCGGGCCTGGAAGGCCCGCACCGGTGCGCTGAAGCCCTTGACCGCCCGCGGGTCCAGCGCCTCGAGCTCGAAACGCCCCTCCACCAGGCGCATGGTGACCTCGCTGATGACCACCTGGTTGGGCGCCGCCAGGCCCTGCAGCCGGGCCGCCAGGTTGGGCGTCTCGCCGAGCACCGAGTGTTCCTCGCTGGCCCCCTCGCCGATGATGTCGCCCACCAGCACCCGCCCGGTGGCAATGCCCACCCGCACCCGCGTGCGCACGTCGGGAAACGACATCGCCGCCACCGCCTCGACCACCGCAAGTCCCGCCCGCACCGCGCGCTCGGCATCGTCCTCGTGTGCCGTGGGATAGCCGAAGTAGACCAGCAGGCCGTCGCCCATGTAGCGGGCGATATATCCCTCGAAGGTTCCGATGGCGTCGCGGGTGGCGTCCTGGTAGCTGCCGAGCAGTTCCCGGTAGGCCTCCAGGTCCATGCGCTCGGACAGCGCGGTGGAATCCACCAGGTCGCAGAACATCACCGAAAGCTGGCGATGCTCCGCCTGCTGCACCCGGGGTCGCGCCGATTCCGCCGCGTCGTCATCCTGCGCCAGGGACGGCGCAGATGGTGGGACATCCGGCGCCAGCCGCGCCGCCGCCTTCAGGATGGTCAGGCGGTGACCCACCGCGCGCACGCCGATTTCCTTCAACGTCTCGTGGTCCAGGTCCTGGAGATGATCCAGCCCGATGGCATTCTCGGCGAAGGCCTCCGCGTACTCGCCGAGCCCGAGCTGTTCCAGCCACTGGCGTACCTCGACAGACATCATGAAAAGCCCGCTGTGCGAATTCGAAGTGCTGTGATGCGACGGGAGACGAGAATAACCGATCCCCTGCAGCGTGGAAACGCGGGTGGGCGGAGGATGCGTGGCGTGGCCGGCTCGAACTGTTCTCGCGGGTCGACGTACACCCGCGACTGCAAGTTTCCGGAAATCGACGGCGGTGACGAACGGGTCTGCCGTGGTTGCTGTGGGCCCTCAACGAGAGGGGAATACCTCGGCGTTTCGCGCTGCGAAGCGCCTAGGCGTTTACACCCTCAGTGACCGTGTTGATTGCCATTTTGGTGAAGAGTTCGACGATTTCGGACTGTGGCTCCCGGTCGTGCGCGAGAACCAACGACATCGCGGGAAGACTGCCTTTGGCCAGCTTCTTCGAAACCGAGTACTTTCCATCGTAGCCAGCCGAGGTCGACGCCCTGGTAAAGACGATCGCGAAGCCCAGGCCATTGCCCACGAGCGATCTCACCATCTCGAAGGTTCGAGCGCGAAATGCGACTCGCGGGGTCAGCCCAAGCGCTGAGAACCTGCCCAGCAGGATGTCAGTGACAGGCTTGCTGTCGAGAAGGATCATGGGAATGTCCGCAAGATCAGCGAGGTCGACGGTGGATCTTCCTTCGAAATCGTTCTCGGCTGGCAGAAGACAGTAAGGCTCAAGGTGTGCAAATTCATGGGTGACGAGAGAGTCCGGCAGGTTCAGGTCGTGGGTGATCGCGCAGTCGATGTCTCCAACCTTGAGCGCCGTCACCAGGTCCTGCTGTGCCCGCTCCACGACGGACATGTTGACGTCCGGGTGTGCTTGAGAGAACGCGGCAGCGATGGCACCCATGTATACCGGGCCCCAGTTCGTGGAGCAGCCGACAACCAGCGACTTGTCAGACGCATTCGTCGCCTTGCGGGTTACCAGCGGTGTCGGTCGGGCGTACGATCGGTTCGCATAGATCAGCGTGGACATGCCGGGATCGACGTCGATGGCATCTGCCTCTCCGATGATGACCCAGTGTGACCCGTGCAGTATGCTGTTCTTTACATGGCAGTCGAAGACTGCAAGCGCATTGCAGGCGACCGGTGCGCCCGTGTGCAATGTCTTCCACTCGCCAAACTCGAACTTGTCCGGGTACTGGTCGCGGTACCGGCCCGCGAAGACGTCCGACAAGCGTGTCTGGTCTGCGTTCAGGATGTTGACGCAGAACACGCCGTTGGTGCGGATTGCCTCGGCGGCGGCGCTTGACCGGTTTACGCAGACGAGAAGAGAGGGAAACGTCGAATCAGCGGAGACCGAAGTCATGGCACTGACGGTAACGCCGTGGCGTCCCGCCGGCCCGTCCGTCGTGATCACGGAGACCGTGGCTGCGGCCAGGCTCATTCCTTCCAGAAACTTCTCGCGCAGTGACATCGACGGCCTCGTTGTTCATATATTGCACAATTGTGCGATAAAATGCAGATTCTGAATCGGTTTGTCAATGAACTGCCGGATATCGGTCATCGCGTAACGGGGGTCAGGTCTGGATCAAAAACCGTTGACAGGCATACAGCAGTCACCTATGCTGAAATGAACAATTGTGCGCTAATCGCACAATTGTGAAAGAGGAAAGTTGGGAAACCGGGAGCCATGAAGCATCCGTGGATGCCGTGGCCTTCAGTCTCGCTTCCAAAAACTGAGCACGTTCGCAGCACCCCCGGGTGGCTGCCAGACAGGAGGAATTATGAAGTTCATTGGAACGGTTGCTGGCGCAGCCATGATCGCGTTCGCCAGTACTAGCGCAGCGCAGACGCTGTCAATCGGTACTTCTCCGCAGGGGTCGGCATCGTACCTGACGGGTGCGGCCGTTGCGAAGATCGTGGACGAGGCGACGGACCTGCAACCGAGGGTCATTCCCGAGGGCGGCTCCGAAGTATCGCTGACGCGGCTGAACGCGGGCGATCTTCAGCTTGCGATCGCAACGACTCCACCCCTGTACCAGGCCTGGAACGGTGGCGCTGAGTTCAAGGGTCAGAAGCAGGACAAGGTGCGCGTGATCGCGGTTCTTCGCACGCTTCGCACGGCACTGATGGTGCGCAGGGATTCCGAGATCCAGGGTATTGAAGACATCAAGGGCAAACGCGTCGCAGACGGCTTCGCACGGGTGCGCGCCGCGGCACTGATGCTGGACGCAAAACTTGCGGCAGCCGGCATTTCCAAGGACGACCTGACCCTCGTCCCCGTCCCTGATGGCGGCCGTGCGGTCGACGATCTTGTCTCGGGCAACCTGGACCTGACCTCCTTTTCCCTGACCTCCGGCAAGACCCGGGAGGCGGATGCAACCGTGGGGATTCGTTACATCTCCGTGCCCGACAGCGAAGAGGCCAAGGCGCGGGCCAGCGAAGTCCTTCCCGGCTCCTTCATCGAATCTGTTGAGCCGAGCCCGCAGTATCCCGGTGTTGATGGCCCGCTCAACGTGCTTTCTTCCAAGTACGTGCTGACCGCGAGCGTCAACCTCGACGCCGAGTCCGTTTACCAGATCACGAAGGCGCTCTACGAGAACAAGCAGGCGCTGGTGGATACCTATGCGCCCATGGCCGAGTTCGACCCGGACAACATGCACCCCGATGTCGGTGTCCCGTATCATGACGGCGCGCTGAAGTTCTACGAAGAAATCGGCAAGTAGGACTGGCGCGAGCTCTCGTGATGATGAAGACACAACCGCTGACCTATCGACGGACATGACCGGGGAGGGCGCAGTGGCCGCAAGGCCACCCTCCGGCTTCGTTCGGTTCGGACATCTGCTCCTGGTGGTTCTGGTGCTGGCTGCCCTGGCGTGGGCGGCCGACCTCTACAGGGCCTTCGGCTTCGTCTTCATGAACGAGCAGTACTACGCGGGGATCCTCGCCCTCGGCCTGCCTGCTTTGTACCTTCTGGTACCGGCTTCTGCAGCGCAGGCCGCGCAAGCGAGGATCCCCCCTTGGTACGACCTCGTGATCGCAGCGGTGATGGCCGCGACATGCGTGTTCATCATGTTCCGCTATCCTGCGATCATCTACAATTTCCAAGGCGCTGATCCGTCCACGATCGTTGCGGCACTGCTGCTCCTGGTTGGCATCATCGAAGGATTGCGCCGTACCGCTGGCGTCTTTCTGTCCGGACTGCTCCTGGTCTTCCTGGTTTACTCATTCTTCGGGTACATGTTGCCCGGCAGCTTGCAGGGCCAGCACGTGACCTTCGAGCGGCTGGTTCCCTACCTGACGCTCGATGCCAATGGCATCTTCGGCGTGCCCATGCAGGTCTCGACAACGGTCATCGTGGCCTTCATGTTCTTCGGCTTCCTGCTGGAGCCGGCGGGGGGCGGCAAGTTCTTCACCGATGTTTCCATGTCGCTGATGGGCAGGTATCGTGGCGGGTCGTCGAAGATCGCGATCATCGCGTCGAGCATGTTCGGCTCGATCTCCGGCAGTGCCGTCTCCAACGTTGTGGCGACGGGCAGCGTGACCATTCCGCTGATGCAACGCGGCGGATACAAGGGTTCTTCCGCCGCCGCGATCGAGGCGGTCGCCTCGACCGGTGGCCAGCTCATGCCGCCGCTGATGGGGGTGGCGGCCTTCCTGATGGCCGAGTTCATCCAGGTCGACTATACCTCGATCGTCTTCGCCGCGATCATCCCGTCCGTTCTCTATTTTGCAGCCTTGTTCTGCGTTGTCGACCAACAGGCCGCGCGCGACCGAATCGCCGGGATCGACCCGTCGATCATCCCGTCGGGTCGCGTGACGCTTCGGCGGGGTTTTCTCTACTTCGTCCCGTTCCTCTGCATCATCGTCGGGTTGTTCCACTTCAACCTCCGGCCGGAGACCGCCGCGCTCTATGCCGCGCTCTCGGTTCTGCCGATCGGGTTCTTCGTAGGCTATGGCGGCTCTCGACTGACTTTGGCCTCGTTGCACCGAGCCATCGTGAGCACGGGCCGTGCTTCCCTGGAAATGCTGATGATTGGCGGCGCGGCCGGGATCATCATGGGGGTGCTCAACATCACCGGGCTGGGGTTCGGACTGACCCTCGAACTCGTTCGCTTTGCCGGGGGCATGCTGCTGCCGTTGCTGGTGCTGTCAGCGCTGCTTTGCATCCTTCTGGGCATGGGCATGCCGACGACGGGTGTCTACATCCTGTTGGCAACGTTGGTTGCGCCCTCCATCGTTGAACTGGGCGTGTCTCCGATGGCCGCACACCTCTTCGTTCTCTACTACGGCATGATGTCCATGATCACGCCGCCAGTGGCGATCGCGGCCTTCGCGGCTGCGACGCTGGCCAAGGCCCCGTTGATGGAGACGGGCTTCAAGGCGGTTCAGTACGGCTGGTCGGCTTTTTTGATCCCGTTCCTCTTCATCTTCTCTCCAGGGCTCATCATGGAGGGCCACCCGGTCGATATCGTCTTCACGTTGTGCACCGCGCTCGTGGGCGTATGGTGCGTGTCCGGTGCGATCACCGCCTTCTTGACGCAACCCTTGTCGCCGGTCATGCGGGCCGTCTACCTGGTGGTCGGACTTGCCCTGCTGCTGCCGGTGGACATCTTTGCGGGTGCACACATCGTCAACGGGGTGGCGGCGGTCGCCCTGGGTGGTCTGCTGGTGGTCACGCGGCTTGGTCGGTTCGGCGTCGCCGTGGACGAAACCAAGTGACCGCCTTGGATTCAGTAACCGGTGGAGCGCGAGGGCAGCATGTTGAGGGCTTCCACGTCGCGAGCGACGTCGCGCAGACGGGGCAGGTAGGTTTCTACAAGATCCTCCCGCGAGGCATAGGAAACCTGGAAACTGGTGTTCAGCGCGGCCGCCGTCTCGCCGGCACGGTTGCGAAGCGCGATGGCGATGGAGCGGATTCCGACCTCGGTTTCTTCGTCGGAGATCGCATAGCCAAGTTCGCGTACCTGTTCCAGCGACGCGGTGATCTCATCCAGAGAGACCCGGGTGTGGGGGGTTCTGGGCCGCAGATCGACACGGGAGAGGATTTCCGCGATGTCCTCGTGCGGGAGGTCGGCGAGCAGGATACGACCCATCGAAGTGGAGTAGCAGGGAAACCGCGAACCCACGGCCACATTGATGGCGTAGACGCTGCGTCGACTCTGTGCGCGGGCGAGATAGATGACTTCTCCCGCATCCAGCACGCCGATGGAGATGGTGCCGAGCGTCTCGTCGCAGTACTTGTCGAGGTAGGGCTGAGCGGCTTCCCAGACCGGCCTGGCCGTGAAGTAGGAGAAACCGAGTTCCAGCACCCGCGGAGCCAGGACGAACTGCTTCTTGTCCTGCCGCACATAGCCCATCCCGACCAGCGTGAGCAGCAACCGGCGTGTGGTTGCACGGTCAAGATCGACCTCTGCCGCGACTTCGCTGAGCGTCGCGCCGTCCGGGAAACCGGCCAGCGCCCGAATCGTGACGAGGCCGCGTTCGAGCGAGCGGACATAGGCCTTGCTGGTCGTCCCGGTTGCATCCTTCGCTGTCATTCTCATCTGTTTCACTGAACGTGCGCTACGCGCATTCCTGGGGTTGGACGTGTGAATTCCACATCCGAGTCGATGTCACCCGACGAACTTGCTGCCAAGCTGGACAGCGCCGAAGAGCTTTGTCTCCTGGATGTGCGGGATCAGGGTGAGTATGCACGCGGGCACCTGTTTCTGGCCAGATGCCTGTCGCTTTCCGAACTGGAAATCCGGATTGAACGACTTGTTCCGCGCAAGTCCACGCTCATCGTCCTCTGTGACAAGGGAGCAGGCGACCGGTCATCGCGGTCGCGGCTGGAACGCGCCGCGTCGGTCCTGTCCTCGCTCGGATACTCGACGATCCGCCGGCTGGCAGGCAGGGCAGAGGATTGGGCGGCCTGCGGCATGAAGATCTTCGAAGGAATCTACGTGCCGAGCAAGGCGTTTGGCGAGATGGTGGAGCATGCCGACGGGACGCCGTCCCTTGGTCCGGAAGACCTTCATTCCCTCCTCGAGGAGCGCCCCGATGTTCCGGTGTTCGACTGCCGGCCAGCCGGGGAGTTCGCACGCATGAGCCTGCCCGGTGCGCGGAACTGTCCTGGCGGTGAGCTTCTCTACAGGTTGAGCGGACTCGCGCAGACACCGGACATTCCGGTGGTCGTGAACTGTGCCGGTCGAACGCGAAGCATCATTGGCGCCCAGACCATGATTGCGGCGGGTTTTCCGAACCCGGTGTACGCGCTTCGCAACGGGACGATGGGCTGGGAGCTGGCGGGTTTCGAGGTCGAGCACGGGCAGCAGCGCCCCGTGCCGCCGCCCGGCGAAGCCGAACTGCAGACCGCCAGGCGCATGGCCCAGGATTGGCGGCGCGCGTCTGGTGTACCGGTCGTTACGTGGCAGGCGGTTCTGCGCATGCGCCAGGAAAATGACAGGTCCACCTATCTCTTCGATGTGCGTGATCTGTCCGAGCTTGCTTCGGGAACGCCGCCGGGTTCTGTGCATGCACCCGCGGGACAGTTGGTGCAGTGCACCGACATCTATGCCGGGACCCTGCGGGCGAGGGTGGTTCTGTACGATGACGTGGGCATTCGAAACACGATGGCGGCCTACTGGCTGCGAAGGGCCGGTTGGCAGGATGTCTGGGTCCTGGACAGTTGTCCCGCGCTGGAGCCGCCGACGACGTCAACGAAGTTCACGGATCTCGTCCCCGATGCCGCGCGCGTGGACGCGGGTACCGCGGCGACCGCCTTCGAAGGCGCCACGCTGATTGACCTGTCGCCCAGTGGCGTCTTCCTGCACGGCCACGCACCTGGCGCGTGGTTTGCACTTCGTCACGGGTTGGGAGACGCGATGGCTGAGAAGGCTCTTGCAGGGCCGGTTGTCCTCATGGCGAAGGACCTTGACCTGGCCTGCCTCGCCTATCGCGATCTATCGCCTTCCTGGCCCGATACCGTGCGCGTGCTCTTTGCCGAGCATGCGCGCTGGCCGGAAATATTCGGACAGATGGAACGCGGCTTCAGCCGGTCCCTTCACCCCCCGCAGGACATCTGGCACACCCCGTCTTCACCGCTGGGCGGGGGGAAGACCGCGATGGTCGAGTACCTGAGCTGGGAGGTCGACCTGTTGCACCGTGCGCAGAGCGAGCCGGGAGCAACAACACAGGGGTAGATCTTCCCCTGGGGACAATTTCCCGGGGCAAAAAGCGGAGCAGTCGACTTGACACCACGGTAGGCAAAATGGTTTAAATGAGTAGACTGCACAAATGTGCGATATATGAACACTATGGAAAATCGGATGCTTGGACTCACACCACATCACGTCGCCCTGATCGAACGGGTCGACGAAATCGTCAGCGCGGGTATCGCGGAAAGGGCGGCGCGTTACGACGCCACCGCAGAGTTCCCCGTCGAGGATTTCGAGGATCTCGGCAAGGCGAACCTGCTCCTGGCGACGCTTCCGGAGAAGGACGGTGGGCTCGGGTACAACTTCGACGGCGATGACCCGCTGTCCTTCTTTCTGATGATCGAACGTATCGCGATGGTGAGCCCTGCCACCGCGCATTGTTTCCAGACCCACAGCAACGCGATGCAGATACTCCGGGATCAAGGCACCGACGAGCAGGTCAAGCGATTCAGCGAACCGACGCGAAAGGAATCCAAGCTGCTTGTGGGCTCGGCTTCCGAGCCGGGAGGCGGGCGACACTCTTCCACGGCCCTGCCCAGGGACGGTGGTTTTGTTCTGAACGGCGTCAAGCACTACGCGACGAATGCGACGCACTGCACGTGGATGACCGTCCACATGTTCAACACCACCGCGCAGCGCATGGAAACACTGGTGGTCAACACCGGTTCCGAAGGGTTGAAGATCGACGCCTCCGTCTGGGATCCGAGCGGAATGCGTGCTTGCGTGAGCCCGCTCCTGACGTTCCAGGACTGTTTCGTGCCCGAAGACTGCATCCTGCGGAATTCAGACACGTTCTACGAGGAACACTGGCTGGCCAAGATCAACTTCGGCTTCACGGCCAATTATCTCGGGATCATCCAGGGCATGTACGCCTTCGCACGCGACTACCTGCGGGACCGGGGCCAGAAGACCAACGAGACCTACCAGAGCGCGCTCGGCACCATATCGGCCCGAACGGATGCTGCACGGCTCTTGTTCTACTACGCGGCGAGCCTGATCCCGACAGAGCGTGAGAAGGCGTTGGTTCTCAGCAACAAGGCCAAGTGGATGGCCGTCGAGACATTCAACCAGCTGAGCAGCGAAGTCGGTCAGCTGATCGGCAGTTCGGGATTCTTCCGCAAGTACCCGCTCGAGCGGCTGGTGCGCGATGGCCAGGTGCACACCTTGCACAGGCGCCATCACGTTGGCGCGATGGTGGTTGGTCAGTATGAACTGGGCCTCGAGTTCGACCTGAACAAATCCTGACGCAAGCAGAAAAAAGACGGAGGGGCGTCATGCCGATCGATCACAGATACACACCGGACGAGACGTACAACACCGCCACGCCGGGCTCCTGGTCCCGTGCCTGGCAGGGTGACCCGATGGGCGGGGAACTGAGCGAGGAATGGGACAGGCTCATCGCCGCGTTCCGGGCCAAGGCGCCGCTGGGTTCACAGGCCCCGGACTTTGAACAGGAATTGCTTGGTGGCGGGACCTGGCGACTGTCGGATCACCACGGAAAGAAATCGGTCCTGATCGTGTTCGGCTGCTATGCCTGCCCGCCTTGCGTGACCAACATCCGGACCAGTGAGCCAAGCCTCGTTTCCCTGTACGAGACTTTTCGAAACGACATCGAGTTCTGCTATCTCTACACGCGCGAGGCGCATCCGGGGCAGAACATCGTTCCGCACGAGTCGATGGACGACAAGCGGCGACTGGCACAGCGTCTTCAGGACGAAGAGCGATTGACCTTCCCGTTGGTGATCGACGACATCGAGGGAAGCACACAGCGCGCCTACGTCGATCCACACTTCAACAACCCGGTCTTCCTCGTCAACCGGGCCGGGGTCATCTCCTACAAGTCTGCGTGGCTCGATTCTTCCGAGCTGCCGCAGGTGCTGGAAGACCAGGTGCTCTGGGATGCCCGCTCACAGACCGACCGGACCATCAAGAAGACCTTCAGTGAACGCATCCGCCCCCTGCGCGAACCTTTCGATACCAACTGCAATGCGCGCATCAAGCGCCTGATGGGCGAGATCGGCCTGGAGCAGGCGGCTATGGGCGCCATTCCGGGCATCGAATCCGACAAGGCCTGAAAGGCAGAAGATGTTGAAATCACCTGAAACCATCCAAGCCGGTCCGTTCGTCGTCGACCGTGACTGCTACACCGATCCAGCGATCTTCGCCCTGGAGCAGAAACACATCTTCACCCGGACCTGGGCCTTCGTCGCGCACGAAAGCGAGCTTGCCGAACCGGGAGACTACCGAACCGCCGAGGTGGGTGGTCAGCCTGTCATCGCCGTACGCGGCAAGGATGGTGAAATCCGTGGCTTCTACAACAGTTGTCGCCACAAGGCGACGATGTTGCTGACGGAGCGGTCGGGAAAGTGCGAACAGATCCGCTGCCCGTATCACCACTGGACCTACGATACCCAGGGCAACCTCAAGTCGGTTCCCCGCGTCGAGGCCTACGGGCCGGACTTCGACCTGGACAAGTTCGGCCTGGTCGAAGTGCCCCGGATCGAGCAGGTCCTCGGGCTGATCTTCGTCCGCTTGACGACGGACGGCCCCGACCTGCAGAGCTATATCGCCGATGCGATGCCGTATCTCGAAGAGGTCGCTCGATACCAGGGCGAACCGCTCGATACCCTCGGCATCTACGACTATCTCTACGACGGCAACTGGAAGCTCCTGATGGAGAACACGGTTGACGACTACCACGCCGAGTACCTGCACGACTATGCCTTCAAGCAGCGCGCCTCCGTTTTCGGCATGAAGGGAAGCGCCGGCTTCATGGCGGAAGAGGGAAGCCACTTTTCGGTCGAACTGGGGGTCCACGGCGCCTTCGACCAGAAGGATGCGGCGGAGACACTGGTAGTGCAGAAAGATCGCAATCGTCGCATCTATCTCAACATCTTCCCGTCGCTCATCGCGCTGTACAACCCCGTCTGGGATGTCACCGCGCTGCGCGTGATCCTGCCGATCGCCGTCGACAAGACGAGGGTGGTCAACTACGTGCTCGCTCCCGCCAGCGCCGACAGCGAACGGCGTCGGAAGATCGGCGAACGCTTTCATTATTCATGGGGGCCGGGTGGTCGCGCCGGCGTCGACGACATCGAGATCTTCAGCCAGATCCAGAAGGGCCTGATGGCGCAGCACGGAGGCAGGGTCATCGTCAGCCGCGGACACATGAATCCGGGCCCTGTCGGCGGCCCGACCGAGGATCACGCTGTGCGCGCCTTCTGGGAAGGCTGGCGTACCTACATGGCCGATGCGGTTGCCCTGGGCGACGAGGCCGCCAACCGCAACATCCTGGAAGTTGAACATGCAGCAAGCTGATTTCCAGGCCGCCGTCGAGGCGACGATGCAGACCTACATCCGGCTGCTGGACCAGAATGCATTCGAAGAGTGGTTGGGCCTGTTCGGCGAGGACGGATACTACGCGGTACTTCGCGACATCGAGTACAAGGAAGGCGACAACGTCTTGCTGATCGGTGAAGACCTGCGCAGGCTCAGCGCGCGGATCGACTCGGGACGAACCCGTGACCTGCGCCGGCGGATGCATGCCATCTGCTGGACGCAGGCGCAGGTCAAGAACATGACCGCACAAGCGGGTTTCATGGTCTGGCTCAACGGCAGTCCCTCGACCTGCGGTCGCTACGAGCTGGAATTCACGGCGGAAGAAGACGGATTGAACATCCGCAACTGCACCGTCGTGCTCGATACCATCGACATTATCGACACGATCTACCTGCCGATATGAGACGCGTACAGGAATCCCGATGACCAGCAGCCCTTTAAGCTTCAGCCATGTCGGCGTTTTCGTGAAGGATCTCGAGCCGATGGTCGCGTTCTACCAGGAGGTTCTTGGCCTCGTCGTCACCGACAGGGGGGACCTGCCCGGTCGAACGCTCGTCTTCATGAGTGGAGACGCACGCGAACATCACCAGGTCGTCCTGGCCACGGGCCGGACGGGCAACCTGGAAGACAAGGTGATCAACCAGATCTCGTTCCGCGTGGGGACACTCGAAGAGCTCCAGTCCTGCTACCGGAGAGTCCGGAAAGTCGGCGGGGCAAGCGATTTTCGCGCGATCAACCACGGCAATGCGTGGACGCTCTACTTTCGCGACCCCGAACTGAACCGCATCGAGATCTTCACGGACGCACCTTGGTACATCGCGCAGCCCTGCGTGGAACCCTTGGACCTGGAACTGTCCGCCGACGAGATCCGCGAGGAAACCCGCAAGCTTTGCGAAGACGACCCGACATGCGAACCCATTGAAGTGTGGCGCGAGCGCATCGCCAGGAAGATCGCCGACGCGCGCGAAACGAAACGAAACCCGACGGAAGAAGAATGAGTATCAAGTATGTAACCTTTGCCGCAAACGGCGCCACCCAGGTCGGCGTGTGCATCAATGAGAGCGCCTCGGCGCCGACGGACACCACCGAGATCATCTCGCTGGGCCGATTCTTCGAGGCCAACGGGCTGTCCCCCCACGCTTCCATGATCGAGGCCATCGGTGCCTTTCCGGACCTGACCGATCGACTGATCGCCAAGGGTTCGGGGCTCGATGGAGATCGCTTCGCGGCTTCCAAGGTGACCTTGATGTCGCCGATCCCGCGTCCAGCCAAGAATGTTTTCTGCGTCGGGCGCAACTACAAGGCACACGTCAAGGAAGCTTCGGAAGCCCGGGGGAAGGCAGCCAACCTGCCGGAACACCCGCAGTACTTCAGCAAGCCTCCGACCACGGTGGTCGGTCCGTTCGACGACGTGCCGTTGCACGAGACGCTGACCGAGGCCCTGGACTACGAAGTCGAACTTGGCCTGATCATCGGCAAGCCGGGCGTCAACATCGCGCGGGACCAGGTGTTCGAGCACATCTTCGGGTACACGGTCATCAACGACGTGACGGCCCGTGACCTGCAGAGGCGGCACGACCGCTGGTTCAAGGGCAAGGGCCTCGACGGCAGTTGCCCGATGGGGCCGTGGATCGTTCCCGCCCAGGAAATCCCGGACCCGGAACAGCTTCGTGTCAGGCTCAGCGTCAACGGCGAGCGTCGCCAGGATGCCAGTGTCAGCGAGATGATCTTCGACATCACCGAACTGGTATCGGTGCTGTCGATGGGGATCACCCTGGAGCCCGGAGACATCATCGCATCGGGCACACCCAGTGGTGTCGGCTTCGCGATGAAGCCGCCGCAACTCCTGGGCGATGGCGATGTCATGGAGCTGGAAATCCCCGGTGTCGGCCTGATCCGCAATACGGTTCGCGCCGGTCTGTAAGGTGTCCGGCGTCGGCAAACCCGCGTCCGCACAGGTTGTCAGCGCCGACTCGGCAGAGGCGGCGCTGGCGGAATTCTCCGTAGCGCCACTGTCGCTTTCAGAACGGGACCGCGCTGCCGCCAGGGGGAACTTCCTCGAGACCGTCGTTCTCGGGATCGCGGGCGCGGACGGCCCCGGTGTGGATGCGACGGATCGTCTTGCCCGGATGGAAGGCACCGCAGGCGCGGCAACGGTGTGGCGCGGTGGCGGGCCGCTGGCGCCATCGGCGGCGGCCTGGGTGAATGCCGTGGCGGCCAGCGCGCTGGACCAGGATACGTTGTACGGCTCGGTGCACGCGGACGCGGTCATCGTTCCGGTCGTCATCGCGGTCGGTGAGCGGATGGGCGCCAGCGGCGCCGATGTGCTCGATGCCCACGCGGTGGGAACCGAGATCATGTGCCGGCTTTCCGATGCTGCGGTTCCTCCGCAGAAGGGGTGGACACCTACCTCGGTTTTCGGCGTCTTCGGCGCGGCGGCAGCGGCCGGCCGTCTGATGGGCTTTTCCGCGGACCAGGTCCGCGATGCCATGGGTATGGCGCTGAGCCTCGCTGCCGGAAGCCAGCAAACCAACGTGGACAAGGTCCTGGCCAAGCGGCTTCAACCGGGATTCGCCGCCCGGCACGGCATTCTCTCGGCGCTCGCGGCCGAGGCAGGACTGTCCGGGTCCGTCAACTGGCTCGAAGGTCGAAGCGGACTTTGGTCCCTCTACCAATCCGGCGACCAGGCCAGGTTGCTGGACGGGCTGGGTCGAACGTTCCGGCTCCGCGAAACGATCCGGAAGATCTATCCGGTTTGCAGTTGCAGCCATGCCGCGATGCATGCCTTGTCCGAACTGATGGCCGCCCGTGCGCTGGATGCCGAGTCGATCCGGCGGGTCAGTGTCCGGATCACGCCCTTCATGAACCACATGGTGGGTGGTGCGTTCCGGCCTGCGGACAATCCTGTCTTGTCCGCACAGTTCAGCCTTGCCTACGGGCTTGCCTGTATTGCGCTGCGCAAGGGATGCAACCTGTCCGACCTGGAAGTGCCCAGGATTACCGACCCGGCCATCGCGGCGTTCTGCGATCGGATCGACATCACGGTGGATGAGCGCCAGACAGGCGAACTTGTCCCCGCGGTGATCGAGGTCTGTACCGAGAACGATACCTTTCTGGGTCGCTCGGATGTCATGCCGGGAGGCATTGATTGCCCGATGACCGAAGCGCAGTTCGACGCGAAACTGACCGACTGCCTGGGCCTCGTGGACATCGAAACGGCGCAGGCCAGCGCGACGGCACTGAAGCGGGTCGTTCGCGATCTCGGCAAGCAGGAAAACATCCACGACCTGACCAGTCTGATCGTGGCCAGTCACAGACGAAGGAAAGAACCATGAGTGGTATTGCCGGAAAAGTATATTGGGTTGTCGGAGCGAGCGGAGCAATCGGCGAGGGCATCGTTCGCCAGTTCGTCCGCGAAGGCGCGACCGTGGTTTCCTCGTCCCGCTCGATCGAGCAGAAAGGTCCGCAGGTCCAGGGGGCCGAGGCGATGAATGTCGATGTCGGCACGATGGAGGCCGCGATCGCCGCCGCCGACGAGATCGTTCGCCGGCACAGCAGGCTCGACGGCCTCGTCGTCACCACCACGCTGCCGATTTTCGGTGACTTCCTGGATCTCACGGACGACGATTGGGAAGCCGTGCTCGGCACCAAGCTGATGGGGAGCATTCGTCTTGTACGTGCCGTCGTTCCGCACATGAAAAGAATCGGCGGCGGCAGCATCGTTCTGCTCAGCGGGGGAGGCGGCAAGAACCCTTCCTTGCGACACCTCCCGGGATCGGTCGCCAATGCGGGCGTAAACCTCTTGGCCAAGGGGCTCGCCAAGCGCTTCGGACCCGAGCAGATCCGTATCAACGTGGTGGCGCCCGGCCCGATCGAGTCCCCGCGTCTCGAAGCCATCAAGAAGGCCAGGGGTCCCAGCGTGAAGACCGCACTGGGCGGCGCAGGGCAGGTCGACGACGTCAGCGAGACCGTCCTCTTTCTGATCTCGGACAAGGCCAAGTACATCAGCGGCGCGAACATCGCCGTGGACGGTGGTGGCCGGCTGGCCGATCCCGCGTAGACCCCCGCGATTTCGAATCTCTCCCGCAGAGAGAAACCCGCATCAACCGTCGCGCAGGCGCCGGAACGCAAAACAGTTGGAGATTGACATGAAACTGGGGCTCATCATTGGCAGCACACGTCCGGGCAGGACAGGACCGAAGGTTGCCCGATGGCTACATGACGCGGTAACGGAAGCCGGCGAAGCCGAGCCCGAACTGCTGGATCTGAAAGAGTTCAACCTGCCGGTATTCGACGAGCCACTTCATCCTCGGCTTGGAAAGTACTCACACCCACACACCAAGGCCTGGGCAGAAGCCGTGGGGCGACAGGACGCGTTCGTCTTCGTGACACCGGAATACAACCACCTGCCTCCGGCCAGCCTGATCAACGCAGTCACGTTTCTCGGCCCGGAGTGGAACTACAAGCCGTCGGCATTTGCGAGCTACGGCGGCATCTCCGGCGGACTACGTGCCGTTCAGGAACTCAAGCTCCTGCTCCTGGCGGTCAAGTCCGTCCCGGTGACCGAGTCCATCATTATCCCCGCCGTCGCCAAGCAGATCGAAGGCGATTCCTTCAGCCCGAACACGCTCCAGACCGAAGGGGTCGCTGCGATGTTGCAGTCATTGAAATCCTGGTCCGGTGCACTCGAAAGCCTCCGAGGGTGAGTCACGGACCATCGCGCCTACGCCGCAGGGATGTGGTGATCGCAGAGTAAGTTCGGCATCTTGAAGGCCGCGTTCTGCTAGTGAAAGAGTGACTTGTAAGTAGTTCTCTCCCGTTTTCCCGTTTCCCTGCAATCGCCGGACGTCGGCGACTATCAGCATTCCATACCGCTTGCACCAGCCGTAGGTCGTCTGTTTGCTGATACCGTGGTGCTTGGCCACCTTGGCGACCGGATCAGCGTTCGCCTCGCGAAGGATGCGGACCATCTGGCCCTCGGTGAATCAACTCTTCTTCATGGCTCCCTCTCTCTGTCTAGAGAGCCATTCTCTAAAGTATCAACTGGTCCGAAGATCACCGGGCAGGCCAAACTGATTTCTTTCTCTTGACGATGCGCGCACGAAGATCGAAGCTTGGCGCGTGGACTACAATGAACTCCGGTCTCATCAGTCGCTTGGTGGACTGACGCCATACGAGTTGTGGCCGAATATCGAGGGGTGGAGTTCTCTCGAATCTGACTTCCCGAATTCAGGGAGAGCGGTGCTAGTAAACTTTGTTGAAGGTCGTGATTCTATAAATGGTAGTTGTACATGGGTCTATCGAGACTAAGTGGGAAAGAACCCTACATGTTGTCCGGTTGGGATGACTCCCGCGGAATTTTCGAGCTGTGTTGGATCTGTTGTGCAGTGGTTTATGTTATTGGTTAGGTTCTGCTGTAACAGGTCAATCTCCACCAGCAGTGGCCGTACAAACGGGGTCTTTCGGTGCAGCTACTGCTGGTGCGTTTGTGCTGGATATTTTGGGTGCGAGTTACTCGTCGAATCCAGCGGTTCAAGTAGGAATTGGTGTTCTCAGTCCTTTAGTTCTACCCTGCAGCTAATAGAAGTCGGACCATGAAAGACAAATATCCGGATGCGTTGTTGTATGTTGGTTTGTTGTTCTTAGCGATGGCTTTTTCGTTTATGCTGTTAGAAGGGTATTGGGGCAGATTGTTATCTGCGAGTCTTGGAGTATTAGGGGCGGGGTTTATAGGTCGATACAATCAGAAGGTAACGAGTGGCACATTAAGAAACAAGAAAGAATAATCCGACAGGTCTGTCGGGAATATTTTGTTTGTGAATAGTAGTTGTACAGGTTCAGTCATTTCACGACAGTAAGGATTTCCGGCGACTGATCAGACAGCGGCTTCTTTGGTTGGACTTTCTTCCTTCGGGATGATGAGTAGAAGACGTTTACGTGACCGCCTCCCTGAAAACTGGGCCACTGAAAGCTGGAAAAATCGGTCATTCGACGTACCCTGACGAGACGGAGGAATGGCCCCATGAAGTCATCGAAGTTTACCGA
>CAYGJZ010000026.1:33058-47387 GCA_964350265.1 uncultured Gammaproteobacteria bacterium | reverse complement strand
TCGGCGCGCCGACCCGCCGTCAGCAGCGAGCGAGTACCGACAGGCCGTTGTTGTTGGGGAACTGCTGCACGATGCGCCAGTTCGCGCCATCGGCGACCGAGACAAAGAAGTCGCACAGGGCCGTCACCAGGCCCTGCCGTTCGTCCGGCGCGCCGGACCGGGCACGGGACTCGGCACTGGCGTGGGCATACACGACCTCGTCCTGCTGGCCGTAGCTCACCGTGTCGTGGAGCAGGATGTAGCGGCTCACCCGCGTGGAATGCCGCTTCAGTTCCTGGAACAGTTGGTAGCGGGTGTGCAGGGTGTCGATGAACAGCAGGTCGCACTCGGGGATCTCCACCACCAGGGAATCCGCTTCCTGGAAACGGTAGTCGATCCCCTCCCCCCGAGCGACTTCGATCACTTCACCAACCCGTGCGCTGGTGCGGATGTCGATGCTGGTCATCGACGCCGGCAGTCCTGCCAGCAGGCCCCAGGTGGAGACCGCGTCGCGCACACCGAGTTCAACGACGTGCCGGACCTTCGACGCATACTGTCGCAACACGGGCAGATGCTCGTGGATGTCCGATGGCGTCTGGCAGTGTTCCTGGTAGCGACGCAGGATGGCGGGTGGACAGCGCCGTTGGCCGGCGCCCCGGTCCAATGACGCGACCGCCGAGGTGGAGGTTCCATCCGCTTCGTCCGGGTCGACGTCGCCGCACAGGTCCGAACTCGTGGTGGCTTCACGATCCAAGGCCTGCACCACCCCCGCCACGGCATCGGGACCGATGAGGAGGCCGAAATGATCGATGATGCCCTCCGTGGGCAGGCCCAGTTCCCGGAAGCCGACCAGGTAGTTGCGTATCCTGTCTTCCCAGCGGTTCGGATACTGCACGCCCATGGGACGGGCGAAGCGATGCAGCCAGCGCAGGAAGGGCAGGCACAGCGTGCGTGCCCCGGCCTGGCGGAACTTCTCGTGGATATACCCTTCCTCGCCACCGAAGCCTCGAAAGCTCGGGTTGTAGCCCAGCCAGGCCGCCCGGCGGCAGGCCGCCAGGCCCAGTCCCTGCATCGGGATCTCGAAGGGCTGGGCATCCGGGTGCTGGCCGCGCGGATCGGTGGCCCAGGTGCCGAACATGCCACCGCGCCAGACCGGTTCGAAATGGGTGGCGACATGGGCCAGGTCGTCGAAGACGAGGGGTCCTTGCAGCAGGTCCGGGGTATCCGGGTGCTGGTCGAAGTAGTCGAGCAGCTTGCGCAGGGCGCCGGGCTCGACCAGCACGTGGGAGTCCACGCAGACGACGAACTCCGTGTCTGCCTCGCGGAACACGTGGTCGCGAATGGCGGTGCCGGTGATGGAGCCGCGGGCAAGGTAGCGGTAGCCGGGCACCCAGGATTGCAGGGACCGCAGGGCGTCGGCGCACGGCCCGTCGGGGTTGTTGTCGATGACCAGGAAGGCGATCTCGGACAACACCTCCGGGTGGAACATGCGGATGGCCTGGACCGTGAAGTAGACACCGTCGTAGTCGTTGTAGGTGGCCATGCCGATGGTCAGGCGAGGCGTCGGCGCGTTGGCAACGGGTGTGGGTTCCGTGTCCTCGTCGCGCAGCCAGTCCTGCAGGCGTGTGCTGGCCTCCACACGCAGTCTCGGCGTCCCAGCGGCATCTTCGGAAGGTTCGAAGTCGCCCTCCGCGAAGCACAACGCCGTGTCGGCGTCGCCTTCGCCCGGCATCTCGAGTCGTACGGCGACACGGTCCCACGGCGCAGCGCGTGGCGTGTGGTGATGCAGCAGCAGGCCGGCATCGGCCGGGTCGTCGACGACGACGACGCCGAAACTCTCCGCCAGCGCATGGACCACGGCCTGTGCCCGGGGAGACTCGTGGGCGGGTTGCAGGGAGATGCAGACGATGGGATGACTCCGCCCCGGTCCCAGGTGCAAGAGTTCGTGGTAGAACAACTGCTTGACGGTGTTCGATACGTGCTCGAAGGCCTGGTCGAGGTCGCAGCCCACCGACTCGGCGATGTCCGTGGCGATCTGCTCCAGCGTGCGCGAGCCGGAGCACTGTTGCCAGATGAACGCCGCGGCAAGATTCAATCGCGCCACCGGGCGGCCATCCGCGAGGCTGAACGAGAAATCCGGTTCCTTGCCGGGACGCACCACCACGCCCGTGGCACGGGTCGGCGACAGGCGGGTCGTCAGTGCCGACTCAGCAGGCACGGCAGGCGACGGCAACAGGCGTCATGCAGAGTGAGATCGAGCAGCAATGGTCGTCGATGATGTCCGGACGTACCGTCGCCTACGGACCCACCGTGGTGGTCACCAGCGGCGTGGTGGGCGGTACCGTGGTGGTCGCGGTGGTGGGCGGTACCGTGGTGGTGCCCGGCCCACCGGTGGTGGTGCCGTTCAGCGTCGTGGTCGACGAGCCACCGGTGGTCTGGGCATGGGCCGGCAGCAGCACGGTGTCCACCACCGGGGTGCTCCAGCCGGCCTTCAGGGCCGCCGCGGACAGGAACACCCCGCCGCCGGCGATGCGGCGACGGCGGACGTCCGGTTTCGCATCGTTGTTCCCTCGCCTGCCCTTGTTGGCGTCGTCTTTATCGGCTGTCACGTTGGCACCCTCGCATGGACGGCGGGAAAAGCATACGCCTGGCGGGCTTGGGAAATCAACGGGTCCGGCGCTATGCTTGCTGCCGCCGAACCGGTCATGCCCCTGACATCGCGACGCCGAGCCCATGTCGAACCCGCTGCCTTTCATCACCTGCCTGTGTCCCACCTACAAGCGTCCCGCGGACCTGGCCAACCTGCTGGCCTGCTACCTGGCCCAGGACTATCCCGCCGATCGTCGGCGGCTGGTCATCTTCGACGACGCACCCCAGTTCGACCTGCAATGCGGTGAATCCTGGCTGCTGGTGCCCTTCCATCGTCGTTTCGACAGCCTGCCGGACAAGTACAACGCGATGGCAGCCCTGGCCCGGGACGGCCTGGTGTCCATCTGGGAAGACGACGACATCTACCTGCCCTGGCACCTGTCCAGCATCGCCCGCGCATACCGCGAACGGCCCACCGGCTACCTGGTGCCGCGCTTCGTCTACGGCACCGCCGACCGAACCAGCCCCGCCTACCGCGTCGAGGAGAGCGGCGGCCGCTTCCACGGCGCCTGGGCCTTCACCTACGAGGCCTGGCTGTCGGTGGGCGGCTATGCCTCGTCCAACCGCCTGCGCTACGACCAGGAAATGGGGAGGAAACTGGCCGGGCATGCCCCTGGCGGCATGCAGGTGTACAGCCACCCGCTGCACCACGCCTCCTACGTGTACCGTTGGGGCAACGAGACCTACCACGGCAGCCAGGCCGGCGATGCCGGCTACGCCGACCTGTGGCAGGAGTTGCAGTCCCGCCAGGCGCCCCGCGTGGGGAAACTCCTGCCGCTGCTGGATGATCATGCCGGGCAGGTGCTGCGGGGGGTTCGAGGATACTAGTCCAGCAGGCGTCTCCCTCTGCTTGTAGAGCCTTTGGGGATGCACCCGTTGGGCCCGCCAGCCAGGGTATTGCGTTTTCTGATTGACACGGATATCTTGTGCCCGACCTTCGGTGCAACCACAACATCTTGTGTTGCGGAAACAGGGAATCCGGTGTGAATCCGGAACTGTCGCGCAGCGGTGTGGGGGAACGAAGGCCGCACGGTACGAAACGCAGACCGTTTCGCGCCAGGCACTGCCCTGCGGGGTGGGAAGCCGCGGCCCAAGGTGCTCGTTCGAGCGTACCCCCGAGTCCGAATACCTGCCGTGGGTGACGATCCGGTCCTGATCAGGGCCGGTTGCATGCGAGCCTTCGCGTCAAGGGTTTCGTGGGCGTGCTCCGGCGTTCCAGTCGCGTCAGCTCTCCCCCGCCCGGGCGAGGTCTTCGCGACACGCGGAACGTACCAGGAGACATCATGCGCGCCGACTCCCTGCACAAGACATCCCCAGCGTCACGGCTGCTGCCGTCGACCCCCGTCGTCGACGACACCATGGACCCCGAATCCGCGGCCAGCGGCTTCCAGGTCGTCCGCCGCAACGGTGCCGTGACCGGCTTCGACCCGGTAAAAATCAAGGTGGCCATCACCAAGGCCTTCCTTGCCGTGGAAGGTGGCAAGGCCGCCGCATCGCGTCGGGTCAACGAAGTCGTCGACGACCTGGTCGAGCAGGTCGCAGGTGCCCTCACCCGGCGCCTGCCCAGCGGCGGCACCGTGCACATCGAGGATATCCAGGACCAGGTCGAACTCGCGCTGATGCGTGGTGAACACCACAAGGTCGCGCGGGCCTACGTACTCTACCGGGAAGAACATGCCCGCCTGCGTTCGGCGTTGGTCGACGACTCGCTGGCCGGGTCGTCCAGCGACATCCAGGTCGTCGACGGGAACGGAGGTCGTGTTTCGCTGGACCTGGCCCGCGTAACACGACTGGTCGACGAGGCCTGCACGGATCTCGACGGCGTCGACGCCGGGCGCATCCTCGCCAACTTCCGCCACAACCTCTACGACGGCATCGAAGAAGCCGCTTTGGCCGAGGCACTGGTACTGGGTGCCCGGGTGGAACTGGAGCGCGACCCCGGATACGGCTACGCCGCCGCCCGCCTGCTGCTCGACCGCCTGCGCAGGGAAGCCCTGGGATTTCTCGACTTCGAGCGGGCGGTGAACAGCCACGCCGACATGGCCGCCGCCTACGCGGACTACTTCGCCCGCTACCTGGACGCCGGTATCGCCCATGAACTGCTGTCTCCTTCCCTGGCCGGCTACGACATCGAGACACTGGCGGCCGCCCTGCGACCCGAGCGCGACCTGGCCTTCAGCTATCTCGGTCTGCAAACGCTCTACGACCGCTACTTCCTGCATGCCCACGGCACACGCTTCGAACTGCCGCAGGCATTCTTCATGCGCGTCGCCATGGGCCTGGCCATCAACGAGGTTGATCGCGAGGCACGGGCCATCGAGTTCTACGAACTGTTGTCCAGCTTCGACTTCATGTCCAGCACGCCGACGCTGTTCAACGCGGGAACCCTGCGACCCCAGCTTTCCTCCTGCTACCTGACCACGGTGCGCGACGACCTCGACGGCATCTACAGCGCCATGCGTGACAATGCACTGTTGTCCAAGTTCGCCGGCGGACTTGGCAACGACTGGAGCCGGGTGCGTGGCCTGGGTGCGTTCATCAAGGGCACCAACGGCACAAGCCAGGGCGTGGTCCCGTTCCTGAAGGTGGCCAACGACACCGCGGTTGCCGTCAACCAGGGCGGCAAGCGCAAGGGCGCGGTATGCGCCTACCTGGAAACCTGGCACATCGACATCGAGGAGTTTCTCGAACTGCGCAAGAACACCGGCGACGAACGTCGCCGCACCCATGACATGAACACCGCCAACTGGGTACCGGACCTGTTCATGAAGCGCGTCGCGGAGGAGTCCCACTGGACGCTGTTTTCGCCGGACGAAACGCCGGAATTGCACGATCTTTGTGGAACCGCCTTCGAGACCGCCTACCTGGACTGCGAGCAAAAAGCCGCACGGGGTGAACTGCGGGTTCACAAGCAGGTTCCGGCCCTGGCCCTGTGGCGGAAGATGCTTTCCATGCTGTTCGAGACCGGACATCCGTGGATCACCTTCAAGGACGCCTGCAACCTGCGCTATACCAACCAGCACGCTGGCGTGGTGCACAGCTCCAACCTGTGCACCGAGATCACCCTGCACACCGACGATCGCGAGATCGCCGTGTGCAACCTGGGCTCGGTCAACCTGGCGAACCACGTCGACGGCGACGACCTCGACCACGCCCGGCTCGAGCAGACCGTGACCACCGCCATGCGCATGCTCGACAACGTCATCGACATCAATTTCTACAACGTGCCACAGGCGCGCAACTCGAACCTGCGCCACCGCCCGGTGGGCCTGGGCATCATGGGCTTCCAGGACGTCCTCTACCGGCTGCGCATTCCCTATGCCTCAGAGGCGGCGGTGGCCTTCGCCGATCGTTCGATGGAACTCGTCAGCTACCACGCGATTCATGCATCCGCCGACCTGGCCATGGAGCGTGGTCGTTACGCCAGCTACGAAGGGTCGTTGTGGAGCCAGGGCATCCTGCCCATCGACTCGGTTGCCCGGCTGGCCGAGGCGCGCGGCGACTACCTGCAGATGGATACCGCCACCAGCCTCGACTGGGAGGCGCTGCGCGAGAAGGTTCGTCGCCAGGGCATGCGCAATTCCAACACCCTGGCCATTGCACCCACCGCAACCATCTCGAACATCTGCGGTGTCAGCCAGTCGATCGAGCCGACCTACCAGAACCTTTTCGTCAAGTCCAACCTGTCCGGAGAATTCGTGGTCATCAATCCCTACCTGGTGGACGACCTGAAAGATGCCGGTCTGTGGGACGAGGTGATGATCAACGACCTGAAGTACTACGACGGCAGCGTGCAGCCCATCGACCGTATTCCCGATACGCTCAAGGCGCTGTATGCCACCGCCTTCGAGCTCGATGCCCGCTGGCTGGTGGAGGCAGCCTCGCGCCGACAGAAATGGATTGACCAGGCGCAGAGCCTGAACCTGTACCTGGCCGACGCCTCGGGTGCGACGCTGGACAACCTCTACAAGCTGGCCTGGGTCCGCGGTCTGAAGACCACGTACTACCTGCGCACTCTTGGCGCCACGCACATGGAGAAGTCCGCCGAGTCGACACCCGTCGCTGCGGCCTGCGCCATCGACGACCCGGAATGCGAGGCCTGCCAGTGAACTCCCAATCCATGCACACCGCCCGCCCCGGTGACGCCATCCAGCAGAGCTGGAGCGACCCCCTCGCCCGCCGGCAACCGCCAGCTCCACGGGTCCGGCACGACGCAGCCGACGACGATGGCGTCGTGCCCGCGGTCCCTGTCACCAGCCAGGCAGCGGTCGATGCCGGTGACAAGCGCGTGGTAGGCGGGATGACGGACATCAACCAGCTCGCACCGTTCAAGTACCCGTGGGCCTGGAAGTACTTTCTCAATGCCAACAAGAACCACTGGACGCCGCTGGACATCAACATGGCCCAGGACGTTCACGACTTTCACCATCGGCTCAACGACGCCGAGCGCCACGTCTACGAGAACGTGCTCGCCTACCTGACCACCTCGGACATCCTCGCCATGCGCAACATCGGGCTGGCGGTGATGGAGAAGATGAGCGCGCCCGAGTTGCAGATCTACCAGGCTCGGCAGGTCTACGAGGAAGCGCTGCATACCTGGACCTACCAGCACTGCATCGAGACCCTGGGCCTGGACCAGGCCGAGATCTACAATCGCTACCGCGTGGTCGACGCGATACACGGCAAGATCCGCATGGCCAACGACCGCCTGCGCGCCGTGCTGCGCTCCGACCTCGACCTTGGCCAGCGCGATGCGCTGGAGGAGTTCCTGCTCGCCTACGTGTTCTTCGCCGCGGTGTTCGAGGGCTGCTGGTTCTACAACGGATTCAGCCCCATCTTCGCCCTGCAACGACGCGGCCTGATGAAGGGCACCGCCGAGCAGTTGCAGTACATCATGCGCGACGAGGTCATGCACGCCGGTTTCGGCATCCGCGTATGCCGCCAGATCATGCGCGAAGAGGCAATCGCTCCCGATCCGGCCGCCATCGCGCAGATGTGGCAGCAGGCGGAGGCCGCGGAAACGGCCTATGCCCGCTTTCTGCTGCCACGGCCGATACTCGGCTACAACGCCGAAGACCACGTGGAACAGTTCCGTCACGTGGCCAACCGCCGCGCCCGTCAACTGGACTTCGTCGAGCCCTTCCCCGGCGCCGGCAACCGGCTGCCCTGGCTCGACGAGCAGGCCAACCTGCGCAAGGAGAAGAATTTCTTCGAAACCCGGGTCACCGAATACCAGAGCGGGGGGCTGCGCTGGTAACTCTTGTTCCGGGAAGCAGCGCGCGGCCAGGGCGGCGCCACGGCGCCCTGGCCGGCACGGTCAGGCTGTAAACCGGCGCCGCAAGGTCGTCCTGTCGATCTTCCCCGTGGTGGACCGTGGCAGTCGATCGATGAAGCGGATCTCCCTGGGATAGGCATAGGCGGAGTGCTCGGACTTGACGTGGAGCTTGAGCGCATCGACCAGGGCATCCCCGGCGGCCTGGCCTTCCCGCAGCACGACATAGGAAACGACGCGGCTACCCCGTTCCGCATCCGGCACGCCGATCACCGCGGCCTCGAGCACGGCCGGGTGCCGGCACAGCGCCGCTTCCACCTCGTGTGGCCCGATGCGGTATCCGGACGCCTTGATCACGTCGTCCTTGCGGCTGACGTAGGTGAAGTAGCCATCCTCGTCGACCACCGCCAGGTCCTTGGTATGGAACCAGGTACCGCCGAAGTCCTTCGTCGATTCCTCCTCGCGCCGCCAGTAGCCGAGCGGGTAGTTGGGGTTGCTGTGCGCCAGCAGGCAGATCTCGCCGACTTCGCCGGGGGGCACTTCCCTGCCCTCGTCATCCAGCGCCCGCACGGTCCAGCCCGGCAAGGGCAGGCCCATGGTCCCGGGCTTGATCGGCACGTGCGGCGATGACCCCATCATGATGCCGACCTCGGTGCAGCCGTAGAACTCCAGTGGCGGCACCCCGAACTGCCCCTGGAACCACTCGAAGGCTCCGCGTCCCAGTGGCTCGTTGGAACTGGACACCACGCGGAACTGCTGTGGATAGCGTGCACCGAGGGTCGGATGGTCCATCATCAGGCGGATGGCGGTCGCGTTGATGAAGGCATTGGTCACCCGGTGTCGCGCCAACGTGTGCAACAGCTTCTCCGGGTCGAAACCGCTTTGCGGAAAGCCCAGGTTGACCGCGCCGTACTTCCACGGGCCGAGGATCTTCCGCACCCACCAGCTCCAGTCTCCGATGCCGTAGAAGACCTCGCCATCACGCAGGTCCTGCACGTAGGTCAGTTCGTCACCCGCCTGCATCACGCGATGCGGCAGCATCACGCCCTTGGCCGGCCCCGTGGTACCGGAGGTGAAGGCGATGAAAGCGGTGGAGTTGGCCGGGGTGCGCACCGCCGGAAACCGCCCGGTGCTGCCCGACACGTCGAAACGATCCAGCAGGAACAGGCTTTCCTTGTCCACCAGTGTCTCGAAGCGGTCGGCGATGCGCGACTCGGTAATCAGTAGCCGTGCATCGACGGTCTCGACGCGTTGACGAATTTCCCGGTCGGCGAGCAGCTCGCTCAAGGTGACCAGCACCGCGCCACAACGCAGTACCGCGAGCATCATCGCCGCCGTTTCCGGGCTCTGGCCAAGCACGGTGACCACGCGGTCCCCGGGTGTGACGCCGCGTTTCCACAGCGCTCCCGCCAGGCACTCCGACAGGCGCTGCAGCTCGCCCCAGTGAATCTGCCGAACACTGCCCTGGCCGTCGTCCCAGATCATCGCCAGCTTGTCCGCGGCATGCCGATCACAGGTGTCGTCGACGACGTTGTAGTACTCGGGAACGTTCCATCGAGGCGAGGACTCCAGCCGACGCCACGGGTTGTGCAGTGGTGCATTCATGCTTGTCGATCCCGCTACCGGCCCTGGTTCCCACGCGCACCGAGAAACCCGCTGGCGCCTGCCTGGGACACGCCGGATGCGAATCCGGCCTGGTGAAACCGAACCGCGTCACGAAACACGTCGCGCATTTCGTCGGCAAGGCTCTGTGCCATCCAGGTCTTGGTGCGGGCAAAACTGTCGGCCGGGCTTCGTGCCAGGCCCCGGCAGGCTGCAAGGGCCGAGTCGAACACCTCGTCGGCACCCACCAGGCGATCGAGCAGCCCGATGTGCATCAGCTCATCCGACGTCATCAAGCGCCCGGAAAGCACCAGTTCGCGGGCCCGGAACAGGCCGACGCTTCGCTGCAACAGCCAGGTGCCGGTAATGCTGGCCAGGCCCCACTTGACCTCCGTCTGCCCCATTTTCACGCCTTCATGTCCGATTCGGGTGTCGCACATCAACGCCATCTGGAAGCCGCCACCGGCGGCGATGCCGTTGACTGCGGCGACCAGGGGCTTGCCGAAGTACAGCATGGCATTGAACATCTGCTCGAACTCTTCGACCCAGGGAGTGTTTTCGTCCCAGTTTCGACTTTCGTTGAAGTCCTGGCCGGCGCAGAAGGCTTCGCCGGCACCGGTGAGCACCGCGCCGATCAGTTTTTCGTCGCGATCCACCTCCTGCAACGACTCGGTGATGCACCTGCGCATGTCGCGGGTGAAGGCATTCAAGCGTCCCGGGCTGTCCAGGGTAATGACGGCGATGTTGTCGTGAACGTGAACCAGTACCTGGCTCATGGTGGGTACTCCTTAGTTGCTCAAGATGGATTGCAGGAACGAACGAGTCCTGGGATGCGATGGCGCGCTGAAAATCTGCTCCGGATCGCCCTGTTCCACGATGGAACCGCCATCGAAGACGATCACGCGGTCGGCGATTTCCCGGGCGAAACGCATTTCGTGGGTAACGATCAGCATGGCAATGCTGGTTTCCTCGGCCAGCTGGCGGACGACCTTCAGCACTTCCGCCACCAGTTCCGGGTCCAACGCCGAGGTGATCTCGTCCAGCAACAACACCTGTGGTCGCATGGCCAGCGCCCGGGCAATGGCGATTCTCTGCTGCTGCCCGCCGGAAAGCTGATCCGGCAGGGCGTGGATCTTGTCCGCCAGCCCGACCATCTCCAGGTACTCCCGGGCACGCTGCTCGCTTTCCGGTCGTGACAAGCCGAGCACGGTGCGCGGGGCCAGCGTCAGGTTGCTCAACACGTCCATGTGCGGGAACAGGTTGTACTGCTGGAACACCATGCCGCAGCGACGCTCGATGCGCGCACGGTCCCGTCGACTGAGCGGCGTCCCGTCCGCTCGCCTGGTGGTGCTTTCGCCGTGTATCCGGATATCCCCGGCGGTCGGTGTCTCCAGTCCCATGGCCAAGCGCAGCACCGTGGTCTTGCCGGAGCCGCTGGGGCCGATCAGGGTCACGATCTCGCCCGCCCGGCAGGCGAGATCGAAGTCTCTGAGCACCACGGTCTCGCCAAAGGACTTCGACACGCCGTCGAAGCGTATGGCCACGCCATCGCCTGGCTGGGCCGGCTGCGGCTCAGGAATGTTTTGCGACATGGGTACGTCCGTAGCGCTGCAGGAGGAAAAGAAACGGGATGTTGAGGACGAGGTACAGCAGCCCGGCCAGGGTGTAGGGCTCGAGGTAACGAAAGCTCTGGTTGCCGGCAATCTGCGCCTCGGCCAGCAGCACCGGCACACCGATGGCGAACAGGAAGGCGGACTGTCGATACAGGATCAGCACGTAGTTGATCAGGGCCGGCACGCTGTTGCGCACGGCCATCGGGATGAGGATGCGTGTCCAGGTGGTGAACGGCGACAGGCCCAGCGCGTGACAGGCGTCGTGAACCCCGCGGGGAATCGACACCAGGGCGCCCCGGTAGACCTCGGAACTGTAGGCGGCGTAGATCACGCCGAGTATGGCAACACCGACGAAGAACGGCGGCAGCGTGATGCCCAGCAAGGGCAGCGCGTAGAAGCCGAAATACAGCGCGACGAGGATGGGAACACCCCGACACATCTCGACCAGGCACCGAATGATGACCAGCCCGGGTTTGCCGGAGAGGCTGGCCAGCACCGCGATCAGCAGCCCGCCGCCAAGCGCGATGGCTGCGCTGGCGAAGGTTACCAGGATCGTCTGCCACACCCCGGAAAGCAGGGCCGGCAGAATGCTGACGGCATAGCCCCAGTCCCAGTTCACGACAGGGCCCCTGCCTTGACCACCGCCTGGGACCTGCGCGACCGGCTCGTGGGCAGGAAATACTCGATGCCGCGAAACAATAGCCCGGTGAAGGTGCACAGACACCAGTACACCAGCATCAGCACCAGGTAGATGGTCACCGTTTCGTTGGTCATGGTGCGCGCGGAATTGGCGATGTAGAACAGGTCATGAACGCCAACAAAGCCGACGATGGAGGTCCATTTCACGAGGTCCACGGACAGGCTGCCGAAGGCCGGAACGATCTGCGACATGGCCTGTGGCAGCACCACGCGAAACAAGGTGGTGAACCGCGACAGGCCCAGGGCCCGGCAGGCATCCCACTGGCTGCGGGGGACTGCCTCGATACCGCCACGCACGATCTCGGCACCGTAGACACCGCCACCCAGGGACAGCACCAGTACACAGGCGGTAAAGGCACTGAGTTGCGGCACCCCGGGAATCGCGGGCAGCGCGTAGTAGATCCAGAACAGGTAGACGATGACCGAGGCGCCACGCATCAACTCGATGAACACGATGGCGCTGTAGCGGGTGGCGGCGTCCTTCATGGTACGAAGGACGCCGAGGACCAGGGCCGTGACAGCGCAGCCAACGATGCTGAGGGCAGCGACGGTCATCGTCACCCGCAGGCCGTCGAGCATGTCCGGCAGGTAGGGAACCAGTTCCTCCATCGCCGGAACCGGTCTACTCGCAGCCGGGGACGATCATCGACACGTCGGTGGTTTCCTTCAGCACCGCCCAGTTGTCGAAGCCCCACTTGCCGTACAGGGCTTCCATCTCGCCGTTGGCACGCATTTCGTCGAACTTCTCGTTGAATGCGTCGCGGGCGTCGGCGTCTTCCTGGCGAAAGGCAATGCCGACCGCCTGGCGCGGGGAGTCGCTGTCGACCACGAAGTCCACGCCTTCCCGCAACTTCTGCGGAACACTGAACTGGCCCACCACGAAGGTGTCGGCCCGACCGCTGACCACGGTGGAGATGCCCGATTGCACGTCCGGCACGGAGACCAGCTGGTCGCGGCTCACACCCTGGGCCAATGCAAACGCCTCCTGGGTGGAGCCGGACAGGAAGGCCGCCTTGACCTCCGGGTTGTCAGCGATGAAGCGGTAGCCGGTGATGCCCTTCGGATTGCCTTCCACCGTGTACACGGCATCCTGCTGCACCGTTACCGGCTGGGTGAAGGCAACCACCTCGCATCGGGCAGCGGTGATGTTCAGGCCGGACGGGACGAAATCCACCTGGCCGGCACGCAGTCCGGGAATCATGGCGCCGAACGTGGTCACGGTGGCTTCGATCTTCGGTACGTCCATCTGCTGCAGGGCCCAGCGGGAGATTTCGATCAGGTAACCCGACGGCTCCTTGCCCGCCTCGATGAAGGCATAGGGCGGTAGTTGCGCAATGGCTGCCCTGCCGACACCGTTCTCCTGGAATTCCCGGATCAGCTTGCTGTCGTCGGCTGCGGCGACGGCAGCCTGGGAGAGTCCCAGTCCCGACACGCCCAGCAGCATGGAAAGTGCCGCGGCACCGGTTCTCGACTTCTTCAACATCGTATCCTCCAAGTTGTACTGGTTAAGATCAGGCCCGCACGTCGGAACGCGGGCTATGCAGTGAAAACTAGAGCAGGCAGCCAGGAGGTGTCCAATGCCGATTCGGTCATGCCGCTGATACCGTCCGGGTATCAGCGGCCGCAGCCGGTGACGGCGTGGAGCGAGGACGATGCCCGCGATGCGGGCATCGAGCCGGGGAAGGTCAAGGCACCAGGCGCATCAATCCCTGTTCAGCTTTCGCAGTTCCGGCGCGCATGCCAGTGCCACGGTGAGAAACGAGGCCACCGCCTCGGTCGCCTCTCCGGAGTTCCAGGCCACGTGCACCTGCGAACCTGTGCTGCCCGCGACCGGGTGATAGGTCACACCGGGCTGTCGGTCCGTGGACAATGCCGCGGGAATCAGGGAGACGGCAAGTCCGGCGCTCACCATGCTGATCAAGGCGGCCCGGGTGGCCACTGTCTGCAGCGGCTCCAGCAGCAGGCCGGCTTCCCGGGCGCGAATCTCCGTCTGCCAGGAAACCGCCGGCTCCACGGAGGGATGGAACTGCACGAAGGTACAGCCGTCCACGGCTCCCGGTGGTGGTTGCACGTTGTCCTCCACCATGCCTTCGGGCAGGGCCAGCACGAATTCTTCCTCCCACAGGATCTGTGACTCGACCCCTGCGCAGTTCACGGGTCCCCGCACCAGGGCCACGTCCAGTGCACCGCGTCGCAGCGCGTTCAACTGGTCCTGGGTGTTCAGCTCCTGCAGTTCGAAGGACATCATCGGGTTTTGCCTGCGCGCGCTGTGCAGCAGCAAGGGCAGAGAATAGCGGGTGCTCGAAGCGACGAAGCCAAGCCTGAGGGTGGCATTGACCGGCGACGTGCGCTGCTTGACCATCTGCAGCGTTCGATCCATGCGACGCAGGAGCTGGCGCGCCTCGATCAGCAGCAATTGTCCTTCCGGCGTCAACGTCACTCCGCGCCCACCGTCCCGGTGCAGCAGCTGAACCCCGAGTTCTTCCTCCATGGCGGCGACCTGCCGACTCAGTGG
>CAYGJZ010000026.1:0-32958 GCA_964350265.1 uncultured Gammaproteobacteria bacterium | reverse complement strand
GCGGCTGCGTCATGTGCAGACGCTCGGCCGCCCTGCGGAAGTTCAGTTCCTCGGCCAGGACGACGAAATTGGACAGGTGCTTCAGTTCCATCAACGGTTGTCGGTTTGCGATCGGCAGATCGGGGCAAGGCGCACGGGCAGGATGAACCAGGCTCGTCGACCTGCCGCCGGCCCGCAGTGGACGAGGTTCGGACCACTGTTGGTACTGTGCTGGCGAGCACGCCTCGTCGCCCGTTCGCGCCGGCAAAGACACGCTTCGCGGGCAATGACCTGTGGGCAGGCGCTATTGTAGCGAACAGGCAGGACTGCGAGGCAGTTTGCGGGCAATCCCTTCCGATGCCGGGGTGCACGGGGGAGGCAGCCAGCCAGCAGGCTGCAACGGTAGGCGGGAGATCGATCCGGTCAGCCGGGTAGCGTGGCCTGCACCGCGCCACCGTCCCGTAGCAGGGTCTCGATCCGTGTTTCGTCACAGCCGGCCTCGCGCAGCACCTCGACGGTGTGCTGGCCGAGCAGCGGCGCGGCGCGGTGGACACCGCCCGGGGTGGTGGTGAACTTGACCGGCGAGCCGATGGTCGGCACGGCACCGAGTTCGGGGTGGTCGACCTCGACCACCATCTCCCGGGCCAGCGTCTGCGGGTCCTGGTGCATCTGGCCGATGGAAAGAATCGGGCCGGCGGGTACCCCGCCCTTTTCCAGCAGGGACTGCCACTCGGCGGTGGTGCGGGTGGAGAAGACCTCGTCGAGGAGGCCGACCAGGGCATCGAGGTTGGCCATGCGCTCTGCGTTGCTGGCAAAGCGCGGGTCGTCCTTGAGGTCACCGCGGCCTACGAGATCGGCGAGGCGCTCCCAGTTGGCCTGGTTGGCGGCACCGACGTTGATCCAGCCGTCCATGGTGGGAAAGGCCTGGTAGGGGGCATTCAGCGGGTGGGCGGAACCCAGCGCACCGGGTGAGGACCCGGTGGCCATGGCAATGGCCGACTGCCAGTAGGTATGGGTGATGCCGGCCTCGAACAGCGACGTATCGACCTTCTGCCCTTCCCCGGTCTTCAGACGGTGCACGTAGGCGGCGACCACGCCCATGGCGCCGAGGATCCCCGCGGTGATGTCGGTGACCGGGGCACCGACCTTCACCGGTGGTCGCCCGGCGCCTTCACCGGTGATGGACATCAGCCCGGACATGCCCTGGGCGATGAGATCGAAGCCGCCCCGGTCCCGGTAGGGCCCGGTACGGCCGAAACCGGAAATCTCGCAGTAGATGATGCCCGGGTTCAGCGCCTTCAGCGTTTCGTAGCCAAGACCGAGCTTCTCCATGGTGCCGCGGCGGTAGTTCTCGATCACCACGTCGGCGCCGGCCAGCAGGGTGCGCAGCGCATCGCGGGCACCTTCGTGCTTCAGGTTCAGTGCCATGCCGCGCTTGTTGCGGTTCATCATCATGAAGGCGGCGCTTTGACCGCCCTGCTTCGGCGGCACCATGCGGCGGGTATCGTCGCCGCCGGGCTTTTCCACCTTGATCACGTCGGCGCCCATGTCGGCCAGCATCAGTCCCGCCACCGGCCCCGCCATGATGTGCGCCAGCTCGATCACCCGGCATCCGTCCAGTGGTCCGGCGCTCATCGTCCGCGCCACCGCGGCCTGCGCTTGGCGAGAAAGGCATCCAGTCCCTCGCGGAAGTCCTCGCTGGTGTAGCAGCGCACGATCCAGTCGCGATCCTCGACGTCCACCCGGGCCAGGCGATGCTGGATCTCGCGGGTGGCGCGCAGGGTCAGCGGTGCCTGCGAGGCGAGCTGTTCGGCCATTTCCAGAGCCCGCGCCTCGAGGGCGTCGCCGTCGTCGAGCACTTCGCTGACCAGGCCGATCCGCAGGGCCTCGTCGGCCTCGATCAAGCGCGAGAGGAAGATCATCTCGCGCACCCGGCCGGCACCGAGCAGGGCGTTGAGCCGGGCGATGTTGGCGGCAGACAGGCAGTTGCCGAGGGTGCGGGCAATGGGAAAACCGAACTTCAGCGTGGTGGTGGCGATGCGCAGGTCGCAGGCACTGGCAATGGCCGCGCCGCCGCCGGTGCAGGCGCCCTCGATGGCGGCGATGGTCGGCAGCGAGCACCCTTCCAGCGCGGTGAGCACACGGTCCATGGTGGCCTCATAGTCCACTGCCTGCTCGGGCGTGCGAAAGGCGCGGAACTGCCCGATATCGGTGCCGGCGGCGAAGGCGCGACCGCCGACGCCGCGAAACACCAGCACCCTGGCGCCTTCCGGCGGCGCCTGGCACAGCGACTCCAGTGCCTCGTACATGCCGAAGGTGAAGGCATTGCGAGCCTGCGGGCGGTTGAACCAGGCCACGGCGACGTCGCCACGTCGCTCGACGCGCAGTTCACCCTGGCTCATTTCAACGGTAGAAGACATCGACCAGGAACATGGGTACGGCGGGAACATAGGTGCAGATCAGCAACACCACGAGCAGCACGGCAATGAAGTGAATGTTGACCTTGGACACTTCCCAGATGTTGGTGCGGGCGATGGAACAGGCGGTGATCAGCACCGATGCCACCGGCGGCGTCTGCTGGCCGATGGCCAGGTTCAGGGTCACGATGAGGCCGAAGTGAATCGGGTCGATACCCACCTGCTGGATCAGTGGTACCACGATGGGCACCACCAGGATGATCGCCGCCACCGAGTGCAGGAAGAACCCGATCACCAGGAAGAACACGTTGAGGATCATCAGGATGATGTACTTGTTGTCGGTCAGGCTCATCATCTGCGCGGCCAGTTCCTGGGGCATCTGCGCCCGGGTCAGGAAACCGCCCATCAGCACCGAGGCCGCCACCAGGATCATCACCACCGCGGTCTGCATGCCACCGTCGAGCATGGCGCTTTTCAGCCGGCGAAGATCCACTTCGCCATACCAAAGCCCCACCACCAGCGCGGCCGCCACCGCCAGTCCGGCGGCCTCGGTAGCGGTGACGAAGCCGCCGAAGATGCCGCCGAGAATGATCACCGGCAGGGAGAATGCCGGCAGCGCGTCGAGGAAGGTGCGCTTGACCTGGGCGAGGTTGAAGGCCTCTTCCACCGGCAGGTTGTAGCGACGTGCGAAGGCATAGGCAACGCCCATCAGCCCGGCCGCGCCGAGGATGCCCGGAACGATGCCGGCGACGAACAGCTGCTCGATGCTGGTGTTGGCCGAGACCGCGTAGATGATCATCGGTATCGACGGCGGAATGATGATGGCCAGCGAGGCCGACGACGAGGTCACCGCCGCCGACAGGGCACCGGAATAGCCGCGCCGCTTCATCTGCGGAATCAGCACCGAGCCCAGCGCGGCCACGTCGGCCACCGCCGAGCCGGAGATCTCGGCGAAGAACAGCGATACGCCGATGTTGACCATGGCCAGGCCGCCCCGGATGAAGCCGATCAGCGCGCTGACGAAGTTGATCAAGCGGTCGGTGATGCCGCCGGCATTCATGATGGCGCCGGCCAGCACGAACATCGGGATGGCGATCAGCGAGAACTTGGTGGAGCCGTCGTACATGTCCAGTGCCACCGTGACCAGCGCACCGCTGCCCTCGGTCATCAACAGGCCGATGACCCCGGAGATTGCCAGCGCGATGCCGATGGGCACGTTGATGAAGATCATCGCCAGCAGGGCGAGGAAGATGACCAGCACTGTCATGACTGCGCTACCCGTTCGATTTCCTGTTCGATTTCCACGTGTTCGTAGGAAATCCCGCGGGCGGTGATGCGCCAGTACTCGGGCAGGCTGACCAGTTCACACAGGATGAACAGCGCCGCGCCGATGGGAATGACGGACTGGGTCACGCCGACGGGTACCCAGGTCAGGCTGACCAGGGTCATGCCCTCGAGCACCTGCAGCACTTCCCAGCCGGCCCAGGCCAGCAGTGCGAAAAAGCCGATGACGAGGATCTCCGATGCCGCCACCGCCCACATGCGCAGCGGCATGGGTATGGCCAGCAACAGCGTGTCGAAGCCGATATGCTTTCGTTTCAGCGCCGCCAGCGCGGCGCCGTAGTAGGTAACCCAGGCCAGCAGCACCGAGGCGACCTCGTCGTACCAGGACAGGGAGGCGTCGAGCTTGCGGTACACCACGGCCACCACCACCACCGTGGTCAGCGTGACCATCAGCACGATCAGGACCCATTCCAGCAGGGTTTCAATGATCTTCTTCATGCATGCCATCCCGGTAGGCGCGACTGGTTGGCGCCGGTCATGTGGGCTGGAGCGAGCCGCGACGACGGCAGTCGCCGCGGCAGAGCCGTGCGCGCGGCATGGCGGCCCTTGCAGGTTCGGGCCGCCATGCCTGTTGCGCGATTCTCAGTTGGCCTGGTCCTGCACGGCCTTGATCAACGCGTCGCCGCCGTCGAAGGAGGCGGCGAACTCGTCGTAGATCGGCTTGGATGCCGCGATGAAGGCATCCTTGTCCGCCTTGTTGACCTCCATGCCACCCTCGGTGAGCTTGTTCAGGAGATCCGTTTCCAGTGCCGCCGCGGTTTCGTAGACGAAGGCCTGGGCCTCGGTCGCCGCTTCCATCAGCAGGGCCTGGACGTCACCGGGCAGTTCGCCGAAGTGCTTGTCGGAAACCAGCACGTAGGCCGGGGTATAGACATGGTCGGTGATCGACAGGTACTTCTGCACTTCCTGGAACTTGGCGCTCCAGATCTGCGCATAGGGGTTTTCCTGGCCATCAATGACGTTGGTCTGCAAGGCGGTGAACACCTCGGAGAAGGCCATCGGCGTCGGGTTGGCACCGTACAACTGGAACATCTTCACCCGCCAGGCCCCCTTGGGCGTGCGCAGCTTGATGCCCTTCAGGTCTTCAGGCACGTTGATCGGACGCTGGTTGTTGGTGATCTGGCGAAAGCCGTTTTCCCAGTAGGAGAGGATGCGGTAGCCCTTGGCCTTGGCGGCCTGCTGGAACACGCTCTCGCCGATGGCTTCCTGCACCCGCAGCATGTGGTCACGGTCCTTGATGATGTAGGGCATCTCGAACACGCCGAACTCCTCGGACACCGACGACATCACCGACGACGGCAGCGCGAAGGTGACCTGGCCGAGCTTGAGCTTCTGCAGCAGTTCCGAGTCGCTGCCAAGCTGGGAGGATCCAAAGACCTGCACCACCGCCTTGTCGCCAAGTTTCTCGTTGGCGATGCGCGCAAACTCCTCGGCCGAGGCAGAGAACAGCGAACCCGGATTGCCGACATGGCCGAAACGAAGCTCGAGCTGCTGGGCATGGGCGCTGGACAGGCCCACCAACAGGGCCGAACCCAGAGCGAATTTCTTCAACAAGTGTTTCACGACGCGCCTCCTGGAATGATCTTGGGGATTACGGTGTTGTTTTCGCGGCCACCGAGGTTACAACCCGCCGCGTCTCGCGACGCACAGGAACGACTGCCCTGCCCGCCTTCGAAAGTGATTCGTTTGTCGCTGCCCACGCGCCCGGCCGTTGTGCCGCGCTTCGGACATCAGCCGTGGGCCACCGCGGCAGCGCTCGCCGGCGCCCCGCCAGCCTGTGCGCACAGGTAGTCCATGGCAACGTCGAGACCGCCACGGCTGGCCGGCACGCCGGACAGCTGCAGCCCCATCTCCACGCCGCCAAGGGTGGCGGTGAGCATCAGGTCGTTGAAGTCGCCAAGGTGGCCGATGCGAAAGACCTTGCCGGCGATGCGGCCCAGACCGTTGCCGAGGGACATGTCGAAGTGCTTGAGCACGGTGGCACGAAAGGCATCGGCATCGTGGCCGTCCGGCAGCCGCACGCCGGTCAGGACCGGAGAGTAGTCGCGCGGCTCGAGGCACTGCACCTCCAGGCCCCAGGCCTGCACGGCCCGGCGGGTTGCCTCGGCATGGCGCTGGTGGCGGGCAAAGACGTTTCCAAGGCCCTCTTCGTGCAGCATGTCCACCGCTTCCACCAGCCCGTACAGCAGGTTGGTGGCCGGGGTATAGGGAAAGTAGCCGTCGGCGTTCATGGTCAGCATTTCCGCCCACGACCAGTAGGAACGCGGACAGCCACCGTTCCGGGACACCGCCAGGGCGCGTTCGCCGATGGCGTTGAAGGACAGTCCCGGCGGCAGCATCAGGCCCTTCTGCGAACCGGAGATGGCCACGTCCACGCCCCACTCGTCGAAGCGGAAGTCGGCACAGGCCAGGCCGGAGATGGTGTCCACCATCAACAGGGCCGGGTGGCCGGCGGCGTCCATGGCCCTGCGCACCTCGTCCACCCGGGTGGTGGCACCGGTGGAGGTCTCGTTGTGGACCACGCACAGCGCCTTGACCTGGTGTCCGCTGTCCCGTCGCAGGAAGTCCTCGACCTGGTCGGGATCGACGCCGCGACGCCAGTCGGTATCCAGGACCTCCGCCTGGATGCCCAGCTTCGCCGCCAGGCGTGTCCACAGGCTGGCGAAGTGACCGGTTTCCACCATCACCACGCGCTCGCCCGGGGCGATGACGTTGACCAGCGCCGCTTCCCAGGCGCCGGTGCCGGAGGACGGGAAGATCACCACGTCCTGCTGGGTGGCGAAGATGGACTGCATGCCCTCGATGGCGCGGCGCCCGAGGGCACCGAAGTCCGGTCCGCGATGATCCATGGTGGGATGGTCCATGGCACGGAGAATGCGGTCAGGCACCGAAGAGGGCCCGGGAATCTGGAGAAAGTGACGGCCGGCTTTGCGCATGGTTGGCCCCGGTAGCACGGTTGCTTGCGCCGAATCTGGCGTTTAAAGATAATATTGAATAATGAATTCATTTTGAAGTCAACCAATGTCGCGCGATCTCGACACCCGCCTGCACCGCGAACTGGCCCCCGCCCTGCGCGGCACGCTGCACACCGACCGCTTCAGTCGTGGCCGCTACGCCACCGACGCCTCCATGTACCAGATGATGCCGCTGGCGGTGGTCATCCCGGCGGACGACAGCGACGTGGAGCGCACCCTGGCCTTCGCCCGCGACGCCGCGGTGCCGGTACTGCCGCGCGGCGGCGGCACGTCGCAGTGCGGGCAGACGGTGAACCATGCACTGGTCATCGACTACTCGCCCCACCTGTCTTCGTTGCTCGACTTCGACGCCGATGCGGCCACCTGCGTGGTGCAGCCAGGCATCGTGCTGGACGAGTTGAACCGACAGCTCAAGCCCCACGGCCTGTGGTTCCCGGTGGACGTGTCCACCGCGTCGCGCGCCACCATCGGCGGCATGACGGCGAACAACTCCTGCGGCAGTCGTTCCATCCGCTACGGCCTGATGCGCGACAACGTGCTGGCCGTCGATGCGCTGCTGGCCGACGGCAGCCGGCACCGCTTCGGCCGCCTGGGCGATGCCCCGGGCGACTTTGCCAACGGCAGGCTCGTGCGTGCCCTGCTGTCGCTTGGGCAACGAGAGCGCGAGGAGATCCTCGCCCGGTTTCCGGCGGTGATGCGCCGGGTGGGCGGCTACAACATCGATGCCCTGCTCGACGACGGCGACGAGATCAACCTCGCCCACCTGCTGGTCGGCTCCGAGGGCACCCTGGCGATGAGCGAGCGCTGCACGCTGAAACTGTCACCGCTGCCACGCAATCGAATGCTCGGCGTGTGTCACTTCCCGACATTTCATGACGCCATGGACGCGGCCCAGCACATCGTCACCCTGTCGCCCACCGCGGTGGAGCTCATCGACCGCACCATGATCGAGTTGTCCCGGGACATCCCGATCTACCGCCCCACCGTCGAGCAGTTCGTGCGCGGCGAACCCGACGCCCTGCTGCTGGTGGAGTTCGCCGAGGACGACGACGCGGAGAACCGACGCCGGCTGGATGGCCTGAACGACCTGATGCACCAGCTCGGCTTCGACTTCGATCATCCGCCGGCCCGTCGTGGCGGCGTGGTCGAGGCCGTGGACCGGACCTTCCAGGCGGCCATCTTCGAGGTGCGCAAGTCGGGACTGAACATCATGATGTCGATGAAGGACGATCGAAAGCCGATCTCCTTCGTCGAGGACTGCGCGGTGGCGTTGCCGGATCTGGCCGAGTACACCGCGCGCCTGACCGAGATCTTCCACAAGCACAACACCCGGGGAACCTGGTATGCCCATGCGTCGGTGGGTTGCCTGCACGTGCGCCCGGTCCTCAACCTGCGCCTCACCGAGGACGTCCGCGCCATGCGCGCCATTGCCGAGGAATGCTTCGACATGGTGCTGGCCTACAAGGGCTCCCACTCCGGCGAGCATGGCGACGGCCTGTGTCGTTCGGAGTTTCACGAGAAGATGTTCGGCAAACGCATGGTCGACAACTTCCGCGAGGTGAAACACCTGTTCGATCCGGACAACGTGCTCAACCCCGGCAAGATCGTCGATCCGCCGGCCATGGACGACCGCAGCCTGTTCCGCTACCCGCCCGGCTACCACGTGCCGGCCATGCACACGGTGCTCGACTGGTCGTCCTACAGCGGCGCCGGCGGCGGCTTCCAGGGCGCGGTGGAGATGTGCAACAACAACGGCGCCTGCCGCAAGCTCGCCGGCGGCGCCATGTGCCCCTCCTACCGCGCCACCCGCGACGAACAGCACCTCACCCGGGGACGTGCGAACAGCCTGCGGCTGGCACTGTCCGGACAGCTTGGCGAGGACGCGCTGGTGTCCGAGCAGATGGCGGACACCATGAAGCTGTGCGTATCCTGCAAGGCCTGCAAGCGCGAGTGCCCGACCGGCATCGACATGGCACGGATGAAGATCGAGGTGATGGCCGCCCGCCATGCCCGCCACGGTGCCAGCCTGCACGACCGCCTGGTTGCCCACCTGCCCCGCTACGCGCCGTGGATGGCGCGCGTGCCCGCCCTCGCCAACCTGCCTTCTCGCTGGTCGACACTGCGCGCCTGGCTCGAGCCGTTGACCGGCTTCAGCCGCCACCGCGCCCTGCCCACCTGGCACGGCGACGCCTACCGCCACGGCGAGTCAAGCGGTCCCGCGGACGGCCCACCGGTGGTGCTGTTTGCCGACACCTTCAACACCTGGTTCGAACCGGACAACCTGCGTTCCGCGCGAACCCTGCTGGCGGCCGCCGGCTACCGCGTGGTGACGCCGCTGCCCGACGGTGAACGACGACCGCTGTGCTGCGGTCGCACCTATCTCACCACCGGCATGGTCGGGCAGGCACGCACCGAGATGCAGCGTATGCTCGATACCCTGCTGCCCTGGCTGGAACGCGGCGCGACGGTGGTCGGCCTGGAGCCGAGCTGCCTGCTGGCCCTGCGCGACGAGGTGCCGGCGCTGTTGAAGAGCGAGTCGGCTGCGCGCCTGGCGGAAAACGCGCTGCTGTTCGAGGAGTTCTGGCACCGGGAACAACCGGACCTGCCGTTGGCGCCGGTGGCGGAGAAGGCCTACCTGCATGGTCACTGTCACCAGAAGGCCTTTCATGCCATGGGTCCGGTGCAGGCGGTGCTGGAAACGGTGCCTGGACTGTCGGTGACCGCCATCGAGTCCTCCTGCTGCGGCATGGCCGGCGCCTTCGGCTACGGCCGCGACACGGTGGAGATGTCGCTGCGCATGGGCGAGGCGGCTCTCCTGCCGGCGGTGCGCGAGGCCCCGCCCGGCGCCCTCATCGTTGCCGACGGCACCTCCTGCCGCCACCAGATCGCCGACGGCGCGCAACGCGAGGCCGTGCATGTCGCCCGGGTGCTGGAACGTTCACTGCGCGCGGCGGAGGCCAGGGCATGAAATCCATCGAGCAGATCGAGTCCATCGCCCGCAAGTCGCTGCACGAGGAACTGGTCGAGCGGCTGCGCGAGATCATTCTCGAAGGCGGCCTGGAGGCCGGCGCCAAGGTGCCCGAGCGGGCGCTTTGCGAACGCCTCGGGGTCTCTCGCACGCCCATGCGCGAGGCGTTGAAGGTGCTCGCTGCGGACAAGCTGGTGACCCTGGTGCCGAATCGTGGTGCCATCGTGCGGGCATTGACCCGCGAGGACATCGACGAGTTGTTCCCGGTCATCGGCGCACTGGAGTCACTGGCCGGAGAGCAGGCCTGCGCGCGCATCACCGATGCCGAGATCGAGGACATCGTGGCCCTGCACGAGGACATGCTGACCCACTACCGAGACGGCCGCCTGCGCGACTATTTCCGGCGCAACCAGCAAATCCACGAGGCCCTGGTGGAGGCTTCGGGCAACGGCCTGCTGGTGGAGCAGTACCGCGCCCTGTCAGCGCCGTTGCGACGTGCCCGCTACGTGGCCAACCTGTCCGGCAGGCGCTGGGCCGACGCGGTGTCGGAACACGAGGCGATGATCGACGCCCTGCGCCTGCGCGACGGTGAACGGCTGGCTGCCATCCTGAAGGAACACCTGCGCAAGAAACACGAGGCGGTGATCCGTCGCCTGGACGAGGACGCCGCGGAAGGATAAGCCCGGATCAGTACCGCAACGGGTAGACCGGGTGCGGACGGTCTTCCTCGTACAACGGCATCATCTGCCCGGCCAGTTCGCCGAGGCGCTGCTGGCGCGACTGTTCCGAGGGGTGGGTGCTGAGAAACTGCGGCGGTGACTTGCCGCCGACTGCCGCCATCTTCTGCCACAGCGACGCCGCCGCCCGGGGGTCGTAGCCCGCCCTGGCCGCCAGCTCGATGCCGATGCGGTCCGCCTCGTGCTCGGCGGCGCGGCTGTTGGGCAACTGTACCGCCAGCACCGCCGCTGCCGAGGCCGCCATGGCCGCCCCGCGCTGGTCGGAGAGAATCGCCACGGTCAACGCGCCCAGCGAACTGGCCATGGCCACGGACATCTTCTCCGCGGTGTGGTTGGCCAGGGCATGGGCAATCTCGTGCCCGATCACCTGCGCCAGCTCATCGTCGGTGGGTTTCACCTTCTCGATCAGCCCGGTGTAGACGGCCATGCGGCCGCCGGCCATGCACCAGGCATTCACCGTGTCCGGCGCGTCGATGACCTTGATCGACCACTTCCAGTCCCGCGTCAGCGGACGCATGGCGATGGCCTCGGTGACCAGGCGCCCGGTGATCTCTTCCACCCGCGCGCGCACCGCCGGGTCGTTGTTGATCTTGCCCTGCTTGTCGAGGGGCTCGATGACCTCGTTGTAGGCCAGCGCCGACTGGCTGATGGCCTGTTCCTCGGATACCAGCATCAACTGGCGGCGGCCGGTGGGGCTGGTGGCGCAGGCCGCCAGGGTCACGGCCAGGACCAGGCAGGCAAGGGTCTTGCGAGTCATCGGTGGGCAGTCGCCTCCATGGCGCGGGTGGGTCTTCGCGCCTAGTATGGCGCGCAACCATCGACAGCGTCCAGCCTCAGTCACCGGTGGTTGCGGCACCGTCGCTGCGCGGGTCGCAGGCGGCCTCGGCGCGGCCATCGGCATGCCGTACCACCATCCCGGCATGACCCATCATCTCGCTGCGATCGTCCACCGTCTCGACATCGTGGCCACGCGCGGCAAGGTCGTCGCCGATGGCCGACGCCAGGCTGCGCTCCAGCTTCAGGTTGGTGCTCTCCTCGCCCCAGGTCCTGCCCAGCAGCCAGCGCGGGGCGGCAATGCTGTCCGCCGGGCTCATGCCGCGAACCGCGTAGCGCCACCAGGTCGCGGCCTGGGTCTGCGGCTGCCCTTCCCCGCCCATGGTGCCGTAGACCATCGACCGGCCATCGGCGAAGCGGGCGGCGGCCGGGTTCAAGGTGTGTCTCGGCACCCGCCGCGGACCGATGGCATTCGGTCCATCCACGGCATCGTCGAAGCACAGGCCGCGGTTGGTCCACGGCATGCCGGTGCCGGGCAGGACCACGCCGCTGCCGAATTCCCAGTACAGGCTCTGGATGTAGCTGACCATGTTGCCGGCGCGGTCCACGGCGCCGAGCCAGACCGTGTCGGCCGGACCACCGCCCCGTGGCCAGGGCGCCGCGCGAACCGGGTCGATGCCGGCAGCGACGGCATCCAGTGCTTCGGGCGAGAACACCCTGGCAGGGTCCAGCGTGGTGGTGGCCGGATCTCCGATATGCTGGTCGCGCAGGACGAAGGCATGCTTGGTGGCTTCCACCAGCGCGTGCACGGCATCGGCCTCGCTGCGGCAGCCGCCGCGCAGCCTCTGGAACAGGCCAAGGATCATCAGCGAGGCGGCGCCCTGGGTCGGCGCCGGCAGGTTGAACACCGTGTCCGCGCCCAGCGCCAGGGACAACGGTGCCACCGTCGTGGCCGTACAGGCGGCCAGGTCTTCACCGTCGAGCAGCGAGCCCAGCGCGTCGAGGCCGCGGGCGATCTCGCTGCCGATGTCGCCGCGATAGAAGTCGTCGAGTCCGGCGGCGGCGAGTCGTTCCAGCAGGGACGCCAGCGACGGGTTCAGGAAGGGATCGCCGGCCCTGGGCAGGCCGTTGGCGAGAAACAGCTCGCGGAAACCGGGCAGGTCGGCCAGCGTCGAGCCGTGCCGGGCCAGGTTGTCGGCCAGGCTCGTCGACACGGTGCCGCTGCGCGCGGCAAGCTCGATGGCGCCATGCAGCAGTTCGCGGAGCGGTCGCCGGTCCGCCGCCGCGCCGACCTCGGCCAGAGCCGCCTGCCAGCCGGCTACCGCGCCGGGCAGGGTCAGCATGGCGCCAACGCCCCGCTCGGCGCGTTCGTGCTGCCAGGCGGCGCGTGTCACCCGCCGTCCGGCAGCGCCGCCGGCGAGGATGCCCACCGGGTCGCCCGCGGCCGGCAGCAACAACCAGAAGCCGTCGCCCGCCAGCGAGTTCATGTGCGGATAGCTCACCGCGATGGCGGCGGCCGCGCCGACCATGGCCTCGACGGCATGGGCGCCATCCTCGAGCAGGCGCGTGCCGACCCAGGTGGCCTCCCGGCTGGGAGAGGTGAACGCGTACTGGTGCATGGGGGCTACTCCAGGCTGGCGGATAGCGCGGAACGGCTGCCGCCGTGTGACTCAGGCGGTCAGCGGGATGTCGGTGTACACCGCCGAGCGGGTTTCCGGGATGGGGTTGTTGTCCGCCGCACGGTAGGTGAACACCACCGACTTCTTCACCCTGCCCGACTGGTTGCGGCCTGCCGCGTGGTAGGTCTTGGAATGGAAGAACAACGCGTCGCCCGGGTTCAGCACGGCGGTGACGGCGGTGTCGATCATCTCGCGGTTCTCGACCAGGTCGGTACGCAGGAACAGCGAGGCATCCAGTCGTCCGCGACCAAGGTCGCTGCGGTGGGAGCCGGGAATCAGCGACAGGGCCCCGTTCTCCTCGTTCTCGTGGTCCAGTGCCAGCCATACGCTGACCAGTTCCGGGCGGTCGAAACGCCAGTAGCGGATATCCTGGTGCCAGCTGGTCATGCTGGAGAAGCCGGGGAACTTGGTCATGACGCAGTTGTGATGGTTCTGCGACAGGCACAGCCGTTCGCTGCCCACCAGCGCGCGCAGCATGGCGCTGATCGCCGGCGAGGTCGACCAGTGCCGGAAGGACTCGTCACGGGTATAGGCGCTGAGCAGGCGGCGCGGGGTGAACCCGCCGATGGAGGACTTGCTCACCGGCGCGCCGGGATAGTGCACGTCGGCTTCGTATTCCAGCGGCGCCAGCGGCGGATCCAGGGAGGCCTCGACCACGGCGTCCATGCGTTGGCATTCCCCTGGCGGGGTGAAGTCACGGACGATGACGTAGCCGTCGCGGTGAAAGGCGTCGATGGCAAGATCGTGGCGTTCGGTTTCCCCGTGCATGGTCGTGTTCGGCTGGTCGATGATCGCCGGCGGTCGCCGCCGTTGCGTGGGCGTCCATCATACTGCATTCCCCCGCGGGCGGCGAAATCTACACCAGGTCGAAGGCGCGCAGCACGAACAGCCCGATGGTCACCGTGGCCATGCAGGCGACGGTGGTGAAGACCACGATCCCGGCTGCCAGCTTGTCGTTGCCGCGCATGGCCTTGACCATGATGAAACTGGCGGCGGCGGTGGGAGCGGCGCCGAAGAAAAACACGATGCCCAGCGTCTGCCCCCGCCAGCCCAGCGCCAGCGCGCCCAGGGTGAACACCAGCGGCGTCAGCACGAGCTTGTAGGTACAGGCGGCCAGCATGGTGCCACGCTCGGCGCGCATCGCCGACAGGTCCAGCGAGGCGCCGATGCAGAACAGCGCCAGTGGCAGCGTCATGTTGGCGAAGTAGCGTCCGGCATCGGCGATCACGCCGGGCAGCGGCAGCGACGCCGCACGGCAGACGAAACCGGCCACCAGCGCCAGGATCAGCGGGTTGGTGGCCACCGAGCGCAGCGAGGCCAGGGCTCGGCGCTCGCCTGGGCGCGACGAGGGCACGCCGAGGATCAGCACCGCGAGCAGGTTGTAGAGAATGGTCAGGATGCCCATCGGCACCGCCGCCTGGGCGAGGCCGGCGTCACCATAGGTGTTGGCACAGAAGGCCAGCGACACCACCGCCAGGTTGGACCGGAACACCCCCTGCACGAATTCCTTCACGCTGCCAGGGTCGATCCGGGTCAGTCGTGCGTGGGCATAGGCCAATGCCAGCATCACCCCGGTGACCGCCAGCAGGTAGACGCTCAGCCATGGGCTCGACTGGCCGGTGTCGTCGCCCTCGTAGACGGCCAGGAAAAGGATGGCGGGAATGCCGAACCGGTAGACCAGGTTGGAGGCCGTGAGCACGAAGTCGGCATCGATGGTGCCGCGTCGGCGCAGGATGAAGCCGAGCAGGACAACGATGAAAATCGGCCCGGTGACCGAGATGGCAAAGCCGAAGACGCTCATGTATCGTAGGTTGGCAACAGCTTCCCGACCCGGGATTCACCGGGGACGCGGGCAATGGAGGTGAACAATGCGGACACTGTACGGAATTTCGTTCGCGATGTGTATCGCCGCGTGGCCATTGCTGGCCGACCAGAACGATCCGGCGCTGGTTGACCTGTTCGAGGCGTTGCGCAGCACCGAAGACCAGCAACAGGGCCGCTCGCTGACCCGCCAGATCTGGAACATCTGGCACGACATCGACGACCCCGACGTCGCCGCGCTGCTCAGCAGCGGCGTGGCGATGATGCGCGCCGGCCTGCACGGTGGCGCCCTGCACGCCTTCGGCCGGGTGGTGGACATGGCCCCCGACTTCGCCGAGGGCTGGAACAAGCGCGCCACGGTGCTCTACCTGCTCGGTCGTGGCGACGAGTCGATGGCCGACATCCGCCGAACCCTGGAACTGGAGCCGCGACATTTCGGCGCACTGTCCGGCCTTGGCCTGATCCTGCTCGAACGCGGCAGCTACCAGGCCGCCCTGATCGCCTTCCGCAACGCCCGCGAGGTGAACCCCTACATGCCCGGCGTCGAGGAAAACATCGCCCGCACCCTGCGCCTGATCGAAAGCAACACGATCTAGGTCGTCGCCTTCTCCCCGCCGCTTCGGTCCTGCACGGACCGGCCGGCGTGATCGACCGCCGACGCTTCGCGGCGCACGAGCAACGTGCGCAGTTCCTCGATCTGCTGACCGAGTTCCGCCAGCGTCGGCTCGCCCCGGGACTTCGCGGCCTTCGCCTTCATGCCCGCCTGTTCCTCCTCCATCACGTTGACCACGATGCCGATGATCATGTTGAGGAAGGCGAAGGCGGTGAAGAAGATGAACGTGACGTAGTACATCCAGCTCAGCGGGTAGACCGCCATGGTTTCGTACATGACATCGGTCCAGTCCTCGAAGGTCATCACCCGGAACAGGGTCAGCATGGAGATCGCGATGTCGCCCCACAGCACCGGGTTGATGGTCTCGAACAGCGTACTGCCGATGGCGGCGTAGATGTAGAAGATGATGAACAGCAGCAGCATGACGTAGCCGAGCTGCGGCAGTGCCTTGAGCAGCGACACCAGCAGCAGGCGCAGCTCGGGGATGAACGACACCATGCGCAGCACGCGGAAGACACGCACCAGGCGCGCCACCAGTGCCATGTCGGAGTTGTCCACCGGGATCAGCGAGACCACCACGATCAACGTGTCGAAGACGTTCCAGGCATCGTGGAAGAAGCGTCGCCGGTTGTCGCTGGCGATGAAGCGGATCACGATCTCGGTGACGAAGAACAGCGTCACCGCCAGGTCGAGCCAGTCGGTGAGCAGCCGCATGGTCGGCGAGATCTCGTAGGTCTTCACGCCCACCAGCAATGCCGAGGCGATGATCACGGTAATCACGAACACCTCGAACAGCTTGTTGCTGCGCACGGCCACGAAACGGGCCTGCAGCGTTTGCGCATCCATCGGTCAGCGACTCCCTCGTGGAACCAGCGATGCCACTACCAGCGCCAGTCGGGGTACGACTTGCCGGGCTCCCACAGCACCTCGCGCTCACCCAGCGTGGCGCTGACCCAGCGACCGAACACGAACAGGGCATCCGACAACCGGTTCAGGTAGGCGATGACGTGCGGGTTGACCGGTTCGTCCACGGACAGGCGCAGGACCTCGCGCTCGGCCCGTCGGCAGACCGTGCGCGCCTGGTGAAGGGCGGCATTCATGGCGCTGCCACCGGGCAGGATGAAGCTGAACAGCTTGGGCAGTTCCTCGTTCATGGCGTCGATCACCTGTTCCAGCCAGGCGGCATCGTCCGGCTGCATCAGCACCTGGCCCTCGTACTCGTCCCCCGGCGCGGTGGCGAGTTCGGCGCCGAGGTCGAAGAGCTTGTGCTGAATGGCTTCCAGGATCAGCTCGAACTTGTCGCGGCGGGTTTCCGCCGGCTTGTCGTCGTTGTGGCTGCGCACGATGCCGACCAGGCTGTTCAGCTCGTCGACGGTGCCATAGGCCTCGATGCGGGGATGGACCTTGGGCAGTCGTCGGCCGCCGACCAGGCCGGTCTCGCCGCCGTCGCCGGTGCGCGTGTAAACCTTGGTAATCTTGACCATGGGCAAATTCCGGTGGGTGTCTCGACAGGTTCCGCGTGCTCGGCCGCGAAGTGCCGCCGGATTATAACGGCAGCCCGGGCGCCGGGGCGCGATCACCGCCGATGTCGCCAGCGGCACGCTACAATGCCGACGGCAACGACTGGCGAAAAGCCCGCCGAACCGGCTCGCACGCCGTCCACACCCCCATCACCCCCGAACATGACAACCGCTCCATGAACAAACCGGCCGATCCTCCCGCATCACGCAACACCGAGGGCGACGTCAACACCTCGTCCCGCCGCGCCGCCTGGCTGCGCGACCATCTCGACGACGACACCCGTGCCTTGCTCGAACGCGACCAGCGCGTGTTTCTCCACCAGTCGCTCTCCACGCCCTGCCTCAATGTCCTCGACGGCGCCCAGGGGATCTACCTGGTGGATCACCAGGGCCGACAGGTCATGGACTTCCACGGCAACAGCGTGCACCAGGTCGGCTTCGGTCATCCGCGGGTGATCGAGGCGGTCAAGCAGCAGCTCGACACCCTGCCTTTCTGCCCGCGGCGGTACACCAACGAGACGGCGGTGGCCCTGGCCGAGAAGCTGTGCGCGGTGGCGCCGGCGGGCCTGGACAAGTGCCTGCTGGCACCTGGCGGCACCTCGGCCATCGGCATGGCACTGAAGCTGGTGCGCTACGTCACCGGGCGTCACAAGACCCTGTCCATGTGGGATGCCTTCCACGGTGCCTCCCTGGATGCCATCTCGGTGGGCGGCGAGGCGCTGTTCCGTCGCGGCGTCGGTCCGCTGCTGACCGGTGCCGAGCACGTGCCGCCGCCCGGATTCGGCGCCAGCCACTTCGCCTCCCGCGCCGACGCGGAACGCTTCTGGGCGGAATACATCGACTACGTGCTGGAGGTGCAGGGCGACGTCGGCGCGGTGGTTGCCGAGCCGATGCGCTGGACCACGGTGGAGCCGCCGTCGGCGGACTTCTGGCAGGCGGTGCGTGCCTCCTGCGATCGCCACGGCGCCTTGCTGGTCTTCGACGAGATTCCCTCGGCGCTGGGACGCAGCGGTCACATGTTCGTCTGCCAGGCCATCGGCGTGACCCCGGACATCCTGGTGGTGGGCAAGGGCCTCGGCGGCGCGGTGTTTCCCCTGGCCGCCATCCTGGTGCGCGCCGACTACGACCAGGTCGGCGACATCGCCCTTGGCCACTATACCCACGAGAAGAGCCCGGTCGGCTGCGCCGCCGCCCTCGCCACCATCGGCATCGTCGAGGACGAGGGACTGATGGCCCATGCACGCACCCTCGGCGCGGCATCGATGAAGCGCATGAACGGCTGGCGCGAACGATTTCCGGTGATCGAGGAGGTGCGCGGACTCGGCCTGCACCTGGGCGTCGAACTCAACGATCACCATGGCAGTGCCGAGGACGCCGCCGACGAAGTGCTCTACCGCTGCCTGGCCGATGGCCTGAGCTTCAAGCTTGGCGGCGGCCGGGTGCTCACGCTGTGCCCGCCGCTGACCATCAGCAATACGCAGATGGACCAGGCGCTGGACATCGTGGAACACGCCATCGCCGCGCTTGGCTGACCGCGGCCTCGACCGCGCGGTCGACCACCCGTGCCCGCGCCGAGGTCGACTCAGTGGCTGGCGACGGGCTCCGGGCAGGCGCGCTGGAACAGGCGAAAGAAGTTCTCGGTGGTGGTCTTCGCCACCGCCTCCAGCGACTCGCCACGCAGTTCCGCGACGAAGGCCGCGGTATGGCGCACGAAGGCCGGCTGGTTGGTCTTGCCGCGATGGGGCACCGGCGCCAGGTAGGGCGCATCCGTTTCCACCAGGATGCGGTCCGCCGGCGCGCGCCGGGCGACGTCCTGCAGGGTCTTCGCGCTCTTGAAGGTGACGATGCCGGAAAAAGACAGGAAGAAGCCGAGTTCCAGCGCCTGCTCCGCCACCGCCCAGTCCTCGGCAAAGCAGTGCATCACGCCGCCGACCTGGTCAGCGCCCTCCTCGCGCATCAGGCGCAGGGTGTCGTCGGCGGCTTCCCGGGTGTGGATGATCAATGGCAAAGACGCCTCCCGGGCGGCCGCGATGTGGCGACGGAAACGCGCCCGCTGCCAGTCCAGATCGCCCTCGCTGCGGAAGTAGTCGAGACCGGTTTCGCCAATGGCCACCACGCGCGGATGCCGGGACGCCTGCACCAGGTCGTCCACCGTCACCTCCGCCTCGTCGGTCTCGTTGGGGTGAATGCCCACCGAGGCGAAGACGCCGCGATGCCGTTCGGCCATGCCGAGCACGGCGGGAAAGTCGCGCCAGTTCACGCACACGCACAACCAATGGTGCACGTCGTTGTCGCGTGCGGCGCGCAGCAGGGCATCGACGTCGTCGCCAAGCGGGGGGAAGTCGATATGGCAATGGGAATCAACGAGGTCCATGGCGGGCCTTCAGGGCAGAAACGGGAAGAGGACTACATCGTGTGGGTCATGCGGCGGGATTTCAACGCCCCGCCGAGAATCCCCTCGATCTTGCTGCGCGCCTTGCCCGCCTCCGGCCCGGTGAACTGGATGCCGATGCCGGCCACGCGATGGCTCATGGCGCCGTCCGGGGTCATCCACACCACCTTGCCGGGCACCGAGAGGTTCTCCGCCGAATCCACCAGCTTCAGCAGCAGGAAGATCTCGTCGCCGATCTTGTACTGGCTGTTGCTGGGCACGAAGATGCCGCCGGACTGGACGAAGGGCATGTAGGCAGCGTGCAGGGTCTTGCGATCCTTGATGGTGATCGACATGACCTTGGGCCGACCCGGGGCCGGTGCCTGCACCGTGACCTCGTCGAGCCCGCTGCCGAAGTCCAGCGAGTCGCCACCGGGGGCGGAGTCCGCGAAGGACAGTTCCGTCTCCTGCGGACGCGATTCGGTGGTCTCGCCGGAACGGTTGCGGTAACGCTCAGTCTTTTTGCCAAACAGCAATGAGCACGTCCTCCAGGAAAAGTTGCTCGTCGATGGCCCTCTGCTGATGGGCCCGGTACACCGCGAGTTTCTCGATGATATCCCAAAGAGGTCGGGAAATCAGCCGCTTGCGCATTTCCTCGTCGGCGGCATCGGTACCCACCAGGGTGCCGGCCGGGTCGCGGCCGAAGGATACCCGCAGCACGTCGCAAAGCAGTTTCTCCAGCCAGGGCAGGAAGCCCGCGGCATCGACGCCGATGGCAGCGGCCATCGGCACGGGCAGCAATCGCCCGCAGACCAGTTCGCGCAGTTGCGCGCGCCACTGTCCCGCCTTGTCCACCACGCCGTCCTCGTACAGGCGCCAGGCGGTCAACGGTGCGCCGCTGGCCAATGCCAGCAACAGCGTGGCCTGGTCCGCAGGCACGCCCTGTTCCTGCAACCAGGCGGTGGCCTGTTCGGCGGACGGCGGATGGCACTCCACCATCGCCACCCGGCTGACCACGGTGGCCGGCACCGCGTCGCGACTGCTGCCGACCAGCAGGAAGCGGGTATCGCCCGGGGGTTCCTCGAGGATCTTCAACAACGCGTTGGCGGCGTTGTGGTTCAGGTCCGAAGCCGGTACCACCAGCGCCACCCGCCCGCTGCTGCCATGGGCATGGGTGACCAGGTGTTCGATCAGCGAGCGCACCTGGGAAACCGAGATCACCTGCCTTGGCTTGCGGCCGGTATCCGCTTCCAGGTAGCGCGAAGCCGCGATGGCATCGGCGTCGCCGAGCAGGCGGGCATGCTGGCCGGAGGTGACCAGGTGAAGATCCGGGTGCAGGCCCTTGGCCAGCGCATCGCAGCTCGAACAACGGCCGCAGGCGTCGCCGTCCACGGCCTGCGGACACAGCCATGCCGCCGCCGTGGCCCGGGCCAGGGCGAACTTGCCGAGTCCCGACGGGCCGACGAACATCAGCCCCGGCGGCAGCGCGTCGAGACCGCCGCGAAGATCCGCCCAGCGAGACGCCAGCCACGGGTACATCAACCCTGCCCCCAGCGGTCCAGGGCCTGGTCGAGCACCGCTTCCACCGCGCGCCGCACCGTGTCGACGTCCGCCCCGGCATCCACCCGGTGGATGCGCCCGGGATGCTGCCGCGCCAGCGCGAGGTAGGCATCGCGCACCCGCTCCCGGGCCGGGCGCTGCATGGCCTCGAAGCGGTCCGCGGCTTCGCCACGCTGGTCGCTGCGGGCGCTGGCCTCGTCCACTGCCAGGTCGAACAACAGGGTCAGGTCGGGGCGAAAATCCCCCTGCACCCAGGTCTCGATGGCGGATACCGCGTCAAAGCCGAGGCCGCCGGCGCCGCCCTGGTAGGCGTAGGTGGCGTCGGTGAAGCGGTCGCACAGCACCCAGGTGCCCGCCGCCAGCGCCGGCTCGATGCGCTCGGCGATATGCTGTGCGCGGGCGGCGAATACCAGCAGCAGCTCGGTGGACGGCGTCGCCGCCAGCTCCCCGCGACCGAGCAGCAGGTCGCGAATGGCCTCGCCCATCGGCGTGCCACCCGGTTCCCGGGTATGCAGGCAGGCAATGCCCCGTCGTTCGAGGTAGCCGACAATATGCCGGCTCTGCGTGCTCTTGCCGGCACCGTCGGTGCCCTCCACGGTGATGAAGCGACCACGGGGGATGGCATGCATCGTCGTTCAGCCGCCGGAGCGCGACTTGAGCTGGAACTTGCGCACCGCCGCATTGTGCTCGTCCAGCGTGCGCGAGAACTGGTGACTGCCATCGCCCCGAGCCACGAAGTACAGGTAGGGCGTCTCGCTCGGATGCACGGCAGCAAGGATCGATTCCCGGCCGGGCATGGCAATGGGTGTCGGCGGCAACCCGGCGCGGGTATAGGTGTTGTACGGGGTGTCCTCGCGCAGGTGGCGACGACGCAGGTTGCCGTCGAAGTCGACACCGATGCCGTAGATCACGGTGGGGTCGGTCTGCAGTCGCATGTTGCGTCGAAGCCGGTTGACGAAGACGCCGGAAATGGTGTCCCGTTCGGCCAGTCGCCCGGTTTCCTTTTCGATGATCGAGGCCAGGATCAGCGCCTCGTAGGGAGATTCGATCGGCAGGTCGGCATCGCGCTCCCGCCAGGCCGCGTCGAGGACGTCGGTCATCGCCTGGTAGGCCCGGGCCAGCAGTTGCAGATCGGTGTCGCCGGCAATGAAGTCGTAGGTGTCGGGAAAGAAACGTCCCTCGGGGTGCTCGTCGGCACGACCGAGCTGGCTCATGATCTCGGCATCGCTGAGCGCCAGGGTTTGGTGGGCAAGCTCGGGGTGGGCGTAGAGCGCGTCGCGCACCTCGCGGAAGGTCCATCCCTCGATGAACTGCACCCGGTAGCGCTCGACTTCGCCGGCCACGATCTTGCGCAGGATTTCACGCTGGTTGATGCCCTCGTCGAACCGGTACTGGCCGGCCTTGATCGACCCGGACACGCCGGTCAGGCGCGCATACAGGCGCAGGCTGTAGACCTCGCGAATGATGCCGCGACGCTTCAACGCCCGCGCCACGCCCTGCAGAGATTGCCCGCGCTCGATGGTGAACAGGTCGTTGCCCGGGGACAGCGGCATGCCCAGCGCATGGTGCACGTAGGCATAGCCGGCGGCAGCAGTAATGCCGCCCACCAGCAGCAGCAACGTCATCAGCCAGACGATGCCACCATGCTGCCTGGCAGCGTGGCAACGCCGCCGGTCACCGCCCTGCCCCGAGGCCTGCGTCATTGCAGGCGCTTGAACACCAGCGTGCCGTTGGTTCCGCCGAAGCCGAAGGAGTTGGACATGGCTGCGTCGACATGGCACTGGCGTGCCTCGTTGGGCACGTAGTCGAGATCGCACTCCGGGTCCTGGTCGACCAGGTTGATGGTCGGCGGAATCACGCCGTGGTGAACGGAAAGCACGGTCGCCACCGCCTCCACGCCGCCGGCGGCGCCAAGCAGGTGGCCGATCATCGACTTGATCGAACTGACCGCCAGCTTGTCGGCATGACTGCCGAAACTGCGCTTGATGGCGAGCGTCTCGGCAATGTCGCCAAGCGGGGTCGAGGTGCCATGGGCATTGACATAGCCAATCCCGTCGGCGGCCAGGCCGGCATTGCGCAGTGCATTGTTCATGCAACGCGACGCCCCTTCGCCACCCGGCGCCGGCTGGGTCATGTGGTTGGCATCGCCACTGACGCCGAAGCCGGCCAGCTCGGCGTAGATGCGTGCTCCGCGGCGACGGGCATGTTCCAGCTCCTCCAGCACCAGCACTCCGGCGCCTTCACCGAGCACGAAACCGTCACGACCGGTATCCCAAGGACGGCTGGCGCCGGCCGGGTCGTCGTTGTTGCGACTCAGTGCCTTGGCAACGCCGAAGCCGGCCATCGCGGTAGGTGTCACCGCGGCCTCGGTACCGCCGGCGACCATGACGTCGGCATCGCCGTACTCGATCAGGCGGGCGGCCTCGCCGATGCAGTGCGTGCCGGTGGAACAGGCCGTCACCACGGCAAGGTTCGGCCCCTTCAGGCCGAACTGGATGGACAGGTTCCCGGACACCATGTTGATGATGCTCATGGGAATGTAGAACGGCGATACGCGCTTGTAGCCACGTTCGTTGAACAACGTGGTGGTGCGCTCGATGGTGCCCACGCCGCCGATTCCGGCGCCGATGTAGGCGCCACTGGCCACGGCCAGCTCCTCGTTGGAGAAATCCAGTCCCGAGTCGGCAATGGCCTCGGCGCCGGCGGCCATGCCGAGCTGGATGAAACGATCCATCTTGCGCGCGTCCTTGGCGGAGATGACCGGCTCGGGGTCGAACCCCTTCACCTCGCCGGCGATGGTGGAGGGCAGTCCGGTGGCGTCAAACTGGGTGATCCGCGTGATGCCGCTGACGCCGGCGACAAGGTTCTCCCAAGCGGCCTGGCAGGTATTGCCGACCGGTGTGACCATGCCCAGGCCGGTAACGGCGACACGGCGTTTACTCATCGAAATTCACCAGGGGATAAAGTGAAACCGCCGCCGGACGGCTCAACGTGCGGCGGCGGCTTTACAGACAACTGCGAAAAGCGGGTCTCGATCAAGTGGGGCGCGCGGACGTTTCCTCGACGCTCGTGAATCCGTTCATCGTCGTCGTATCCGCTGGCACCCTTGCCCGTTGATACAGTGAAGACGTTCAGGCGCTGGCGTTTTCCTGGATGAAGGTGATGGCTTGCTTGACGGTGGTGATCTTCTCCGCCTCGTCGTCCGGGATCTCGGTGTCGAACTCTTCTTCAAGGGCCATGACCAGTTCGACCGTGTCGAGAGAATCGGCGCCAAGATCGTCGACGAAGGAAGCGTCGGCCGTGACCTGGTCTTCGCTGACGCCCAACTGCTCAACGACAATTTTTTTGACGCGTTCTTCAATGCTGCTCATTAGTGGATAAACCTCCAGTTAGGATGAGACGGGACCCAGTCACCGGGCAATGTCCTGATCGTGAAGAACCGGCAGCTTCCAGCCAATTCTCGGGAGCGCAAACTTAACACTATTCGCGCCGGCAAGTCCACCACGTTCAGGACCTTTCCGGGCCGGGAAAGGAAAGTCATTTAAGACAACAGTATCAGTGATTTACACGAGCTTTTCGGAGCATGTCCAGGGTCATGTCAAGTGCCTTGACGAGCCCTTGCCGACAGCGTCAGGAAGCGCATTCAGGCCATGTACATTCCACCGTTGACATGGATCGTCTGGCCGGTGATGTAGGCAGCCGCGGGCGAGGCCAGGAAGCACACCACCGCGGCCACCTCGGCGGGCGTGCCCAGTCGCTTCAGCGGCACGTTGCCAAGCAGCTTCTCGCGCTGCTCTTCGCCGAGCACCGCGGTCATGTCGGTTTCGATGAAACCCGGGGCAACGGCGTTGACCAGGATGTTGCGGCCCGACAGTTCGTGGGCCAGGGAACGCGTGAAGCCGAGCATGCCGGCCTTGCTGGCGGCATAGTTGCTCTGGCCGGCGTTGCCGGTGGCGGCCACCACCGAGCTGACGTTGATGATGCGACCGCGTCGTTCGCGGGTCATCGGTCGCAGGCAGGCGCGGGTCAGGCGGTACAGGGACTTCAGGTTGGTGTCCATGATCTCGTCCCACTCCGACTCCTTCATGCGCATGATGAGATTGTCGCGGGTAATACCGGCATTGTTCACCAGCACTTCCACCGCGCCGAACTCGCTGGCCACCGCTTCCACCAGCGCGTTGACGCTGTCGGTGCTGGACACGTCCAGCACCTTGCCGGCGCCGCGAATGCCGGCTTCGGCCAGCGCTTCCGCGATGCCTGCAGCGCCGGCATCCGTGGTGGCAGTACCGATGACCACGCCACCGGCCTGGCCCAGGGCCAGCGCGATGGCACGACCGATCCCCCGGCTTGCGCCGCTGACCAGGCAGACCTGTCCGTTCAACGTGAATTCATTCATTTTCTTCCCCTTGGGTTGTGCGCGGCGAGTCGTTCCACCGCGAGACCAGGTGGCAGGCTCCCGCTGGCGTCGTTCAGTAGCGCAACAGCGCCGACCCCCAGACGAAACCGCCGCCGAAACCTTCCAGCAGCACCACGTCGCCTCGCTGGAACCGTCCGTCGCGCACCGCTTCGTCGAAGGCCAGCGGTACCGAGGCGGCGGACGTGTTGCCGTGTTCCTCCACGGTGACCACCACCTTCTCCGCCGGGATCCGCAGGCGCTTGCCGATGGCCTGGATGATGCGCACGTTGGCCTGGTGCGGCACCAGCCAGTCGACATCGTCGATGGACAGGCCGTTGTGCGCCAGCGCCTCGTTGGCGATGTCGCTCATGGCGGTGACTGCCCAGCGAAAGACCTCGTTGCCCTTCATCTGGGTATAGGCGCGGGCCGCGGCGATCTCGGCATTGGCGGTGGACACCCCCACGGGCACCCACAGCAACTCCTTGTAGGCACCATCGGCATGCACGTGGGTGGACATCAGGCCGGGTTCGTCGGAGGCGCCGATGACCATGGCCCCGGCGCCGTCGCCGAACAGCACGCAGGTTCCGCGATCCGACCAGTCGACGATGCGCGAAAAGGTCTCCGCGCCGATGATCAGCGCGTGGCGGCAGGCACCGCTGCGAATGTACTTGTCGACCACGTCGAGGGCGTACAGGAAGCCGGCGCACACGGCCTGTATGTCGAAGGCCGGGCAGCCACGAATGCCGAGCCGGTGCTGCACCAGCGTGGCAGTGCTCGGGAACACCAGGTCCGGGGTGGTGGTGGCGACCAGCACCAGGTCGATGTCGCCGGGGTCGATGCCGGCGGCCTCGATGGCCTTGCCTGCCGCCGCCACGGCGAGGTCACTGGTGAACTCCCCTTCGGCGGCAATGGCGCGACGCACGATACCCGTTCTTGCCCGGATCCACTCGTCGCTGGTGTCGACCATGCGTTCGAGTTCGTGGTTGTCCATGCGACGCGCCGGCAGGTAGGAGCCGGTGCCGAGTATCCTGCCGTGCTTCACTGGCCGGCCACCGTGCCGGCGGATGTGCCGGGGTGGTTGCCGAGCGCGGCTTCCAGGTGGCCGACGACGTTGTTGCGCACCTCGGCGATGGCGACATCGATGGCACGGGCAAAGCCGACCGCGTCGGCACCGCCGTGGCTCTTCACCACCGTGCCACGCAGGCCCACCAGGCTGGCGCCGTTGTAGTGGCGGTGGTCCATGCGCCTGCGCACCGATTTCAGCACCGGCAGTGCAGAAACCGCCGCCAGCCGGGTCAGCAGGTTGCGCCCGAACTCCTCGCGCAGCACCGCGCCGATCATCTGCGCCAGCCCCTCGGCGGTTTTCAGCGCGACGTTGCCGGAGAAGCCATCGCAGACGATCACGTCGACCTTGCCATTGAAGATGTCGTCTCCCTCGACGAAGCCCGTGTAGTTCAACGTGCTTTGCCGGAACAGGTCCGATGCCTGTCGTATGGTGTCATTGCCCTTGATATCCTCGACGCCGACATTGAGCAGGCCGACGGTGGGATTTTCCACGCCGCTGACGCTGGCCACCAGGGTCGCGCCCATGACACCGAATTGCAGCAGGATCGGCGCAGGCACATCCACGTTGGCGCCAAGGTCGAGCACGTGTACATGGCCGCTGGCGCGCGGCAGCGCGGTGGCGATGGCCGGGCGATCGATGCCCGGCAGCGTGCGCAGCACGAAGCGGGCGGTGGCCATCAGCGCGCCGGTATTGCCCGCGCTGACACAGGCATCGGCTCGACCGGCCTTGACCTGGTCGATGGCGACGCGCATGGAGGAGTTCTTCTTCGAACGCAGCGCCTGCGCCACCGGCTCGTCCATCCCTACCACCTCGGTGGCCGCCGCCACTTCGAGCCGGCCGTCGGCGCCCTGCCCTTGCAGGCGTCGCCTGATCTCGTCCTCGGGGCCGACCAGGATCAGCTTCGCGTCGGCGACCCGCCGGACAGTGTCCAGCGCGGCGGGTACGGTGACGTCGAGCCCGATGTCGCCACCCATGGCGTCGATGGCAATGGTGATGGCCAAGGTTACGCGTCCAGCGGGGAAAGGTTCACGGCGGTCAGGGTCGTTGGCCCGGGACCGTGGGCAACCGGGCGGTCATGCCGGCCCGGCAAAGATGTCGTCGGGTCGGGCGCGAACGCCCTGCACCGTCGGGGCCGGGCCCGCGAGCCGCCTACTCCTCGGTTTCCAGGTCCCGCTCGGCAACCACTTTCTTGCCGCGGTAGTAGCCGTCGGCAGTGACGTGATGGCGGCGATGCAGTTCTCCGGAGGTCGGGTCCACCGACAGGGTGGGTCCGGTCAGTCCGTCGTGGGCGCGTCGCATGCCGCGCTTGGAGGGAGTCTTGCGATTCTGCTGAACAGCCATGGGATGGAATCCTCTGCGAAAACGAAAGGGGGTTTTTCGTAACTACGGTTATCAATGACGCCTGCGCGGACGCGGGATGCCCGCGACGGTGGGCCGCAAAAAACCGGCGAATCATATAGATATGACTTGCCGATGTCAAAATCCCCGCACCCGGTGCCGGGAATGCCGAAAACCGCCCTGCGTCCCGGCGTCGCCGGGCTATACTGCCACGCCGACCGACCCTTGCGCACCATGACCATGCCCGACCGGCCACCGCTGATCCTCGCCTCTTCCTCGCCCTATCGCCGGGCACTTTTGGAACGACTCGGCCTGCCCTTCACCTCGATCAGCCCGGCGGTGGACGAAACGCCCCTGCCGGGCGAGCAGCCGCGGGCGCTGGTGGAACGGCTGTCCCTGGCCAAGGCCGAGGCGGTGGCGGCGAGCCACCCACATTCGCTGGTGATCGGTTCCGACCAGGTTGCCGACCACGACGGCGAGGTGGTGGGCAAGCCGGCTTCCCACCAAGCGGCGGTGGCGCAACTGCTGCGCTCGTCCGGCCGGCAGGTCACGCTCTACACCGGCCTTGCCCTGGTGCACGCGGCGAGTGGCACCCGGCGCGTGGTGGTGGAACCGTTCGAGGTGGGTTTCCGCGAACTCGACCGCGACACCATCGAGCGCTACCTCGCCATCGACAAACCCTATGACTGCTGTGGCAGCCTGCGCGTGGAAGGCGCCGGCATCAGCCTGCTCTCGGGCCTGCGCGGCAACGACCCCAATGCCCTGGTCGGCCTGCCACTGATCCGGCTGTGCGACCTGCTCGCCGAACAGGGCATCCGGCCGCTGGCGGCAAGCGGCTAGCGCAGCACCGCAGCCGGCGCGAACCAGCGCGCCAGGGAGGCGGACAACTGCATGCCGATCTGGCTGGCCACGCGGTCGAGCAGGCCGCCCACCGGCGTGTAGTTGACGATGGTCTCCTCGCCGATGACATCGCGCGCCAGCGAGCTGACCGAGCCGAAGCCGTCCACCAGCCCCAGGCGCAGCGCGTCTTCGCCATTCCAGAACAGGCCGCTGAACAGGTCCTCGTCGCCGGGGCGCAGGCGGTCGCCGCGACCGTCCTTGACCGCGTCGATGAACTGGCGGTGCACGGTATCAATCAGGGAGGCCACGTACCGCTCGTCGGCGCGGTCCACCGGCAGGAAGGGATCGAGGAAGCCCTTGCGGTCGCCGGCGGTGTACAGGCGGCGTTCCACCCCCAGCTTGTCCAGCGCCTCGACGAAGCCGAAACTGTCCATGCGCACGCCGATGGAACCGACGATGCTGGCCGGATCGGCATAGATCTCGTCGGCGGCAACGGCGGCATAGTACCCGCCCGATGCGCAGATCTCCTCGACCACGGCATAGACCGGGATATCCGGATGCAGCACCTGCAGGCGATCGATTTCACGGTTGATCTGGCTGGCCTGCACCGGGCTGCCGCCGGGGCTGTTCACCCGCACGATGATGCCCTTGACGTCGTCGTTCTCGAAGGCGCTGCGCAGCCCCTGGTTGATGCGTTCGGCGGAGGCGCCCTCGCCGATGCCGATGATGCCGTCGACATCCACCAGCGCAGTGTGGCTGCCGGCGACGTGCTCGTCGGCGCCGTGACGCAACCAGGGCATGGCGGCGACGGCGAGGATCACCACCATCCACAGTCCGCGCGCGATCCACTTGCCACGGCGGTAGCGTCGGAATTCGGCCAGCACCTGGCCGAGCATCTTTTCAAGCTGTTCGTCGTTCATCGTTCATCCTGTGTGCCGGCGGGGTTGCCGCCGCGCGTGGGCTACTACGATAGTGTCAGCGGGCGGGCAACACAATGGCCCCGCTTCGCCCACGGTCCGTTCAGCCACCACCGTCGGCGGTGGCGTCCAGGGCTGCCAGCACCTGCTCCAGCGCGCCGTCCAGCGGCGCGGAGAAGCGCATCGGCTGGCCGCTCACCGGGTGCGGCAGGGACAGCGTCGAGGCATGCAGGAACAAGCGCGACAGGCCGAGACCGCGAAATGCGCGGTTGGCGGCAAAGTCGCCGTAGACATCGTCGCCCAGCACCGGGTGACCGAGGGCCGCGCAGTGCACCCTGGCCTGGTGCATGCGGCCGGTGAGCAGGCGGATCTCCACCAGCGTGGCGTCCGGCCAGCAGCGTCGGGTCTCGACGTCGCTGGCCGACGCCTGGCCGGACGCGTCCACGCGCACGCGGGAGCGCCCGCTCGCCGTCTCGCGAACGCGCAGCAGCGGCAGCGCAACGCGTTCCCGCTGGCCGCGCCAGGCACCCGCCAGCAACGCCAGGTAGCGCTTGTCCACGCCCTCGTCGTCGCGACGGAACAGGCGGTGCAGTCCCTCCAGGGCCGGGCGGCTGCGCGCCATCACCAGGCAGCCGGAGGTGTCGCGGTCGAGACGATGGCCGAGTTCCAGGTAGTCGCCGGCCAGCGGCGACGCCTTCAGCGCCTCGATCACCCCCACCGGGATGCCGCTGCCGCCATGCACGGCAACCCCGGCCGGCTTGTCGATGACCAGCAGATGCCGGTCCTGGTACAGGACCAGGGAATCAACGTCGGCCAACGCCGCCGGTGGCCGTGCCGTCTGCCGCGGCGCCGCCACGCGAACCGGCGGTACCCGCACCACGTCGCCGGGTTGGAGCCGTGTCGAGGGCTGGCCGCGGGAACCGTTGATCCGAACCTCGCCCCGCCGGATGATGCGGTACAGCCGCGTGCGCGGTACCCCCTTGAGGTGCCGGGCGAGGAAATTGTCCAGGCGCTGGCCGGCATCGTGCTCGGTGACCTGGACCTGGCGCACGGCCGGTGAGGAACGGGAGTCGGCGGACACGGCGGGACCTTGAAAAAGCGCGCCATGGTAAAAGGACCCCGGGCCCTTGGCAATGACCCGCCCCGGGCGCCGGACGGGCCTGCACGGAAACATTGCGGGCCGGGTACGTAGTTGATATATTTTGCCGTGGCGGGGTGCGTTTTGCCTCCGTCAAGAGATTTTAACGCCCGGGACGCGGTGCTTGGCACCACGACCGGACGGTAAAACCAGCGACGTTTGGACAGGCCCGACGAAGCGGGACAGCCCGCGGCCACCAGACCCTTCGTTGGCGAGACCCATCCCCTTTCGCGGTGCGGGCGGTGCGAACACGCACCAGGGCCGGAGACGTACCCGGCATGGCAAGCCCACCGCGAACTGTCGGGACCGGCAACAGATGGCCGCTCGCCTGGTCCGGTGCACTCGTCCGGCCGGGGCTTCGTGTTCCTCGCCCCCCGATGATATGAAGGAACGCACTTTAGACAGTGCCGAACCCTAGCGACATGTCGTTCGCCACGTCTGGTGCGACGGACAGTTTTTGTTGTTGAAGTAACGAGAAATTACTTGAAATACATAAGACAAATAACTGATTTTGTGCCCGCGAACCTTCGCGGACACGATTTCGAGACACGCTGAGCGTCGTTTCGCCGTTGATCCAGCCGTGGGTGGCATGTTCGCTGGCCGGTTTGGCCGGAGAACAAACAGGCAATGAAGCGCATGTTATTCAACGCAACGCACCCGGAAGAGTTGCGCGTTGCAATCGTCGACGGACAAAGACTGCTTGACCTGGATATCGAGTCCGCGGTTCGAGCGCAGAAGAAAGGCAACATCTACAAGGGAAAGATCACCCGGGTCGAGCCCAGCCTGGAAGCGGCATTCGTCGAGTACGGTTCCGCCCGCCAGGGCTTCCTTCCGCTGAAGGAGATCTCCCGCACCTACTTCCAGAACTACTCTCCGTCGACGCCGATGGCGCAGGTGCGCATCGACGATGTCGTCAGCGAAGGCCAGGAACTGGTGGTGCAGGTGGACAAGGACGAGCGTGGCACCAAGGGCGCCGCGCTGACCACCTTCATCAGCCTCGCCGGGCGCTACCTGGTGCTGATGCCGAACAACCCCAAGGGCGGCGGGATCTCCCGGCGCATTTCCGGTGCCGAGCGCACCGACCTGCGCGACGCCCTGTCCGGGCTGGAAGTGCCCGCCGAGCATGCGCTGATCGCGCGCACTGCCGGCATCGGGCGCAGCGAACAGGAGCTGCAGTGGGACCTGGACTTCCTGCTGCAACTCTGGGGCGCCATCGAGAAGGCCGCCGAAGAGCGCTCCGCGCCGTTCCTCATCTTCCAGGAAAGCAACCTCATCGTGCGCGCCCTGCGCGACTACCTGCGCGGCGACATTTCCGAAATCCTGGTCGACGAACCGGCCATCCACGAACGCGCGGCGCGCTTCATGGACCAGGTCATGCCGAACTCCAGCGTTCGGCTGAAGCTCTACGAGGACAACATCCCGCTGTTCTCCCGTTTCCAGATCGAGCACCAGATCGAAACCGCCTACTCGCGCGAGGTGCGCCTGCCCTCCGGCGGCGCGCTGGTCATCGACCACACCGAGGCGGTGGTGGCCATCGACGTCAACTCGGCCCGCGCCACCAAGGGCGCGGACATCGAGGAAACCGCGCTGCAGACCAACCTCGAGGCGGTGGACGAAGTCGCCCGGCAACTGCGCATCCGCGACCTTGGCGGCCTCATCGTCATCGACCTGATCGACATGTCGGCCTCGAAGAACCAGCGACTGGTGGAAAACCGGCTCAACGACGCGCTCAAGGCCGATCGTGCCCGCGTCCAGGTAGGCCGCATCTCCCGCTTCGGACTGCTGGAGATGTCTCGCCAGCGCCTGCGCTCCTCGATCAGCGATTCCAACTATGTTTCCTGCCCGCGCTGCGAAGGCACCGGCAGCATCCGCAGCGTGACCTCCTCGGCACTCAGCCTGCTGCGCATTCTTGAAGAAGAGGCGCTGAAGGAGAACACCGAGGCCATTCACGCCCACCTTCCGGTGAAGACGGCTACCTACCTGCTCAACGAGAAGCGCCACGAACTCAACCAGATCGAGTCCCGGCTGGCCACCAGCATCCTGGTGCTGCCCACCGACGAACTGGAGTACCCGCACTTCCACATCAAGCGCCTGAAGTCGGAAGACCTCGACGAGATCGGCAACGTGCCCAGTCACACCCTCGAGTTCGAACCGGACGAGGAAGCCAGCACCGACATCAACGCCATCTACGCCAGCGCCGAGTCGCCGAGCATTCATCTCGACGACATCCAGGGACGCGCACCCTCGCCCACCGTGGCGGAACCGGAGGCACCGAAGGCCCGGGAAGGCTTTCTCAAGCGCATCTGGCAGGCCCTGTCGGGCGACAGCGCATCGGCGGCCGAGGAGAGCGAGGACGCCGACAAGAGCGAAGAGCGTGGCCGCGAGGGTCGACGATCCGGCAACAGCCGGGGTGGACAGCGTGGCCGCCGTGGCGGCTCCTCCCGCGGCGACGGCCAGGGCGGCAGCCAAGGCAACAACCAGAACAACAACCAGAACAACAACCAG
>CAYGJZ010000025.1:32364-47561 GCA_964350265.1 uncultured Gammaproteobacteria bacterium | reverse complement strand
GGGCCGACGCGGTCAGCGGCAGCGCCAGGACGAGCAGCGCGACGGCAGCGGTCCGGACCGGTTGCCGGCTACGCGGCGCCACGATCATGCCTGCACCCACTGGCCATCGGCCTGGCGGCAGACGCGGAAGTCGTGGGCGTCGCGGGCACCGTCACCCAGGGTGACCTGCTGGGTCACCTGCCGGCACTCGCCGTCGGTGTCCACGCGCGCGGCGCGGTACTCGCTGGCCTTGGCCTGGCGCAGTGCGCCGCCGTCGGCGGCGCGGTTCGCCGACGGCCGGGTCAGCGGTTCGTAGACGAATCCCGAAGCCTCGCCGCCTTCGGCGATCACCAGCCAGTCGCTGTCCCGCACCCGGCCAAGCACGGGTACCTCGACCCCCTCGGCCAGGGTATAGAGCACGCGGTAGTCGGTGCCCGGTCCACCACGCACGTTCAGGTTGACGGTGGGGGTGTACCAGGCATCGACCAGGTCCAGCGGCGGCAGCTGGCGCAGCGGGTCGTTGCCAGCGGCCGCCGGCTCGTCGCGCACCGATACCCGCGCTTCCATGCCGGTATCGGGATTCCGCCAGGTGGTGGTCTCGCCGGTGCGGATGGCCTGCTCGGTGGCATTGGCGATGCCGGCCCGATCGCTCTGGCGCAGTTGGGCGCTGAACTTGCCGCCCAGCCAGTAACCGGCCACCGCGCCGGCGGCGATGGCCGCCACCTGGCCACGACCGTCACCGATCTGCGAGCCCAGGAGGGCGCCGGCCACGGTGCCGATGGTGCGTGACACGTTGTCGTTCTGCAGTTGCTGCTTGAGCTTGTCCTGCCAACTCTCGTCGGCGTGGCCCAGGGCCGGCGCGGCCAGCAGCGACAGCGCCACCAGGTAGGACAGGGAGTGTTTCATCTTGCGTTTCCTCGTCGTTCAGACCGGGGGTTGCTTGCCGGGTAAGGACGCGTCGGGCCCGGTCGAGCCGGCGGGCGTCCCGGGCGACGTGCGGCGGAATCCTCGTGCACGACGCCCTGCGATCGCGGCCAATCTTCGCAGCCGCCGGCTGACCGCACGCTGAACTGCCGGCGGCGTGGGCACGGGGAGGGAAAAAAAGCCGCGGGCGTCACCAGCCGTGTTGCTACAATGCGGCCGCTCCCGGGTTCGCGAAAACGGCATGCCCAGCCGCTGCCAGCCTGTGGATAACTCTGTGAATAAAATTGACCCTCGCGCGGAGTCAAGTACCGTTCGGCGGGCGCCGAAATTTTTTCCATCCATTAGCAAGCACTTTTTTACGTTTGTTTTCAATTAATTAAAATTACTATCTGCCACGCTTTGAAAACAATGACGCGCAAGTTCACGGTTTGCTCCGCGCTCCGCTGCTGTGCACAACTCGATTTTGTCGATGCCTGACGCCGATCACGCCGCCGGGCCGCGGGTGGTGCGCACCGCCGGGTTTTTCCGCCGCCTCGGGGCGATGGCCTACGACGCCCTGCTGCTGTTTGCCATTCTCCTGGTGGCTTCCATCCCGCTCGCCTTCCTGGACGGGCAGACCCGCGAGTGGTGGCCGGTGGAAGGCCTGATCCGCCTGTACCTGTTGGCCGTCAGCCTGGGCTACTTCGTCGGCTCCTGGCACCGCGGCGGGCAGACCCTGGGCATGCGCGCCTGGCGGCTGCGGCTGGTGGCGGCCGATGGCGGCCGCGCGCGCCCCCGCCAGCTACTGCGGCGTTTCGCCGCCGCCCTGCTGTCCTGGCTGCCGGCCGGCCTGGGCTACCTGTGGATCCTGTTCGACCCCGAGCGGGCAGCCTGGCACGACAGGCTTTCCGCCACCGTCATCGTGCACGAGAAGCCCTAGCGCCATGATCGAAGCCTGGATCCCCATCACCATCGCCGCGGCGTTTTTCCAGAACCTGCGCTCGGCACTGCAGAAACACCTGACCGGCCGGCTGAGCGCCAACGGCGCCGCCTATGCCCGCTTCCTCTACGCCCTGCCGCTGTCGGTGCTGTACGTCGTCGCCTTGCATCGCTATGCCGGCTTCGAGCTGCCCGAAGTGCATGGCAAGTTCCTGCTCTACTGCCTGCTGGGCGGGGTCTCGCAGATCCTGTTCACGGTCTTCCTGCTGCGCATGTTCGCCTACCGCAGCTTCGCCGTCGGCACCACGTTCTCCAAGCTGGAGGTGGTGATGGTCGCGCTGCTCGGCGCATTGCTGCTCGGCGACACCCTGGGGCCGCTGGCGACACTGGCCATCGGCATCAGCGCCCTTGGCGTGGTGGCACTGAACATCGGCGCCAGCGGCCTGTCCCCCGGCGCCGTGCTCGCCTCGCTGATGACCCGCCCTTCCCTGCTCGGCTTCGTCTGCGCCGCCTGGCTGGGCGCCTCGGTGGTGTTCTTCCGCGGTGCGTCGCTGTCCTTGACCAGCGACAGCTTCATCATCGCCGCGGGCTTCACCCTGATGGTGAGCCTGGTGCTGCAGACGCTGATCATGGGCGTCTACCTGCTGGTGCGGGAACGCGGAGAGTTCACCCGGGTGCTGGCCAACTGGCGCTGGGCCTCGCTGGTCGGGATCACCGGCATGCTGGCCTCGGTGGGCTGGTTCACGGCCTTCACGCTGGTCAATGCCGGCTTCGTGCGGGCGCTCGGACAGGTCGAGCTGGTGTTTACCTACCTGGCCACCGTATTCGTCTTCCGCGAACGGATCAGCGGCATGGAGACCCTGGGCATCGTGCTGATCGGCGCCGCCATCGTGCTCATCGTGCTGGCCCCGTAGCCGCCGCGGTTCAGTCCACCACGCGCATGGAGAAGTCCACCGCGCGCACGTCCTTGGTCAGCTTGCCGCTGGAGACGCGGTCGACGCCGGTGGCGGCGATCTCGCGCACGCTGTCGAGGTCCACCCCGCCGGAGACTTCCAGCATGGCCCGGCCCTGGTTCACCGCGCAGGCCTCGCGCATGCCCTCGAGGGAGAAGTTGTCCAGCAACACGTAGGCGGCGCCGGCATCCAGGGCTTCGCGAAGCTGCTCGATGTTCTCCACCTCGACCTGGATGTCGACCCCGGCGGCGAGCGCCTCGGCGGCCGCCAGCGCGGCGCGGATGCCGCCGGCGGCGGCAATGTGGTTTTCCTTGATCAGGATGCCGTCCCACAGGGCCATGCGGTGATTGGTGCCGCCGCCGGTGCGCACCGCGTACTTCTGCGCCTGGCGCAGTCCCGGCAGGGTCTTGCGCGTGTCCAGCACCAGGCAGCCACGCGGATTGGGCGAAAGCCCTTCGATGGCGCGGGCATAGCGCCGTGTCTCGGTGGCCACCGCGGAGAGCATCTGCAGGAAGTTCAGCGCCGCCCGCTCGGCGCCCAGCGCGGCGCGGGCGCTGGCGTGAATCTCGCAGACCACGTCGCCGGCGGCGAGGTCATCGCCATCGTTGCGCTGCCAGGCGATCTCGGCGCCCGCTTCCAGGGCATGGAAGCAGTCATCGAACCAGGCGCTGCCGCACAGCACCGCGGTCTCGCGGACCACCACCCGGGCATGGACACGGCGCCCGGCAGGCACCAGCCGCCCGGTCCAGTCGCAGCGACCGATGTCCTCGTAGAGGGCATCGCGGACGTTGCGCTGGCGGGCGGACTCGAGGGATTCGTTATCGTCGAACATGGTGGCAGAACCCGGTGACGCCGACGGCGGCAGGCCGCCGGCAAAGCGGCGCATTATGCCCGACGGCCGCGACGTCGAACAATGAACACCCCGCTCGCGGCGATGATCACGGCGCCGGCCACGGCACCGGCGGTGGGCACCTCGTCGAAGGCCATCCAGCCGACCAGGCCGGCGAAGACCAGCAACGCGTACTGCAACGGCGCCAGCAGGCTGGCCTCGGCATAGCGGAACGAGGTGGTCATGAAGTACTGCTGGGCGCCGCCGAGCAGGCCCATCAGCACCATCACCGCGGTGTCGGCGTCGAGCCCGGGCGAACCGCCGGCGAGCAGCCACCAGGCGCCGCCCACCAGCATGCCGAAGGTGTTGTAGAACACCGCGATGGTGACCGGCGCGTCCATGGCGCTGAGACGGCGGATCCACACCGAGACCAGCGCACCGAACACCGCCGAGCCGATCGCCGCCAGCGTGCCGATGCCGATGCCGTGTCCGCGCGGGTTGGCAATCAGCAACATGCCGGCAAAGCCCACCAGCACCGCCAGCCAGGTGGCGGCGTCCACCCGCTCGGACAGCATCAGCACCGCGAACACCACCAGGAACATCGGTGCCGAGTAGGTCAGCGCGGTGGCGTCGGCAATGGGAATGGCGCCGAGCGCGTAGAAGTACAGGCCGATGCCGAGCACGCCGAAGGCGGAGCGGATCACGTGCTGCCAGGGCTGCGAGGTGCGCAACTGCACGAAGCCGCCGCGCCGCCAGGTCACCAGCAGCAACGGCAGCAGGGAACCGGCGAAACGGTAGAACAGGATTTCGGCCAGGCCCTGGCGCGGCGACACGTACTTGACCATGGCGCTCATCACCGCCATGAACACCAGGCTGGCCAGCAGCATGACGACGCCGCGCAGCGGCTGGTCACCGCTGCGCACGTCGGCTCCGGCTGTGCAGGGGGTCAGATACTGTAGGACTCCAGCGTCGACGGGTGGAACAGCTCCTCGACACCGATGCGCCGGGAGGACAGGCCCTGGCGATGATGATGGTCGAGGAAGCTGTCCAGCACCACCTGGTTCGCCGGCACGCCGTAGGAAAAGAAATCCTCGCCGAGCAGCTCGCGGGCCTCGACCAGGCGCTCCTCGACGAAGGGCAGCGTGATCTTGGTGGCGGAGGTATCGGACAGGTGCGCAAGTGCCTGCTTCTTCGACGCGGAAAAGGCCTTGAACAACGCCGTCGGCAGCCACGGATGCTGCTCCGCCAGGCTGCGGCGCACGCCGAGCAGGTGCATGATCGGAAAGATGCCGGTGCGGCGGTAGTAGTCGGCGGCGGCCGCGGTGGAGTCGCGGAACAGGCGGCCGACATCGGCATGCCCCTGGTCGAAGCAGGACAGGGTGCGCGGGCCCATGAAGCCGTCGATGTCGCCGGCCGCCAGCAGGTCGTTCAGGGAACGCCCTTCCGGGGCGTTCTCCACGGTGACATCGTCCGGCAGGGTGAGGCGGATCTTCTCCGGCCGGCCGGCCGCCTCCATGCCGCCACGCACCCAGGTAATGTCCGACGGCTTCACCCCGTGATCGTCCTCGAGCAGGGCGCGGGCCCAGACATTGGCACTCAACTGGTACTCGGCGATGCCGATGCGACGGCCTTTCAGGTCCTCGGGGCGATCGATGCCGCGATCGGTGCGCACCAGGATGGAGGTGTGGCGGAAGGCACGGGAGAGAAAGGCCGGGATGGCGATGTAGTGGGGATTGCCCTGGTCGACGCTGACCACGTAGGAGCCGAAGGACATCTCGCAGATGTCGAAGGCCCGGTGGCGGAAGGCGCGAAAGAAGATCTCCTCCGGCGACAGCGTCATGAATACCGGGTCGACGCCGTCGATGGCGATGCGGCCGTCGATCAGCGGACGGTTCCTGTCGTAGTCGCCGATGGCGACGGAAAGTTGCAGGTTGGACACGGGTGCTCCTGTTGCGGTTCTTGTCGTGTGTGCTATCCGGCCAGCGCCTGCTGCCGGCTGAGCGCGACGGGCTGGCCGATACGCGTGGACTCCAGCATGGCCAGCGCCGCCTCCAGCGTGGCCAGGCCCCAGCGGACCGAACGCGTCGGCGGCTGATCCTCGACCACCGCGCGGTACAGTTCGTCCATGACCTCCTGCCTTGGCACCAGCGGCGGCGCCAGTGCATGGTGCTTCAGGCCCTGCTCGCCGTAGACGTCCACGCCGTCGGCACGCAGGCGCAGGTCGCCGCCGTCGCAACTGGCGATCACCAGGCCGAAGTGCTCGTGGGCATCGGGCAGCGCGCCGGCCGGATCGGCGGCCTTCGCCACCCCGTAGTTGCGTGCCCGCTTGCGCGCCGCCTCTTCCTCCGCGGACAGTCCGGCCAGCGCGCGTCGCGCCCGGCCGAGGGCGGCGGGGTCCTTGCGAAAGCCCAGCTCGCCGAAGCCGTCCATGAACACGTCGGAGTCGAAGTGGCCATAGCCATTGTAGGTCAAGGAAGCGAATGCGCCATCACGAAATCGCAGAATGGCACTGTAGGCGCCCTCGGTGGGGCGCTTCGGATCCCAGTTGCCGGTCTGCGCGAAGACGTCGACGGCATCGCCGCCGGCCAGCAGCCGGGCCACGTCCACCTGGTGAACGGCCTGGCTGAAGATGACGCCGCCGCCGGCGGCGGTATCCAGTTCCTCGACCCGTCGCGGCCGGTAGAGGAAGTCGGTGTAGTTCATCGCGTGCAGCATGCGCAGCGCGCCGAGCTCGCCCGAGGCGACCAGGCGCCGCGCCAGCATCACCGGCGCGTCGAAACTGTGGCTGGGACCGACGACGACATGCACCCCGGCGCGCTCGGCCGCCTCCAGCATGCGCTGGCCCTCGTCCAGCCGGATGGCCAGGGGCTTGTCCACCAGCACGTGGCGGCCGGCAGCCGCCGCCGCGCAGACATGCTCGCAGTGAAACTGGTGGGGACTGGCCACGTACACCGCCTCCACCTTCGGGTCCTCGACCAGTGCCGCCGCCTCGGCATAGGTGGCGCCACCGAAGTCGCGGGCGAAGGCGGCACGGCCCTCGGCGCCCGGGGTGGCCGCGGCGACCAACTGGAAGCGATGGTCACGCACGAAGCTCGGCAGCATCAGGGAAAAGCCCCGACCGAGCCCGATCACGCCCAGGCCCACCCTGCGGCCGCCGCTCACCGGCGGCTCACCAGCGCAGCACGAGTTCGTCGCCGCGGGCGCGGGAGACGCAGACCATGATGTACTCGCCACGCTGGTGGTCTTCCAGCACCATGTCGCGGTGATCGACCTCGCCGGACACCAGCGTCATGCGGCAGGTGCCACAGGTGCCGCTCTCGCAGGAACTGGGCAGTTCGTGCCCGGCCTGCCGCAGGGACTCGAGGATGGTGGAGTCCGCCGCCACCGCCACCCGTTCACCGGTGTCGGCGTGGCGCACGGTAAAGGCGCTGTCGTCTTCGCGCAGTGCGCGTACGTCGGAGGCGAAGTCCTCGAAGTGGATGCGCTCCTGCGACCAGTGGCCGGAGACGGCGCGGATCTCCTCCATCAGCGGCCGGGGCCCGCAACAATAGACATGGGCCTTGCCGGGCTTCTCGAACAGCGGCCAGAAGTCGAACATCTGCTCCGGGTCGCCATGGTCGTGGTGCACGGTGACGCGGCCGTCGAACTCCGCCGCGCCAAGCTCGTCGAGGAAGGCGGTATGGCCGGCGTCGCGGGTCAGGTAGACGAGCCGGAAGCCCTGGTGGCCCCGGCTGCGCAGGGTGCGCAGCATGGACAGGATCGGGGTAATGCCAATGCCGCCGGCAATGAACAGGTACTCGTCGGCCTCCACCAGCGGAAAGCTGTTCTCCGGCCCGGCCACCGCCAGCGACTGTCCCTCGACCGCCTGCTCGACCATGCTCAGCGACGCGCCCCGCCCCTCGCGTTCGGCCTTGATGCCGAGCAGGTAGTGCGACGCGTCGCCGGGATCGCTGCACAGCGAGTAGTTGCGCCGCGCCCCGGACGGCGTGATCACGGTCACGTGGGCACCGGGCTGGAAGGACGGCAGCGGTTCACCGTCCGGGTGCACCAGCTCGAACTGCCAGATGTCCCGCGCCAGTTCCTGCTTGCTGGCGATGCGCAGGGAGAGGAATTGGTCGGCTTCGGCGGGGGTGGTCATGGCTGGCGGTGCGGGTCCGTCTTGGGCATGGGGTGACAGGGAACGTCATTTAGTTTAGATTTCTAAGTTTATTTGTCAAGCCGGGCCGCGCCTTGCCGAGGACCCCGGCAGAGTTTCCCGCGACGAAGAGGAAAATGGGATCATGATGACCGCCGAAGAAAACGACCTGTTGACCCGCGTCACCGGCGATGCGCCGATGGGCGCGCTGATGCGCCGCCACTGGATACCCGCCCTGCTGTCCGAGGAAGTCGCCGAACCGGACGGCGCGCCGGTTCGCGCCCGCCTGCTCGGCCAGAACCTGGTCATCTTCCGCGACAGCGAAGGCCGCCTTGGCGCCCTCGACGAGCTGTGTCCGCACCGCCGCGCCTCGCTGGTCTACGGCCGCAACGAGGAGTGCGGACTACGCTGCCTGTACCACGGCTGGAAGTTCGACGTCGAAGGCAACTGCGTGGACATGCTCTCCGAGCCGCCGGAAAGCACGCTGAAGACCAAGGTCAAGCACCGCGCCTACCCGGTGACCGAGTGCGGCGGCTTCGTCTGGGTATACCTGGGCGATGCCGAGGAAGCGCCGCCGTTCGAGCGTCCCTCCTTCTCCCCGGACGATGACACCCCGGTGTCCATACTGAAGATCAAGGTGCCGGCCAACTGGGCGCAGATCATGGAGGGACAGATCGACTCGGCGCACTCCTCCAGCCTGCACTCCAGCGACATGGTGCCGGCCCGGGTGGACAGCGCCGGCGCCAACGACACCCAGTGGCTGCGACCGTCCACCGACAAGTCGCCGCGGCTGGTCACCCAACCGACCTCCTTCGGCTTCCGCTACGCCGCCCTGCGCCGGCCGATCAAGAACGCCGCCACCCACGACTACGTGCGCGTCACCGTCTACGTCGCCCCCTTCGTCGCGCTGATTCCGCCGAACACGTCCTACAACGTGGCCAGCGTCATCGTGCCCGAGGACGACGAGAACTCGGTGTTCCACTTCATCGCCTGGGGCGGCGTCGACTGCCCCGACACCAAGACCTGGCGCGCCTTCGGCCATGCCACCCCCGGCGTCGATCTGAACGAGGACTACAGCAACAAGCGCCACCTCGGCAACGACTTCCTGCAGGACCGCGCGGCCATGGCCGAGGGCGACTTCACCGGCATCCCCGGCATCCCCAACCAGGACATCGCCATGTGGACGTCGATGGGCGCCATCATCGACCGCACCCGCGAGGTGCTCGGTGCCAGCGACATCGCGGTGGTGGAGTTCCGCCGCATCATGGTGGCGGCGGCCCGCGAGGTCGCCGCGGGCGGCGATGCCATCGGCACCACCGAGCCGCGCATTCCGCCGACCCGCATCGCCTCCTACCAGGGCGTGGTCAGCAAGCAGACCAACTGGCGCGAACTCGGCGCCGCCGAGGAGGAACTGGCCGTCCGCGAACAGGCCGGCTAGCGCCCGCCCGGCCTACTCGTCGATCCCGGCGGACGCCCGGCGCCCCTTGCGGGCGCCGACGCGGGCATTGCGCGCCACCTCCCGGGTGGACAGGATGCGCTGGCCACGCTCCACCGCGTCGAACTCGTCGAGGGCGAGGTTGGTGATGATGGTGAACAGCGACTCGCGCAGCCCCTCCACCTGTGTCTTGGTCAGGCCGGCCACCGCCACCCGGTTCACGTCCTCGGCCAACGGCACCAGTTCCTTCTCCAGGCCCTTGCCGCGAGGCGTGAGGAAGACGTGCAGCTTGCGGCGGTTGCCACCCTGGTGACGACGCTCGACCAGGCCGAGCTTCTCCATCCGGCTGAGCGCGGTATGCGTGGTCGACTCCATCAAGCCGGCCTGGATGCTCAATTCGCGCTGGCTCAACCCGTCGGTGGACCACAGGATGCGCAGGTAGACCCAGTGGCCGAAGGAAATGCCGTGGTCGGACAGACGCAACTGCAACGAACGCTGCAGGCCGCGTGCCGCGTCGCGCAGCAGGTGGGCGAGCCGGTCGTCCGGCGCCATGCGGGTCCAGTGTTCGAGAATCGACCGCGTGGTGCCGTCGAGTTCATTCATCCGCGATGCGATCCGTTCCACTCTCGCCTTGTTATCCAATCCCCTGCTCCTGGTCATGCAATACGTTCAACGGGTCAGCGATGGTCCTCGACCTCCCGCGCCCACAAGTCCCAGGCGCGGTCCAGCTGGCTGCCCACCGAGCGGGTGGTCGCCTCGACCTCGCCATCGTTCAGGTAGTTCACCTCGCCCAGTTGCAGCGCCTGGAACTGCAACTCGGCGTTCAACTGCGTGTACACCGCGCGAAACACCACCTGGCGCAGCGACTCGCCGACCACGGTGGCACCGTGTCCGCGCATCAGCACCACCGCGTGGCCGGCGAGGCTGTCGGCCAGCGCCGCGCCCAGCGCGTTGGAGCGAATCAGGAGGTCGCTGTGCTCGATGCACTCGCGGATCTCGAACACCGGCGTATGCTGGCCGAGAAAGCCGCTCATGTGCCACACCGGCCGCAGGCTGACCTCGCGGGCAATCCCGAAGGGCACCACCGCCGGTGCATGGCTGTGCACCACCGCCATCACGTCGGGGCGAGCGCGGTAGATCTCGCCGTGGATGAAACGCTCCAGGTAGACCGCGCGCCCGCCGGCGTTGACCGGCGTGCCGTCCAGGTGAAACTCGACGATGTCCCCGGCTTCCACCAGTGCCGGGGCACGGTTGCGCGAGAGCAGGAAACGCGACGGATCGGCATCGTGGCGAACGCTGACATGGCCGAAGGCATCGACCACGCGGTGTCGGAAGAGAATGCGGTTGGCGGTGACCAGTTCCCGCAGCAGGGTCGGCGACGGCGGCGGTGCCGGCTCACCGCGATCTGCCGCGGTGCTGACCGGTACCGCGCCTTCCTCGGTGGATGGCGATTGGCACATGGTGTTCCCTGGCGTGTTCCCCGGCGCCCGGCGGCGACTCCTGTGCGCGACCGTGACGGGAGAACCCGTGTTAATGATTCGGTTGACACGCGTTTTCCTGAAACGCTATCGTAAGTATAAGTTAGATTTCTAAGTTTTTCCCCGGGGTGCGGGAATGGCTCGGAAATCCGACCGATCAAAACATTAGAGAAGCCGTCGGACACCGCGCGGCAACGTGGCATGCCCACGACCGCCCGTGGCTGCCGTCACTACCCGGAGAGAGGTCACCATGACAAAGTCCCTGAAACTGCTTGCAATCGGCGCCGTGCTGTCCACCGGCATGGGCCTTGGCCAGGCCGCCCACGCCGAGTACACCCTGACCCTGTGCGGCGCCAGCCCGGGCGGCCTGTGGTCGCTGATCGGTGCCGGCGTCGACGGCGCGGTGAAGGCTGCCCAGCCCGGTTCCACGGTCACCTACCAGACCTCCGGCGGCGGCTTTGCCAACGTTGCCCAGATCGACCAGAAGAAGTGTGACCTCGCCCTCATCCACGACGCCGAGGCAAAGGCCGCGCTGAACGGCGAGGAGCCCTTCTCCGCGCCCATTACCTCGATGAAGACCGTTGCCGCCATCTATACCTGGGCGCCGATGCAGCTCATCGTCAACCGCGACTTCGCCACCGAGCACGGCTTGACCAGCCTCGAGGACATCGCCGCCAAGCAGGTGCCCGCGCGCATCCTGCTCAACCGTCGCGGCAACGTCGCCAGCGGCGTCGGCGAATCCATGCTCAACGCGGTGGGCGCCGGGGTCGAACAGCTCGAGGCCTGGGGTGGCTCGGTCACCTTCGCCGCCTCCAAGGAACAGGGCGAGATGATGCGCGACCGCCGTGCCGACGCCATCCTGAACTCGCTGTTCGTCAACCACAGCTCCATCCGCCAGCTCGCCGAGGCCATCGATCTCAGCCTGCTGCCGATCACCCAGGCCACCGCCGACAAGGTTTCCGAGGAGTGGAGCATCGGTTCCTACACCATCCCCGCCGACGCCTACGACTGGGCCGACAACGACACGTTGACGGTGACCCTGTCGGCGCAGCTTTTCGTGCACGAGGATGCCGACCCGCAGATGGTGAAGGACGTCACCGCCGCGCTGATCGACCACATCGACCAGATGCAGGGCGTGCACAAGGCGATGGCGCCGCTGGACGCGGAACTGCTGGCCGGTGCCAAGGCGGTTCCCTACCATCCCGCCGCGGAAGAAGTGTACAAGGCCAAGGGATTGATGTAGTCCGATGCTCAGGGCCATTGCCCGGTTCGCCTTCGACACCGGAGTGCGAAGGCGACCCGTCGGCACGCTGGGCGGCGTGATCAAGGCATTCGCCGCCTGCACCGCCGCGTGGACCGTCTACGCGGCGGCCTTTTCCACCGAGGACGTGCTGTCGCTGACCATCACGTTCCTCTCGCTGATGCTGGTGCTCACCTTCCTGATGATCGGCCACGGCCCGCGCGCCGACGCCGAACGGGTGGACTGGTTCGACTGGCCGCTGTCGGCGCTGTCGGCGGCCTGCGGTATCTACTTCCTGTTCCAGGCCGACACCATCGCCCAGCGCATCACCCTGCTCGATCCGCTGACCAGCGCCGACGTCGGCTTCGCCAGCCTGGTCATCGTGCTCACCATCGAGGCGATGCGACGCACCGTGGGCCCGGGGCTGACCCTGATCGTGATCGGCTTCATCGTCTACAACCTCTACGGCCACCACCTCGAGGGACCGCTGACCCACGGCGAGATCAGCGTCGGTCACTTCCTCGACATCATGATCTTCACCACCGACGGACTGTTCGGCGTGCCGCTGCGGGTGGCGGCTACCTATGCCTTCCTGTTCGTGCTGTTCGGCACTGCCCTGGCCAAGACCGGCGGCGGCGAATTCTTCTTCAACCTGGCCGCCTCGCTGACCGGCCGCTCGCAGGGCGGACCGGCCAAGATCGCGGTGATCTCCTCGGGCCTGTACGGCACCATCTCCGGCAGCCCCACTTCCGACGTGGTCACCACCGGCGCGGTGACCATCCCGATGATGAAGCGGCTCGGCTACAGCGGCGCCTTCGCCGGCGCGGTGGAAGTGGCCGCCTCCACCGGCGGCAGCCTGCTGCCCCCGGTGATGGGCGCCGCTGCCTTCATCATGGCCGAGTACACCGGCATTCCCTACGTGGACATCGCCCTCGCCGGGCTGATTCCCGCCCTGCTCTACTACGTGCCCATCTACTTCCAGGTACACCTGCGCGCCCGCCGCACCGGCCTGGCCGGGCTGGAGGAAGGCAAGGTGCCGCCGCTGGGCATGACCCTGCGCGAAGGCGGCCTGTTCATCGTGCCGCTGGTGGTCATCACCTGGGCGCTGATCGAGGGCTACACGCCCACCTATTCCGCCGTCTACGGCACCGCCGCGGTGGTGGTGGTGTCCTCGTTCCGGCGCGCCACCCGGCTGTCGCCGGCGGCGGTGGTGGACATCCTCGCCGAATCCAGCCTGCGCATGGTGGCGGTGGCCGGCGCCTGCGCCGCCGCCGGCCTGGTGATCGGCGGCATCACCATGACCGGCCTGGCCTCGAAGTTCTCCCACCTGGTGTTCCTGATCTCCGGCGCCGACCTGTTCCTGTCCTTGCTGGTGGCCGCCGCGCTGACCATCCTGCTCGGCCTCGGCATGCCCACGCCCAGCGCCTTCATCCTCGCGGCGGTGCTGATCGCGCCGGTGATGGGGGACCTTGGCATCTCGCCCATGGCCGGGCACATGTTCCTGCTCTACTTCGCGGTGATGTCGGCACTGACCCCACCGGTGGCGGTGGCTGCCTATGCCGCCAGCGCCATCGCCGACGAGAATCCGCTGACCATTGCCGCCAACGCGGTGAAGATCGCCATCGCCGCCTTCCTGGTGCCGTTCAGCTTCGTCTACAACGAGGCGTTGCTGCTCAACGGCACGGTGTTCGAGATCGTCTTCGCCACCGTCAACGTGGCACTGGCGATGATCGTGGTGGCGATGGCGGTGGAAGGCTACCTGCGTCGCCCGATCGGCCCGCTGCCGCGGCTGCTGCTGCTGGCCGCCGGTGTCGCCTTCCTGTTCGTCGAGCCGTGGCTTTTCGTCGCTGGCCTGGTGCTGTCGGCCATCGGCGTCGCCGGCCAGCGCGGCGGCGAGGTGGAAGTCGACGCCGCCTGACGGCGGCGGCTAGGCCCCGGTCGGCGCAAGGCCGGGGATCGGCCGGCCGTCCACGGCGGGCAATGTCACCCCGAGCCAGCCGGCCAGGGTCGGGGCGAGATCCGTCAGCGAGGCGGCAAGCGGCGCCGGTGACGGTGCCAGCCCGGGCGCCCTGGCCAGGAACACGCCACCGGGTCGGTGGTTGGCCGGGCGCCAGCCCGGCGCCGGCCCGCGCACCTCGCCGATGCGCTTCGAGGCCAGCGCGTGGATGGGCGCATCGCGTCGCCAGCACACCAGCAGGTCGGGCAGCCGATGGCGGGCCTCGCCGGGGTAGACCGCGTCCACGCGCAGCACCGATGCCACCGCCGGCCGGCCGTTGTCCGGGTTGACCAGGGCACCGAGTTCCGCGCACAGCCAGTCCAGCAGCGCCGGGTACTCGGCGGGCCGCACCCGGCCGTGCGCCTCGCGGCCGACCAGGTTGACGCGGACCGCGCCGCTGATCTCGTTGTGCGGAAGCTGGAACATGCGTCGCTCGCGCAGCGACCCGGCATCCTCCGTGGCCACGCCGTCGAGACGGCAGAGCACCGCGTCGAGCAGGCTCTCGCCGGTATCGTTGCGACCCATGGACTGGTTGCCGAAGACCAGCACGCGGGTTTCCTCGCCCACCGCCGCGAGCAGTCGCCCGAGGCCCCGGTCGATGGCCTGGTAGACCGGTTTCAGGCGTCCGCGGTGGACGTCATCGCCATCTTCCCCGCCGGCCGCCGGCCAGAACTGGTGGCCGGCGCAATGGGACTCCTTGAACACCGCCAGGGCGAGGTCGAACTCGCCCTCGTCCAGCAGCGACAGCAGCATCGCGGTCTTCGCCTCGACGCTGGCGAGCAGCGCGTCGAACAGCCGTTCGCGGTCGGCCGGCGCCAGCGCCTGCTCGCTGCACAGCGAGGCGCCGTCGACGAGGCGGTCGCTGTCGTCGTCGCCGAACCGTTGCATCACCGTCGCCGCCAGTTCCGGGGGCCAGCTCTCCGGCTCGCCGATGCGGCCGTGCACCCGCCAGTCGACCAGTTGCAGTCCGTTCAGCGGCTGCGCCGAGGCACACTTGGGCACGTCGACGATGGCCAGCCGGCAGCCGGCCTGGCCCAGGGGAATCCAGAACGGCGCGGGCGCCACCGGTTGCTCGCGAAACCAGCCGAAGTCGAAGCGCTCGGCCAGCCAGGGTCGCCAGAAGTAGCGTCCGTGCCGGCCGGGCGAGACGGCGTGGTAGAAGGTCGGCCACACCGCGTCGTCGGCCAGGCCCGGCGGTGTCTCCAGCCGGCCGTGGCGACCGGCGGCACGCAGCCCGGCCAGCACCGGCAGGTCGCCGCTGTCGCACCATCGCAGCAGCAGGTCGGCATCGGCGGAATCCAGCCCGATGG
>CAYGJZ010000025.1:0-32264 GCA_964350265.1 uncultured Gammaproteobacteria bacterium | reverse complement strand
CCGCTGTCGCACCATCGCAGCAGCAGGTCGGCATCGGCGGAATCCAGCCCGATGGCCAGTACCCGGGTGCCCACGGCGTGGTCGCTAACCGCCGAAGGCGGCGTGGTAGCGCACGTCGCCTTCGGGTGTATCGCCCTGGAGAGGCAGCGCCTGGAAGTACTCGGCCGGCACGCCGGGCAGTACCAGTTGCGGATGGTGACGGAAGCCGAAGCGGGCATAGTAGGCCGGATCGCCGAGCACCACGCAGCCCGCAGTGCCGCGTCGTCGCAGCACATCGACGGCGGTCTCGACCAGCGCGGTGCCGATGCCGCGACGCTGCGCCGCGGGGCGCACCGAGAGCGGGCCGAGGCCGAGCCAGCCGTGGTCCGCGCCGTCGATGCGCACCGGGGACAAGGCCACGTGCCCGGCCAGTCCCCGCGCGTCCTCCGCCACCAGCGACAGCACCAGTGCGCCGTCGGCGCGCAGCGCGTCGACGATGTCCGCCTCGTTGTGCTGCGAGTACGCCACCTCGGCGAAGGCCGCCCGGGTCAGCGTGGCGATATCTTCCACGTCTTCCGGGCGCTCGGCGCGAATGGCCACGTCGTTCATTTCGCCGGCCCGTCGGCCACGAGTCGCTTGTACATGACGTGGGCGTCGACCTCGCCCAGCCGCGGATGCCGGAAGGCGCCCGGCAGGGTGCCGACGATGTGAAAGCCCAGCCGCTGCCACAGCCGCACCGCGCCGACGTTGCTGGCCACCACCGTGTTGAACTGCATGGCGCGGAAGCCCCGTTGCACGGCCTCGCGCTGGGAGTGTTCGCACAGGCCGGTGGCCAGGCCGCGGCCACGCGCGGCAGCGGCGACCACGTAGCCGCAGTTGCACACGTGGTCGCCCTGGCCGGGCTGGTTGGCCTTCAGGTAGTAGCTGCCCAGCACCCGACCCTCGCCATCAACGGCGACGAAGGTCGCCTGCGGCGCATCGATCCAGGCGCGACGTGCCGATGCCTCGTCGATGTCATGGGCATAGGTATAGGTATCCCCGGCGCGGAACACCGGTTCGAGCAGTGCCCAGGTAGACGGCCAGTCGGCATCGACGAAGGCACGGACAACCACGTCGCCGCTCATGTCGCGGCGTTCTCCTCGTCCACCACCTTCGCCACCTGCGGGTCTTCCCCCACCCGGCGGCGATGGTCGAGCACCCTCGGCAGCGGCGTGGTGTCGACCTCGTCGCCTTCCAGCCAGCTGGACATGGTGAACAGGTAGATGTCGCAGATGCTGAAGTCGTCGCCGAGCACCCACGGACCACGCAGCATCTCGTCCTCGATCACGCGGAAGGCATCGCCCACCGTCTGCGAGGACTTGCGCTTCATGTCCTCGATGGCCGCCGGATCGTCGGCCCAGCGACTGCCGCGGCGACGGTGGGCGTGGTTGACGTGCACGGTGGAGCACAGGTAGCTGTTGAAGGACTGTGCCTGGGCAAAGGCATAGGGATCATCCAGGGGCGCCAGCTTCGCCCGCGGATGGGTCTGCGCCAGCCAGGCGAGGATGGCGGGCGTCTCGGTGAGAATGCCGTGGTCGGTGACCAGGGCCGGCACCCGCCCCTTGGGATTGACCTTCAGGTATTCCGGCGAACGCTGTTCCCCCCGCGAGAAATCCAGCCGGTGCGCCTGGTAGTCGGCACCGCACTTTTCCAGCGTGATGTGCGTGGCCAGGGCGCAGGAGTTCGGGGAGTAGTACAGTTTCATCGGCAGGGCCTCCAGGGCGATTCTCGTTGTGGGAAACAGGGCTTGGCGACGGCTTCGGCCGTCGTCGCCGTCAATCCGGCAGGGTGAACAGGTCCAGCTCGGCGTTGCTCGCGCGCAGCCGCTTGACCAGGATCTTCAACAGGTTGCGGTAGACGATGCAGCCGATGTCGGCATGGGTGCTGAGCATGGCATGCAACCTGTCATGTTCGATCCGGTAGAGCACCGCGTCCGCGCGTGTGCGGATGGATGCCGAGGCCGGCTGGTGATCGATGAAGGTGTATTCACCGAAGCAGTCCAGCACCGACAGCATGTTCAGGTGCACCGCCGAGATGCGCTGCTCGGTGCGCGGCAGGAAGACTTCCACCTCGCCGTCCAGCAGCACGTGCAGGCAGGCCACCACGTCGCCCTCGGCCACCACCAGGGTGTCGCCCGGCAGGGCTTCCACCTCGCCCGCCGCCAGCAGCAGCTCGGCCTGCTTGCGCGACAGTCCGCGCACCAGGTGCGTATCGAAAAACCGTTCACGATGACTCACGGTGGCGTCCTCCGCGGGCTGCCGTAACCGGCGGTGATGGTAGCAGAATCCCCTGCCCGGGTCGGCGTCCGCGGCACCACCGGGCCGGCCTAGCCGGCCTCGTCCACCGGTGTCGGCGCCAGGCGTTCGGACAGTGCGCCCTCGCGTTGGACACGACGGCCGATGGCGGCGGCAAGCACCGACGCCTCGCCGTGCAGCAGGACCTGCTGTCGCGCCCGGCTGACCCCGGTGTACAGCCATTCGCGGGTCAGGACCGGCGTGTCCTCGCGCGGCAGCACCAGCACCACCTGGTCGAACTCGGAGCCCTGTGCCTTGTGCACCGTCATCGCCCAGGCGGTCTCGTGTTCGGGCAGGCGCGCCGGATGCAGCCAGCGCACCCCCTCGGCCTGCTCGAAGCAGACCCGCAGCTCGCCGCTGTCCGGGTGGCGCAGCACCAGCCCGATGTCGCCGTTGAACAGGTTCTGCGCGGCGTCGTTGCGGGTCACCATCACCGGCCGGCCCGGGTACCACTCGGCCTCGGCCGGACGCAGCCCGTGGCGGGCCAGGTGCTGTTCCACCCGCGCATTCAGCCCGGCCACGCCGCGTGGGCCGTGGCGCAGGGCGCACAGCAACTGGCAACGTCGCTGGCGGGGAAACAGGCTGGACGGCGATCCGCCGCGGGCGGCCTCGCGCACCCGCTCGACGATGTCGTCCAGCCACGACGCCAGGGCCTCGGGTTCCGTCGCCCCGTCGTCGTCCACCCGGCCGACGTCGGCGAAGGCGGCATCGTCGAGACAGGCCAGTGCGGCCTCGGCGTCCCCGCTGACGATGGCCCCGGCCAGCCGGCCGATGCCACTGTCGGCGCCGAAGCGGTAGCTGCGGGTCAGCAGCACGGCGGCATCGGCCAGTCCCGTCGCCGGTTCCGGCGACGCCGCCAGCGAGCGGCCGGTGACCGCGCCCAGCCGCGACGCCAGTTCCTCGCCGAAGCAGCCGGCATTGCGGCCGAGGTCGGCGAACACGCTGCCGGGGTCCACCGAGGCGAGCTGGTCGCGATCGCCGAGCAGCACCACCCGGGCATCCGCGGGCAGCGCCTCGAGCAGGCGCACCATCATCGCCTGGTCCACCATGGAGACCTCGTCCACCACCAGCAGGTCCACCGCCAGCGGGTTGCCGGCATGGTGACGGAAGCCGCCGCCACGGCCGCGCGCGCCGAGCAGGCGGTGCACCGTCATCGCCGGCACCGACAGGGCCGCGCGCAGCGCTCCGGGCAGGGCCAGCGTGGGCAACGCATCGCTGATCGCCTGCTGCATGCGCGCCGCCGCCTTGCCGGTGGGCGCGGCCAGGCCAATGCGCAGGTCGGCGCCGAGAGCGTGCAGCGCCAGCGCCAGCAGGCGGACCAGCGTGGTGGTCTTGCCGGTGCCCGGGCCGCCGGAGACCACCGACAGGTGGCGCAGCAGGGCATGGGCGGCGGCCACCTGCTGCCAGTCGACCTCCTCGCCGCGCGGGAACAGCGCGGCCAGTTGCGCGGCCAGCGGCTCGACCAGGCCGGGCGGCAGGTCGGCATCGCGGTTGCGCGCCAGCAGTTGCGCGGCCAGGCGGCATTCGTCGTCGAAGTGGCGGTAGAGGTAGACCCGGTTCCTGTCCAGCACCAGCGGCGTCGGCGCCAGGCCGTCGCCGCAGCAGGACGCCGTGCGCAGCACCTCGACCACGTCGCCGTCGTTGTCCAGCCAGCGTCGCGTCTCCGCGGCCAGGGTCGACAGGTCGACGCCGACCTCGCCGCGGTTGGCGGCCGCGCTGACCAGCGCCGTGGCCACCGCCAGGATCTCGCCGCGTGCCGGCTCGGCGGAGGCCTCCAGCCGCACCAGCAGCCGCGCCAGCGCGCTGTCGACGTCGCCGATGAGCGCGGCCTGCTGCATCTTCGCCAGCACCTCGCCGCTCCGGCCCGCCGCGCTCATGCCCCGTCCTCCCCGCCCAGCCAGGCATCCAGCGCCTCCACCAGCGCCCGGGGCGGCCGGTCGCGGAACACGCCGCGGTCTTCGCCGGCGTGCATGCCGCGCAGGAACAGGTAGCGCACGCCGCCGAAGTGCCGATCGTAGTCGTAGTCGGCGATGCGCAGTCCCAGGTAGCGATGCAGGGCAACCACGTAGACCAGGTACTGCAGCCGGTAGCCCTCCCGGTCCATGGCGTCGGCCAGGCCGGCCTGGTCGTAGCTGGCGGCGTCGCGGCCCAGGTGGTTGGACTTGTAGTCCACCAGGTAGTAGCGCCCGCCATGCTCCAGCACCAGGTCGATGAAGCCGCGCAGGTAGCCGCGCAGGGTGTCGAAGGCAAGCCCGCGCACGCTGGCCACGTAGTCTTCGGCGCGCTCGCCGCCATGGCGCGCGAGCAGGTCGCGCAGCCCGTCGACGTCGAGGGCCGCCACCGGGTAGAAGAATCCCATCTCGTCGATGCGCTGGTGACGACCGACATCCTGCAGCGCGACGCCGTCGCCGATGGCCAGGTCCGCAGCCAGCACATGGCGCACCATGTCCAGGGTGGCCGCGTGCCAGGCCGGCTCGATGCCGGCCCGCGCCAGCTCGTCGGCGACCAGCGTGTCCAGCGGCGCAACCCCGCCGGCGGCCGGCTCGACACCGGGCTCGGCGAAGTCGAGCCGCTCGAAGATGCGATGCCAGGCGATGCCGGTACGGGCGCCACGCGGGTAGCGGTGCATGGCAGGCAACGACGACGCGTCCGCGGCCTCCTCCCCGGCGGGGATGTCGCGGGCACGGCCATCGTGGTCCGGCGCATCGGCCTCGGCGCCGGCATGCAGCGAGGTGAAACTGCCGATCCGCCAGGCCTGGCGCAGCTCGCGGCCGAAGGGCCGGGCGGCCAGGGCATCGGTCCCGGGCGCATCCTGCGCCAGGCGCGCGGGCACGGCCTCGGCATCCACCGGGTCCACGCGCACCGCGCCAGCGTTCTTCGCGGCATAGGCCGCGCAGTCGGCCAGGGCCTCGGCGGTGGACAGGCCGCGGACCCTTTCCGACAACGCAGCCGCATCGAAACCGGCCTCGCGGTGGTGCAGCAGCCAGGACAGGGCCGCGGTTTCGGCACCGCTGATCTCGCCGTGGTAGACGATGCAGCGCTGCCCGGCCCGGGTCAGGGCCACGTAGAGCAGGCGCACCGACTCGGCGAACTCTTCGCGGGTGGCCAGGGCGCGGTGGTCGGCGAAGTCCGCCGAGCCGAAGTCCACGCTGGCCCGGTGGCCGTGGTCGGGGTCGTGGAACAGGGCCAGCTCGCTGTCCGGCGCACGCAGTGCACCGTCCCAGGCAAAGGGGCAGTACACCACCGGAAACTCCAGCCCCTTGCTGGTGTGCATGGTGATGATGCGCACCCGCCGGGCATCGGACTCCAGGCGCAACTGGGCCTCGTCGGCATCGGTCTCGCCGCCTTCGCGCATGGCCGCGTACCAGCGCAGCACCACCTCCATGGGCGCGTCGTCGAGGTGACAGCGCTGCTGGATCAGCTCGGCGAGATGGATGACGTTGGTCATCGCCCGCTCGCCGCCGTCGCGGCCGAGCAGCCGGGCATGCACCTGGTGATCCACCAGCAGCGCGCGGAACATGGCCATGAAGCCGCGCTCGCGCCAACGGGCATGGTAGCCGCGGAAGCGGTCGACGATGGCGTCGGTGGCCGCCTCGTCGGCATCCAGCGCGGCCAGTCCGGCGGCGTCGTGGCCGAGCAGCGAAGTGGCCAGCGCGGCGCGCAGCCAGCGGCTGCGGCCGGGCTCGGCCACCGCCCGCAGCAGGTGACCGACCTCGCCGGCCTCGTCGCTGGCGAAGACGCTGTCCAGGCCGTGGCGAACCGCCGGCACGCCGCAGGCGGCGAGCACGTCGCGCATGGCCCGGGCCTGTTGGTGGGTGCGCACCAGCACGGCGATGTCGCCGCCGTGCAGGGCGCGGCCGTCCAGGGTCACCCGCCCTTCCCCGGCACCGCGCAGCAGGCGCACGATGTCCGCGGCGACGTCGCGGCAGACGATGCGCCGCGCCGTGTCCCGGTTCACCGGGCGATCCCCCGAGGCGATGCCCTGCCGCGCCAGGAAGCGCAGTTGCAGGCAGGGGGCAACGTCGCCGTCCTCGCGCAGCAGGCCGGCCCGGCCCGCCTCGCCGCGCACCTCGCCGACCTCGACGTCGTCGAAGACGAAGGGATTCGGGTGACGGGCGAACAGGCTGTGCACGGCGGCGACCAGGGCCGGATCGGAGCGGTAGTTGATGGCCAGGCTGCGTGTCGCGGCAACCCCCCGGCGACCGGCCAGGTAGGCGAACAGGTCGGCGCCGCGAAAGCTGTAGATGGCCTGCTTGGGATCGCCCACCAGCACCCGCGGGCCGCGCGGCGTATCGTAGATGGCGTTGAAGATGGCCAGCTGCACCGGGTCGGTGTCCTGGAACTCGTCGATCAATGCCGCCGGGTAGCGACGGCGCAGGGACTCGGCCAGTCCGCTTCCATGGGGCGTGACGAGGGCATCGCGCAGGCGGGTGACGAGATCGTCGAAGCCATGCTGGTGACGGGCGGCCTTGCGCGCGGCGAACTCCCCGGCCAGGTAGTCGCGCAGCAAGGCACGCAGGGCGCTGCGCTGGTCCGTCACCGCGCTCAGCAGTTCCTGGTCTGCAGACAGCAGCCGTGCACAGGCGTCGAAGAAGTCATGCGCCGGCGCCGCGCAGCCCTTGCGGGTGGCCTTGGCCAGTGCCTCCGGGGTGAAGCGATCGAAGCGATCGAAGCGCCGGGCATGGGGCTCGGCCGGCGACATCGCGGCTTCCATCGCCTGCAGCCAGCCGCCGACGCTGCTCGCCCGGTAGCGCGCGCGGTTCAGCGCTTCGCCTTGCAGCAGGATGTCCGACACGGCTTCGCGTCCCGCCATCCAGCAGGCGCGGGCCTCGTGGTAGGCCTGGTCGCGCCGCGACACCGCCTGGTCGAGGCTGCCGGCGAAGCGCGGCTCGGCATCGAGCACGTGCAGGTTGCCGGAGAGCACGCCGGGGGGCAGCCAGCCGGGCAGCGAGTCCGCCGTCTGGCCGTCGGCCAGGAGCGACTCGATCACCGGCCGGGGCTGGGCGAGCACCACCTGGCGCCAGAAGTCGTCGCAGATCTCCTGCAGCAGCGGCGCGGTGTCGGTGAGCACCTCGGAGTCGAAGCCGACCCCGGACTCCAGCGCCGTCTCCGCCAGCACCCGCTGGCAGAAGCCGTGGATGGTGTAGACGGCGGCCTGGTCGAGGCCGGAGACGGCCCGCTCCAGCCGTCGCCGCGCGGTGGCCGGATCGTCGCAGGCCGCGACCACCTGCTGGCAGAAGGGGTCCTCGCTGCCGCCGTTGTCGAAGGCCTCGCGCAGCGCCACCAGCCGGGCACGGATACGGCCGCGCAGTTCCCGGGTGGCCGCCTCGGTATAGGTCACCGCGAGGATCCGTTCCACCGGCAGGCCGAGTTCCACCACCAGCCGCGCGTACAGCGCGGTGATGGTATAGGTCTTGCCCGTGCCCGCGCTGGCCTCCACCAGCAGGGCCTGGTCCAGCGGCCAGGAAAGGAGTGGCTGCTCAGGCATGCAGGGAAAGCGCGAGGTGCGCGGCCGGCGGCAACAGCAACTGTTCCACCCAGGAGACGAACTGCTCGTCCACCGGGTTGGTGTCGCCGTAGACCTTCTGGTAGTAGGGGTTCTCGCGCTCGCCGCGATGGAAGCGCGAACCTTCCCAGGTGAGCCGCGCCTTGGCCAGCGGATCGGACCCCTCGCGGTGGTCGAACCACTGCCAGGCGGCGCGGGGGAAGAACGGCAGCGGCTGGCGCCCGCCCTCGGCGAAGCCGCGCAGGAAGCCGGCCAGCAGTTCGACGGCGGTGTCGGCGTCCAGCGGGTCGAGGGAACAGCCGCCGTTGAGGGTCAGCAGGCGGGAGGGTCCGGGCAGGACGCCGGCGGCGCAGCCGGCCAGGTGCCAGAGCAGCAGCACGTTGCGGTCGCGTGCCTGCCAGGACCGAAGACGCACGTGGCACAGGCCGTTCTCGCGAATGGCGTCGAAGCGCGCCGCCAGGCGATGCCCGTCAATGGCGAGATCGATGCTGCACGGCGGCAGCAACGGCGCCGACTCGGCCTCCATCACCGCCAGGCGCAGGGGCTCGAAGGTCTCGATCTCGCGTTCCAGCGCCAGCCGGCCCGGCAGGCCGTGGGGCAGCAGCCCGGCCTGGCGCAGACGGGTCTCGCAGGCATCGACGTCCAGGTCGTGCCGGGCCGCCTCCTGCCAGGCCGCGCGGATGGCCTCGCCGGCATCTCGATCGATGGCGAAGGGTTCGCGCTCGGCCAGCGCCTCGTCGTACTCGTCGAGCCACAGCCCGAGCCGGTGACGCAGCAGGTGCCGCGCCGGGTTGTTGTAGAAGGAGACCAGCTCGTCGAGGCCGGTGTCCACCTCCGTCGCGTCCAGGGCGGTGTCGAAGAACGGCGGCAGCGGGCGCGGCGCGGCGGCAGCGGTGGCGGCCTCGGCCAGGTACGGCAGGTGGCCCGGCAGGCGTGCATCGGCGGTGAAGTAGTCGCGGTGCCAGGGCTGCAGCGGGTGCACCGTGCACAGGCGCTCGAACAGCCGGCGTCGGCGCGCCTCGCGATCGTCACCGCGATCCACCAGTCCCTGGCCGACGTAGTCCACCAGGTCGCTGATCACCACCGACGGCGGCCGTTCGCTGCCGTCGCGAATGTCCTGGCCGACGTAGCTCAGGTACAGCGACTCGCGGGCACTGAGCAGCACCTCCAGGAACAGGTAGCGATCATCCTCGCGGCTGGAACGGTCTCCGCGACGGGGCTGGGTGGCCATGCGGTCCAGCGAGGTGGGCACGCCCAGCCGCGGGAAGGCATCGTCGTTCATGCCCACCAGGGCGATCAGGCGGAACGGGATGGAGCGCATCGGCACCAGCGAGCAGAACGTGACCGCGCCGCGCAGGAAGCCGGCCGCGCCGCCCGTCCCTTCCAGGGCAGCGGTGAGCGCCGCGCGCACCACGTCGATGGACACCACCTGCTCGCCGAGCGCCGGCGCGGCCTCGGCGCATGCCGACATGACCGCGTCGCGCAGTGCCTGCACCGCCGCCTCCTCCTCCCGACCCGGCTGCAGGAAGCGATCCACCAGGGCGAGCAAGGTGCGCGACCAGGAGGCCATGTCGCGAGGCCGCGACAGCGTCGCCGCGGCCTGCTCGAGGCTGTCCAGGAAGCGGGCCAGGCCGCCCAGCACCATGCCGTCCCCCGCCGCCACCCCCGGCCAGGCGCGCACCCCGGCGAAGCTGGCATCCACCGGCATGGCATGACCAAGCAGCAGGCGGTCGAGGCCGGCGCGCCAACTGTGCTCCGGCGTGTTGCCCAGGTCCAGGCGTTGCCGGTGGTCGCCGTCGAAGCCCCAGCGAATGCCGGTTCCGGCCACCCACTGGCGGATGGTCGCCAGCGCCTGCTCGTCGAGGCCGAAGGCCGCCGCCACCGCGGGTGCCTGGGCCAGGCCGATGACCCACTCCGCCCCGGCGCGGGTTTCGCCGGCCTCGAGCAGGTGCAGGAAGGCAGCCACCAGCGGCGCGTGGCGGGCGCCACGGTCGGCGATGGTGTAGGGAATGCGCAGGTGCGCGGGCGCGGTGGAGAACACCGCTTCGATCATCGGCGCGTAGCGCTCGATGTCCGGCGTCATCACCAGCACCTGGTCGGGAGACAGGCCCGGGTCGGCGGCGAAGCGCGACAGCAGCGCATCGTGCAGCACCTCGATCTCCCGCATCGGCCCGTGGCAGGCATGGATGGCGATGGAGTCGTCGTCGTCCGCCGGCCACGCCACCTCCGCCTCGCCGCGGTCGACCAGGCGCAGGATGTCGTCCTGCACGCAGGCCAGCAGGGTCGCCCGCCCGCCGTCCGGGAAGTCCTCGTGCTCGATGGGTTCCAGTTCCTGCAACAGGTCCAGGGTCTCGCGACCCTGTCGTCCCCAGTTGGCCAGCAGCGTGTTACCGCGCTCGGCATGGGGATCGTCCTCGTCGGCCTCGCGCTCGGTGAGAATCTCGGCCCAGTACTCGCGGCAGGGGTTGAACCAGTACAGGTGCACGTCCACCTGCCGGGCGGTGGCGCCGAGCATGTGCAGGTAGGCGGGCGACAACGACGGGATGCCGAACAGGTGCACCCGCGGCGGCAGCGCCGGGAAGGACCGCGACGAACCGGCCAGGTGTTCCAGGTACTCCCCGGCGAGGTTGGCCCAGTGGCGATTGCCGAGCCGCGCCACCAGTGCCCGCCACAGGGCCGCCTGCCAGTCGCCGGAGCGATCCCCGTCCTCCCACTGCCGGATCCAGTCCGGGCGGTAGACCAGGTACTGGTCGAAGACACCGGCCAGGCGGCGGGCCAGCGACCAGCGACGGAAGTCGTCGCCGCCATCGAGGTAGCGGTCGACGACGCCGAAACCCGGCCGGCGTCGCACCTCGTCGAGCAGCGCGAACAGCACCCAGGCCAGGCGTCGCGGGGAAAAGGCGTTGTCCCGGGGCACCCCGGGCAGCACCGCGCCGAGCAACTGCCAGGCCAGTTCCGCCGGAAAGCGTCGTTCCAGGTGGGCGGCGATGCCGTTGCGGCGGGCCACCTCGAGTTCCAGCCAGCGTCCCATGCCGGCATGGTGCACCACCACGATCTCGCCCTGGCATGGTGGCGGTGCATGGTCGGTTTCGCGCATCACCGCCGCCAGCGATGCCGCCAGCCGCTCGGCGCGGTGACTGTAGTGGGCGTAGAGCATGCCCGCCGTCAGCGCACCCGGTGCCGGCTTCGCCGACCCCGCGCCCGATTCACAGCGCCGCGGCCAGCAGCGGTGCCAGCGATACCACGTTGCTGCGATGGGCAATGCTGTCGCAGCTCCACACGTCCTCGATGCCGGACTCGGCCAGCAACTCCAGCGCGCGGTCGCAGAACACCGGGTGGGTCACGATGCAGGAGATGCGCGCGGCGCCGTTGCCGGCCACCTGGCGCGCGGCCGCGGCCAGCGTGTGGCCGGTGCTGGCGACGTCGTCCACCAGCACCACGTGGGCGCCGCGGCAGCGGTAGTCCCCGGGCAGCGCCACCGCCACCTGGCGATCGCCGGAACGCTGCTTCACCGCAACCGCCCACGACAGGCCAGCGAGCTCGGCGATGCGACCCACCCACTGTGCCGACTCCTCGTCCGGACCGAGCAGCAGCGGTGCGTCCAGGCCGGCCAGGAAGTCGGCCACCGCGTGGGCGGCGGTCAGGGTCTCGGCGCGCCCACCCAGTGCCTCGGCCAGGGAGTCGATGCGATGCAGGTGCGGATCCACCGTCACCACGCGCTCGAACAGGGACGCCAGCCAGGGCCCGACGACCCGCTGGCTGACCGCCTCGCCCGGGTGGAAGGCACTGTCCTGGCGCATGTAGCACAGGTACGGCGCCACCAGCTCCACCCGCCGGGCGCCCTGGGCGCGGCAGGCCGAGACGCAGAGCATCAGTTCCACCAGCTTGTCGTTGGGGCGGTCCATGCTGCGGAACAACAGCACCCGGGGCGGCAGCGCCGCGGGCACCCGCACCAGGCTCTCGCCATCGGGGAAGCGGTGCAGGGATACCTCGGCGTAGTCGATGCCCGCCGCCTGCGCGACCCGGCGCGCGGCTTCGGTACATTCGGGAAATCCCAGCAGGATGACGTGGTCGCTCAACAGTGTTCCAGTGCTTGCAGGGCGGGACCCACCTGGCCCTTCTTGGTTTCAGCGCGAAGCGGCGCCGACGGTGGCCACGGTGGCCGCGGCGCATAGGATACCCGCAGGACGGCAACGAACCCAAGCCGTCGCAACACGCCGGAACTCTGGTACGCTCGGCCTGGGCATCGCCGCCGGGTTCACCACCGGCCGCGGATCGTGGCATCCCTTGCAACGGGTAGAGAACGATGGGCGACAGGCAACGACTGCTGCAGGCCGAACAATCGGTACTGCTGGTGATCGACGTGCAACAACGGCTGGCCCCGGTCATCCACCGGGTGGAGTCGGTGATTCACGAGAACGTGTGGATGGTGCACGTGGCCAGCCGGCTCGGCGTGCCCGTGGTCGCCACCGAACAGTACCCCTCCGGACTCGGTCACCTGGTGCCGCAACTCGGCGCCCTGCTCCCCGGCGAGGACGTGGTCTCGAAGATCCGCTTCTCCGCCACCACCGACGGCTGCCTGGAACACGTCGAGGCCATGTCCCGCCGACAGGTGGTGATCACCGGCATGGAAACCCACGTCTGCGTGCTGCAGACCGCGCTGGAACTGCTCGACCGGGACTACCAGGTCTTCGTCGTCGCCGGTGCCGTGGGCTCGCGCCGTGCCGCCGACCGCTCGCTGGCCCTGAAGCGCATGCGCCAGGAAGGCTGCCGCATCGTCTCCCGGGAAATGGTCGCCTTCGAGTGGCTGCGCGAGGCCGGCAACGACCGCTTCCGCGAGATCAGCCGGGAGTTCCTGCGCTAGCGTCTTCGACGCCATCAAAACTTTTTTTGAACCGATCACTCCGCGAACACGACTCGCTGACCGGGAACGAGATTCCCGCAACCAGCAACACACAGTACCGGAGTGAACCCACCATGAAAGCCATCCAGCGCCTCGCCGTCGCCGCCACCGTCTTCTCGCTGCCACTGGCGGCGAATGCCGCCGGCATCGATCACAGCGACCGGGCCACCTGCTACCTGTCCATCCACAGCCAGTGCTTCATCGAGTCCGACCCGCCCTGCAGCGACGAGGACTACCAGTGGGGCCTGGACGCCTGCGACCAGTACTACCCGCAGCAGATCGCCATCCCGCCGATGAAGCCGCTGGGCCTGAAGGCCAGCACCTCGTCGCAACGGATCAACCCGAAGTTTCGACAGAAGGTGAAGATGAACATGCGCCGGGGATCTTGAGCCCCCGCCGCTCGCCGGTCCGGGAGGGCCGGCGAGCCATCGGCCAGCATCAATCCAGCATGGCCAGCGCACGCGGGTCACGCTGACCGTCGAAGAAGCACGCCAGTGCCTGGTCGAACATCGTCATCGACGAAAACAACCTCAGGTCATCGGGGCTGCCAGGCAACGCCTCGACCCTGTGCCCCGCCCAGCCATCGTCCAGCGCCATGCTCGACCGGTTGCTGCACCACGCCCACGTGATCCAGGTCCGGAGCGACCGCTATCGGTTCCGACAGGCTCGGCGAAGCGGTCGCATCGGATGTCACTGGAACACTTCCGGTGATATGCGATGCCCGTTTCGATTCTCTCGGCATCGGACAGTCGGAGAGAGCATTGAATGCCGTGAAGGCCAACCTGGAAAGAGCCATGGAGATTTTCGTCAAGGCACACCCCAACCTGTAGCCAAATGCGCTCTCGTTCGAATGCCCGGCCGCTAGCGGCAACAATCGATGCTCCGGAGATCGCCCAGGCCGGCGCACGTGCGTCGGGAGCATCCTGAGCTTGCGGAGAGGCGGCGGCAGACCACTTGAAACGAACCATCGACGGCAAGGCACCGGGTTACCGAGAAGACGAAGCGGTAGCCGCCGGCCGGCGGGCACGTATCGAAGCGGATGGCCGGCAACTACAACCGCCAGAAATCGGTGGTGAAGGCGACCAGATAGCGGGATTTTGTCTAAGTGTCTGTCTGAGTCCACTGGACGTATGCACAGCAGACTGACCGTAAGTGCCTGACTTGTTTGGTGGGCCGTGCAGGATTCGAACCTGCGACCACCTGATTAAAAGTCAGATGCTCTACCAACTGAGCTAACGGCCCGTCGTGGATTCGCCGGGATGGGGGCGTGATGGTGGGGCCCCGCGGGGAGCGGCGTATTATCCTGACGCGGGGTTGGGGTGTCAATTTGGCGCCGCCGGGGCGCTCGGCGCCACGGCGTGCGGCCCGGCACGCCGTGTCAGGCGTTCCGGGCAGCCGGGGCGAGGTGCATGTCGGCGAGGGCTAGGCGCAGCGAGCGCCAGAAGCCGTCGTCGATCATGTAGTACTGCACCTTCAGCGTCAGCGCGCAGCCGAACACGATGCTCAGCGCGGTGAGCACCGAGCCCAGCGCCAGGGTGGAGATGCCGGTGATGCCCTGGCCGACGGTGCAGCCCAGGGAGAGCACGCCGCCGAAGCCCATCAGCACGCCGGCGACGAGGTGGTTGATCATGTCGCCGCGACTGGTGAAGGTCTCGATGCGGAAGGTGCCGGACAAAATTGCGTAGACGAAGGAGCCGGCGATGACGCCGCCGACGGTGGCGATGCCGAAGCCGATGGTGGAGCCGGTATAGGTCATCAGGTAGTTGAGCGCATTGCCCACCGGGGCGATGAAGGACACGCCTTCCAGGGCCACCGGTTCGAAGTCGTCGTTGCCGGCCACGCCGGTGATGACCCAGGCGGCGGCGCACACCGCGCCGGCGGCGAGGCCGGCGAGGGTGTTGTCGAAGCTGCCGCGGAAGGTGCGGTCACGGTAGGCGAAGAAGAAGGCGCCGCCGGCGATGAGCACGATGAACAGCCAGCGCAGCACCGCTTCGCCGATGCCGGTCCAGGCGGCAAGGAGGTGCGGCATGCCCTGGTTGGTGAAGCCGGCGCCGGTGAGATCGGTGGCGACGGCGTCGATGGCATTGATGCGCAGCGGCGCGAGCAGGCCGCGCAGGGTCATGTAGGCGGTGATGGCCAGCACCAGCAACACCACCAGGGACTTCAGGTTGCCGCCGCCCACCCGTACCAGGGTGCGCTGTCCGCAACCTGCGCCGAGGGTCATGCCGATGCCGAAGATGGTGCCGCCGGCCAGGTAGCCGAGCCAGCCGAAGCTGGGGGTGAGGTAGATGGCGTCGTGGATGTCGAACCAGCCGGCCAGGTACATCAGCTGGCTGGCCAGCACGGCGACGCCGATGGCCAGCATCCAGGTGCGCATGCGGGTCAGCGACCCCATGTTCACCCAGTCGCTGATCGCGCCCATGATGCAGAAGTGGGTGCGGTTGGCGATGGCGCCGAAGACGAAGGCGGCGACGAAGGCCAGCGTCGACACCAGGTGAATGACTTCGAGTTCCACTTCCACTTCCCCCCGATGGATGAGCGGACCGGTCGCGGCCCCCGCCGACAGCGGGTGGCGGCGCGCCGGTCTTGTTCACGACTGGCGGGAGGCGCCGCGGCGCCCCGCCCCGTGCCCGCGCCGAAGGCGGGCTGTCCATGACGTGTTCCGATGGCGGCGATGGCCTCGCCGCCGACGCTGCCTAGCGCCCTTCCCTGTCCATCTTTTTCAGTCGCGTTTCCGCGGACACCGCCACCCGGTGGGTGGGGAAGTTCTTCATGATGTAGGTCAGGGTGTCGCGGGCGTCGGTATAGGCGCCGATCTCGTACTGGATGTAGCCGATCTTCAGGTACGACGCGGGCACCCGCTGGGAGCCGGGGAAGTTGCTGGTGACGGTGCGGAAGCCGTTCAGCGCCGCCTCGAACTCCCGCGTCACGTAGCGGGCCTCGGCCAGCCAGTAGTAGGCGTCGTCGGTGAGATCGGTGGACGGGTAGTCGGCGATGAAGGCCTCGAAGGCGGCCACCGCGTCGGCATAGCGGCTTTGCTTGAGCAGGCCGAAGGCCTGGTCGTAGGCCTCCTGGGCGGAGACGCTCACCGGTCCGCCACCCGCGGAAGCGCTGCCGGCGTCGATGCGCGGCTGCACGATGGCGACCTGGCCGGCGCCCCCGCTGCTTGCGCCGCTGGCGCCACCTTGGGTCGCCGGGCTGCCGGTGCCTGCCCCGCCGACGACCTGGCCGCCGATGGTGGGCACGCTGCCCGTGTCGATGCCGGCCGTGTTGCCACCACTGGCGGCGCTGCCCTGGTCGATGCCGCTGCCGGCGCCGATGGTGGGAACGGTGTTGTTCAGCCCACCCGTGTTGCCGGCGTTGCCGCTGGCCGTGGGCGGCAGGTCCACCGGCCCGGCGGTGGTGATGGAGGGCCCGCTGGGCGGCGTTGCCGAGGCCGTGCGTTCCTGGTTGCGCAGGCGCTGGTCGAGATCATCGTAGAGATCGCGCTGGCGGGTCTGCAACCGCTCCAGCTCGAATTCCTGGCGATCGATGCGGTCGCGCAGTTCGCGGATTTCCCGTTGCAGGCCCTGCACCTCGGCCAGGGTATGCGCGGCATCGGTGGAACCCGAGGGCGCGCCCACCGCCTGGGCGGTCACCGGCTGCGACGAGGCCGGGCGCGGATTGCTGGGCAGCACGGAGGCGCAGCCACCGAAGATGAGACAGGTACTGGCAACGGTGGCCAGGCGAAAGGTGATCACGATTCCACTCCCGTTCGATGCGTGCTGCGCCGACGGCCCGGTGGCCGCCGGCGCAGGCGGGATCAATTGCCGTAGAGAATTTCCACGCGGCGGTTCAGGCCCCAGGCGCTCTCGTCGTGACCGAGGGCGACCGGGCGTTCCTCGCCGTAGGAAATGGAGCGAACCCGGTCGGACTGCACGCCGATGGCCTGCATGTACTGGGCCACGGCCTTGGCGCGATCCTCGCCCAGGGCCAGGTTGTACTCGCGGGTGCCGCGCTCGTCGGCATGCCCTTCCAGCACCAGGCTGACGCCGGGATTGGAGAGCAGGTAGTTGGCGTGGGCCTCGACGATGACCTGGGCCTCGGGGGTCATCAGGCTGCTGTCGTACTCGAAGTACACCACGCGCTTGCTCAGCGGATCGCCGTCGTCACCGCCGCTCGGACCGAAGCCGCTGCCGGCGGTGTTGCCGTCGCCGCCCAGGCCCGAGGCACTGGCGCCGCCGTCGGCACCGCTGCCGGAACTGAAGCTGCCGTCGTCGACCGCGACGCCATCCTGGACCGGCGTGCGCTTGCACGCGGCGAGAGCCAGAGCGGCGGCCAGCAGGATGATGATCGTATTCGTTTTGCGCATCTGTCTCTCCTTTTGCACTAGAGCTTTTGGTTGAATGGCGACCAGGCCGGTTCGCGCACGACACCGTCGAGGAAGCGAAGTCGCTGCTTGACTCGGCCGTCCGAGGAAACCGCTGCGAGCACGCCGCGTCCGCCGGCCTGGCTGGCGTAGAGAATCATGTCGCCGTTGGGTGCGAAGGTCGGCGACTCGTCCAGGTTGGAATCGGTGAGCACCTGAAGTGCCCGGTTGGCCAGATAGAATACACCAATCTGGTAGCCACCGCCCTGATTGGTCACCATGACCAGGCGGTCACCCGAGGGGCTGTAGGAAGCCCGCGCATTGTATATACCCTCGAAGGTCAGGCGCTGCGCTTCGCCGCCGGACGCAGGCACTTGATAAATCTGCGGCCTTCCGGCGCGATCGGAGGTGAACACGATGTGCTGGCCATCCGGCGACCAGGACGGCTCGGTGTCGATGGCGCTGTGGTTGGTGAGCCGCTTCAGGCCACCGCCATTGAGCGACATGACGTAGATTTCCGGGTTGCCGTCGCGGGACAGGGTCATCGCCAGCCGGCTGCCGTCCGGCGACCAGGCCGGGGCGCTGTTCAGGCCCTCGAAGTCGGCGATGCGCTCGCGCCCGCCGCTGAGCACGTCCTGCACGTAGACCATGGAACGGCCACCCTCGAAGGAGACGTAGGCGAGCCGGTCGCCGCGCGGCGACCAGGCCGGCGACATGATCGGGTGGGTGGAGGAAAGTATCTCGCGCGCACCGTAGCCGTCGGAATCCGCCACCATGAGCAGCGAGCGGTTGCCGGTGCTGGCCTGGTTCTCCACCGTGACGTAGGCGATGCGGGTGTCGAAGGCGCCGGGCTTGCCGATCAGCTCCTCGTAGACGATGTCGCTGATCTGGTGCGCCACCTTGCGCAGCTTGCCGGCGTCGACCACGAACTGGTAGCCGGCCAGTTGCTGCTCCTTGTACACGTCCATGAGCTGGAAGCGCACCTCGTAGCGGCCCGGCGAACTGGCCCGCACGCGGCCGACCACCAGCGCTTCGGCCTTCAGCAGCCGCCAGTTGCGGTAGCCGATCTCGGTGTTGTCGTGGGGCGTCTCGAGAAAGTCCCCGCGCTCCTTGGCGTCGAAGCGTCCGCTGCGCACCAGGTCGGCCTCGACGATGTCGGCGATCTGCTGGGGCAACGGCGACGATCCGGTCCACTCGAAGGGCACCACGGCAATGGGAATGCCCGCGTCGACACCCTTGGTGATCTCGATGGTGAGCTGGGCGCTCGCGGTACGCGACATGAGCGCCAGCACGATGGCCGAGACGACGAAAAGGGATTGGCGCATCCAGGTCATGGGCTATCCTTCGGGTCTGAAAAGCAAGTTGAAACTGCTGATGAACTCATAATATTTCGGATCAGTCGGGAAGGGCAAGGGCGATGCCTTGAGCACCGCGCGCAGCGATGAATCGTCGAATCGCGCATCGCCGCTGGAGCGCGCGATCTCGGCGGAAACCACCTCTCCGGTGCGGGTCACCCGCACCGCGATGAGCACTTCCAGGCCGGCCGGGGCATTCGGCGGGCGAATCCAGTTGCGGGTCACCTTCTGCTGGATCAGGCCGACCATGCCGGACAATGCACCCACCGCGTCCAGCTCGGTCTGGCGACGCTCCGCCTCGGCCTGCTGGCGGGCCTGCTCGGCGGCCAGTTCCTCCTGCAGGCGACGCTCCTCGGCGGCGCGACGCTCCTCTTCCTGGCGTTTCTTCTCCGCCTCCTCGGCCTTGCGCTTCTCCTCGGCGAGGCGCTTCTTCTCGGCTTCCTCCGCCTTGCGCTTCTCTTCGGCCAGGCGCTCCTTCTCGGCTTCCTCGGCCTTGCGTTTCTCTTCGGCCAGGCGCTGCTTCTCGGCCTCCTCGGCCTTGCGCTTCTCTTCCGCCTGGCGTTCCTTCTCCGCCTCCTCGCGCTGGCGGGCCTCCTCTTCCAGGCGCTTGCGCTCGGCCTCTTCCTTCTTGCGCTCGGCTTCCTGGCGCTGCTCTTCCAGCTTGAGTTTCTCCAGGCGTTCTTCTTCCTCCGCGCGCTTCTTCTCCGCCTCCACGCGCTGGCGCTCGGCCTCCTCCTTCTGGCGCTCCGCCTCCTGGCGCTCGATCTCCAGCTTGCGCAGCCGTTCGGTCTCGGCCTTGCGCTGTTCCTCCAGCGCGCGCGCCTCCTCGCGGATCTTCTCCAGTTCGGCCTCGCGCTCGGCCGCCAGTTCCTGCTCGCGTTCCTCCTCGGCGTTGATGCGCTGCATCTCGGCCTTCAGTTCCGACTCGGAGATCACCGTGGCCTGCACCGCCGGGGTGCCGCCGGACTTGAGGAAGTGCGGGGAGAAATTCAGGCTGACACCGATGGCGAGCAGGAACAGCAGGTGCACGCCGACGGCGAAGAGCACCGAGCGCGAGGTGGTGTGCCACTTGACCGGGTTGCGTGACACGGCTGGATCAGTTCCCCTCGGGGTCCCGGGTCACGAGGCCGACGTTGGGCACGCCGGCGTCGCGCAGCAGCATGATGGCGCCGATCACCGACTGGTAGGCAACCTCGTCGGCACCGCGCACCAGGAAGGGCACGTCGGGGTTGTTGCGCAGCACGGCGGCGGCCTTCACGCGGATTTCCTGGGCGTTCTCCACCGCGGTCTTCTCGTCGTTCAGGTAGTACAGTCCGTCGGCGTCCACGGTGAGCACGAAGGGCTCCACCGCCTCGGTTTCCACCGGTTCGGAGGCGGCCACCGGCAGGTCGACCTTGACGCCCTCGGTGAGCAGCGGCGCGGTGACCATGAAGATGACCAGCAGGACCAGCATGACGTCGATGTACGGCACCACGTTGATCTCGCTCATTTGACGCTTGCTGCGCCGCTTGGACGGCACGTACATGGCGATCAGCTCCGCCGTTGCTGCGGCACGGACTGGCGGTTGACGATGCTGAGGAACTCTTCCAGGAAGACCTCGTAGCGGCTGATCAACTGCTCGGTGGTGCTGTTGAAGCGGTTGTAGGCAATCACCGCCGGGATGGCGGCGAACAGGCCCATGGCGGTGGCCACCAGCGCCTCGGAGATGCCCGGTGCCACGGTGGCGATGGTCACCTGCTGCATGGCGCCGAGGGAGCGGAAGGAGTTCATGATGCCCCAGACGGTGCCGAACAGGCCGATGTAGGGGCTGGTGGAGCCCACCGTGGCGAGGAAGGAGAGGCTCGACTCGAGCACCTCGATCTCGCGGGTCAGGGCCACGCGCATGGCGCGGTGCACGCCGTCCACCAGTTCGCCGCGGGTGATGCCGCTGCTCGCCGACAGGCGGTTGTACTCGCGGTAGCCGGCGACGAAGATGTTGGCCATGCCGATCATGCGGCGCTCGTCGGAGGACCACTCGCGGTACAGGCGGCTGAGTTCGCCGCCGGACCAGAAATCGGACTCGAACACGTCGCTGGACCGGCGCAGTGCCTTGAACGCGGTCCACTTGTTGAAGATCATCGTCCACGAGACGATGGAGGCGGCGAGCAGGATCAGCATCACCACCTGCACCAGGAAGCTGGCGTTCAGGATCAGCTCGATGATGGACAGCGATTCCCCGCTGACGTCTATTTCGACTGCGTTTTCCATGTTTGTACCAGGTCTCGCATCGGTGCCGGGATCGGCTTCGGTCGGAACGTTGCAGAATCTACACAGGCCAGGCGAACGCGACAACTGAACAGTTGGTCATCGCCTCGCAGCACGCGTTGGTCCATCGTCAGCGATGCGCGGCCGGCATCCACCAGGCTGGCAGTGACTTCGAGCAGGTCGGCAAGCCGCGCCGGACGATCGTAGCTGGCGGTCAGGGAACGAACCGGGAAGACGATGCCTTCGCGTCGTTCCAGGTCGTCGAGTTCGATCTCCATCGAGCGCAGCCATTCCGTTCTTGCGCGCTCGGTGAAGCGGAGGTAGTTCGCGTAGTATACAACGCCCGCGGCATCGGTATCCTCGTAGTACACCCGCACCTTGAACCGGAAGGACGCATCCGGCGTCGTGGACTGGTCGCGCATTTCAACCGGACCAAACTGAATACAGCATGAATCGCCCTAGCCGTCGCCGCGTTCTTCGTCGAACAGCGCCGCCTGGGCATGCTCGTCCATGGCGCTCGGCAACTCCAGGCCGAAGTGCCGCCAGGCCGCCCGCGTCGCCACCCGGCCACGCGGGGTGCGCATCAGGAAGCCCTGCTGGATGAGATAGGGCTCGATGACGTCCTCGATGGTGCCGCGCTCCTCGCCGATGGCGGCGGCGAGGTTGTCCACCCCCACCGGCCCGCCGTCGAACTTCTCCATGATGGCGCCGAGCAGCTTGCGATCGAGCAGGTCGAGCCCGAAGGTGTCCACTTCCAGCATCTCCAGTGCCTCGTTGGCCAGGGTCTCGGTGACCCGGCCGTCACCACGCACCTCGGCATAGTCGCGCACCCGGCGCAGCAGGCGGTTGGCGATGCGCGGCGTGCCGCGGGAACGTCGCGCCACCGCCATCACCCCGCCCTCGTCGGCGTCGACGCCGAGGATGCCCGCCGAGCGCGCGACGATGCGGGCCAGTTCGGCGGGCTGGTAGAACTCCAGCCGCTGCACCACGCCGAAGCGGTCGCGCAGCGGCGAGGTGAGCAGCCCGGCGCGGGTGGTGGCGCCGACCAGGGTGAACGGCGGCAGGTTGAGCTTGATCGAGCGCGCCGCCGGCCCCTCGCCGATGAGGATGTCGAGCTGGAAATCCTCCAGCGCCGGGTAGAGGATTTCCTCGATGGCCGGGCTCATGCGGTGGATCTCGTCGACGAAGAGCACGTCCCCCGGCTGCAGGTTGGTGAGGATGGCGGCGAGATCGCCGGCCTTCTCCAGCACCGGGCCGGAGGTCTGGCGCAGCTTGGCGCCCATCTCGTTGGCGATGATGTGGGCCAGCGTGGTCTTGCCCAGGCCCGGCGGGCCGAACACCAGCACGTGGTCGAGGGACTCGCCGCGGTTGCGCGCGGCGGTGATGAACACCTCGAGCTGGACCCGGGTCTTCTGCTGGCCGACGAACTCCTCCAGCGACGGCGGCCGCAGGCTGCGATCGATCCGGACCTCCTCGGCGGAGGCCGGGTTGCCGTCGCGGTTGGGGGCGTCGCCGCTCACGCGCTGACCCGGGCCAGGGTCGACAGCGCGCCGCGAATCAGTTCTTCACTGCTCATGCCCGGCTTGCGCACGGCGCGCAGCGCGCGGCTGGCCTCGGCATTCTTGTAGCCCAGCGCCACCAGCGCGCCGAGGGCGTCGTGCTCGGCATCGCCGGAGTCCGTCGGCAGGCCAACGCCTTCGCCACCGAGCTCGGTGAGCCGGTCGCGCATTTCCACCAGCAGCCGCTCGGCGGTCTTGCGGCCGATGCCCGGCACCCGCGTCAACTGGGCGATGTCGCCGTCGCTGATGCAGCGCTCGAATTCCTCGGCGCGCAGCCCGGAGAGAATGGCCAGCGCCACCCGCGGACCGACACCGGACACTTTCAGCAGGGTGCGGAACAGGTCGCGCTGGCGCACGCTGGCGAAGCCGTACAGCTTGTGGGCGTCCTCGCGCACCTGCAGGTGGGTATGCAGGGAAACCGCGGCGCCGACCTCGGGGAGATCGTAGAACACCGTCATCGGCGCCTCGACCTCGTAGCCGATGCCGCCGACCTTCAGCAGCAGGTGGGGCGGCTGCTTGCTCATCAGCAGGCCTTCGATGTAACCGATCACTGCGCTCTCCCGTGGCTGGCCAGACGCGCCGCGTGGGCGTCGTTGTGTACGTGGCAGATGGCGCAGGCCAGTGCGTCTGCGGCATCGGCCGGCGGCGGGGTGGTCATGCCGAGCAGTATCCGCACCATGTGCTGCACCTGTTCCTTGCTGGCGCCGCCGCTGCCCACCACCGCCAGCTTGACCTGGCGCGGCGAGTACTCCGCCACCGGCAGCGCGCGGGTGACCGCGGCGCACAGGGCGCTGCCGCGGGCATGACCCAGCACCAGTGCCGAGCGCACGTTCTGGCCGACGAACACCTGCTCGATGGCGACCACGTCCGGCCGATGGGTTTCCACCGCCTCGGTCACCGCCTCGAAGATCACCCGCAGGCGCTCGCCGAGCTCGCCGTTGCCGGTGCGCACGCTGCGGTGAAACAGGCAGCGCATGGCGTCGTCGCCGGCATCCACCAGGCCGAGGCCGGTGACGCGTGATCCGGGGTCGATGCCCAGTACCTTCATGCCGGGTCCTAGCGGTCGACGAAGACGGCGTTGGTGTACACCTCCTGCACGTCGTCGAGTTCCTCGAGCATGTCGATGAGTTTCTCGTTGGACTCGGCGTCGTCGCCGGTCAGCTCGGTCTCGGTGGCCGGCCGCTGCACGACCTCGGCCACCTCCGGCGACAGGCCGGCGTCCTTGAAGGCGTTCTTCACCGCCTCGAACTCCTCGGGGGTGGTCAGCACCTCGACGCTGCCGTCGTCGTTGACCTCCACGTCGTCGGCGCCGGCGGCGATGGCCTCTTCCATGATGCGCTCCTCGTCGCTGTCCGGCGCGAACACGAACAACCCGGTCTTGGTGAACAGGTAGGCCACCGAGCCGTCGGTACCGAGGTTGCCGCCGTGCTTGCTGAAGGCATGACGCACTTCGCCCACGGTGCGGTTGCGGTTGTCGGTGGTGCACTCCACCAGGAAGGCGATGCCGCCGGGACCGTAGCCCTCGTAGCGAATTTCCTCGTAGTGGGCGTCGTCGCCCTCGCCGGTGCCCCGGGAGATCGCACGCTCGATGGTGTCGCGGGTCATGTTGGCGGCCAGCGCCTTGTCGATGGCGGTGCGCAGGCGCGGGTTGGCGTCGGCATCACCACCGCCGGCACGGGCGGACACGGTGATCTCGCGGATCAGCTTGGTGAACAGCTTGCCGCGCTTGGCGTCCTGTGCCGCCTTGCGAAACTTGATGTTGGCCCACTTGCTATGACCGGCCATAGGATCTCCCGGGAAACGACGGAATCGGACTGCGCACGTCGCCGGCCGCGCGGGCCGCGCGACGGCGGGTTCGTGGATGCACTGCGGATTCTATGCGCAAAGCCCCGTGGCGCGAAATCGGCCCACGGCTGGTCTTGGCGATCAGCCCGCCAGCACCCGTCGAATGGCCAGCCGGTTGCTCCACGACCAGCTTGCCGCGATGGCCTCGTCCCGCGCCCGCCAGGCGAAGGCATCGTGCTCCTCCGTGCTCAGGGTGATCCGCGGCGCCGCGTCCAGGGGCAGCGAGTACAGGTGCTCGGTGTTGTAGCGCGTGCCCGGGGCGAAGCGCTTCGCCAGTGGCGGGGCGATGGCGAAGCGGTGGGCGGTTCGCCAGTCCACCAGCCGCGACGGCGCAACCACCAGGCCGGTCTCCTCGGCCAGTTCGCGACAGGCGGTCTGTCGTGGATCGTCCTCGCTCCACGCGCACGACCCGGTCACCGACTGCCAGAAGCGAAGATCCCGCCGGTGCAGCAGCAGCACCCTGCCGCGGGCGTCGTGCACCACCACCAGCACCGATTCGGGTCGTCGGTAGGCAGCGTGCGTCATGCCGGGGGAACCGCACTAGCCTTCTTCGCCCTCGGCCTTGACGCCGGGGCGCAGGCGCAGGCCGAGTTCGCGTAGCTGGCGCTCGTCCACCGTGCCCGGGGCATTGGTGAGCAGGCAGGAGGCCTTCTGCGTCTTCGGGAAGGCGATCACGTCGCGGATGGACTCGGCGCCGGACATCATCGCGGCCAGGCGGTCGAGGCCGAAGGCAATGCCGCCGTGGGGCGGCGCGCCGTAGTCCAGGGCGCGCAGCAGGAAGCCGAACTTCTCCTCGGCCTCGGCTTCGCCGATGCCGAGCAGTTCCAGCACCCGGGCCTGCACCTCGGGGCGATGGATACGGATGGAACCGCCGCCGAGCTCGGTGCCGTTGAGCACCAGGTCATAGGCCCGCGACAGCACCTGGCCGGGATCGGACTCGAGCTTGTCCAGGTCCGCCGGGGCCGGCGCGGTGAAGGGATGGTGCAGGGCCTGGTAGCGCTTCTCGGTCTCGTCGTACTCCACCAGCGGGAAGTGCTCCACCCACAGCGGCCGCCACTCGCCCTCGAGCAGGCCAAGATCCTTGCCCAGGCGCACGCGCAGCGCGCCGAGGGACTCGTTCACCACCTTGGCGCTGTCGGCGCCGAAGAACACCAGGTCGCCGTCGGCCACCCCGGCCCGCTCGATGATGGCGGCGACCACCTCGTCGGGCAGGAACTTGAGAATCGGCGACTGCAGGCCATCGCGGCCGGCGGCGACCTCGTTCACCTTGATATAGGCGAGCCCCTTGGCGCCGTAGGGCTTGACGAACTCGGTGTAGCCATCGATCTGCTGGCGGGTCAGGCGGTTGCCGCCGGGCACCTTGAGCATGGCCACGCGGCCGTCGTCGCGCTTGGCCGGGGCGGAGAAGACCTTGAACTCGACATCGGCAACGAGATCCTTGATGTCGACCAGCTCCAGGCCGATGCGCAGGTCCGGCCGGTCGCTGCCGTAGCGGCGCATGGCCTCGGCCCAGGACATGCGCGGGAACGGGTCGGGCAGCGTTACGTCGAGAATCTCGGCGAACAGCTCGCGCACCATCTGCTCCATCAGTCCGGTGATCCCGGCCTCGTCGATGAAGGACATCTCCACGTCGAGCTGGGTGAACTCCGGCTGGCGGTCGGCGCGCAGGTCCTCGTCGCGGAAGCAGCGGGCCACCTGGTAGTAGCGTTCGAAGCCGGAGATCATCAGCAGCTGCTTGAACAACTGCGGCGACTGCGGCAGGGCGAAGAAGCTGCCCGGGTGGGTGCGGCTCGGCACCAGGTAGTCGCGCGCCCCCTCGGGGGTGGAGCGGGTCAGGATCGGCGTCTCGATCTCGACGAAGGCGCGGTCCTCGAGGAAGCGGCGCATGAAGCGGGTCACCGCGTGGCGCAGCCGGATGCGCGCCTGCAGCTTGCTGCCGCGCAGGTCGAGGAAGCGGTGGGCCAGGCGCACTGCCTCGCCGACATCGTCCTCCTCGAGTTGGAAGGGCAACGGCCGCGAGGTGTTCAGCACCTCGATGGCGTCGGCCAGCACTTCCACCATGCCGGTGGGCAGGTCGGGATTCTCGGTGCCGGCCGGGCGGCGGCGCACGCGGCCGCTGATCTTCAGCACGTACTCGTTGCGCGCGCTGTCGGCGGCGGCGAAGGGCTCGGGAAAATCCGGGTCCACCACCACCTGGGCGATGCCCGTGCGGTCGCGCAGGTCGATGAAGATGACGCCGCCGTGGTCCCGTCGGCGATGCACCCAGCCGCACAGGGTGATCGATTCGTCGATCAGGGATTCGTCGAGGTCGCTACAAAGATGGGTTCGCATGGCCTGTTCTACCGGTTCGGGCCGCGCGAGATCGGCGACCGAAGCGCCTGCCCGGCGCCGTTTGGGGTCTTCAATGATGAGCAAACGCGCCGCGATCGTCGCCGACCGGGCGCGTAACGTGCGGGTTGGGGACGGGCGAAACGCCCGGCGCCCCGGCCCGGGTCAGGCGGCTTCGCTGGAACCGCCGGACTTTTTCGCGCCGCCGCCGTCGCCGGAGGTCGAGCCGCCGCTGCTGCTGCCGCCGCCGGTGCCGCTGCCGCTGCCTTCCGACGAGGACGTGGTCTTGGCCGGCTTCTTGCCGTTGTTCTTGAAATCCGTCTCGTACCAGCCGGTGCCCTTGAGCCGGAAGCCGGCCGCGGAAATCTTCTTCTTCAGGGTCGACTCCCCACAGGCAGGGCAGAACACCAACGGTTCATCGGAAAGCTTCTGCAGTGCCTCCAACTGGTGTCCACAGGACTCGTTGGTACACATGTACTCGTAGATCGGCATGAAATGGGGCCTCCCGGCGATGGATTCGCGCGAAAAACTGAAGTTCCGGATCCGCGTGACCGCGGCGTCGCGCCCGGCAGATCACCGCCGGGAAAATGGTGTCCGGGCGGGTGGATTTCAAGACATCACCCACGTGGGCCCGACGGGCGCGCGATTATACCGGAGACCGCCCTGTTCCGGGAGCCGAATTGCCAGCGCGAACGCGCCGACCACGGTCGGCGCGTCACGGAAGTGCGGCCGGGTGGCCTAGGGTGCGCGACGCAGGATCAGCGAGCCGCTGCGGCCGAAGGTGTCGCGGGTGACCAGGGTGGCGAGGACGAAGCCGCCGAGCTCGTCGTAGGCATGGATGGTGCCCTCGCCCATGCTGACCCAGCCCATGCCCTCCTCCCCCGCCACCGTGATGGTGACCTTGATCCACTTGCCGCGCACCTCGCCGATGATGGTGTGGCGATCGTTGCCGCCCCAGAACCAGGCGCCGTGCTGCTCGAAGCCGATGGGCAGCGGCCCGTTGATGTCCAGGTTGTTGTCGTCGTGGCGGTTGTAGGTCCAGTTGCCGCGCATGTCCGCGCCGCAGGAACGGCAGGCAGCGGGCGGCGGCAGGCGATGGGCGATCTCCTTCGACGCCGGCGTCTCCAGGGCATAGGGCTTCAGTTCCGGCGCGGCGACGAACTGGGCCTGGGCGGCACTGGCCAGCAGGCAGGAAACGGCGAAAAGCAGGGTTCGGTGGTTCATGGTGCGATCCTCGTCGTGCGATGGCAGGGTGGGCAACTGCCCTGCCCCTGTGTCGCCGACGGCACCGCCGCGGTTCAGGTGGATTGCCGCGCCTGTTCCGCCTCGCCCTCGTGCAGGGTCAGCCGCTGCGAGGCACGGTGCACCAGCCACAGCACCGGCACGCCGAGCAGCGCGGCGACCAGGAAGAAGTAGAGGTAGCCCATGGCGTCCACCATGCTGCCCGAGTAGCCGCCGATGACCTTCGGCAGCAGCGTCATCAACGAGCTGAAGATGGCGTACTGCACCGCCGTGAAGCGGATGTTGGTGAGGCCGGAGAGAAAGGCGATGAAGGCGGCGCTGGCCAGGCCGGCGGTGAGGTTGTCGGCGGAGATCACCACGTAGAGCAGCAACTCGTTGTTGCCTGCCGCCGCCAGCGCGATGAAGAACAGGTTGGTGACCACGGTGAGCACGGCGCCGAGAAAGAGAATGCGCATGACGCCGTAGCGCACCGCCAGCACGCCACCGAGGAAGCCGCCGGCAATGGTCATGCCCAGGCCGAAGGTCTTCACCACGCTGGCGATCTGGGTCTTGCTGAAGCCCAGATCCTGGTAGAAGACGTTGGAGATGACGCCGAGCACGATGTCCGAGATGCGGTACAGCCCCACCAGCGCCAGCAGCAGCCAGGCCAGCGAGGCGCCGTAGCGGGAGAAGAACTCGCGCACCGGGTCGACATAGGTGGACACCACCATGTCGCGGTTCACCGCGCGGCTGGAGACCAGCATCGCCGCCACCAGCGCGGCGGCGCCGAGGGACACCGCCAGGCGCAGGATCTCGAGCACGAAGCCGATCAGCGGCCCGGCCGCCGAGACGCCGTCCGCCGCCCCGGCGAGGGTGTCGCGCAGCCAGGCGAAGACCCCGGCGCTGGCGGCGAAGACGCCGATGAAGGCGGCCACCGCGAGCACGAACAGGAGCAGGAAGCCGAGATAGTCGCGCACCGTGTGGTGGTAGTCGCTGGCCCGCTCCCCGGCCGGCTCGGCGACGATCAGCGTGGTCGCCACGCCGATGCCCATGACTGCCGCCATGGCGAGGTAGGTACGCATCCAGGCGGCGTAGTCGTAGGCCTCCGGCTGCGAGCCGAAGTGGTCGGCCAGGAACAGCGCGCCGGCCCCGGAGAGCAGCATGCCGATGCGGTAGCCGGCAATGTAGGTGGACGACATCAGCGCCTGCAACGACTGCTCGGCGGACTCGATGCGGTAGGCATCGATGACGATGTCCTGGGTGGCGGAGGAAAAGCCCAGCAGTACCGCCGCCAGCGCCATGGTGGTGAGCGCCGCCGCTCCCTGGGCCGGATCGGTGCTCGCCATCCAGGCCATGGCGGTGATGATGGCGATCTGCGAAACCAGCATCCAGGCACGACGGCGGCCGAGAAGGCGGGTGAGCAACGGCACCGGCAGCCGGTCCACCAGCGGCGCCCAGACGAACTTGAAGGAATAGCCCAGCGCCGCCCAGCTGAAGAAGGTCACCGCGCCGCGCTCCACCCCGGCCTCGCGCAGCCACAGCGACAGCGAGGAGAAGATCAGCAGCAGCGGCAGCCCGGCGGACAGGCCGAGGAAGAGCATGGTGACCACGCGCGGATGCACGAAGGCGCGCAGCGACGCGCGCCAGGGGTTGCTTGCCTGTGTCATCCGGTGTCGTCCTTCGGTGGCGCGGCGTCGGCTGGGCCCGGCTTGGTCAGGCCGGTGGACTGCGGTACATTGCGCCGGCACGTTAACCGAAATCCGCCAGCCGGTCCATGCCGCCCAACCAGGCCCGCCCCGCCATGAACGAACACAGCCAGGAATTCCTGCAATTCTGCATTGACGCCAGCGTGCTGCGCTTCGGCGAGTTCACGCTGAAGTCCGGCCGCGTCAGCCCCTACTTCTTCAACGCCGGGCTGTTCCACAGCGGGCGGCTGCTGAACCGGCTGTCCGAGTACTATGCCCGCACCCTGCACGACGCCATGCCCGGCGAGATCATGCTCTACGGGCCGGCCTACAAGGGCATCCCGCTGGTCACCGCGGTGGGCATGGCCATGGACCGGCTGTACGGCCGCGACCTCGCGCTGGCCTACAACCGCAAGGAGGCCAAGGACCACGGCGAAGGCGGCGTGCTGGTGGGGGCGCCCCTGTCCGGGGACGTGGTCATCGTCGACGACGTGATCACCGCGGGCACCTCGGTGGGCGAATCGGTGCGCCTGATCCGCGCCGCCGGGGCGACTCCGGCGGCAGTGCTCATCGCCCTCGACCGCGAGGAGATCGTCGAAGGCGCCGGCGGCCGCTCGGCGGTGCAGGTGGTGAGCGACGAGCATGGCCTGCCGGTCATCCCCATCGCCCGGCTGACCACCCTGGTGGACCTGCTCGGCCGGGTCGACCCCACCCACCTGGCCACCGTGGAGGACTATCGCCGCCGCTACGGGGTCGACGCCCCGGCGGCATAGCGCGAGCCGCTAGGCGGCGAGGCGCGCCGCGAACCAGGCCTGCAGGTCGGCGATTTCTTCCGGCGACACCGCGTGCGGCATGGCATAGGTGTGCCAGGCGACCTCGAAACCGGCCTCGACCATGCGCTCCCGCGCCGCCTCGCCCAGCGACGGCGGCACCACCGGATCGAAACTGCCGTGCCCCATGAACACCGGCGGCCGCGGGCCATCCACCGCCGCCGACGGCAGCGGCAGGTAGGTGGACAGCGCCACCACCCCGGCCACCGGCAGCGCCCGGGTCAGTGCCGCGTGCAGGGCAATGGCACCACCCTGGGAGAAGCCGGCCAGCAGGATGCGCTCGGCGGGAATGCCCCGCGCCTCCTCCTCCGCCACCAGCGCCGCCAGCCGGTCGCAGGATTCCTCCACGCCATCGGCATCCGGCACCCGGGCAATGTCCATGGAGAGAATGTCGTACCAGGCGCGCATGCGCATGCCGCCGTTGACGGTCACCGCGCGGTACGGGGCATGGGGAAAGACGAAGCGCACGCCGGGATCGCCGGACAGGCCGAGTTCGCCCACCAGCGGCTCGAAGTCGTGACCGTCGGCGCCGAGGCCGTGCAGCCAGATCACCGACCAGGTGGGGTCGTTGCCGATGACGCGCTCGACGCGGTCCGGGGAATTTGCCGTCATGGTGTCAGGCTCGCTCAGGAAATCAAAGGTATACAGGGGCAGCGGCTGGTAGAGGACGCCGCCAGCCCAGGGCATCGGCCATTGCAGGATCATGGGATAGTCGGGTGATGATGATCCCCGCGCACACCCCGGCGCGGAGACGACGGCCTGGGATCAGTCGCTGGACGTCCCCGTGCGCGACTCCGGATCCAGCGACAGCGAGATCTCCGAGGAATCGCTGCCACCGAAGATGTCCAGGCCGAGCGACGACAACAGCCCGTCCGGACCCCAGATCTCGATGCCGCTGAAGGCCCAGGCCACCACGATCAGGGCCACCAGGCCCAGCCACAGCAACCACGACCGCCCGCCACGCTGGCGCTGCGGCCGGAACGCCGAGGCACCCATCACCGGCGCCTGGCTGGTGAAGGCGCTGCTCTGCTGGGTGGACAGGATGGTCTCGTCGTCCACCACCTCCGATTCCTCCACCCCGAGCAGCCGCGCATAGGCGCGAATGTAGCCGCGCACGAAGGTCGGGCCCGGCAGGTCGGAGTAGTCATCGTTTTCCAGCGCCTGGATCACCGCGACACGCAGGTTCAGGTTCGCGGCGACATCCTCGATGCTCCATTTCAGCTCGGCGCGGGCGGCGGACAGGATCATGCCCGGACTCGCCTTCGAGGAAAACGAAGGCTCGTCGGTGGTGAGATCGTCGATCATGGACCGGTCAAGCTCTCCAAGCGATCTGTTCATTGCCGAATTCTATCAGTTCCCATGAAAAATACGAAGTTATACACACAAGCTGTAGTGTTTTCTCCGGGAACCACGCTAACCGACGATATAGGCCCCGGTACCCGCCGAGACCATCTCGCCGCCATCGTCCTTCAACTCCATCCGCGCCACCGCCACCTTCCGGCCCACCCGCAGCACCTGGGCCGTGGCCACGAAACCCTCGCCCATGCCCGGGCGCAGGTAGTCGATGCGCAGGTCGATGGTGCCCATGCGGCCCAGAATCTCCTCCGCCTGCTGCCCGGACAGATCCTCCCGGTCCAGCAGGGCGCGGAACGAGGCAAAGCCGCCGATCACGTCCAGGGCACTGGCGATCACCCCGCCATGCAGGATGCCGCGCACGAAATTCCCCACCAGCTCCGGCCGGTGGGCAAAGCGAAGCACCGGGGCACCGGAATCATCGAAGGAAAACCGAAACCCCATCTCGCGGTTGAACGGGATTTTCTCGGCAAAGATGTGCGCAATGGCACGCAGGTCCACAGACCCGTCGGAAAGGTTGGTCATGGCTCGTCCGGAACAGGCGGGCACCACCACCGACCCCAGGACGGAATCCAGCCGCGGCGCGAAGAAGCAAAGCGCCGATTGTACCCCGCCACCCACCGAACCCCAACCACGCGCCCTGCCCCCACCCCGCACCGCTGGTCGCCGCCCCCGAGAGTGACTACAATTCGAGCCATGGGGCGGTAGCTCAGCTGGGAGAGCGTCGCGTTCGCAATGCGAAGGTCGGGAGTTCGATCCTCCTCCGCTCCACCAT
>CAYGJZ010000024.1:0-49394 GCA_964350265.1 uncultured Gammaproteobacteria bacterium | reverse complement strand
ATTTCCTCGCAGGCGGAGCTGTTCGCCCGCTTTTTCGACGAGGCCGCCGGCTAGCCGGCGGCGGGGCTACCGCAGTTGCGGTATGTTCAGCCCATCGCCGGCGCCGTACCTTGGGCGTTTCCGCCGCCCGGCGGGATCGACCCAATCCACCGTGCCGCCGTCCCCCGGACGACCGCACGGGCAACGACGACGAGGCCGACCATGGCAGCCAATCCCCTCGCCAGCTCGCTGGCACACAGCACCACCGCAACCCGCAGCAACGCCGCCCTGCAGGCGCGCAAGGACGCCGCCATTGCCCGCGGCCTGTCCAACCTCGCCCCGGTCTACGTCGAGCGTGCGAAGAACGCCGAGATCTGGGATGTCGAGGGGCAACGCTACATCGATTTCGCCGCCGGCATCGCGGTGGTCAACACCGGTCACGGGCACCCCAAGGTGCTGGCGGCGGTGGCCGCGCAGCTGGAGAAGTTCCACCATACCTGCCTGATGGTCAGCCCCTACGAGGTGGCGGTGGAACTGGCCGAGAAACTCAATGCGCTGGTGCCCATCGAAGATGCCCGCAGCATGTTCGTCTCCACCGGCGCCGAGGCGGTGGAAAACGCCGTCAAGATCGCCCGCGCCCATACCGGTCGTCCCGGGGTCATCGCCTTCAGCGGCGCCTTCCACGGCCGCACCAACCTGACCATGGGCCTGACCGGCAAGGTGGCCGGCTACAAGGCCGGGTTCGGCCCCTTTCCCGGCGAGATCTACCACGTGCCGTTTCCGGTGGCCTACCACGGCGTCACCGCCGACGACGCGCTCAAGGCCCTGCAGATGCTGTTCAAGGTGGACATCGAGCCCGGTCGCGTGGCCGCCATCGTGATCGAGCCGGTGCAGGGGGAGGGCGGGTTCTACCCGGTGCCCGAGGGCTTTCTCGCCGCCCTGCGCGGCATCTGCGACGAGCACGGCATCGTGCTGGTCTGCGACGAAGTGCAGACCGGCTTCGCCCGCACCGGCAAGTGGTTCGCGGTGGAGCACGACGGCGTCGAGCCGGACATCATGACCCTGGCCAAGGGCATGGCCGGCGGCTTCCCGCTGGCCGCCGTGGTGGGCAAGGCCAAGATCATGAATGCCGCTGCCGCCGGCGGGCTGGGCGGCACCTATGCCGGCTCGCCGCTGGCCTGTGCCGCCGCGCTGGCGGTGCTCGAGGTGATCGCGGACGAAGACCTGCCGGCCCGCGCCGGGCGGATCGGCGACACCATCACCCGCTCGCTGGCCGGGCTGAAGGAGCAGTTTCCCGATCGCATCGGCGAGATCCGCGGACGCGGCGCCATGGTGGCCATGGAACTGGTCAGGAACGGCAGCGCCGAGCAGCCGGACGCCGAACTGACCCGCGCCATGGTGGCCGAGGCGGCGCGTTCCGGGCTGATCCTGCTTTCCTGCGGCATCCGCGGCAACGTCATCCGCATTCTCACCCCGCTCACCATCGAGGACGAGGTGCTGGAAGAAGGCCTTGCCCGTTTCGCCGAGGTGTTTGCCCGGGTCGCCGCGGCCTGACCGGCGCGTCGATTTCCCTTGCTACCGCCGCCCGGCGCGACTAGGCTTCGCCCCTCGGGAGTCGGCCGGGCAGTCGCTGGCGTCGCCGCGAGGCGGTGCTGGAGGAAAGTCCGGGCTCCACAGGGCAAGGTGCCAGGTAACGCCTGGGCGGCGCAAGCCGACGGAAAGTGCCACAGAAAAGATACCGCCGGCGCGGTTCGCCCCGCCGGTAAGGGTGAAATGGTGCGGTAAGAGCGCACCGCGTTCGTGGTAACACGAATGGCAGGGTAAACCCCACCTGGAGCAAGACCAAATAGGGATCCATCGGTGCGGCCCGCACTGGATCCGGGTAGGTTGCTCGAGCCCGGCGGCGACGCCGGGCCCAGATGAATGACTGCCGGTCGGGTGGTTTCGACCGCTCGATCACAGAACCCGGCTTACAGGCCGGCTCCCGAACTTCCTCCCGCCCCGCCCCGGGGCCGGAACTGCCCCGCAGGAACCCCCGGTTCCGCCCCCCTGGAGCCGCCCGCGGCCACCGCCCGCGGCGCGGGATCGCCATGATTTTCATGCATTTTTGCTTGACCTGCCTATTTCGCGTGCTTATAGTGTCGCATCGTGGTGAATCGTGGTGAATACGGGCGAATCAGGACATTCCCGGCATGTTTCGTGGCGCAAGCACACTCAATATGGATGCCAAGGGGCGGATCGCGATACCGGCGAGGTATCGCGACGACATCGTCTCGCGCGCCGGCGGCAAGCTCGTCCTGACCGTCAACAACACCCGCGAACGCTGCCTGTGGCTGTTCACCCTCGATGAATGGGAGCGCGCGGAGCAGAAGCTGGTGCAGCTCTCCAGCTTCAACCGCCAGGCCCAGTTCCTCAAGCGACTCCTGATCGGCTATGCCAGCGACTGCGAGATGGATGGCGCCGGCCGCCTGCGCGTCGCCTCGCCGCTGATCGATTTCGCCGGCCTCGGCAAGCAGGTCGTGCTGATCGGGCAGGGCAACAAGTTCGAACTGTGGGACGAGGCGCTGTGGAAGGCGCGCTGCGACGAGTGGCTGTCCGAGCCGGAACCGGACGACGAGGTCTCCGAACAGGTAGCGGACCTGTCGCTGTAGTGGAAATGGCTGATGCCGGACATATTCCGGTGCTGTCGAGGGAGGTTGTCGAAGCATTGAATCTGCCTGCCGACGGTTTCCTGGTAGACGCCACCTTCGGGCGCGGTGGACACGCCCGTCTGTGCCTGGACGCGCTGGGCCCGCAGGGCCGCGTGCTGGCCATCGATCGCGACCCGGCCGCGGTGGCCCACGGCCGCCAGGTCTTCGCCGCCGATGCGCGCATCCGCGTGGTGCGCGGACGGTTTTCCGAACTTGCCCGCCTGCTCGCCGAGCATGCCCCGGATGCGCGGGTGGACGGCATCCTGCTGGATCTAGGTGTATCTTCCCCACAACTCGATACCGCTGCCCGTGGCTTCAGCTTTTCTGCCAACGGCCCGCTGGACATGCGCATGGACCCGGAGCACGGCGTCAGTGCCGCCGACTGGCTGGCCGCGGTGGACGAGGGCGAACTGGCGCGGGTGCTGCGCAGTCTCGGCGAGGAACGCTATGCCCGCCGCATCGCCGCGGCGATCAAGCGCCAGCTGGCGTCCGGCGCCTTGACCACCACCGCCGAGCTGGCCGCCCTGGTGGCCGAGGCCTCGCCCACCCACGAACGCCACAAGCACCCGGCGACGCGCACCTTCCAGGCCATTCGCATGCAGGTCAACGGCGAGCTGGACGAGCTTGGCCGGGTGCTGCCGCAGGCCCTCGACGCGCTGCGTGTCGGTGGCCGGCTGGTGGTGATCAGCTTTCATTCCCTCGAGGACCGGCTGGTCAAGCGCTACTTCCGCGACCAGGCCCGCGGCGACGACTTCCCGCCGGACATGCCGGTCACCGCCGACCAGCTGAACCCGCGCCTGCGCCTGGTGACGCGGGCGGTGCGCGCCGGCGACGACGAGGTCGAGACCAATCCCCGGGCGCGCAGCGCGGTGCTGCGGGCGGCGGAGAAGCTGTCATGAAGTGGACCGTGCCCTGCGTGGTGGCGGCCTTGATCGCCAGTGCCATGGCGCTGGTGCTGGTGCGCTACGAGAGCCGCCTGGCCTTCGCCGAGCTGCACCGCCTGGACACCGGGCGCGACGACCTCAACGTCGAGTACGGGCGCCTGCTGCTGGAACGGGCGACGTGGTCGCTGTCCCAGCACGTGGAGGAGGCGGCCACCAGCCGGCTGTCCATGCAGCGCCCGGGCGAGGACAGCGTGATCACCCTGGTGGTGCCGGCGGAGGCAGCGCAGTGAGTCATCGCGCCAGCCATTTTTCGCCCTTCCGCCACTGGTCCAGCCTGCTCGTGCTGCTCGGCTGCTTCACCCTGCTCGCCGCGCAGGCGGCGCGGCTGCAGTTCGAGCAGGGCGAGTTTCTCAAGCAGCAGGGCGCCGCCCGCTCGGTGCGCACGGTTCCTGTGCAGCCCAACCGGGGCCGCATCCTGGATCGCAACGGCGAGATTCTCGCCGTCAGCACACCGGTGGACTCCATCGCCGCGGAGCCGCCGGTGCTGTGCGCCGACGCCGGCCACTGGCCGCGACTGGCCGAGGCACTGGGCCGCGATGCGGACAGCATTGCCCGGCTGTGCGCCGAGCAGGGCGAGGCGGGCTTCGCCTACCTCAAGCGCCACCTGCCGCCGGACGAGGCCCGGGCCATTCTCGATCTCGGCATTGCCGGGGTGCACAGCCAGCGCGAGTACCGTCGCTACTACCCGTTGGGTCCGGTGGCCGCCCACGTGGTCGGCGTCACCGACATCGACGACCGCGGCCTGGAAGGCCTCGAGCGCCGCTTCGACGGCGTGCTCGGTGGCGAGGCCGGCGTCAACCGCATCGTGCGCGATCGTCGCGGCCGGGTGGTGGAGCGGGTGCAGCGCATTGCCGCCGTGCGTCATGGCAGCGACCTCGACACCAGCATCGACGCCCGCATCCAGTACGCCGCGCGCCGCGCGCTGGCTGCCTCGGTCTCCGAGTTCAAGGGTGCCGGTGCCTCGGCGGTGGTGCTCGATGCGGGCAGCGGCGAGATCCTCGCCATGGTCAACGTGCCGGACTACAACCCCAACCGGCGCGATCGCGACGGCGGCGCCGCGCTGCGCAACCGCGCGGTGACCGACCTGCTCGAACCGGGTTCGACGATCAAGCCCTTCACCGTGGCCATGGCCCTGCAAAGCGGCCGCTTCAACGTCGACACGGTGATCGAGACCAGCCCCGGGCGCTATCGCATCGGCGGCCACACCATTTCCGACGTGCACGACTACGGCGCGCTGACCGTGTCCCGGGTGATCGTCAAGTCCAGCAACATCGGCGCCGCCAAGATCGCCATGGAGTTCCCGCCGCTGATGCTCTACCACACCCTGCGCGACGTCGGCTTCGGCGAGCCCACCGGGGTGGAACTGCCCGGCGAGCGCACCGGCAGCCTCGCCAAGCGCAAGAAGTGGCGTCCCATCGAGCATGCCACGCTGTCCTACGGCTACGGCATGGCGGCGACCCCGATCCAGATTGCCCAGGCCTACCAGGTGCTGGCCAACGACGGCGTGATGGTGCCGCTGACGGTGCGCAAGCGCAGCGGCCCGGTGTCCGGCGAGCGGGTCCTCGACCAGCGCGTGGTGGACGCGGTGGTGGACATGCTGGCCGACGTGGTCAGCCGCGAGGGCACCGCGCGTCGCGCGGCGGTGCACAACTACCGCGTCGGCGGCAAGACCGGCACCAGCCACAAGCTGATCGGCGGCCGCTACGCCGAGGATCGCTACGTCTCCTCCTTCGCCGGCCTGGCCCCGGCCTCGGATCCGCGCTTCGTCATGGTCATCGTGGTCGACGACCCGCGCAGCGACCGTTACTTCGGCGGCTATGTCGCCGCGCCGGTGTTTTCCGAGGTCATGGCCGAGGTGCTGCGCCTGTACGACATCGCCCCGGACGATCTCAAGGCGCCGGAAGTGCAGATGGCCGCGCACGGCGGGCAGGTGGACTCTTGAACGCCGCGCGCATCGGCCTGCGCGAACTCACCCGCGGCTTCGCCGGCGAGGACTGGCCCGACCTGGCGGTGGATTCGCTGGCGCTGGACAGCCGCGAGGTGGCCGGCGGCGCGTTGTTCCTGGCCCTGCCTGGCCGACGCAGCGACGGTCGTCGCTACATCGACGCCTCGCTGCGCGCCGGTGCCGTCGCGGTACTGGCCGAGCGCGACGAGCCGAGCCGTGCCGATGGTCGACGGGTATTCGAACTGCCCGACCTCAAGGCACGCGTCGGCACCATCGCCGATCGCTTCTTCGGCCATCCCTCGCAGCAGCTGTGCGTGGTCGGGGTGACCGGCACCAACGGCAAGACCACCTGCAGCCACCTGCTGGCCGAGGCCGTCTGCGCGCTCGGTGGCGATGGCGCGGTGATGGGCACCCTCGGCGTCGGTCGGCCGGGTGCGCTGGCGCCGTCGCCGTTGACCACCGCCGACGTGGTCGCGGTGCATCGCAACCTGCGGCACCTGCTCGACGACGGTGCCCGCTTCGTGGCCATGGAAGTGTCTTCCCATGCCCTCGACCAGGGCCGGGTGGACAAGGTGGCCTTCGACTTCGCCCTGTTCACCAACCTGAGCCAGGATCATCTCGACTACCACGCCGACATGGAAAGCTACGGTGCCGCCAAGGCACGCCTGTTCGAGGTGGCCGACCTGGCTGCCTGCGTGATCAACATCGACGATGCCTTCGGCCGCGTGCTCGCCGAGCGGGTCGAGCCGGCGCGGCTGTGGAGCTACGGTCACGGCGCCGATGCCCGGGTGCGCGCGCGCTCGGTCACGCTGGGCGACCACGGACTGGCCCTGGTCGTGGACCACGACGGTCACCGCACGCACCTGGCGGTGCCGTTGCTCGGTCGCTTCAACGTCGACAACGTGCTGGCGGTGTTCGCCACCCTGCTGGCCATGGGCTTCGACGGGGTGCGCGCGGCCGCGGCGCTCGCCGCCGTGCACCCGGTGCCCGGGCGCATGGAGCAGTTCGATGCACCGGGCCATGCGCGGGTGGTGGTGGACTATGCACATACCCCCGACGCCCTCGAGAAGGCGCTGGCCGCCTGCCGCGAGCAGACCGCCGGCGCGCTGTGGGTGGTGTTCGGCTGCGGCGGTGATCGCGATCGCGGCAAGCGCGCGGCGATGGGCGCGGTGGCCGCACGGCTTGCCGACCACGTGGTGCTGACCAACGACAACCCCCGCGGCGAGCCACCGCTGTCCATCATCGAGCAGATCCGGGAAGGCGGCGATGGCCGCGAACGGGTGCTGGCCGATCGCCGTGCCGCCATCGAGCACGCGGTGTCCCGTGCCGTCCCGGGCGACCTCGTGCTGGTGGCAGGCAAGGGACACGAGACCGGCCAGCACGAAGGCGACGTGGTGCGCCCGTTCAGCGACCGCGAGGTGGTGCTGGCCCTGCTCGGGAGGTCGGCGTGATGACCCTGTCCCAGGCGGCCAGCGTGCTCGGTGCCGAACGGGTGGGCATCGATGCGCCCTTCCAGGGGGTTTCCACGGACAGCCGCAGCCTGCCGCCGGGGACGCTGTTCGTCGCCCTGCGCGGCGATCGGTTCGATGGCCACGACTTCGTCGACGCCGCCGTTGCCGCCGGTGCCGCGGGCGTGCTGGTCGAGCAATGGCCCGACGGCGACATCGCCGCGCTGCGCGTGGCCGACAGCCTCGATGCCCTGCAGCGCCTGGCCGCCCACTGGCGTCGTGGACGTCGCTGCACGCTGGCCGCGATCACCGGCAGCAACGGCAAGACCACGGTCAAGGAAATGCTCGGCGCCATCGCCTCGCGCGCCGCGCCCACCCTGGTCAGCGCCGGCAATCTCAACAACCACATCGGCGTGCCGCTGTCGCTGCTGCGCCTGGGCGACGAGCATCGCTACGCGGTGATCGAGATGGGCATGAACCACGCCGGCGAGCTGGCGCTCCTCTCCTCCCTGGCGAAGCCGGACGTGGCCCTGGTCAACAATGCCGCCGCCGCCCACCTCGAGGGTCTTGGCAGTGTTGCCGGGGTGGCCGCCGCCAAGGCCGAGATCTTCGGCGGCCTCGGCGAGGACGGCATCGCGGTGATCAACGCCGACGATGCCTTCGCCGACCACTGGCGCGCGCTGAACCGCCATCGGCGCCGGCTGACCTTCGCCCTGGAGGCCGAGGCCGACGTGCGCGGCAGCGCCCGGGTGGACGCTGATCACCTGGAACTGTCGCTGCGCCACGGCGACGTGCGCATCGACACCCGCCTGTCGGTGGGCGGTGTGCACAATGCCAGGAACGCGCTGGCCGCGGCCAGCGTGGCCATCGCGCTGGGCATCGACGAGACCCACATCGCCGACGGCCTGGCCGCCTTCCGCCCGGTCAGCGGACGCAGCGAGGCCATCGTGCTCGGCCCCGGACTGCGCCTGGTCAACGACACCTACAACGCAAACCCGGCCTCGATGGCGGCGGCGGTGGACATGCTCTGCCGCTATGACGGCCGCCGGGTGCTGGTGATGGGTGACATGGGCGAGCTTGGACCCACCGCCGGCGCGCTGCATCGCCAGGCCGGCGAACATGCCCGTGCCAGCGGCGTCGACGACCTGTTCACCCTGGGCCCGGCCAGCCGCGAGGCGGCGGCGGCCTTCGGCAGCCCGGCCCGGGCCTTCGACGACATCGATGCCCTGCTGGTCGCCCTGCGTCCGTGCCTGGCCGACGACGGCCAGCCGGTGACCGTGCTGGTCAAGGGATCCCGCGCCATGCGCATGGAGCGCATCACCCAGGCCCTTCGCGGCGAGACGGAGGCACGCTGATGCTGCTCTACCTGTTCGATCACCTGGCCGAGCACTACACGGTGTTCAACGTCTTCCGCTACCTGACCCTGCGCGGCATCTGCGGCGTGCTCACCGCGCTGACCATCTGCTTCCTGGTCGGGCCGCTGATGATTCGCAAGCTCAGCTACCACCAGATCGGCCAGACGGTGCGCGAGGACGGCCCGCCCACCCACTTCGAGAAGGTCGGCACGCCGACCATGGGCGGGGCGTTGATCCTGGTCTCGGTGGCGCTGTCGACGCTGCTCTGGGCGGACCTGTCCAACCGCTTCGTGTGGGCTGCGCTGGTCACCTGCATGGCCTTCGGCGTGATTGGCTGGGTGGACGACTACAAGAAGCTGGTGCACAAGGATCCGCGCGGCATGGGCGCGCGCAACAAGTTCCTGTCGCAGAGCGCCGCCGGCCTGGCGGTGGCGGTATTCCTGTACCTGACCGCCGGCAGCCCGGCCGAGTTGCAGTTGATCGTGCCGCTGTTCAAGGAAGTGGCCATCGACCTTGGCCTGGGCTACATCGCGCTCACCTACCTGGTGATCGTCGGGACCAGCAACGCGGTCAACCTCACCGACGGCCTCGACGGCCTGGCCATCCTGCCCACCGTGCTGGTGTCCGGCGCGCTGGCGGTGTTCGCCTATGTCACCGGTCACGCGGTGTTCAGCGGCTACCTCGGCATTCCCTTCATTCCCGGTGCCGGCGAAGTGCTGATCTTCTGCGCCGCGCTGGTTGGTGCCGGTCTCGGCTTCCTGTGGTTCAACACCTACCCGGCGATGGTCTTCATGGGCGACATCGGCGCCCTCGCCCTCGGCGCGGCCATCGGCGTGGTGGCGGTGATCGTGCGCCAGGAAATCGTGCTGGTGATCATGGGCGGGGTGTTCGTCATGGAGACCCTGTCGGTGATCCTGCAGGTGGCCTCCTACAAGCTGCTCGGCAAGCGGCTGTTCCGGATGGCGCCGCTGCACCACCACTTCGAGCTCAAGGGCTGGCCCGAACCCAGGGTCAGCGTCCGTTTCTGGATCATCAGCCTGATCCTGGTGCTGGTGGGCCTGGCCACCTTGAAGGTGCGTTGATGGGGGCGGCGATGCAGTCACGAGACCAGCACGGCGCGCCCACCACGCTGGTGGTCGGCCTCGGCGAGAGCGGCTACTCGGTGGTGCGCTTCCTGGCCCGTCACGGCCAGTCGCCGGCAGTGGCCGACAGCCGTGCCGCGCCGCCGATGATCGAGCGGCTTGGCCGCGAACATCCCGGCATCGAGGTCAAGCTCGGCGCCTTCGACACGGACTGGTTCCGCCGCTTCGACCGCATCGTGGTCAGCCCGGGGGTATCGGTGAACGAGCCGGCGGTGGCCGCGGCGCGCGAGGCCGGTGCCACCATCGTCGGCGACGTCGAACTGTTCGCCGCCCTCGCCGACGCCCCGGTGATCGGCGTGACCGGCTCCAACGGCAAGAGCACGGTGACCGCGCTGGTGGGCGAGCTGCTGGCCGCGGCCGGCGTCGATGCCCGTGTCGGCGGCAACATCGGCGTGCCGGTGCTCGACCTGCTCGACGAGGACGCACCGGACTTCTACGTGCTGGAACTGTCCAGTTTCCAGCTGGAAACCACCGCCAGTCTCGCCCTCGCCGCCGCGGTGGTGCTCAACATCAGTCCCGACCACATGGATCGCTACGCGACGCTGGCCGACTATGCCCGGGCCAAGGGGCGCATCTTCCGCCACTGCCGTCGCGCGGTGGTCAACCGCGACGACGATGCCGCCGCTGCGCTGGCACCGGCCGCCGCGGCGGCAGCCGTGCACTTCGGCCTGTCGGCACCGGCCGGGGAGGAGGACTTCGGCATCGTCGACCGCGACGGCCGGCGCTGGCTGGCGCGCGGGAGCAAGGCCCTGCTGGCGGTGGACGAGATCCGACTGGAAGGCAGCCACAACCTCGGCAACATGCTCGCCGCGCTGGCCCTGGTCGCCGCCGCCGGCATCGACCTCGACGACAACGTCCTCGACCGCGCGCGCCGCTTCGCCGGCCTGCCGCACCGCATGGAACGGGTCGCCGAACACCATGGCGTGCGCTGGATCAACGACTCCAAGGGCACCAACGTCGGCGCCACCTGCGCGGCCCTGCGCGGCGTCGAGGCGCCCATCGTGCTGTTGGCCGGCGGTGTCGGCAAGGGCGCCGACTTCGCGCCGCTGGCGCAGGCCTGTGCCGGCCGTGTGCGTCATGCGCTGTTGATCGGCGAGGACGCCGACGCCATTGCCCGTGCGCTGCCGGCGGACATCCCGGTGGAGCCGGTGGAGAGCCTGGCGGCGGCGGTGACGCGGGCAGCGGCGCTGGCCACCGCCGGCGACGTGGTGCTGTTCTCGCCGGCCTGCGCCAGCTTCGACATGTTCCGCAACTTCGAGCATCGCGGCGACGTGTTCCGCGCCCTCGTCCAGGAGGTGGTGGCATGCAGGCGGTAGCGGCCATGGCACGGGGCGGACCGCGCATCGAGTGGCGGGTGGACGCGCTGCTGGTGGGCACCATCGTCGCGCTGGTCGGCTTCTCGCTGGTGATGGTGTTCTCGGTCACCGTGGTCGACGAGGACGCCGGGGTCGCCGGTTTCTCGCGCATCGTGCGGCACGCCGCCTACATCGGCATCGGCGCGCTGGCGATGAGCGTCATCGCCCTCGTGCCCACCGCGGTGTGGCAACGCTTTTCGCGGCCGCTGATGGTGGCCGGGGTGGTGCTGCTGGCCCTGGTGCTGGTGCCGGGGCTGGGCCTGGAGGTGAATGGCAGCCGTCGCTGGTTCGCGCTGGGCCCGGTGCGGGTACAGCCGTCGGAGCTGATGAAGCTGATCATGATCGTCTACATGGCCGACTACCTGACCCGCCGCCGGGCACAGCTGAAGTCCTTCCGCCTGGGCGTGTTCAACGTCGGCCTGGTGGTGGCGCTGGTCGGCGTGCTGCTGCTGCTGGAGCCGGACCTGGGCAGTACCGTGGTACTGGCGGCAACGGTGTTCGCGATGATGTACGTCTCCGGCGTGCGCTACTGGCACATGGCGCTGTGCGTGCTGGCAGCGGCACTGGCCTTCGCCGTGCTGGTCTACGTCTCGCCTTACCGGCTGGAGCGGGTGCTGAGTTTCCAGGACCCCTGGGCAGACCCGTACAACAGCGGCTTCCAGCTGTCCCAGGCACTGATCGCCTTCGGCCGCGGCGAGTGGTTCGGCGCCGGTCTCGGCCAGAGCATCCAGAAGCTGTACTACCTGCCCCATGCCAGCAACGACTTTCTCGCCGCGGTCATCGCCGAGGAACTGGGCCTGGCCGGCATCTGCGTGCTGGTGGGCCTGTACGCCACCCTCACCTGGCGTGGCTTCGCGGTGGCCGCGGCGGCGGAGAAGGGCGGGCATGACTTCAGCGCGCGCATGGTGCACGGCGCCATCATGCTCATCGCCATGCAGGCCATCGTCAATCTCGGCGTGAACATGGGCGTGCTGCCGACCAAGGGGCTGACGCTGCCGCTGATGAGCTACGGCGGCAGCAGCATGATCGTGACCCTGGGCCTGCTCGGCCTGGTGCTGGCGGTGGACCGGGAAACGCGCCGTCCGGCCGGGAGGCGTCGCCCGTGAAGACGTTGCTGGTCATGGCCGGCGGCACCGGCGGACACGTCTACCCCGCGCTGGCGGTGGCCGAGTACCTGCGCGAGCGCGACGTGCGCATCGTCTGGCTGGGCACCCGCAACGGCCTTGAGGCCCGGGTGGTCCCCGCCGCCGGCATCGACATGCGCTGGATGAACATTGCCGGGCTGCGTGGCAAGGGCCTGCTGCGCCTGGCCTCCATGCCCTTCATGCTGCTGCGCGCCATCGCCCAGGGTATCGCGGTGGTGCGCCAGGTGCGGCCGGACGCGATGCTGGGCATGGGCGGCTTCGCCGGCGGTCCCGGCGCGGTGTCCGGCTGGCTGCTGCGCCGCCCGCTGCTGATTCACGAGGCCAATGCCAGCGCCGGCTTGACCAACCGCCTGCTGGCGCCTCTGGCGCGACGCGTCCTGTGCGGCTTCCCGTCCACCCGCGGCCTGCCGCGCCGGGCCGAGTGGACCGGCAACCCGGCCCGCGGGCAGATCCGCGCCGCCGACCCCGAGCGTCATGCCCAGGGACCGTTGCCGGTGCTGGTGGTGGGTGGCAGCCTCGGCGCCCGCGTGTTCAACGAACGCCTGCCGGCGATCTTCGCCCCGTTGCTGGCCGCCGGCCGGCTGCGCGTGCACCACCAGTGCGGCCGCGGCAATGCCGCCGAGGTGGTGGCCCGCTACCGCGAACTCGGCGTCGAGGCGACGGTGGAGGACTTCATCGACGACATGGGCGCGGCCTATGCCGATGCCGGCATCGTCATCTGCCGGGCCGGGGCGATGACCGTGGCCGAGCTGTGCATCGCCGCCGCCGCCGCCATCCTGGTGCCGTTTCCCCATGCCGCGGGGGATCACCAGACCGCCAACGCGCGCTACCTGGCCGACCACGACGCGGCGGTGCTGCTGCCGCAGGCGCAGCTCGACGCGGCCTCCCTGCGCACGCTGCTGGAGCGCTTCGACGCCGATCGCGCGGCGCTGGTGGCGATGCGTCGCGCCGCCTCGGCGCGGGCCCGCGCCGATGCCACCGAGCGCGTTGGCCAGGCCTGCCTGGAGGTGATGCATGCGTGAATTCGTGCACCAGGTTCACTTCGTCGGCATTGGCGGCGCCGGCATGAGCGGCATTGCCGAGGTGCTGCTCGGCCAGGGCTACCGGGTCAGCGGCTCCGACCTGTCCGACGGCGAGACGCTGCAACGCCTGCGCCGGGCAGGCGCCGCCGTGACCGTCGGCCATGCCGCCAGCAACATCGGCAATGCCGACGTGGTGGTGGTGTCCTCGGCCATCGCCGAGAACAACGTCGAGGCGGTGGCGGCACGTGCCGCGGGCATCCCGGTGATCCCGCGCGCCGAGATGCTCGGCGAACTGATGCGCTTCGGCCAGGGCATCGCCGTGGCCGGTACCCACGGCAAGACCACCACCACGTCGCTGGTGGCCGGCATCCTCGCCCAGGGCGGTCTCGACCCGACCTTCGTGGTCGGCGGGCTGGTCAACAGCATTGCCTCCAATGCCCGTCTCGGCAAGGGCGCCTACCTGGTCGCCGAAGCCGACGAGAGCGATGCCTCCTTCCTGCACCTGCAGCCCCTGATCGCGGTGGTGACCAACGTCGATGCCGACCACATGGAGGCATACGGCGGCGACTTCGAGCGGCTGCGCCGGACCTTCGCCGACTTCCTGCAGAACCTGCCCTTCTACGGTCTCGCCATCCTCTGCCTGGACGATCCGGTGCTGCGCGAGCTGGCCACCACCGTGCACCGCACCGTGGTCGGCTACGGCAGTGGCCCGGAAGCGGATTTCCGCGCCGTCGACGTGGTCCAGTCCGGCACCACCATGCGCTTCTCGGTGGAGCGACCCGGCGCCGAGCCGCTGGCGGTGGAACTGGCGCTGGCGGGCATGCACAACGTGCTCAATGCCACCGCCGCCATTGCCGTCGCCCACCAGTTGAAGGTGGACGACCAGGCCATCGTGACCGCGCTGCGGGAGTTTTCCGGCATCGGTCGGCGCATGCAGCAGCTCGGCAGCCTGTCGCTGTCCGGCAAGACAGTGCAGGTGGTGGACGACTATGCCCATCATCCACGGGAGATTCGCGCCACCTTGTCCGCCGCCCGCGGCGCCTGGCCGGACCGGCGCATCGTGGTGGTGTTCCAGCCGCATCGCTACAGCCGCACGCAGAACCTGTTCGACGACTTCGCCGAACTGCTGGGCGGGGTCGAACCGCTGGTGGTCGGCGAGGTCTACCCGGCCGGTGAGTCGCCGATCAGCGCCGCCGACGGTCGCGCCCTGTGCCGTGCCATCCGCAAGCGCGGCGTGAGCGACCCGGTATTCGTCGAGCAGCTCGACGATCTTGCCGCGGTGCTCGACGGCATCTGCCGCGACGGCGACATCGTGCTCACCCTGGGCGCCGGCGACATCGGCCGGCATGCCCGCTCGCTGGTCGGCGGCGCCGGCGGGGCGGGGGCATGATGGCCGCGCGACAAGCCGACATCGTGCCCGGCATGCACGGCGTGCGCGGGGAACTGCGTGCCGACGAGCCGATGTCCCGGCACACCAGCTGGCGTGCCGGCGGCCGGGCCGACTGGTACTTCCTGCCCGCCGACCGCGACGACCTGTGCCGGTTTCTCGGCCAGTTGCCGCCGGCGATGCCGGTGCTGTTCGTCGGTCTCGGCTCCAACCTGCTGGTGCGCGACGGCGGCCTGCGCGGGGTGGTGGTGGCCACCCACAAGGCACTGTCGGTGATGCGTCTCTTGGACGACGGCCGGGTCTATGCCGAGGCCGGCGTGGCCAGTGCGAAGGTGGCCCGCTTCGCCGCCCGTCACGACCTCGTCGACGGCGAGTTCCTGGCCGGCATTCCCGGCTGCGTCGGTGGTGCGCTGGCGATGAATGCCGGCGCCTTCGGCGGCGAGACCTGGCAGGTGGTGGACTCGGTGGACCTGGTCGACCGCGCGGGCGCCTGGCAGACCTTGCCTGCCGACGCCTTTGCCACCGGCTACCGCCATGTCAGCCTGCCGGCGGATCGCTGGTTCCTGGCTGCGCGTTTCGCCTTCACCGGCGGCGACGGCGCGGCGGGCAAGGCGCGCATTGCCGAACTGCTGCGCAGGCGCGCCGACAGCCAGCCGGTGCAGACCGCCAATGCCGGCTCGGTGTTCACCAACCCGCCCGGCGACCACGCCGCGCGGTTGATCGAGGCCTGCGGCCTGAAGGGCCATGCCATCGGCGGTGCCGTGGTCTCGGAGAAACACGCCAACTTCATCATCAACACCGGCGATGCCCGCGCCGCCGACATCGAGGCGCTGGTGTCGCTGGTGCAGCGCACCGTGCGCGAGCAGGCCGCCGTGGAACTCGCTCCCGAGGTCCGTTTTGCCGGAGAACACTGTGACTGACCGCGAACAGGACGACGTCAACGAAACCCCGCGCCTGCACTCGCGCCTGGCGGTGGCGCTGGTCTCGCTGGTGGTGCTGGCCTCGCTGGCGCTGGTGGCGCTGGACCGGCTGCTATTGCCGGGGCGGTTCGCCATCCAGGAAGTGATCGTGACCGGCGATGCGCCCAACGTAGACCCGGCGGCGGTGCTCGATGCGGTGCGCTCCCTCGGCGAGCGCTCGTGGTTCTCGGTGGACCTCGTCGCGGTGGAGCGGGCGGTGGCCGGCGTGCCCTGGGTCTACCAGGCCAGCGTGCGACGACGCTGGCCGGGCAAGCTGGTGGTGCAGGTCTCCCAGGCCACGCCCTTCGCCCGCTACAACGACAGCGCGTGGATCAACCGGCAGGGCGAGGTGCTGGCCCTGCCCGGGGACTTCGCCGGCCAGGCACTGCCGCGCCTGGCCGGTCCGCGGGAGCGGGCATCGGAAGTAACCGCGTACTACCTCCACGTGCGCCAGCGCATGGCCGGTGCCGGGTCGGTGGAGGTGCGTTCGCTGCGTCTGGATGCGCGCGGTGCCTGGCAGATGGGCATCGGTGCCGAAGACGACCGGGTGGTCCCGGTGAGCCTCGGCCGCGAGGCCATCGACGAGCGCCTGGCGCGCTTCACCGCTGCCCTGGCCGGCGGCCTGGCCAGCAGGCTGGCAGGCATCGAAGCCATCGACCTGCGCTACCCCAACGGTCTGGCGGTGCGCCCGCTGGACCCCGCGCCGGGCCGCCAGATGGCCGAGCAGAAGTCGCAATCCGGCGACGGCACGGGATAACAGGTCAACCTTGAAGATGAAGAAAAGCGACGAAAACCTGATTGTCGGACTCGACATCGGCACCTCGAAGATCCTCGCCATCGTGGCCGAGGACCGGGGCGAGGCCGGGGTCGAGATCGTCGGCGTCGGCCATCACCCGTCCCGCGGCCTGAAGAAGGGCGTGGTGGCGAACATCGAGTCCACCGTGCAGTCCATCCAGCGCGCCGTGGAAGAGGCCGAGCTGATGGCCGGCTGCCAGATCCTGTCGGTCTACGCGGGCATCGCCGGTTCGCACATCAACAGCTTCAACTCCCACGGCGTGGTCGCCATCCGCGACAACGAGGTCAGCACCAGCGACGTCGAGCGGGTGATCGAGGCGGCGCGTGCGCTGGCCATCCCCAATGACCAGAAGATCCTGCACATCCTGCCGCAGGACTTCATCATCGATGGCCAGGAAGGCATCCGCGAGCCGATCGGCATGAGCGGCGTGCGCATGGAGGCCAAGGTGCACATCATCACCGGCGCGGTCAGCGCGGCGCAGAACATCGTCAAGTGCATCCGTCGCTGCGGGCTGGAAGTGGACGACATCATCCTCGAGCAACTGGCTTCGAGCTACTCGGTGCTGGACGAGGACGAGAAGGAACTCGGCGTGTGCATGATCGACATCGGTGGTGGTACCACCGACATCGCCATCTTCACCGAGGGTGCCATCCGCCACACCGCGGTGCTGCCCATTGCCGGCGACCAGATCACCAACGACATCGCCGTGGCCCTGCGCACGCCGACCCAGGCGGCGGAGGAGATCAAGAAGAAGTTCGGTTGCGCACTGACCCAGCTCGCGCCCCACGGAGAAATGATCGATACCCCGTCGGTGGGCGACCGCGCACCGCGAAAACTGGCCCGGGCGACCCTGGCCGAGGTGATCGAGCCGCGGGTGGAGGAGCTCTACCTGCTGGCCCAGGCGGAACTGCGTCGCAGCGGCTACGAGGAACTGATCGGCACCGGCGTGGTGCTCACCGGCGGCAGCTCGAAGATGGACGGCATGGTGGAACTGGCCGAGGAGATCTTCCACATGCCGGTGCGCCTGGGCGTCCCGCAGTACGTGGGCGGGCTGTCGGAGGTGGTGCGCAACCCGATCTATTCCACCGGCGTTGGCCTGACCCTGTTCGGTGCCGCCAACCGGCCGGCCAAGACCGCCGCGCCGCCTCGCAAGGGGCGCGTGGGCGGGGTCATGGAACGGATGAAGTCCTGGTTCCATGGGAATTTCTGAATCGATACGAGCATGGCAGACATGAAGGCAAGAAACGGAGCAGGCAGCCAGGAAGGCGCGGACGAAGGGAAGGCGGGTCGTCGCCGTCCCGAAACACTCACGAGGCAGCGGAGAAACAGCAATGTTTGAACTGGTAGAAACCGTAGGACAACAGGCGGTGATCAAGGTCATCGGCATCGGTGGTGGTGGTGGCAACGCCGTCGACCACATGCTTTCGGCCAACATGGAAGGCGTGGAATTCATCAACGCCAACACCGATGCACAGGCGCTGCAACGCTCCGGCGTGCCGCGGCTGCTGCAGCTTGGCGAGGCACTGACCAAGGGGCTTGGCGCCGGCGCCAACCCCGAGGTCGGGCGCCAGGCGGCGATCGAGGATCGTGATCGCATCGCCGACATCCTCGAGGGGGCGGACATGATCTTCCTCACCTCGGGCATGGGTGGCGGCACCGGTACCGGCGCCGCGCCGGTGGTGGCGGAACTGGCCCGCGAGCGCGGCATCCTGACGGTGGCGGTGGTAACCAAGCCGTTTCCCTTCGAGGGACGCAAGCGCATCGAGGCCGCCGAGCAGGGCATCGCCGAACTGCGCCAGTACGTCGACTCGCTGATCACCATTCCCAACGAGAAGGTGCTCAGCGTCATGGGCAAGCAGGCCACGCTGCTCGACGCCTTCGCCCGCGCCAACGAGGTACTGCTGAACGCGGTGCAGGGCATTGCCGAGCTGATCACCCGTCCGGGCCTGATCAACGTCGACTTCGCCGACGTGCGCACGGTGATGTCGGAGATGGGCGTGGCGATGATGGGATCGGCCACCGCCTCCGGCGACGACCGTGCCCAGGAAGCCGCCCGCGCGGCGGTGTCGAGCCCGCTGCTGGAGGACATCGACATCCATGGCGCCAAGGGCATCCTGGTCAACGTCACCGCCGGCATGGACATGTCCATCGGCGAGTTTTCCGAGGTCGGCGACATCGTCAACGAGTATGCCTCGGAGGATGCCACGGTGGTCATCGGCACCGTGCTCGACCCGGAAATGCAGGGCGAACTGCGCGTCACCATGGTCGCCACCGGCATCGGCGAGGCCCAGGCGGTGCGCAAGCCGGTACGACCGAAGGTGGTACACTCCAAGGCCATCGAGGCCGACCAGGACGAGGTGCGCGAGCGCCCGCAGGTCATGCGTGGACGCCGCGGCGCGGCGGCCGCTGCCGTGGCGAAGGATGGCTCCACCGACATGGATTACCTGGACATTCCGGCGTTCCTGCGCCGCCAGGCCGACTGACAAGGACCCAAGGGGGGGTCGAAATGCCGATCCGCTGCCCGTTGGTGGCTTTCGGCCCGCTCGCGGTGTGCGGGCGCGCGGCAGGTGCCGCGCGTTCGCGCACGGCCGCTTTCCAGGTGCCGGAAAAGGGGTCTAAACCCCTAAAATACCATTGAAAAGGTACACAAAAATGACAATCTGGTGTACAGTCCGGTGCCGTCGGGGGTGGCATTCCCGGCCGAATGCGTCCTGCGCATCAGAAAAAATACTATAAACCGGGGAAACTCCTTCCGAACCTATCGTCCAAGCAATGATCAGGCAAAGAACCTTAAAAAACGTCATCCGTGCGACCGGGGTGGGGCTGCACACGGGGGAGAAGGTCTACCTGACCCTCCGACCAGCGCCGGTGGATGCCGGCATCGTCTTCCGTCGTACCGACCTGGACCCGGTGGTCGAGGTGCCGGCCAAGCCGGAGTACGTCGGCGATACCCGCATGTCCACCACCATCGAGAAGGACGGGGTTCGCATCTCCACCGTGGAGCACCTGATGTCGGCCTTTGCCGGCATCGGCATCGACAATGCCATTGTCGACCTGACCGCGCCGGAAGTGCCGATCATGGACGGTTCCGCGGGACCCTTCGTCTTCCTGCTGCAGTCGGCGGGGATCGAGGAGCAGTCCCGGCCAAAGCGCTTCATCCGCGTGAAGAAGACGGTGGAGCTGGCCGACGGTGACAAGTGGGTCCGCTTCGAGCCCTTCAACGGCTTCAAGGTCTCCTTCACCATCGACTTCAACCACCCGATTTTCCAGGCCTCCACCCAGGTGGCCTGTGTCGATTTCTCCACCACCTCCTTCGTCAAGGAAGTCAGCCGCGCCCGTACCTTCGGCTTCCTGCAGGACCTGGAGAATCTCCGCGAGGCCGGGCTGGCCCGCGGCGGCAGCCTCGACAATGCCATCGTCATGGACCAGTTCCACATCCTCAACGAGGACGGGCTGCGCTACGAGGACGAGTTCGTCAAGCACAAGGTGCTCGACGCCATCGGCGACCTCTACCTGCTCGGCCACCCGCTGATCGGCGCCTTTTCCGCCCACAAGTCCGGGCATGCGCTGAACAACCGCCTGCTGCGCACCATCGTGGCCGACCAGGATGCCTGGGAGCTGGTGTCCTTCGACGACGCCGAGGACGCGCCGATCATCTTCACCCGCCCGGTCACTGCCTGAGCGGGTTCGCGCCGACCGGCGCGATCATGGGACAAGCCCGGTTGATTCGGTAGAATACGCGGTTTTCCACCGCGGAGAGCACCCATGATTGAGGATCCGGTTGCCGACGAGCCCCGCCAGGGGCTGTGGTTTCGAGCACTGTGGATGTTCCTGTTCTACCTGCTCATGTTCTATGCGTTGGCCGTGGTGGTGGCGATCATCGCCCTGACCCAGTTCGTGCTGGTGCTGGTCAACGGTGCGCCGCAGGGCCGTTTGCGCGAGTTTTCCTCGGCGCTGAACCGCTACGCCCACCAGGTGCTCGGATACCTGACCTTCAACGAGACACGCAAGCCGTTCCCGTTCTCCGAGTTTCCCGACCCGAAGTAGTCTTCCCCGCGCCGCCGAGTCGCGGCCTGTTTGATCCTTGCCAGGAGTTATCGCCTTGGACCACCCCTACAATCCCGCAGACATCGAGCGCGAAGCCCAGCAGTTCTGGCAGGAGAACCGCAGTTTCGAGGTGGTCGAGGACCCTGCGCGGGAAAAGTACTACTGCCTGTGCATGTTTCCCTATCCCTCGGGCAAGCTGCACATGGGCCACGTGCGCAACTACACCATCGGCGACGTCATCTCCCGCTACCAGCGCATGCAGGGCAAGAACGTGATGCAGCCGATGGGCTGGGACGCCTTCGGCCTGCCGGCGGAGAACGCCGCCATCGCCAACGACGTGCCGCCGGCGAAGTGGACCTACCAGAACATCGAGTACATGAAGGGCCAGCTGAAGAGCCTGGGCTTCGGCTATGACTGGACCCGCGAGCTGGCCACCTGCAAGAGCGACTACTACCGCTGGGAGCAGTGGCTGTTCACCCGCCTGTTCAAGAAGGGCATCGCCTACAAGGCCATGGCCGAGGTCAACTGGGACCCGGTGGAGCAAAGCGTGCTGGCCAACGAGCAGGTCATCGACGGACGTGGCTGGCGCTCCGGGGCGCTGGTGGAACGGCGTCACATCCCGCACTGGTTCCTGCGCATCACCGACTATGCCGAGGAACTGCTGTCGTCGCTGGACGAGTTGCCCGGCTGGCCGGAATCGGTCAAGACCATGCAGCGCAACTGGATCGGCCGCTCGGTGGGCCTGGAGGCCGATTTCGCCCTCGCCGACGGCAGCGAGGCGCTGACCATCTTCACTACCCGGCCGGACACCATCTACGGTGCCACCTTCATGGCGGTGGCCGCGGACCACCCGCTGGCCCGCCGGTGCGCGGAATCCGACCCCGGCATTGCCGCCTTCGTCGCCGAGTGCCGCGAGACCGGGGTGCGCGAGGCCGATATCGAGACGCTGGAGAAGAAGGGCATGTCCCTGGGCGTGGAGGCCATCAACCCGTTCAACGGCGAGCGCATCCCGGTGTGGGTGGCCAACTTCGTGTTGATGGGTTACGGCACCGGCGCGATCATGGCGGTGCCCGGTCACGACGAGCGCGACCATGCCTTTGCCCGTCGCTTCGGCCTGTCCATCCGCCAGGTCATCGGTCCCGCCGACGGCGGCGAGGTGGACGTGCAGGCGGCCGCCTGGACCGCCAAGGAAGACGTGGTCACGGTGAATTCCGGCGAGTATTCCGGGCTGTCCTTCGACGATGCCTTCCAGCGCATCGCCGACGCCGCCGAGCGCGGCGGTTTCGGCCGGCGGCGGGTGAACTACCGCCTGCGCGACTGGGGCGTGTCCAGGCAGCGCTACTGGGGCTGCCCGGTGCCCATGCTCGAGGGCGCCGACGGCGAGCCGGTGGCGGTGGCCGAGGATGCCCTGCCGGTGGTGCTGCCCGAGGACGTGACGGTGCGCGGCGGCGGCTCGCCGCTGAAGGACATCGAGACCTTCGTGCACACCACCGATGCCGATGGCCGCCCGGCGACCCGGGACACCGACACCTTCGACACCTTCGTCGAGTCGTCCTGGTACTACGCCCGCTTCGCCTGCGCCGACAACGACAAGGCCATGCTCGACGACCGCGCCAACTACTGGCTGCCGGTGGACCAGTACATCGGTGGCATCGAGCACGCCATCCTGCATCTCCTGTATGCCCGCTTCTTCCACAAGCTGATGCGCGACGAGGGCCTGGTGGACAGCGACGAGCCGTTCACCAACCTGCTCACCCAGGGCATGGTGCTGGCGGAGACCTATTCCCGCGAAGGCGAGGGCGGCAAGAAGATCTACTTCGCGCCGGACGAGGTGGACATCTCCCGCGACGACACCGGTCGTGTCGACGGCGCCGTGCTGCGCGCCGACGGTGAGCCGGTGGATGTCGGCCGCATGGAGAGCATGTCCAAGTCCAAGCGCAACGGCGTCGATCCCGAGGCGATGATTCGCCGTTTCGGCGCCGACACCGTGCGGCTGTTCATGATGTTCGCGGCACCGCCGGAGCAGTCGCTGGAGTGGAACGACAACGCGGTGGCCGGATCGCACCGTTTCCTGCGCCGCTACCACGAGCTGGTGCACCGTCACCGCGAGATGCTGGCGCCGCTGCTGGCCACGCGGCCGGACGGCCGCCCGACCGCGCCGATCGAGGACGGCGCGTGCCGGGAGTTGCGCGCGGCGCTGCACGGCATGCTGGAGAAGATCGGCCGCGACTACGGCAAGTTCCAGTTCAACACCGTGGTGGCGGCCTGCATGGAGCTGGTCAACCACCTGGAACGCTTCGACGGCCGCGCCTCCCTCGACGAGGGCCATGCGGCCCACGGCGAGCGGGTGATGGTGATGGCCGAGGCGGTGTCGGCACTGACCCGCGTGCTTGCCCCGGTGGTCCCCCACGTGACCCATGCCGCCTGGCGTGCGCTGTCCATCGACGCGCCGCTGCTGGACGCGCCGTGGCCGACGGTGGACGCCGAGGCCCTGGTATCCGACCGGGTGACCCTGGTGGTGCAGGTCAACGGCAAGCGCCGGGCCGAGATCGAGGTCGCCGCCGACACCGGCAGGGAGGACATCGTCGCCGCCGCTCTTGCCAACGACGCGGTGGCGCGGCACGTGGACGGCCGCACGGTGCGCAAGACCATCGTGGTGCCGGGTCGACTGGTCAACGTGGTGGTCTAAAGACACGCCGCCTCGCGCCGCGGGCGGATGCGGCGCGGAAAAATCCGTATAATCCGGTGCATGCCGGCCGCCCGGCGGCGCCGAGTCCCGCAACCAGCAGGTGAATTCATGCGAAAACTGGCCCTGTTCCTGATCCTGACCACCGCCGTGTCCCTGGCCGGCTGCGGGTTTCACCTGCGTGGCAAGGTCGAGCTGTCCCCGGCCATGCAGCGGGTCTACGTCGAAGGCCCCGACCCGCAACTCATCGACGACCTGAAGAGCGCACTGGACTTCTCCGGCGCCACCGTGGTCTCGTCGGCGGAAGCCTCCAGTTCCGCGGTGCTGCTCGACTCGCGCTACGAGCGCGTGGTGCGCACCCTGAACGCCCGCGGCGTCGCCACCGGCTACGTTCTGCGCTACGACGCCCGCTTCCGGGTGGTCAGCCCCGAGGGCGAGCGGCGCTACGAGAGCCCGGTGATCACGCTGAAGCGCAACTTCGACTTCGACGCCACCCAGGTGCTGCAGAAAGAGGACGAGGAAGACTTCCTGCGCGAGGACATGCGCAAGCAGATCGTGCAGCGAATCATGCGCCAGCTGAGCGCCATCTAGGCGTCAGGCCCGCCGCGCGGTTCCCGCATGGAGATTGCCACCGCCGCGCTGGCCGCCGGGCTCGAGCGCGGCGAGCCGCGCTGCCTGCTGATCCATGGCGCCGAGACGTTGCTGGTGGAAGAGGCCCGCGACCTGGTGCGCGCCCACTTCGCCGCCCGGGGCTTCGACGACGTCAGCCGCTACACCGCCGAAACCGGCTTCGACTGGTCCTCCCTGCACGCCTCCTCGCGCTCCCTGTCGCTGTTTGCCAGCCGGCGCTACATCGAACTGCGCCTGCCCGGCACCAGCCCCGGTGACAAGGGCACGGCTTTTCTCCGCGATTTCCTCGATGCCGCCGACCCGGACACCGTGCTGGTGGTGATCACCGGCCGGCTGGACAAGAAGGCGCTGTCGGCGGCCTGGTGCCGGGACATGGCCGCGCGCGGCGTGGTGGTGGATACCGGCCAGGTGCCCGCGGCCCGGCTGCCACGCTGGATCGTGCAGCGTTTCGATGCCCTCGGCGTGCGCTGCTCGCCCACCGTGGCCGAGCGCCTGGCCTGGTACGTGGAAGGCAACCTGCTGGCCGCCGACCAGGAGGTGCGCAAGCTCGCCCTGGTGCTGCCGGCCGGCGCCACGCTGGACGAGTCCGCGCTCGACGCGGTACTCGCCGACCATGCCCGCTTCAACGTCTTCGTCTTCATCGACGCCTGCGTGGCCGGGCAGGCGGAGCGGGCGCTGCGCATTGCCCGCAGCCTGCGCCGGGAGGGCACCGAGCCGGTGATGATGTGCTGGGCGCTGGCCCGGGAACTGCGCACCCTGGGCCTGGTGGGGGCGGCGCTGAAGGCCGGCGAGGGGCGCGACGCGGTGCTGCGCCGTCACCGCGTGTGGTCCAGCCGGGCACCGCTGGTGATCGCCACCCTGAAACGGCTCGGCCTGCTGCGCCTGAACCGCCTGCACGCCGACATCGCCCGCCTGGATCGGCAGGTCAAGGGCCATGCGCCGGGCCATCCCGGCCCCGCCGACCCGTGGTCGGAGATCGAGCGCGTCGCCCTTGCCCTGTGTGGTATAAACACGGTAGATCCTGCAAAAGTCGCCTGACCCATGACCGTTCTCCGCGCAGACAACACCGACATCGCCACCTACGTGGCCGAGCTGGGCCAGCGCGCCCGTGCCGTGTCGCGGCAATTGGCTGCCTGCGACACCGCGCGCAAGAACCAGGCCCTGCTGGCCGCCGCCGACCTCGTCATCGAACGACGCGAGGCCATTGCCCGGGCCAACCGGCTGGACCTTGAGGGCGGTCGCCAGCGCGGACTTTCCGATGCCCTGCTCGACCGCCTGGAACTCACCGATGCGCGCATCGAGGCCATGGCCGATGGCATGCGCCAGGTGGCCGCGCTGCCCGATCCGGTGGGCGAGATCGACGCCCTGCGCCAACGTCCGTCCGGCATTCGCGTCGGCACCATGCGGGTACCCATCGGGGTCATTGCCATCATCTACGAGTCGCGTCCCAACGTCACCGCCGATGCCGCCTCGCTGTGCCTGAAATCCGGCAACGCGGCCATCCTGCGCGGTGGCTCCGAGGCCATTCATTCCAACCTCGCCATCGCCGCCTGCCTGGCCGACGGTCTCGCCGCCGCCGGCCTGCCGGGCGAGGCCATCCAGGTGGTGGACACCACCGACCGCGCGGTGGTCGGTGCGCTGATCACCCTGGATCGCTACGTCGACGTGATCGTGCCGCGTGGCGGCAAGGGCCTGATCGAGCGCATTGCCGGCGAGGCCACGGTGCCGGTGATCAAGCACCTCGACGGACTGTGCCACGTCTACATCGACGACGATGCCGATGCCGACAAGGCCATCGCGGTGGCGGTCAACGCCAAGACCCGCCGCTACGGCATCTGCGGTGCCATGGAGACGCTGCTCATTGCCGAGGCCGCGGCGCCGGCGGTGCTCGACACGCTGGTGGCCCGCTACCGCGAGGCCGGGGTGGAACTGCGTGGCTGCGAGCGCACCCGGGCGCGGGTGGCCGACATGGCCGCCGCCAGCGAGGAAGACTGGCGCACCGAGTACCTGGCGCCAATCCTGTCGGTGCGCATCGTCGACGGCCTGGACCAGGCCATCGAGCACATCGCCACCTACGGGTCCGGGCACACCGACGCCATCGTCACCGAGAACATCAGCCATGCCCAGGCCTTCCTGGCCCGGGTGGATTCCAGCTCGGTGATGGTGAATGCCTCGACCCAGTTCGCCGACGGCTTCGAGTACGGGCTCGGCGCCGAGATCGGCATCAGCACCAACAAGCTCCACGTGCGTGGACCGGTGGGCCTGGAAGGGCTGACCACGCGCAAGTACGTGGTCTTCGGCGACGGCACCATCCGTCCCTGACGCGCGGTACGACGAGGTTCTTCATCGGCACGGCGGATGGCATGGTCGGGGTCTTCGGCGGTACGTTCGACCCGTTCCACCGCGGACACCTGCAAGTGCTCGACACGGTGCTGTCGAGCACCCCGGTGACCCGCATCCAGGTGGTGCCGGCGTCGGTACCGCCGATGCGTCCGCAGCCACGGGCCAGCGCCGAGCATCGCGCGCGGATGGTGGAACTGGCCATTGCCGGGCGCGGATCCCTCTACTGCGACCGCCGCGAGATCGAACGCGAGGGCGTGTCCTACACCGTGCTCAGCCTGCGCGAGATGCGTGACGAGGGCCTGGGTCCCCTGGTGCTGATCCTCGGGCGCGATGCCTTCGACAAGCTGCCCGGCTGGCATCGTCACGAGGAGCTGCGTGCGCTGGCCGACATCGTGGTGCTCAACCGGCCCGGCCACGACGATGCCGGAACGCCACCGCCGTGGATGAACGGCGAACCCTTCGCGCCCCGCCTGGATGCCGCCGCCGGCGGCCAGGTGGTGGCGCTGACCATGCCACCGGTTGCGTTGTCCGCCACCGAACTGCGTCGCCGGCTGGCGGCCGGCGAGGACGTGCGCGACCTGGTGCCCGACGACGTCTACACATACCTGCAGGTGCATCGACTCTATGCCTGAACCAACCACCTTTGCCGACTCGGTGGCGCTGTGCGACCGCCTCGACGGCGCCCTGTCCGACGGCAAGGCGCTGGACATCACCCGCATGGACGTGAGCAAGCTCACCACCATGGCCGACTTCATGCTGGTGGCCACCGGCACCTCCTCGCGCCACGTCAAGGCATTGGCGGCCAACACCGTGGACACCATGCGCGAGCACGGCGTGCGCCCGCGCGGCAGCGAGGGCGAGGACGCCGGAGAGTGGATCCTGCTCGACTTCGGCGACGTCATCGTCCACGTCATGCAGAAGACCGTTCGCGAACACTACGACCTGGAAAGCCTGTGGCAGGCCGGCTTCCAGGATGTCGCCCAGCGCCGGGCCACCGACGTGGCCGATTGACCGTGGGCGCGGATGACGCGTCCACCGCGCGGGCATGAAGATCCACCTGCTGGCGGTGGGCCGGCGCATGCCGTCGTGGGTGGACACGGCCTTCGAGGAGTACCGCCGACGGCTTTCTCCGCCGGTGTCGCTGGAACTGGTGGAAGTGGCCGCCGGCCAGCGCCGGCGCAACACCGACCTGAAGCGGGTGGTCGAGGAGGAGGGTGACGCCCTGCTGGCGGCGGTGCCGGACGGCGCCCTGCGCGTGGCGCTGGACCGCGAGGGCCGCGCCCTGGACACCCTGGCCCTGGCCGGCCGGCTGCAGCGCTGGGTGGACGACGCCCAGGACGTGGCCTGGCTGGTCGGTGGTCCGGAGGGTCTTTCCCGCCGTTGCCTGGCCGGTGCCGAGTGCATCAGCCTGTCTGCCCTGACCTTTGCCCACCCGCTGGTGCGGGTGATCGTGGCCGAGCAGGTCTACCGAGCCTTCAGCATCAATCATGGCCTGCCCTACCACCGCTGATCCCGCCCTGCTGCTGGCCTCTGCCTCGCCGCGGCGGGCGGAGCTGCTGGCCCAGCTCGGCCTGGATTTCGAGGTCTGCCCGGCCGACATCGACGAGGACGCGGTCACCGCGCCGGCACCGCGCTCCCGGGTGCTGGCGGTGGCCCGCGCCAAGGGCGCGGCGGTGGCGGCTCGCCCCCGTCAGGTGGTGCTGTCCGCCGACACCAGCGTGGTGCTCGACGAACACGAGCTCGGCAAGCCGCGTGATCGCGACGAGGCGATGGCGATGCTTGGCCGTTTATCCGATCGCGCACATTGGGTTTATACTGCGGTGGTGGTTCGCAGGGACGACCGGTCCGCCGAGGTCGTCGCTGCCACCCGGGTCTGGTTCGCGCCGTTGACCCGCCAGGCCATCGCCCGCTACTGCGATGGGCCGGAACCCTACGACAAGGCCGGCGCCTACGGCATCCAGGGACGCGCCGCCGTCTTCATCCACCGCATCGAGGGTAGTTACAGCAACGTGGTCGGCCTGCCGTTGTTTGAAACCGCGCAGTTGCTCGAACGTTTCGGAATCCGGCCATGAGCGAAGAATTGCTGATCAACATCACGCCCCAGGAAACCCGTGTCGCGGTGGTCGAGAACGGCGTCCTGCAGGAAGTGCACATCGAGCGCAACCACGGCAAGGGCATCGTCGGCAACATCTACCGGGGCAAGGTGGTGCGGGTGCTGCCCGGCATGCAGGCCGCCTTCGTCGACGTCGGCCTCGAGCGCACCGGCTTCCTGCATGCCGACGACATCGTGGTACAGGGCGAGAACGGCCTGGTGCGTTCCTGCGAAACCGCCAACGGCGACGGCGAGAAGCCGGCCATCCACTCGCTGGTGCGCGAAGGCCAGTCGGTGGTGGTGCAGGTGGTCAAGGATCCCATCGGCAGCAAGGGCGCGCGGTTGACCACGCAGATCGCCATCCCCTCGCGCAACCTCGTCTACCTGCCCGGTACCGAGCACATCGGCGTGTCCCAGCGCATCGCCGATCCCGACGAGCGCGACCGGCTCAAGCAGGCGGTGCACGAGACCCGCGAGCTCGAGCAGGTCGCCGGTGGCTTCATCGTGCGCACCGCCGGCGAGTCCGCCGTGTGCGAGGACATGCGCCAGGACATGCGCTTTTTGGCCCGGGTCTGGGAGCGGGTGCAGAAACTGATGGGCGAGGTCGGCATCGGCCTGGTGCACGAAGACCTGCCACTGGCCATGCGCGCGTTGCGCGACTTCGTCAACGAGGACATGGAGAAGGTCCGCATCGACTCGCGGGAGACCTACCAGAAGGCGCGCACGCTGGCCCGCGAACTGGTGCCGGAAGTGCTGGAGAAGATGGAATACTATCCCGGCGAACGACCGATCTTCGACCTGTACTCGGTGGAAGACGAGATCCAGCGGGCACTGGACCGGATGGTGCCGTTGAAGTCCGGCGGCTACCTGGTCATCGACCAGACCGAGGCGATGACCACCATCGACGTCAATACCGGCGCCTTCGTCGGGCGGCGCAACCTCGAGGAAACCCTGTTCAAGACCAACCTGGAGGCGGCCCAGACCATTGCCCGGCAACTGCGCCTGCGCAACATCGGCGGCATCATCATCGTCGACTTCATCGACATGGAACAGGAGGAACATCGTCGCCAGGTGATGCGCGCGCTGGAGAAGGCGCTGGTCCGCGACGGTGCGCGCGCGCACATCGCCGACATGTCGGTGCTCGGCCTGGTGGAGATTACCCGCAAGCGCACCCGGGAGAGCCTCGAGCGGATGCTCACCCAACCCTGCCCGGCCTGCGCCGGCCGCGGCGTGCAGAAAACCCCGCAGACGGTGTGCTACGAGATCTTCCGCGAGATCCTGCGCGAGGCGCGCCAGTTCGAGGCCACCGGCTTCATGGTGCTGGCCGCGCAGGTCGTGATCGACGTGCTGCTCGACGAGGAGTCCACCGGGCTTGCCGACCTGCAGGAATTCATCAAGCGGCCGATCCAGCTGCAGGTGGAGCCGGCCTATACCCAGGAGGTGTTCGATGTGGTGCTGGTCTAGGCGCTGGCTGGTGCTGGCGGCGCTGGTGGCGCTGCCCGCGCAGGCGGATTTCTGGCAGGCCACCATTCACAGCGCCGAGTGGCGGGAACACGCCGACCGTGGCCGGCTGCTGCAACTGGACGCGGTCAGCGCGCTGCTGGCCCGCTTCGAGGAAGTGGAAGGCGCCGTGGTGACCATCCGCTACCCGGGCGGCGATGCCGGCAATGCCTGGGCGGTGACCCTGCGCGACCGGCTGGTGGGCTACGGCGTGCCGTCGGCGCATATCCAGATGCAGCCCGGGTCCGGCGGGCTCGACATCCTGCACCTGAGCCTGGTGGACGGTGGTTGAGATGACGCCGCGCTGCGCCGTGGTGCAGATGTGCTCCGGCACCGAGGTCGATGCCAACCTTAAGATCGCCGCCCGGCGCATTGCCGAGGCCGCCGCCGACGGCGCCAGCCTCGTGGCGCTGCCGGAAAACTTTGCCTTGATGCCCGCCAGCGCCAACGCCCTGCTGGCCTGCGGCCGCGATCGCGCCGACGACATCGACGCCTTCCTCGCCGCCCAGGCAGCGGCCCACGACGTGGTGCTGGTGGCCGGTTCCTACCCGGTGACGTCGGCGGACGAATCCCGCGTCTACGGCACCTGCGGGGTGTACGACGGCGCTGCCGGCCGGGTGGCGCGCTACCGCAAGATGCACCTGTTCGACGTGGTGGTGTCCGACACCGAGTCCTACCGCGAGTCGGACTACACCGCCCACGGCGAGGACGTGGTGGTTGCCGATACCCGGGTCGGGCGCATCGGCCTGTCGATCTGCTACGACATGCGCTTCCCGGAACTGTACCGCCGCCTGGTCGATGACGGCGCGGTGATCCTGACCATGCCCTCGGCATTCACCGTGTCCACCGGCCGCGCGCACTGGGAACTGCTGCTGCGCGCGCGGGCGGTGGAGAACCAGTGCTTCGTGCTTGCCCCGGCACAGGTCGGTGAACATCAAAGTGGCCGCCGCACCTACGGACACAGCCTGCTGGTCGATCCCTGGGGCGAGGTGCTCGGCTGCCTGCCGGAGGGAGAGGGGGTGTGTTCGGCAACGCTGGATTTCGAGCGCCTGGCGGCGGTGCGTGCCACGCTGCCGGCCCTTGATCATCGCCGCCTGTAGCGATCGCGGCGATCCGGCGTCCACCATCCATCCGGATTCCGACCCAGCACGAGGAGAGCCCATGACCCCCACCGAAAAACGCCTGGCACTGCGCGAAGTGCTTGCCGGTAACCGTTGCCTGTTTCCCGCCTCGGTGTTCGACCCGGTGTCCGCCCGCATTGCCGAGGACCTTGGCTTCGAGGTCGGCATGTTCGCCGGCTCGGTGGCCTCGCTGACCGTGCTCGGCGCGCCGGACATGATCGTGCTGACGCTGTCCGAGCTGGCCGAGCAGGCACGCCGGGTCTGCCGGGCCGGCCACTTGCCGCTGGTGGTGGATGCCGACCACGGCTACGGCAATGCCCTGAACGTGGCGCGCACCGTGGAGGAGCTGGAAACCGCCGGCATCGCGGCGCTGACCATCGAGGACACCGCGTTGCCGATGGCCTACGGCGAGGTCGGCAACACCCGCCTGGTCGAGGTGGGCGAGGGCATTGGCAAGATGCGCGCGGCGCTGGCCGCGCGGCAGGACGAATCGCTGGTCATCGCCGGGCGCACCAGCGCCGCCTCGGTGACCGACATCGCCGACGCGGTGGCACGCATCAGCGCCTACCAGGAAGCCGGTGTCGACATGCTGATGCTGGTGGGGGTGAAGACCCGCGCCGATCTCGATGCCATCGCCGCGGTCGCCCGGGTACCGCTGATGCTGGGTGGAGCCGGTGCCGAGTTGATGGACGCGGACTTCCTCGCCGAACGCGGGGTGCGCATCTGCCTGACCGGCCACCAGCCCTTCATGGCCGCGGTGCGCGCGGTGCACGAGACGCTGAAGACCCTGCGTGCCGGCACCCTGCCGGATGCGGACACGCTGGCCGACGGTGATTGCATGGACGCGGTCAGTCGCGGCGCCGCCTACCGCGACGCGCTGACCCGCTATCTCGGCGGGTAACCTCCACCCGGGCACGCACCATGCAGAACATCGCCGACCTGCACCCGGGTTTCGCCACCGTGGACACGCTGCCGCGGGCGCGGCTGTCCAGCGTGGTGACACCGATCGAGGCACTGCCCAACCTGTCCGCGGCACTGGGTAACACCGCGCTGCTGGTCAAGCGCGACGACCTGGCGCCGCTTGGCCTCGGCGGCAACAAGGTGCGCCAGCTCGAGTTTCACCTCGGCAGGGCACTGGCCGAGGGCTGCGACACGGTGCTGGTCACCGGTGCGGTGCAGTCCAACTTCGTGCGCCTGACCGCGGCGGCCGCCTGCCGTCTTGGCCTGGCCTGCCACGTGCAGCTGGAGGAACGGGTGGCCAGGGTCGACCGTGCCTACCGGGAGTCCGGCAACGTGCTGCTCGATCGCCTGTTCGGCGCGGTCATCCATCGCTACCCGCTGGGCGAGGACGAGGCCGGTGCCGACCGGGCACTGGCCGGCATCGCCGCGCGGCTGCGCGCCGAGGGCGCCACGCCCCACGTGATCACCCTGGGACCGGGTCATCCGCCGGTGGGTGCGCTGGGCTACGTGGACGGTGCCCGCGAGCTGGTCGCGCAACTGGCGGCGCTCGGTGCCTCGCCGAACCGGGTGGTGCTGGCATCGGGCAGCGGCGCCACCCATGCCGGGCTGCTGGTCGGCCTGCGCCTGGCCGGCAGCATGCTGGCCGTGACCGGGGTCTGCGTGCGACGTCGCGCAAAGGCACAGTGGCAGCGGGTGCGCGACCAGTGCCGCGACCTGGCGGAGCTGCTGCGCATCGACGATCCGGTGGCCGACGACGACATCGTGCTGACCGATGCCTTCCTGGCGCCGGGCTACGGTCGCCCCGGGGCGGCCGCGCGCGAGGCGTTGCGCCTGGCGGCACGGCACGAGGGCCTGCTGGTGGACCCGGTGTATACCGCCAAGTCGCTGGCCGAGGTGGTACGCCTGGCCCGGCAAGGCGCCGATGGCCCGTTGCTCTTCCTGCACACCGGCGGCGTGCCGGCACTGTTTGCCTATGCCGACGAACTGTTCGACGATGCCTGACGACGCGGCGTGGCAGGATCAGCGACGCAGGCGGGCGAACAGCCGCCGGAGCAGCGTCGGTGCATGGCCCCGCCGACCGCTGGCCACCAGCTTTTCCATGTAGGCGCTGCCCTCGGACTCGGGCAGGTGATCCACCGGCTGCAGTCGCCAGTCGTCGGCATCGTAGCCCATGGTGGCGAGGAAGTCGGCGAGGATGGGCCGGAAGAAGTCGACATCGTCTTCGGTGAACCAGCGTCGCCAGTTGTCGTAGCCCCGGGTGCGCACCACCCGCTGGTGCTCCCCGGGCACGGTGACGTCCCCGGCCAGCGGGATGTCCAGGTAGTCGGACAGCGCCGCCAGGCGCTGGTCGACGAAGTCCTCGTAGCGCAGCACGTGCAGGTGCTCGCGGATACGCGGCGCGGCATCGCCGAGGATGCCGTACCAGCTGCGCTGCCAGGCCGCCAGCTGGTCGCGGTTGTCGGTCATGGTGCCGGCCACCAGGTCGACGAAGGCGATGGACGAGGGCGCCTGCTGCTTGCGCCGGGTTCGTGCCAGCGCCTCGGCGTAGCGGCTGCTGGCGGCGTGGTGACCGCCGAACCAGTGATAGAAGAAGTTGCTGATGATGATGTCGCGCGGGTCGCGCACGATCCACACCGCGCGATCGTAGCGATCGGCGTTGGCGAAGATGTCGTCCCAGCGGGTCTCGCCGGTGGGAAACACCAGGTTCTTGGTCACCATGGTGTCGCCGCCGGCCACCAGGCCGGCATGCAGCGCGGTATCCTCGGCGCCGGTGGTCTTGCCCGGCTCGAAGTGCAGGGGCGTGCTGGCGCCGAGGGCGTCGCGGAGCTTGTAGGCCAGCGCGGTGGTACCGCTCTTGGCCAGGCCGAGAACCAGGATTCTCACGCCGCGCCCGCGTCGCGAATGGCGGCGAGGATGTTCTCGTGCAACGCCGGGTTGGCGCTGGCCAGCACCTGCCCGGTGGAGGCGGTGGTCAGCGTGGCGCCCTGCCAGTCGGTGATCACGCCGCCGGCACCCTCGACCACCGGCACCAGCGCCATGTAGTCGTAGGCATGCAGGTCGGCTTCCATCACCGCGTCGGCGTAGCCGGCGGCGAGCAGGCCGTAGCCGTAGCAGTCGGTGCCGAAGGCGCGGGCGCGGGCCCGTCGGCTGACCTGCTGGAACACCGGCCAGTCGGTGTCGTCGAACATGTCCGGGGTGGTGGAGAGCATCACCGCCTCGTCGAGGCTGGTCACCGTCGACGTCCGGCACGCGTGGCCGTTGAGGGTGGCCGGGCGGCCGGCAACGCCGATCCAGCGCTCCTGCTGGCAGGGAATCTCGATCACCCCCACCACCGGGGTGTTGCCGTCCACCACCGCCACCAGGCTGCCGAAGATGGGCTTGCCGGAGACGAAGCTCTTGGTGCCGTCGATAGGGTCGAGGATCCAGGTGTACCGCGACTCGCCCTTGGTCACGCCGAACTCTTCACCGATGATGCCGTGGTCCGGGTGACGGTCGCGGATGTGCGCGCGCATCTTCTGCTCGGTCTCGCGGTCGGCCACCGTCACCGGGCTGCTGTCGGCCTTGCGCACCACGGCGAGGGGCTGACGGAAATGCGTGCGGGTGGTTTCGCGGGCGATGTCGGCCAGGGCCATCGCCGTGTCGATGATGGCGGGGTCGAGGAGATTGTCGTCGGTCATGGATGGGGGCTTCGCTCTGCCCGGCGCCGGTGAAACACGATATTCTATCCGTTCTCGCCCGGTGTTTCCCGGTACAAACCCGAACCAGCCTGATTCCCCATGCGTGTCAAAGAATACTCCATCGATTTCTCCCGCGACGGACTGGAGCTCTCGGAGCTCGACGCCGACCCGGTACGCCAGTTCGCCCGCTGGTACGACGAGGCCGGCGAGGACGGCGTGGCAACGCCCAACGCGGTGAGCCTGGCCACGGCCACGCGGGACGGCCTGCCGTCGGTGCGTACCGTGCTGCTGAAACTGTTCGACGAGGCCGGCTTCGTCTTCTTCACCAACTACGGCAGCAACAAGGCGCGGCAGATCGAGGAGAATCCCCATGCCTCGATGCTGTTCCCCTGGATCAGCCAGGGTCGGCAAGTGATCATCGCCGGCACCGTGGAGCGCATTCCCACCGCCGAGTCACTGCGCTACTTCCTGTCCCGGCCCCGCGGCAGCCAGATCGGTGCCTGGGCATCGGCGCAGTCGGCGGTGATCGGCTCGCGCTCGGTGCTGGAAACCGGCGTCGCGCAGATGGTGGAGAAGTTTCGCAACCGCGAGGTTCCGCTGCCCGACTTCTGGGGTGGCTACCGGGTGGTGCCGTCCATGTTCGAGTACTGGCAGGGGCGCAGCAACCGCCTGCACGATCGCTTCCGCTACTACCGCGGCGACGACGGCGGCTGGACCATTTCCCGGCTGAGTCCGTGATTCCCGACCCCGTCGCCGCCGAGCGGCTGGACGTGGTCGATGGCCACGACCGCGTCATCGGCCGTGCCAGCCGTGGCGAGATTCACCGCCTCGGGCATCGGCACCGTGCCGTTCACCTGCTGGTGTTCAACGCCGCCGGCGAGGTCTTCCTGCAGAAGCGCTCGCCCGCCAAGGACAACAATCCCGGCCTGTGGGATTCCTCGGTATCCGGCCACGTCGACGCCGGCGAAAGCTACGACCACTGCGTGGTCCGCGAGGCGAGCGAGGAGATCGGCCTGGCCCTGGCCACGGTGCCGCGGCGACTGTTCAAGCTGGCCGCCTGCGCCGGCACCGGCCACGAGTTCACCTGGGTCTATGCCTGTGCCGCCGAGGGGCCGTTCCGGCTCCACCCGGCGGAGATCGACGACGGCGGCTGGTTCGCCCCCGACCAGGTGGACCGCTGGCTTGCCACGCGTGGCGGGGAACTGGCCGACACCGTGCACCTGATCTGGCCGGCCTACCGTCGCGGCATCGCCTTTCGCTGAGTCCTCAGCCGTAGGCGCGTCGCGCCTCCTCGGCAATGGCGGCGATGCCTTCGCGCACCGAGGCCGGGTCGCCGGCATAGCTGATGCGCAGGCATTCGTGTCGATGCGGCCAGTCGTCGGCGAGGCCGGGAAAGAAGTGCTCGCCGGCGATGACGTACACGCCGCGCGCCTTCAGCCGTCGGTACAGCTCGTCGCTTGTGATCGGCAGACCCTCCAGCCACAGCCACAGGAAGATGGCGCCCTCGGGCTGGTGGATGCGGTAGGGAAGCCCGTCGAAGGCCTCGTGCATGATGGCCACGGTGTCCAGGGCGCGGCGCTGGTAGAACGGCCGCACCACGTCGTCGGACAGGCGGATGATGTCGCCGGATACCACCGCGTCGTGCATCAGTGCCGGCCCGAAGCTGCCCGGCGCCAGGCTGAGAATGGCGTTGGCGGCGCAGATGGCGCGGATCACCGGCTCGTCGGCGACCACGATGCCGGTACGCACGCCGGGCAGGCCGAGCTTGGACAGGCTCATGCAGAGGATGATGTCGTCGCCGTAGACCGGCTTCGCCTCGCCGAAGATGATGTTCGGAAACGGCGTGCCGTAGGCACAGTCGAGGATCAGCGGAATGCCGCGTGCACGGCAGGCCGCGCGCAGCGCATCGACCTCGTCGTCGGTGAGCACGTTGCCGGTGGGGTTGGTGGGCCGCGAAACGCACAGCGCGCCGATGCTATCGTCCACCGTCAGGGTGGAGAAGTCCACGTGGTACTTGAACAGGCGGTCGGGGAGGTGTTCGATGCTTGGCCGGTTGGCGGTGAAGATCTCGCGGCCGAGACCGGCGTCGCTGTAGCCGATGTACTCCGGCGTCAGCGGCAGCAGGATCTTGCGCTCGCCGCCGTCGTCGTAGGCGCCGGAGAACAGGTTGAAGAGCACGAAGAAGGTGGACTGGCTGCCGTTGGTCACGGCGATGTTGCGCCCGTCGATGTCCCAGCCGTAGTTGCGTCGCAGCAGCCCGGCCAGGGCCTCGCGAAAGCGGATGTCGCCATCCGGGCTGTCGTAGTTGCCCACCGCGGCATCGAAGCGGCCACCGTCGTCGAGCAGTGCCTGCATGGCGTTTCGGAAGTAGTCCTGCATGTCGGGTATCACGGCAGGGTTGCCGCCGCCGAGCATGCGTACCTTGCCGGGTGCGCTGACCGCATCGCCAAGGTCTTCCATGAGCTGCACGATGCCGGCACCTTGTGTCAGGTACTGTCCGAAACGGGAAAACGCCATGGCTTGATCATCTCCGAATAGGTTGGGTAATTCATGGGCCGGCCACGGGGGATGAACGGGCATGCGCCCGCTCATCGTGGCGAAGTCGGCTGTGGGGGCGCGGCGCGGAGCGCCGCCGGACGACGACTAGTGTCTGCTCCGGTTCACGGCCTGCAAGAATCGTCGCCGGCGAGCGGACCGGGCCGGCGGCGAGACGGCATGCCAGTGCATCGGACAGGGCACTAGTTGCGCACCTCTTCGTCGTCGCCGGCGGAATGCGCCAGGCGGGTTTCGCCGCTGCGCAGCGCGATCAGGTCGGCGAGGATGACCCCGGCCTCCTCGAGCTGCAGGTCGGGCGGGAACTCTCCTTCCTCGGCGCCGGCGACCTCGTCACCGGTTTCCGCGGTGGTGGCCAGGGAGTCGGCATCGTCGGCAAGGGGCTCCAGTCCCCGCGCCACGCGCAGCCGGTTCTCGATCTCGTTGCCGGTGTGGCGACGGGCGTCGAGCTCGGCGCGGCGGGTGTCGAGGTTCAGGCTGACCTGTTCCACTTCGCGGCTCTCGGCACTGAATGCCTGCGCGTCCTTGAGGTAGACAAGCGCATCGGAGCGGTCCTTGCGCGAATCGAAGCGGCGCGCCAGCTCGGCGATGATGCCGCCGTCGCCGATGGTGTAGGGCGTCTCGTAGCGGGCCGCGTCGATGCGACTCCACGGCAGGGCATTGTCGAAGGAGCGCTCGCCTTCCTGGTGGGAATTGGCGGCGATGGGGAAGAGGATGTCCGGCACCACGCCGCGATGCTGGGTGGAGTCACCGCTGACGCGGAAGAACTCGGCCACGGTGAGCTTGAGCTGGCCAAGGTCGATGTCGGTGCGACTGTGCTGGTCGAGGGAGACGAGGTTCTGCACCGTGCCCTTGCCGAAGGTCGGTTCGCCGACGATCAGGCCGCGCTTGTAGTCCTGGATGGCGCCGGCGAAGATCTCCGAGGCCGAGGCCGAGTTGCGGTCCACCATCACCGCCATCGGCCCGGTGTAGCTGACCGAGGGATCGGGATCGACGTTGACACGAACCCGTCCGCCGCTGTCGCGCACCTGCACCACCGGGCCGCTCTCGATGAACAGCCCGGTCAGCGAGATGGCCTCCGACAGCGCGCCGCCGCCGTTGCCGCGCAGGTCCACGATCAACGCGTCGATGCTCTCCGCCTCGAGTTCGTGGAGCAGTTCGCGCACGTCCTTGGTGGTGCTGCGGTACTCCGGATCGCCCTGGCTGCGTCCTTCGAAGTCGGCGTAGAAGGTGGGCACGGTGATCACGCCGAGCTTGTAGTGCCGGCCTTCGTGGTCGATCTCGTGGACCGACTTCTTCGCCGCCTGTTCTTCCAGGTTGATCTTGTCGCGGGTGATGGCGATGGTCTGGGTCTCTCCCGAGGCGCCGGCCTTTTCCGGCAGCACGCGTAGCTGCACCACCGAGCCCTTCGGGCCGCGGATCAGGTCGACCACGTCGTCCAGCCGCCAGCCGACCACGTCGGTGACATCGCCACCGGCTCCCTGGCCGACGCCGACAATGCGGTCGCCGGCGTGCAGGGCGCCGGACAGGTCGGCCGGTCCACCGGTGACCACGCGGGTGACCTTGGTATGCTCGTTCTCGGTCTGCAGCACCGCGCCGATGCCCTCCAGCGACAGGCTCATGCGAATGCGGAAGTTCTCCGAGGCCCGCGGCGACAGGTAGCTGGTATGCGGTTCCACCGACAGCAGGTAGGCGTTGGTGTAGAACTGGAAGACATCGTTGGCATTGAGCTGCTCGGTGCGGCTGCGCAGTTGCTGGTAGCGCTTGCGCAGGGTTTCCCGCGCGCCTTCCTCGTCCTTGCCCGAGAGCATCAGGCCGATCATGTCGTTCTTCACCCGCTTGCGCCACTGCTCGTTCAGCGCGGTCTCGTCCACCGCCCACGGTGCGCCCTCGCGGTCCACGCGGAAGGTTTCGTCGATGGAGAAGTCGAAGGGTTGTTCGAGCAGCGACAGCGCGACCTCCACCTGCTGCTCCACCCGCGTGCGGTAGACGAGGAAGATGGCGAAGGCCGGCTCCAGGCGGCTGTTCTCGATGAAGTCGTCGAACTCGTAGCGGATTTCCTCGAACTTGCTGATGTCACGCTGCAGGAAGTACAGCCGCTCGGGGTCGAGGGATTCCAGGTAGCGGTCGAGCACCCGTACCGACATCTCGTCGTCGAGGGTCGACTTCACGTAGTGACGACGCTCCATGTAGCTCTTGATCAACTGGGCGACGAAGCGATGCTTCTTCTCCACGTTGAGCGATTCCACCGTCGCGGTGCTGGCATCCACGCGAGTTGCCGGGGCGGCGACGAACAATGTCGCGGCGATGGCCAGGCCCGCGACCAGGGCGTTCATGGCGCGGCCGGTGCGCAGGGTCGGGCGGGGGACCTTGGGGCGATGCTGGGCTTGGGGCATGGCAGTGGTGTACGCGATACGCGTCCTGTTGCGGGGGTTACAAGCTAAATGTAAGCAAAAATCGCGACAATTCAAGCCGAAAGTATGACAATTTGGTGCGATTGTCGATCTCGGGACCCCGCCGGCGGGGTCAGGATTCCACCGCGTGGCAGGCCACCTGCACCGCGCCGTGGCGGATCAGTTCGGGACGTTCCACCGCGCAGCGGGGCATGGCAATGGGGCACCGCTTGTGGAAGGCGCAGCCTCCCGGCGGGTCCAGCGGCGAGGGCAGTTCGCCCTTGAGCACCACGCGTTCGGCCCGCCGATCGGGGTCGACGAAGGGGGTGGAGGCGAGCAGGGCCTGGGTATAGGGGTGTCTCGGCGTGGCGAAGATCGCCTCCTTCGGACCCTGCTCGACGGTGCGTCCGAGGTACATGACCATGACCTCGTCGCTGATGTGCTCGACCACCGACAGGCCGTGGGAGATGAACAGGTAGGCGAGCTGGAATTCCTCCTGCAGTTCCATCAGCAGGTTCAGTACCTGGGCCTGGATGGACACGTCCAGGGCCGACACCGGCTCATCGGCGACCACCAGCTTCGGTCGCAGCATCAGTGCCCGGGCTATGGCGATGCGCTGGCGCTGGCCACCGGAGAACATGTGCGGGTAGCGGTTGTAGTGTTCCCGGCGAAGGCCGACCCGGTCGAGCATGTCCATCGCCGCCTGGCGGCGTGCGTCGGCGTCCTGGTCGGTGTTGATGCGCAGCGGTTCTTCCAGGATGGTGCCGATCTTCTTGCGCGGGTTGAGCGAGCCGTAGGGGTCCTGGAAGACGATCTGCACCGTCCGCCGAAGTTGCCTGCGGACCTTGTCGTCGTCCGGGTCCACCGTCACCCCGTCCAGCGACAGCGTGCCCGCGGTGGGGGTCTCGATCAGGGTGACCAGGCGGGCCAGGGTGGACTTGCCGCAGCCCGACTCGCCGACCACCGCCAGGGTGCGGCCGGCGTCGAGGGTGAAGCTGGCGCCGTCCAGCGCCTTCAAGGTGGCATGGCCGCGCATCAGGCCGGCGCTGACCTCGTAGTAACGCGCCAGGTCGCGCGCCTCGACCACCGTGCTCATGCGCCGTCTCCCACCGGGTGCAGGCAGCGCACGCCGCCGCTGTCGTCTTCGCACAGCGGCGGCATGGTGACCCGGCAGTCCGCCTCGGCACGCTGGCAGCGCGGGTTGAACAGGCAGCCGGTGGGCCGGTCGAAGGGTCCGGGCACCACGCCGGGAATGGTGGGCAGGCGCCGGCTGCCCCGGCTGCGCTCGGGCAGTGCCTCCAGCAGCGCCGAGGTATAGGGATGGCGCGGACGGGTGAACAGGCGGTCGACGCCGCGCTGTTCCACCACCTGCCCGGCGTACATGACGTTGACCCGGCGCACGGTCTCGGCGATCACGCCCATGTCGTGGGTGATCAGGATCAGCGCCATGTGCTTGTCTTCCTGCAGCTTCAGCAACAGGTCGAGGATCTGTGCCTGGATGGTCACGTCCAGCGCGGTGGTCGGCTCGTCGGCGATCAGCAGTTTCGGGTTGCAGGCAATTGCCATGGCGATCATCACCCGCTGGTTCATGCCGCCGGAAAGCTGGTGCGGGAAGCTGGACAGGCGTCGCGCGGGATCGGGAATGCCGACCTGGGCGAGCAGTTCCAGGGCGCGCTCGCGTCGCGTCTTGCGGCTGCCGCCCTCGTGCACCTTCAATGCCTCGGTGATCTGGAAGCCGACGGTGAAACACGGATTGAGGCTGGTCATCGGCTCCTGGAAGATCATCGCCACGTCGTTGCCGGTGATGCCGCGCCGCCTGCCCGGCGACATGGCGAGGAGGTCGTGACCGTCGAAGGCGAGGCGGTCGGCGGTGATCTTGCCGGGGTAGGGAATCAGTCCCATCAGCGCCAGCATGCTCACGCTCTTGCCGGAGCCGGACTCGCCGACCACGCCGAGGGTCTGGCCATGGTCGATGGACATCGACACCTGGTCGACGGCGCGAAAGGAGCCGAAGCTGACCGACAGGTTCTCGATCTCCAGCAGCGCCATCAGTGCCTCTTCAGCTTGGGGTCGAGGGCGTCGCGCAGGCCGTCGCCGAGCAGGTTCAGCGCCAGCACGGTGACCAGGATGGCGAGCCCGGGAAAGGTCACCACCCACCAGGCGCGCAGCACGAACTCGCGTGCCTCGGCCAGCATGGTGCCCCACTCCGGGGTGGGCGGCTGCGCACCCATGCCGAGAAAGCCCAGGGCAGCGGCATCGAGGATGGCGCTGGAGAAGCTCAGCGTGGCCTGCACGATGAGCGGTGCCATGCAATTGGGCAGCACGGTGATCACCATCAGCCGCACGTGGCCGGCGCCGCTGACCCGCGAGGCGGTGACGTAGTCCTTGCCGAGCTCGCTGATCGCCGCGGCCCGGGTCAGGCGTACCAGGTGGGGCAGGTAGACGATGGAGATGGCCAGCATGGCGTTGAACAGGCCAGGCCCGAGGATGGCGACGATCACCACCGCCAGCAGCAGGCTGGGCAGTGCCAGCATGATGTCCATCATGCGCATGATGGCGATGTCCACCACGCCGCGCGAAAAGGCGGCGAAGAGGCCGAGGGCAATGCCAAGGGTCAACGACAGGGTGACCACGATGATGCCGATGATCAGCGAGTAGCGGGCGCCGTGGATCAGTCGCGACAGGATGTCGCGTCCGACCGCGTCGGTGCCGAGCAGGAACCGGCTGCTGCCACCATCCTGCCAGAAGGGCGGCGCGAGGAAGGCGTCGCGGTACTGGTGGGTGGGCGAATGCGGGGCCACCTGGTCGGCGAACACCGCCAGGATGCAGATGACGATGAACACCACCAGCCCGGCCACCGCGCCGTGGTTCTCGCGGAAGTAGGTCCAGAACTCCACCAGCGGATTCGGCGGTGCGCTGCCTTCCACGGTGGCGGTGGCGTGTTCGTTGGCGGCGTCGGCCATGCTCAGCGACGGTGGCGAATGCGCGGGTTGACCAGTCCGTAGACGAGGTCGACCAGCAGGTTGACGAGGATCACGGTGGTGGCGATGAGCAGGATGCCGCCCTGCACCGAGGGATAGTCGCGACGGGAGATGGAGTCGATCAGCCACTTGCCGATGCCCGGCCAGGAGAAGATCGTCTCGGTGAGCACGGCGCCGGCGAACAGCACGCCGACCTGCAGACCGATGACGGTGATCACCGGGATCAGGGCGTTGCGCAGGGCATGCACGCCGATCACCCGGCGTGGCGCCAGGCCCTTGGCGCGGGCCGTGCGCACGTAGTCCTCGCCGAGTACCTCGAGCATGGCCGAGCGGGTCTGTCGCGCGATCACCGCCAGGGGTATGGTGCCGAGCACGATGGCCGGCAGCACCAGGTGGCTGACCGCCGAGGCGAAGGCGCCCTTCTCACCGGACAGCAGGCTGTCGATGAGCATGAAGCCGGTCACCGGTTCAAAGAAGTACAGCAGGGAGATGCGTCCCGACACCGGGGTCCAGCCCAGGGTGCCGGAAAACAGGATGATCAGCAAAAGTCCCCACCAGAAGATGGGCATGGAATAGCCGGTCAGCGCCGCGCCCATGACGGTGTGGTCGAACACCGAGCCACGACGTACCGCTGCCAGCACGCCCACCGGCAGGCCGACCAGGATGGCGAAGGCCATGGCACAGGCGGACAGCTCCACGGTGGCCGGAAACAGGGTGAAGAACTCGTCGATGACCGGTTGCCGGGTGACGATGGACTTGCCAAGGTCGCCGCCGAGGATGCCCTTGACGTAGATCCAGTACTGTTCAAGCATCGGCTTGTCCAGACCGTAGGCGGCGCGCAGCTCGGCATGCCGTTCCGGCGACACGCCGCGTTCGCCGGCGAGCAGCTCGATGGGGTCGCCCGGCACCAGCCGGATCATCGCGAAGGTCAGCAGGGTGATGCCGACGAAGGTCGGGATGACCAGGCCAACGCGGGTGAGCACGAATCGCAGCATGGCGTGGTCGTTGCGGATCAGTCGCGCGCGTGTGCGCGGGAAGGCGGAACGCAGGAGGGGGTCCGCACGCGGACCCCCTCCTGGTTGTGACGGGAAAGAATCAACGGACCGCGCCGCTATTCCTTCAGGTCCACACCGTAGAACACGTGGCCACCGAAGGGGTCGATGCGGAAATCGACCACTTCCGGGCGCACCGGCTTGTACACCACCGAGTGGGCGATGGTGGCCCAGGGTGCCTGCTCCTTGAAGACCAGCTGGGCCTCCTCGTAGAGCTTGATGCGCTCGTCGCGATCGCTGACCACCTTGGCCTTCTGGATCAGGTCCTCGAAGGGCTGGTGGCACCACTGCGCGCGGTTGGAACCGCCGACGCCGTCGCAGCCGAGCAGCACCGCGAGGAAGTTGTCCGGGTCGCCGTTGTCGCCGGTCCAGCCCAGCAGCACCGCGCCGTCGCGCTCGGTGTCCTTGGAGCGCTCGAGGTACTCACCCCACTCGTAGGAGGTGATGCCGGCCTCGACACCCACCGCGGCCCAGTCGGCCTGGATCAGCTCGGCCATGCGTCGCGCATTGGGGTTGTAGGGACGCTGTACGGGCATGGCCCAGACATTGGTCTTCAGGTCGCTGACACCGGCCTCGGCGAGCATCGCCTTGGCGGCTTCCGGATCGTAGGGATCATCCACGGTGGCGTCGTTGTAGGACCAGATGGTCGGCGGGATCGGGTTCTTCGCCGCGGTGCCCGCGCCCTGGAACACGGCCTCGATGATGGCCTCCTTGTTGATCGCCATGTTCAGCGCCTTGCGCACCTTCGGATTGTCGAACGGTGCCATCTGCGTGTTGTAGGCGAGGTAGCCGACGTTCAGGCCTTCCTGCTCCAGCAGGTTGACGTTCTCGTCGCTGCGCATGGCCTCGATGTCGGCCGGGTTCGGATAGGGCATGACATGGCATTCGCCGGCCTTGAGCTTCTGGTAGCGCACCGACGGGTCGGGGGTGATGGCGAACACCAGGTTGTCCAGGGGCGCCTTGCCGGCCCAGTAGTCCGGGTGGGCCTTGAAGCGGATCACCGCGTCCTTCTGGTAGGCGACCAGCTGGAAGGGGCCGGTGCCCACCGGCTCCAGGTCGACCTTCTCCGGGGTGCCGGCCTCGAGCATCTGGTCGGCGTACTCGGCGGAGAGAATGGACGCAAAGTCCATGCCGAGGTTGGCGATCATCGGTGCTTCCGGACGGTTGAGCATGAACTTGACGGTGTGGTCGTCGACCTTCACCACTTCCTTCAGCAGGTCGGGCATGGACATGCCGTTGAAGTACTCGTAGCTGCCGCCGGAGACCTTGTGATAGGGATGGTTTTCGTCGAACTGGCGCATGAAGCTGTAGACGACGTCATCGGCATTGAAGTCACGGCTCGGCGTGAAGCTGTCGGTGGAATGGAACTTCACGCCCTTGCGCAGGTGGAAGGTGTACTCCAGGCCGTCGTCGGACACTTCCCACGACTCGGCCAGGGCGGGCACGATGTTGGTGGTGCCGCGATCGAATTCCACCAGCCGGTTGAAGACCTGGCGCGAGGACGCGTCGAAGGTCGTGCCGGCGGTGTACAGGGACGGGTTGAAGCCTTCCGGGCTGCCCTCGGAGCAGAACACCAGGGTCTTGGCGGCCAGCGCCACCGGGGACAGGGCCAGTCCCAGGACGACGCTTGCGCTGATCAGGGATCGTTTCATGATTGAACTCACCTCGTGGGATCGTCAAGGACACGCGTTTGGCGCGTCGCTATTGTTTTCATTTTCGCCGGCCAAGGGAACCTTGGGCCAGTTGACGGCCATTTAACCGCAATCCGCCGGCCAAGGTAAAGCCCGCGCGAGGGGCGCGGCTCAGGCGTGTTCGGCGCCGGCGGCGGCGAGTTCGCCGGCCGAACAATGGCCGTGCTCGGTGAGGTAGCCGGTGACCAGTCGTGCCGGGGTCACGTCGAAGGCGGGGTTGGCGGCGCTGGCGCCGTCGGGGGCAATGGCCACCCGCTGCATGCCGTCGGCGCCGACGCCGGCCACCTGCAGGACCTCGCCGGCGTCGCGCTGCTCGATGGGCACCGCCTCGCCGGTGGCGCAGGCCGGGTCGAAGGTGGACATCGGCAGGGCAACGTGAAAGGGAATGCCGTTGTCGGCGGCGGCCAGGGCCTTGAGATAGGTGCCGATCTTGTTGCACACGTCGCCGTTGGCGGTGGTGCGGTCGGTGCCCACCAGGCACAGGTCGACCTCGCCGTGCTGCATCAGGTAGCCGCCGGCGTTGTCCGCCACCAGCGTGCAGGGCACGCCGTGGTTCATCAGTTCCCACAGGGTCAGCGAGGCCCCCTGGTTGCGCGGCCGCGTCTCGTCCACCCAGACGTGCACCGGGATGCCGCTGTCGTGGGCCTTGTAGATGGGCGCCAGCGCGGTGCCCCAGTCCACCGTCGCCAGCCAGCCGGCGTTGCAGTGGGTGAGGATGTTGACCGTGCGGCCGCCGCCGGCATGGGCGCGCACCAGCGGCAGGCCGTGCTCGCCGATGGCCTCGTTGACGGCGACGTCCTCGTCGCACAGCCGGTCGGCCTCGGCAAAGGCGGCTTCGACGCGCTCGGCGGCGGGCACCGCGGCGAGTGCGCGGCCGACCCGGGCCAGTGCCCAGCGCAGGTTGACCGCGGTGGGGCGGGCCAGGGCGAGGCGGCGCGTGGCGGCGTCGATGGTGGCCTCGCGGTTGTCCGCGGCCAGCGCCAGGGCGAGGCCATAGGCCGCGGTGGCGCCGATCAGCGGCGCGCCGCGCACCTGCATGGTGGCAATGGCATGCACCGCGTGGTCAAGGGATTCCAGCGGGAACACCGTGAACCGGTGCGGCAGGCAGGTCTGGTCGATGGCCTGCACCCGGGTGGTGGCCGGCTCGCGCCAGATCGAGCGATACCAGTGGTCGCCGACTCTCATGGCCGGTCAGCGGTGCTTGAAGTTCGGGCTGCGCTTTTCCAGGAAGGCGGCCATGCCCTCGTCCTTGTCCTCGGTGGAGAACATGGCGTGGAACATGCGCCGCTCGGCGCGCACGCCCTCCGACAGGGTGGACTCGTAGGCCGTGTTCACCAGTTCCTTGGTGGCCAGTACCGCCGGGCGCGACATGCCGGCGATGGCCTGTGCGGTCTTCAATGCCTCCCCGACCAGTTCCGCCACCGGCACGATGCGGCTGACCAACCCGGAACGCTCGGCCTCCTCGGCATCCATCATGCGCCCGGTCAGGCACATTTCCATGGCCTTGGACTTGCCGACGAAGCGGGTCAGCCGCTGCGACCCGCCGGCGCCGGGGATGATGCCGATGCGGATCTCCGGCTGGCCGAAACGGGCGTTGTCCGCGGCGAGGATGAAGTCGCACATCATCGCCAGTTCGCAGCCGCCGCCCAGGGCATAGCCGGCCACCGCGGCGATGATCGGCTTGCGTGCCCGGGTCGGCTCCTCCCAGTTGCGGCTGACCAGGTTCTCGAGGTAGGCGCGGGAGAAGTCGTGGGCCTTCAGTTCCCCGATGTCGGCGCCGGCCGCGAAGGCCTTCTCGCTGCCGGTGATGACCATCGCGCCGATCTCGTCGTCGGCCTCGGCGTCCTGCACCGCCGTGGTCAATTCATCCATCAGCGCCGAGCTCAGCGCGTTCAGGGCCTTGGGGCGGTCCAGGGTGATGAGGACCACGTTTTCGTGGCGGGAGACGGTCAGGTTTTCAGGGTTCACGTCGGGCATACCGTGGTCGTTGGGAGCGTTTTGGATTAACATGTTGCGTTGCAACGCATGGTAGCGCGCCTGCCAGGTTGGCCGCAACGAGCCGTCCACGGAGGCGGTCCCCGGCCGACCTGCGGGGTGTCGTGACACACGCATCACCACATCACCGCTGCCAGCCAACCACGAGAGGGCTACATGGCCGAGAACTACGAATCCGTCCACGCGCGGTCGATTGCCGACCCGGATGCCTTTTGGGCCGAAGCGGCCGCCGGCATCGACTGGGAAACCCCCTTTGACAAGGTGCTCGACGACAGCGACGCGCCGTTCTACCGCTGGTTCACCGGCGGTCGCCTGAACACCTGCCACAATGCCCTCGACCGGCACGTGGAGGCCGGGCACGGCGAGCGTGATGCGCTGCTCTACGACAGCCCGGTCACCGGCCGGGTGGAACGCTACAGCTACCGACGCCTGCGCGACGAGGTGGCCCGCTTCGCCGGGGTGCTGGCGGCCGCCGGCGTGGTCAAGGGCGACCGCGTCATCATCTACATGCCGATGGTGCCCGAAGCCGCCATCGCCATGCTGGCCTGCGCCCGTCTCGGTGCGGTGCACTCGGTGGTGTTCGGCGGTTTCGCCTCCAACGAGCTGGCGGTGCGCATCGACGACGCCACGCCGAAGGTGCTGGTGTGCGCCTCCTGCGGCATCGAGCCTGGCCGGGTGGTGGAATACAAGCCGCTGCTCGACAAGGCGGTGGAACTGGCCAGCCACAAGCCCGACCACGTGGTGGTGCTGCAGCGCCCGCAGGCACAGGCCGCCCTGCAGGCACCGCGGGATCTCGACTGGGCGGAGCAGATGTCCCGCGCGGTGCCGGCCGACTGCGTGCCGGTGGATGCATTGGACCCGCTGTACATTCTCTATACCTCCGGCACCACCGGCCAGCCCAAGGGCGTGGTCCGCGACAACGGCGGACACGCGGTGGCGCTGGCCTGGACGATGAAGAACATCTACGACGTCGAGCCCGGCGAAGTGTTCTGGGCGGCGTCGGATGTCGGCTGGGTGGTGGGACACTCCTACATCGTGTACGCCCCCCTGCTGGCCGGCTGCACCAGCGTGATGTTCGAGGGCAAGCCGGTGGGCACGCCCGATGCCGGCGCCTTCTGGCGCATGATCAGCGAGTACCGCGTGAAGGTACTGTTCACCGCGCCCACCGCCTTTCGCGCCATCAAGAAGGAGGACCCGGCCGGCGCCCTGCTCGGCGACTACGACCTGTCCAGCTTGAAGGCCCTGTTCCTGGCCGGCGAGCGTACCGACCCGGATACCCTGCACTGGGCCAGGGACAAGCTCGGCGTACCGGTGATCGATCACTGGTGGCAGACCGAGACCGGCTGGTCGATCTGCGCCAACTGCATGGGCATCGAGGTGCTGCCGGTGAAGGACGGTTCGCCGACCCGCCCGGCACCGGGCTGGGACCTGAAGGTGCTCGACGAGGCCGGCAACGAGATGCCGCGCGGCCAGATCGGTGCGCTGGCGGTGAAGCTGCCGCTGCCGCCGGGCACCTTCCCCACGCTGTGGAATGCGCGACAGCGCCACTTCGACGCCTACCTGCGCGAGTATCCCGGCTACTACAACAGCGCCGATGCCGGCATCATCGACGAAGACGGCTATGCCTACATCATGTCGCGCACCGACGACATCATCAACGTCGCCGGCCATCGCCTGTCCACCGGCGCCATGGAGGAAGTCCTCGCCGATCATCCCGAGGTCGCCGAGTGCGCGGTGACCGGTGTCGCCGATGCCTTGAAGGGCCAGGTGCCGCTGGGTTTCCTGGTGCTCAACGCCGGCAGCAGCAAGGGGCACGACGAGATCGTGGGCGAGGTGGTCGCCATGGTGCGCGAGCGCATCGGGCCGGTGGCGGCGTTCAAGCAGGCGCTGGTGGTCAAGCGGCTGCCGAAGACGCGCTCGGGCAAGATCCTGCGCGCCACCATGCGCAAGATGGCGGACGGCGAGCCGTGGAGCATGCCGGCCACCATTGACGATCCGGCCATACTCGACGAGATCACCGAGGCGCTGAACGGCGCCGGCTACCCGGGGCGAGGCGCATGAACATGCAGGATCCGGACAACCTGGCGCGCTGGCGCGAACTGGCCAGCGGCGACCTCAAGGGCGAGGACCCGCAGACCCTGAACTGGCAGACCCCCGAAGGCATCGAGGTCAAGCCGCTGTACACCGCCGCCGACCTCGACGACATTGCCCACGTCGATTCCCTGCCGGGCATGGCGCCGTTCCTGCGCGGGCCGCGCGCCACCATGTACGCCGGCCGGCCGTGGACCGTTCGCCAGTACGCCGGCTACTCCACCGCCGAGGAATCCAACGCCTTCTATCGCCGCAACCTGGCCGCCGGCCAGGCCGGGCTCAGCGTGGCCTTCGACCTGGCCACCCACCGCGGCTACGACTCCGACCACCCGCGGGTGGTCGGCGACGTCGGCAAGGCGGGCGTGGCCATCGACAGCGTCGAGGACATGAAGATCCTGTTCGACGGCATTCCGC
>CAYGJZ010000023.1:33790-51471 GCA_964350265.1 uncultured Gammaproteobacteria bacterium | reverse complement strand
AGGCGCGCACCTTCGGCATGGAGGGCATGTTCCGCCAGGTCGGCATCTACGCGCCCGAGGGCCAGCTGTACAACCCGGTGGATGCCGGCGACATCATGCCCTACCGCGAGTCGAAGTCCGGCCAGATGCTGCAGGAGGGCATCAACGAGGACGGCGCCATGAGCTCGTGGATCGCCGCCGCCACCGCCTACAGCAACTACGGCCTGACCATGATGCCGTTCTACATCTTCTACTCGATGTTCGGCTTCCAGCGTGTCGGCGACCTGGCCTGGGCAGCCGGCGACCTGTCTGCCCGCGGCTTTCTCATCGGCGGCACCGCCGGGCGCACCACGCTGAACGGCGAGGGCCTGCAGCACGAGGACGGCCACAGCCAGTTGTTCGCCGAGTTCATTCCCAACTGCGTCTCCTATGACCCGACCTTCCACTACGAGCTGGCGGTGATCGTGCACGAGGGCATGCGGCGCATGTTCGCCGAGCAGGAGAACGTGTTCTTCTACATCACCACCATGAACGAGAACTACCACCACCCGGAGATGCCGGACGGCTGCCGCGAAGGCATCCTCAAGGGTCTGTACCGGCTGTCCACGGCCGACGGCGACGGCCCGCGCGTGCAACTGCTCGGCAGCGGCACCATCCTGCGCGAGGTGATGGCGGCGGCCGAACTGCTCGCCGAGGACTTCGGCGTCGCCGCCGACGTGTGGAGTGCCACCAGCTTCAACGAGCTGGCCCGCGACGGCCGCGAGGCCGAGCGCCACAACCGCCTGCACCCGCTCGACGAGCCGCGCCAGGGCCACCTCGAGCAGTGCCTCGGCGCCAGCCGCGGCCCGGTGGTGGCCGCCACCGACTACAAGCGCGCCTTCGCCGAGCAGGTGCGCGCCTACGTGCCGCGTCGCTACACGGTGCTCGGCACCGACGGCTTCGGCCGTTCCGACAGCCGCGAGAACCTGCGACGGTTCTTCGAGGTCGACCGTTACCACGTGGCGGTCGCCGCGCTGAAGGCGCTGGCCGACGACGGCGAGCTGCCGCGGCAGAAGGTGGCCGATGCCATCGAGCGCTACGGCATCGACGCCGATGCCCCCAACCCGGCCACTGCCTGACGGCGAGGACCACTGCCATGAGCCAACAAACCATCCTGGTGCCGGACATCGGCGACTTCGCCGAGGTCGAGGTGATCGAGGTGCTGGTCGCGGTCGGCGACACGGTATCGGTGGACGACCCGTTGCTGACCCTGGAAAGCGACAAGGCCTCCATGGACATCCCCGCGCCGCGGGCCGGCACGGTGCGCGAACTGCGCATCGGCGTGGGCGACAAGGTCTCGGCCGGCGACGAGGTGCTTGTCCTCGACGACGCCGCGGCGGGCGATGCGCCGGCCGTACCCGCCGCCCCGGTGACCGATGAGGCCGCGCCGCCCACCGCTCCGCCAGCCACGCCTTCGGCCATGCCCGCGCCGCCGGCGGTGGACCGCGTGCATGCCAGCCCGTCGGTGCGCCGACTGGCCCGCGAGCGGCACGTCGACCTGAACCGCGTCACCGGCAGCGGCCGCAAGGGCCGCGTCACCCGCGAGGACGTGCTCGGCTTCGTCGCCTCGCCGGCGGCGCCGGCGACGTCTTCGCCGTCACCGCGGCCGTCGCCGGGGGCCGCCGACTTCTCCCGCTTCGGCGAGGTGGAGCGGATGCCGTTGTCGCGGATCAAGCGACTGTCCGGCGCGCACCTTGCCCGGGCCTGGCAGGAGATCCCCCATGTCACCCACCAGGACGAGGCCGACATCACCGCGCTGGAGGCCTTCCGCCAGTCGCTGAAGCCGCGCGCCGAGCAGGCCGGGGTGCGGGTGACCCTGCTGGCCTTCGTGATGCAGGCGCTGGCGGCCACGCTGAAGGCCTTCCCCACCTTCAATGCCTCGCTGGACGAGGGCGGCGAGGCGCTGGTGCTGAAGAAGTACGTGCACCTGGGCATCGCCGTGGACACCCCCGGCGGGCTGGTGGTGCCGGTGATCCGCGATGTCGATCGCAAGGGCCTGTTCGCCCTCAGTGCCGAGCTGATGTCGGTCAGCGCGAAGGCGCGGGAGAAGAAGCTCAAGCCCGAGGACATGGCCGGCGGCTCGATGACCATCTCCAGTCTCGGCGGCATCGGCGGCACCGCCTTCACGCCCATCGTCAACGCCCCGGAGGTGGCCATCCTCGGCCTCACCCGTGCCCGGGAGATGCCCTTCCGCGGCGCCGACGACGGCATCGACTGGCGCCTGGTGCAGCCGTTGTCGCTGTCCTACGACCACCGCGTCATCGACGGCGCCGAGGCGGCGCGCTTCTGCCGCCACCTGGCCGATCTGCTTGCCGACGTGCGGCTGCTGCTGACCTGACGCGGCCAGCCGCCGCGTCGAATCCCTTCTTCCCGGAAAGAACCATGCAGGACATCAAGGTACCGGACATCGGCGACTTCGCCGACGTCGAAGTGATCGAGATCCTGGTCGCCCCCGGCCAGGTGATCGAGGTGGACGAGGCGCTGGTGACGCTGGAAAGTGACAAGGCCTCGATGGACGTGCCCTCGCCGCTGTCCGGCACCGTGCGCGAGGTGCTGGTGGCGGTGGGCGACAAGGTCAGCCAGGGCCATGCCGTGGTCCGCGTGGACGCCGCCGAAATGCTGGTGGCGGATCGCGACTCGCGGCCGGTGGTGCAGCAGAGCGCGTCGTCGTCGGCGGCCCCCGCCGACGCGGGCGGCGGCTATGGCGGCGCTGCCCTGCTCGATGTCACGGTGCCGGACATCGGCGACTTCGCGGCGGTGGACGTGATCGAGGTGCTGGTGGCGCCCGGCGACACGGTGGCGGCGGACGATGCCCTGGTGACGCTGGAAAGCGACAAGGCGTCGATGGACGTGCCCGCGCCCGCTGCCGGGGTCATCGCCGCGATGTCGGTGGCGGTGGGCGACAAGGTCTCCGCCGGTGACCGCATTGCCATGCTTCGGCTGGAGCGGGCCCCGGCGCGGCCGCTGGCCGACGCCGACGGCTATGGCGGCGCGGTGGATATCGAGGCCGAGGTGCTGGTGCTCGGCGGCGGCCCGGGCGGCTACACCGCCGCCTTCCGCGCCGCCGACCTCGGCCGCCGGGTGGTGCTGGTGGAGCGTCACCAGCGTCTCGGCGGCGTCTGCCTGAACGTCGGCTGCATTCCCTCCAAGGCATTGCTGCACGCGGCCCGGGTCATCGACGAGGCCGACAGCTTCGCCGCCCACGGCATCCGCTTCGGTGCCCGGGAGATCGACATCGATGCCCTGCGCGACTGGAAGGACGGCGTCGTCGAGCGACTCACCGGCGGCCTCGCCGGCCTCGCCCGGCAGCGCCGGGTGCAGGTACTGCGCGGCACGGGCCGCTTCCTCGACCCGCATCACCTGGAGGTGGACGGCGGCGACGGTGCGCGCACCGTGGTGTCCTTCGGCCAGTGCATCATCGCCACCGGCTCGAGCGCGGTGAAGCTGCCCTTCCTGCCGGAGGACCCGCGCATCATCGATTCCACCGGGGCGCTGGCGCTGTCCACGGTGCCGCAGCGCCTCCTGGTCATCGGCGGCGGCATCATCGGGCTGGAGATGGCCACCGTCTACCACGCCCTCGGCGCCCGGGTGACGGTGGTGGAAATGGGCGAGGGTCTCATCGCCGGCGCCGACGCCGCGCTGGTGCGGCCGCTGCACAGGCGACTGGCCGCCCGCTACGAGGGCATCTGGCTGGGTACCCGGGTGCGCGCCGTGGAGCCCCGCGACGACGCGCTCCTGGTGCACTTCCAGGGCAGGAACGAGCCAGCCGCCTTCGACCGCATCCTGGTGGCGGTGGGTCGTCGTCCCAACGGCGGCGACATCGACGCCGGGCGTGCCGGCGTGGTGGTGGACGGACATGGCTTCATCCCGGTGGACCGCTGCCAGCGCACCAACGTCGGGCACATCTTCGCCATCGGCGACGTGGTCGGCCAGCCGATGCTGGCGCACAAGGCGGTGCACGAGGGCAAGGTGGCGGCGGAAGTGGCCGCCGGGTTACCGTCATGCTTCGATGCCAAGGTCATCCCGCAGGTCGCCTACACCGATCCGGAGGTCGCCTGGGTCGGTCTCACCGAGGCCGAGTGCCGTGAACGGGGCATCGACCACGGCATCGGCGCCTTCCCCTGGGCGGCCAGTGGCCGGGCGCTGTCGCTGGGTCGCGACGAGGGCCTCACCCGGCTCGTCTTCGAGCGTCCCGGTGGACGGCTGCTCGGTGCCGGCATGGTCGGGCCGAACGCCGGCGAACTGGTGGCGGAAATGGCGCTGGCCATCGAGACGGGTTGCGATGCAGCCGATATCGGGCTGACAATCCATCCACATCCAACGCTCTCGGAAACCGTGGCGATGGCCGCCGAGGCGTTTGAAGGTACGATAACGGACCTGTACATGCCCAAATCGAAAGCGGAGAAACGATGACGGACCCCACGGCCAGGACCGCGCGCGCGAAGCCGGTGCCGGGCAAGAAACTGCGTGGCGAGGACAAGCTCTCGCGCATTCCGATCAAGGTGCGCAGCGATGCACCGCGCCTGAAGAAGCCGCCGTGGCTGAAGATCCGCCTGCCGAGCGAGTCCCAGGGCGAGAAGGTCAAGGCATTGCTGCGCGGTGCCCGCCTGCACACGGTGTGCGAGGAGGCGGCCTGCCCGAACCTGCCCGAGTGCTTCGGCAAGGGCACCGCCACGTTCATGATCCTCGGCGACGTGTGCACCCGCCGCTGCCCGTTCTGCGAGGTGGCCCATGGCCGTCCGCTGCCGCCGGACCCGGCGGAACCGGAGAACCTGGCGCAGACGGTCAGGGCCATGGGCCTGAAGTACGTGGTCATCACCTCGGTGGACCGCGACGACCTGAAGGACGGCGGTGCCCGCCACTTCGTCGACTGCATCGACGCCGTGCGTCGCGCCAGCCCCGGCATCCGCGTGGAGATCCTGGTGCCGGACTTCCGCGGGCGCATGGACACCGCCCTTGAAGTGCTCGGCGAGTCCGTGCCGGAGGTGTTCAACCACAACCTCGAGACCGTGCCGCGGCTGTACCGCGAGGCGCGTCCCGGTTCGGACTATGCCTGGTCGCTCAAGTTGATCCAGCGCTTCAAGGCCCGTCACGGCGACGTGCGCACCAAGTCCGGCCTGATGGTGGGCCTTGGCGAGAGCAACGAGGAAATCGTCGAGGTGATGAAGGACCTGCGTGCCCATGACTGCGACATGCTGACCATCGGCCAGTACCTGCAGCCGAGCCGCCATCACCTGCCGGTGGATCGCTACGTGACGCCGGACGAGTTCGAGGAGTTCAAGGTGGTCGGCGCCTCCCTCGGCTTCACCCATGTCGCCAGCGGACCCTTCGTGCGCTCGTCCTACCACGCCGACCTGCAGGCCGACGGTATCGACGTGACGCCCTGACAACGCACGGCGAATCCGCCGCTGGCCCCGTACCACCACCCGGAGCATGCAAGCATGAACAACGATGTCGTCATTGTCGACGCGGCGCGCACCGCCATCGGCGCCTTCGGCGGCAGCCTCGCCGCCATCCCGGCCCACGAACTCGGCGCACGGGTGATCAAGGCCCTGCTGGAACGAAACGGCCTGCGCGGCGAGGAGATCGACGAGGTCATCCTCGGCCAGGTGCTTACCGCCGGCAGCGGCCAGAACCCGGCCCGGCAGGCGGCGATGGCCGCCGGTCTGCCCAAGGAGGTGCCGTCGATGACCATCAACAAGGTCTGCGGCAGCGGCCTGAAGGCGGTGTCGCTGGCGGCGCAGGCGATTCGCTGCGGCGATGCCGAGGTGATCATCGCCGGCGGCCAGGAAAACATGAGCGCCGCCCCGCACGTGCTGCCGAAGTCGCGGGGCGGCCAGAAGATGGGCGACTGGAAGCTGCTCGACACGATGATCGTCGATGGCCTGTGGGATGCCTTCAACAACTACCACATGGGCACCACCGCCGAGAACATCGCCACCCGCTACCACCTCGACCGTGCCGCCCAGGATGCCTTCGCCGCCGACTCCCAGGCGAAGACCGCCGCCGCCCAGGCCGCCGGGCGCTTTGACGACGAGATCGTTCCGGTGGCCGTGCCGCAGCGCAAGGGCGACCCGGTGATCTTCGACCGCGACGAGTTTCCCCGCGCCGGCACCACCGCCGAGGGCCTGGCCCGGCTGCGCCCGGCCTTCTCCACCGACGGCACGGTGACCGCGGGCAATGCATCGGGCATCAACGACGGCGCCGCCGCGGTGCTGGTGATGAGCGCGGCGAAGGCCAGCGCCCTGGGCCTGGAACCGCTGGCCACCATCAGCGCCTATGCCAGTGCCGGCGTCGATCCGGCGATCATGGGAACCGGACCCATCCCGGCCTCGCGTCGTTGCCTGGACAAGGCCGGCTGGACGGTGGCCGAGCTCGACCTGGTGGAGTCCAACGAGGCCTTCGCCGCGCAGTCGCTGTCGGTGGCCGCCGAGCTCGGCTTCGACAGCGAACGACTCAACGTCAACGGCGGTGCCATTGCCCTCGGCCACCCGATCGGCGCATCCGGCTGCCGGGTGCTGGTCACGTTGCTGCACGAGATGAAACGTCGCCAGGCCCGTCGTGGCCTGGCCACGCTGTGCATCGGCGGCGGGCAGGGCGTGGCGCTGGCGGTGGAACGGTCCGGAGACTGAATACAGGAAACACCAAGCAGTTGCACAAACAGGCCAACGGCCAGATCACTGGAGAAGGAGAGAGCGTATGAGCAACACCCAACGCGTCGCCATCGTCACCGGCGGCACCCGCGGCATCGGCGAGGCCATTTCCATGGCCCTGGCCAATGCCGGGCACCGCGTCGCCGCCACCTATGCCGGCAACGACGAAGCCGCGGCGCGCTTTTCCGAGCGCACCGGCATCGCCACCTACAAGTTCGACGTTGCCGACTTCGATGCCTGCGCGGCGGCGGTGAAGCAGGTCGAGTCCGACCTCGGCGCGGTGGACATCCTGGTCAACAACGCCGGCATCACCCGCGACGGCACCATGCACAAGATGGACTTCGAGCAGTGGAACGCGGTCATCCAGACCAACCTGTCGTCGTGCTTCAACATGTGCCGCGCGGTGATCGACCCGATGCGCGCGCGCGGCTACGGCCGCATCGTCAACATCGGCTCGGTCAACGGCCAGGCCGGCCAGTACGGCCAGGTCAACTATGCCGCCGCCAAGTCCGGCATCCACGGCTTCACCAAGGCGCTGGCCAAGGAGAATGCCGCCAAGGGCATCACCGTCAACGCGGTGGCACCCGGCTACGTCGAGACCGACATGGTGCGGGCGGTGCCGGAGAACGTGCTCGAGAAGATCATCGCCACCATTCCGGTGGGACGGCTCGGGCGGGCCGAGGACATCGCCCACGCGGTGATGTACCTGGTCGACGAGCAGGCCAGCTTCATCACCGGTTCAACCATTTCCATCAACGGCGGCCAGCACATGTACTAGCCGCCGCGGGCACCGCCCGCGACAACCCGGAGCGAACCATATGGACATCAACCAATCGACGGAGCGGCATCGCATCGTGGTGGTCGGCGGCGGTGCCGGCGGGCTGGAGCTGGTGACCCGGCTCGGGCGCCGTCTCGGCCGCCGCGGCCGCGCCAGCGTCACCCTGGTCGACGAGACCTGGACGCACATGTGGAAGCCGTTGCTGCACGAGGTGGCGGCGGGCACGCTGGACGTGCACGAGGACGAGCTGGAATACCTGGCCCAGGCGCACAGCAGCGGCTTCCGTTTCCGGCTCGGCCGCATGTGCGGTCTCGACCGCGATGCCCGCACCATCACCATCGCCGCCACGCTGGACGGCGACGGCGAGGAAATCGTGCCCGAGCGGCGCATCGGCTACGACACGCTGGTGATCGCGGTGGGCAGCGTCAGCAACGACTTCGGCGTGCCCGGCGTTGCCGAGCACTGCCGGTTTCTCGATACCACCGTCCAGGCCGAGCGCTTCCAGCGCAACCTGCTGGCCAGCTACCTCAAGGCCCATGCCCAGGGCGGGCCGCGCGAGCGGGCGCAGTTGCACGTGGCCATCGTCGGCGGCGGCGCCACCGGCGTGGAACTGGCCGCGCAACTGCACGCGGTGACCCGCGGACTGTCGGCCTACGGTCTCGACGACGTGGTGCCCGAGCGCGACATCCGCATCAGCCTGCTGGAGGCCTCGCCGCGCATCCTGCCGGCGTTGCCGGAGCGGTTGTCGGCGGCCACCACCCACCAGCTGGAGCAGCTCGGCGTGCGCGTGCTGACCGGTCGGCAGGTCACGGCGGTGGACGCCAGCGGCATCCATACCAACGACGGCGACTACGTCGCCGCCGGCATCCGCGTGTGGGCGGCGGGCATTCGCGCACCGGCCTTCCTCGCCGATCTCGACGGCCTGGCCAGCAATCGCCTCCACCAGCTGCTGGTCACCGATACCCTGCAGACCGCCGCCGACCCGCGCATCTTCGCCATCGGCGACTGCGCCGCCTGTCCCTGGCCCGGCCACGAGGGCAACGTGCCGCCGCGCGCGCAGAGTGCCCACCAGCAGGCCAGTTGCCTGGCACGGAGCCTGGTCGGCCAGCTCTCCGGCAAGCCGTTGCGTCGCTTCGTCTACAGCGACTACGGTTCGCTGGTGTCGCTGGGGCGGTACAGCACCGTGGGCAGCCTGATGGGCAACCTGTTTGGCAAGGTCAACGTCGAAGGCGTCATTGCCCGGCTGTTCTACCTGTCGTTGTACAAGATGCACCAGGTGGCGTTGTTCGGCGTCTCCCGGGTTGCCTTTCTCACCGTCGCCAACGCCTTTCGTCGCGCGGTGCATCCGCGCATCAAGCTGCACTGAGCCGGGCCCGGCCGCGGTGGTCAGGCTTCCTTCGCGTGGGCGCGGCCACGCAGGCGGAAGTAGCGCGCCGCCTTCGGTGAGCGCACCAGGTAGACCAGCGCGTAGCCCACCAGCACGGTCTCGATCACCAGCAGGTTCGGCGAGGCGTCGCCGGCCAGGAAGATGCGTGCCAGCACCAGCCACTGCGCCAGGCAGGTGGCGATGGCGATGGCGCGGCCGTGACCCAGCACGGCGCGCCAGGCGGCCGCCCGCGCCTTCTCGCCGAGCAACACCAGTGCCAGCAGGACCACCGCCGGCAGACCCGCCGCCAGGGCCTCCAGCGGTGGCAGCGCAAGGGCGTCGAAGCGCATGCCGCGCCGGCCGAGCATGAAGGAACTGAAGGCCTCCAGGGCGAGGATCACCGGATAGCGGCAGAGGAAGGCCAGCACCACCAGCAACAGGCGCGGCGTGCGTCGGTGCCCGCGGTGGTCGAAGTCGGACAGGTCGAAGTCGGCGTCCGGTCGGCGGGCGTCGCGATGGGGCTTCACCGGCCTGCCCCGGGTGGGGTCGCCAGGCCGGCCGCCGGTGGCCGGTGGTGGGCGCGGTCGAAGGTCGGCGGGTTCAGGAACATTCGGTGGGCGAGATGGTCTACGATGGAGCCGCCGGCCAGTACTTCCGCCGGCGATGCGCATGATACCAGCAGTGGCGTCGCCACGAGGCCGCCGCCGCACCCAGGAACGGAGCAAGACCATGACCGAGAAGCTTTCCAAAGACCAGCGCCGGGCACGACTGGCGGAACTGACCCCCGAGCAGTACCGGGTAACCCAGCAGGGCGGCACCGAGGCGCCGTTCTCCGGTCGCTACGTGGATTGCAAGGACGATGGCAACTATGCCTGCGTGGTCTGCGGCACGGTCCTGTTCCGCTCCGCCGAGAAGTTCGACTCCGGTTCCGGCTGGCCGAGTTTCTGGTTGCCGCTGGCCGAGGACCGCGTGGTCACGCGGCTCGACGAGAGCCACGGCATGCGTCGCGAGGAAGTGCTCTGCGCGCACTGCGACGCCCATCTTGGTCATGTCTTTCCCGACGGGCCGAAGCCGACCGGGCTGCGCTACTGCATCAATTCCGCCGCCCTGTCCTTCGACCGCGGCGACGACGTTGTCGACTAGGCGCAGGCCGGGCAGGACATCATGACGGTGGAGAAGGTTCGCTTTCCGGGTCATGCCGGCGATGCGCTGGCGGCACGGCTGGAGCGCCCGCCGGGCCGTGCACGGGCCTGCGCGGTGTTCGCCCACTGCTTCACCTGCGGCAAGGACGTGGTCGCCGCCAGCCGGATCGCCGCCGCCCTCACCCGCCGTGGCTACGTCGTGCTGCGCTTCGACTTCACCGGTCTTGGCTCCAGCGAGGGCGACTTCGCCAACACCAACTTCAGTTCCAACGTCGACGACCTGGTGGCGGCCGCGGCCTGGCTCGAGGCGCATGTCCAGGCGCCGTCGCTGCTGGTCGGCCACAGTCTCGGCGGCGCCGCCGTGCTGGCGGCGGCGGCGCGGTTGCCGCAGGTGCGCGCGGTGGCCACCATCGGCGCCCCGGCCGAACCGGCCCACGTGGAGAAGCAGTTCGGCGCCCGGCTGGACGAGATCCGCCGCGACGGCGCGGTGGAACTGCAGCTCGGCGGGCGACCGTTCACCATCAAGAAGCAGTTTCTCGACGACCTCGCCACGCACCCGCTGCGCGACACGGTGGCCGGCCTTGGCCGTGCCCTGCTGCTGCTCCACGCGCCGCTGGACACGGTGGTCGACGTGGACAATGCCCGCCAGTTGTACGAGGCGGCCCGCCACCCGAAGAGCTTCGTCTCGCTGGACGATGCCGACCACCTGCTGCGGCGCCGCGAGGACGCCGAGTACGCGGCCGATGTCATCGCCGCCTGGGCGGCCCGCTACCTGCCGCCGGGGAGCACCGGGCCGGCGGACGAGTTGCCGGACGGCGTGGTCGAGGTGGCGGAAACCGGCGAGGGCCTGTTCACCAACACGGTGCGTGCCGGACGTCACCTGCAGCTTGCCGACGAACCGGTCGACGTCGGCGGCAAGGATCTTGGCCCGGCGCCCTACGACTACCTGCTTGCCGCCCTCGGTGCCTGCACGGCGATGACCCTGCGCCTGTATGCCCGGCGCAAGCAGCTTGCCCTCGAGCGGGTGCGCGTGCGCCTGTCGCACCAGCGTGTGCATGCGCGCGACTGCGCCGACTGCGAGAGCGACGACGGCATGATCAGCGAACTCCATCGCGAAATCGAGCTGGTCGGCGACCTGTCCGACGCCGAGCGGTCGCGCCTGATGGAGATCGCCGATCGCTGCCCGGTGCATCGAACGCTGGAAAGCGAGATCCGCGTGCGTACCCGCCCGGCGCGCTGAGCGGCGCGCGCGGCGCGGGCTGCGGTAAGATCGCCGTCCGCTTCCCCGTGCGCCGTGTCGCCGCAGCCGGACTTGCCGCCATGCCCCAACGTTACTCCGACTTTGTTCATCGCCTCGGCGGTCGCGGCGCCGATGCCTGGCAGATCCACTCGCTGGCGATGGCCGCCCGCGAGCGTGGCGAGGACGTGGTGGTGCTCAGCGTCGGCGATCCGGAGTTCGATACCCCCGCGGCGGTGGTCGACGAGGCCCGCGCGGCACTGGCGCGCGGCGACACCCACTACACGCCGATGCGCGGCATCCAGCCGCTGCGCGAGGTCATTGCCGAGCGCCACCGGCGCGCCAGCGGCCAGCGGGTCGACGCCGACAACGTGGTGGTGGTGCCCGGTGCCCAGGCCGGGTTGTTCTGCGCCTCGATGTGCCTTGGCAACCCCGGCGACGAGGTCATCACCACCGATCCCGTCTACACCACCTACGAGGCCACCCTCGGTGCCAGCGGTGCCCGCGTGGTGCGCGTGCCGCTGGACCCGCGGCGCCGCTTCGGCCTGGATCCCGACCGGCTCGCCGATGCCTTCAGCGATCGCACCCGCGCCATCTTCCTCGCCAATCCGAACAATCCCACCGGCACCGTGCTCGACACGGCCGCGATGCAGGCGGTGGCCGAGCTGGCCGTGCGTCACGACGTCGTGGTGGTCGCCGACGAGGTCTATGCCGAGCAGGTCTACGACGGTGCCTTCCACCCCTTCGCCTCGCTCGGTGCACTGGACGGGCGGCTGGTCACCGTGTCCAGCCTGTCGAAGTCCCATGCCATGACCGGCTGGCGTCTCGGCTGGATGGTGGTGCCGAGCGACATGGCCGCGCACCTGGAGAACCTGCTGCTGGCCATGCTCTACGGCATGCCCGGCTTCGTGCAGGCGGCGGCGCTGGCGGCCCTGCAGGATTGCGACGACCAGGTGGCGGCGATGCGTGCCGCCTACCGAAACCGCCGCACGCTGGTGGCGCAGGCGCTGGGCGCGGTGTCGACGCTGCGCTGCATGATCCCCGACGCGGGCATGTTCATGCTGGTCGACGTCTCCGCCTGCGGCATTGGCAGCGACGCGTTCGCCCGCCGCCTCTACCACGAGCACGGCGTGTCGGTGCTCGACGCGGCGGCCTTCGGCGATGGCGGCCGTGGCTACGTGCGCATCTCCTTCGCCAGCGGCGAGGCGGACCTGGCCGAGGGTTGCCGGCGCATGGCCGACTTCGCCAACGCCCTCGGCGAAGCCGGCCGGACTTGACAGCATCGCCGGCGGCGATGCGAAATGACCCGCACAACAAGCAGCATGGGAACCCGGCAAGCATGACCGTCACATTCGATCGCCACCTGGCCGGTCAACTGGAGCAGCTCCGCGACGAGGGCCTGTACAAGCACGAGCGTGTCATCACCTCGGCCCAGCAGGGGCGCATCGAGACCGAGGGCGCCGGCGCGGTGCTGAACTTCTGCGCCAACAACTACCTCGGGCTCGCCAACCACCCGGCGCTGGTGGAAGCCGCCTGCGCCGCCATGGCCGAGCACGGCTTCGGCATGGCCTCGGTGCGCTTCATCTGCGGCACCCAGGACCGCCACAAGCAGCTCGAACGCCGCCTGGCCGACTTTCTCGGCATGCAGGACGCCATCCTCTATTCCTCGTGCTTCGATGCCAATGCCGGGTTGTTCGAAACCCTGCTCGGCGAGGAGGACGCGATCATTTCCGACGCCCTGAACCATGCCTCCATCATCGATGGTGTTCGGCTTTGCAAGGCGCGTCGCTACCGCTATGCCAACAACGACATGGCCGATCTCGAGGCGAAGCTGCGCGAGGCCGCCGATGCCCGCTTCCGGCTGGTGGCCACCGACGGGGTGTTCTCCATGGACGGCATCGTCGCCGACCTGCCGGGCATCTGCGACCTGGCCGAACAACACGATGCGCTGGTCATGGTGGATGACTCCCATGCCGTGGGCTTCCTCGGCGAGCAGGGTCGTGGCAGCCACGAGTACCACCGGGTGATGGAGCGCGTGGACATCCTCACCGGCACCCTGGGCAAGGCCATGGGTGGTGCCTCCGGCGGCTACACCGCGGCCAGCGCCGCGGTGGTCGACACCCTGCGCCAGCGCTCCCGGCCCTACCTGTTCTCCAACTCGCTGGCGCCGGGCATCGTCGGCGCCAGCCTGCGCGTGCTCGATTTGCTGGCCGAGGGCGATGCCCTGCGCCAGCGGCTGATGCGCAATACCCGCCGCTTCCGCGACGGCCTGGCCGCGGCCGGTTTCACCCTGGCCGGGGCCGACCATCCCATCATCCCGGTGATGATCGGCGATGCCGCCCGCGCCGCCGCCTTCGCCGATGCCCTGCTCGACGAGGGCATCTACGTCGTCGGCTTCTCCTTCCCGGTGGTACCCCGCGGCCAGGCACGGATACGCACCCAGATGAGCGCGGCCCACGACGACGAGCAGGTCGACTTCGCCATCGATGCCTTCACCCGGGTCGGTGCGCGCCTTCGCATCCTCGGTGGGCGGCGATGAAGGCCCTCGCCAAGCTCCAGGCCGCCGAGGGGATCTGGATGACCGACGTCGCCGAGCCCGAGCTCGGTCACAACGACCTGAAGATCCGCATCCACAAGACCGCCATCTGCGGCACCGACGTGCACATCTACAACTGGGACGAATGGGCGCGGGGCACCATCCAGGTACCCATGGTGGTGGGCCACGAGTACGTCGGCGAGGTGGTGGAGATGGGCGAGGAAGTGCGCGGCTTCTCGGTGGGCGACCGGGTCTCCGGCGAGGGCCACATCACCTGCGGGCACTGCCGGAACTGTCGTGCCGGCCGCCGCCACCTGTGCCGCAACAGCTACGGTGTCGGCGTCAACCGAGCCGGCGCCTTCGCCGAGTACCTGGTGATCCCGGCCTTCAACGCCTTCCGCCTGCCCGACGGCATCAGCGACGACATTGCCGCCATCTTCGACCCCTTCGGCAATGCCGTGCACACCGCGCTGGCCTTCGACCTGGTCGGCGAGGACGTGCTGGTCACCGGCGCCGGCCCGATCGGCATCATGGCCTGCGCGGTGGCCCGGCACGCCGGCGCCCGCCACGTGGTGATCACCGACGTCAACGACTACCGGCTGTCGCTGGCGGCGAAGATGGGCGCCAGCCGTACCGTCAACGTCTCGCGCGACGATCTTCGCCGGGTCATGGCGGAACTGGGCATGACCGAGGGCTTCGACGTCTGCCTGGAGATGTCCGGCGTGCCCAGCGCCTTCGACACCATGCTGGCCAGCGTCAACCACGGCGGCCGCATCGCCTTGCTCGGCATACCGCCATCACACATGGAGATCGACTGGAACCAGGTCATCTTCAAGGGATTGACCATCAAGGGCATCTACGGCCGCGAGATGTTCGAGACCTGGTACAAGATGGCGGCACTGATCCAGTCGGGCCTGGACCTGTCGCCGATCATCACCCACCGCATGGCGGTGGACGACTTCCAGCACGGCTTCGACGTGATGCGCTCGGGCCACTCGGGCAAGGTCATCCTCGACTGGCAGGCCGACCATGCCGGCTGACGGCAGCGGCCGGGTCAAGCAGGTCATCCTGGTGCGCAAGGACCTGCGCATGCGGCGTGGCAAGGAAGTCGCCCAGGGCGCGCACGCGGCGATGGCCTTCCTCCTCCGCCGCCTGGCCGACGCCGGCGACGACGCGCCCGCGCTGAGCGAGGTGGAACGACACTGGCTGGCCCACGGCGCCGCCAAGGTCTGCCTGCGGGTGCACTCGGAAGAGGAACTGCTGGACTGTCACCAACGGGCATCCGACGCCGGTCTCGTCTCCCACCTGATCCGTGACAGCGGCCGCACCGAGTTCGGCGGCGTCGCCACCCTCACCGCCTGCGCCATCGGTCCCGACCAGGCCGGGCGCATCGACCCGGTGACCGGGACGCTGGAACCCTACTGATCGTCGGCGAGGTCGAGGCGCTGGTGCCAGTCGGCGATGGATTCTTCCGGGTAGCCGTCGAACAGCCGGTCGCTGGGGCCAGGTTGCAGCGGCACCCAGGCGGCCTTGTGGGCGAGCATCAGGTGGGTGTGCTCCGGTGCCGTCGGCAGCGGCGAGTCGATGGCCGAGGCGAAGGGGTGGATCAGCGCCGGCCAGCGCGGGTCGTGGACCCATAGGGCGCTGCCGCAGTGACGGCAGAAGTGCCGCGCGGCCGGGCTGTCGACAGGTCGACCGTCGGCATCTTGCCTGCGCGCATGGTAGACGGTGACGTGTTCTTCGCCGTCCACCACCAGGCTGGCGGCGTCGCCGCCGAGGTTGATGGCATAGCCGCCGCCGCCGGCGGTCTTGCGGCAGATGCTGCAGTAGCAGCGGTTGAAGGGAACCGGATGGCGGCTGTGCAGGGAGAAGCGCACCGCGCCGCAGTGACACGAGCCTTCGAGTTTCATGTCTTGCTCCGTGGTGGGTGGACCGGTTGCCGGTTCAGCGCTCGTCGCCGCGCAGGGCGGCCACCCGCTCGCGCAGCAGCGCCGCGCTCACCGCTTCGGCGGGCACCGGCGCATCGGCGAGGATGGTGATGCGGGCAAACAGCCTGCGTGGCCACGAGCGCATGGCGCGCCCGCCGGCATAGCTGAAGAAGCTGCCCCACAGTCCGCGCAGCGCCACCGGCACCACCGGGACGGGGTTACGACGGATGATCTTCTCGACACCGTTCTTGAAGCGGCCGATCTCGCCGTCGCGGGTAATGCCGCCCTCGGGGAAGATGCACACCAGCTCGCCGTTGGCCAGCGCCTCGGCGATGCGGTCATAGCTGTCGCGCACCATCTGCCGATCGATGCGCGGGTCGGTCACCGGGATGGCGCCGACCGCGCGGAACAGCCAGTTGAGCACCGGCAGGCGGTAGATGTCGGCGTCCATCACGAAACGGCTGCGCCGCGGGCACAGCGCGTGCACGATGACGGCATCGGCGAAGCTGACGTGGTTGCACACCAGCAGTGCCGGGCCTTGCCTGGGAATGTGCGACAGGTCCTGCTTCTTGATGCGGTACAGGCTGTGCACCAGCAGGTAGCCGAGCATGCGGAAGACGAACTCCGGCGCGCGGGTGAAGATGTAGGCGGCGACCAGCGCATTCAGTACCGCCAGCAGCAGGAACAGTTCGCCGATGGTGGCGCCGGCGCCGAGCACGGCGATGGCCAGCAGCGAGGCCGCCACCATGAAGGCGGCGTTCAACACGTTGTTGGCGGCGATGACGCGGGCACGGTGGGCCGGTTCGCTGAGGTGCTGCACCAGGGTGTACAGCGGCACGATGTACAGCCCGCCGCACAGGCTGATCAGGACCAGGTCGGCGATCACCCGCCAGTTGCCCGGTTCGGCGACGAAGTCCAGGGCATGCACCGGCGTCGTCGTGGCGACGCCGTCGTAGAAGCCAAGGTGCAGGCCGAACACGGTCATGCCGATGGCGCCGAGTGGCACCAGGCCGGCCTCGATGCGGCCACGGGAAAGCCGTTCGCAGAGGAAGGAGCCAAGGCCGATGCCGACCGAGAACAGCGCCAGCAGGAAGGTCGCCACGGTGGCATCGCCGCCGAGCACCAGGCGCGTGTAGCCGGGGAACTGGGTCAGGTAGACGGTGCCGAGGAACCAGAACCAGGAGATGCCGAGCACGCACAGGAAGACGGTGCGGTCGCGTCCGAGGTGGCGCAGCAGGGCGACGGTCTCGCGGGCCAGGTTGTAGCGCAGCGGTTCGACCACCTGCGCCGGTGGCGCCGGCGGAATGGCGCGGCTGGCGAGGTAGCCGGCCACCGCGATCACCACCACGGTGAGTGCCACCAGCACCTCGCCGCCATCGAGGCTGACCAGGATGCCGCCGGCGATGGTGCCGAGCAGGATGGCCAGGAAGGTGCCCGACTCCACCAAGGCATTGCCCGCGGTCAGCTCGGCGGTGTCCAGGTGCTGGGGCAGGATGGCGTACTTGGCCGGGCCGAAGAAGGTGCTCTGGGCGCCGGTGAGGAACAGCACCGCCAGCAGCAGCGGTACCGAGCCGAGCGCGAAGGCGGCCGCGCCGAGGGCCATGATGGCGATCTCGGCGAGCTTGATCCGGCGCATGTAGGCGGCCTTGTCCTGGCGATCGGCAAGCTGGCCGGCGAGGGCGGAGAAGAGGAAGAACGGGGCGATGAACAGGGCCGCGGCGAGGTTGACCAGGGCATGGCTGTCGGCCATGTCGACGGCGCTGAAGGTCACCAGGATGATCAGCGCGTTCTTGAACACGTTGTCGTTGAAGGCGCCGAGAAACTGGGTGCAGAAGAACGGTGCGAAGCGTCTTCGGCCGAGCAGGCCGGTGACGCTGCTCGGCCCGGCGCCGGCGTCGGCGGGGGTGGTGCGGGCTTCCTGTGCCCCGTGGGCGGTTTCCTTTTCGCGCATGATGACCGGGTCGGGTGGCTGCAAGGTGGCGGCAATATAGCATGCGGCCGGCGGCCGGGTGCGGCCCCGCCG
>CAYGJZ010000023.1:0-33690 GCA_964350265.1 uncultured Gammaproteobacteria bacterium | reverse complement strand
TACCTGTACGGAGGTTTACCATGAACCAGATCGTGAAACATCCCGACCGCCGCTTTGGCTGGGAGCTTTTCGGAGACTTCGACGAGTTCGTCAACCAGGTGTTCCGTTCGCCGCTGGCCCGCCAGCACGAGGGGGAGCGCTCGGTGGCCCCGGCCATCGACGTGACCGAGACCGACGGCGCCTACGTGGTCCGCGCCGAGCTGCCGGGCATCAAGAAGGAAGACCTGGACGTCACCATCAACGACGGCGTGTTGACCATCAACGCCGAGTCCCGCTACCAGCGCGACGAGACCGAGGGCAGCCGGGTGATCCGCCAGGAACGCCGCTACGGCAAGTACGTGCGCTCCATGCGGCTTGGCGGCGACGTCGACGAGTCGGCGGTGTCGGCGGACTACAGCGACGGCATCCTGACCCTGACCCTGCCGAAGAGCGAAGAGGTCAAGCCGAAGAAGATCGACGTCAAGGTCGCCTGACCGACCCGCCCGCCGATCGGGAAAAGGGCCGCCGCGAGGCGGCCCTTTTTCGTCTTCCGGCGCCGCGCGCGACTGCCATCCCGGGGCGAGGACAGGTATACTTCGCGCCCGTTTCCCCCCGCACGGCCCCACCCGGGTCTCGTCATGATCGATCCTGCGTCCACACCGCATGAAATCGCCGGCGTTCTCGCCGAGGCACTGCCGTACATCCAGAAGTTTCACGGCAGGACCATCGTCATCAAGTTCGGCGGCAACGCCATGGTCGACGAGGACCTGAAGCGGAACTTCGCCCGCGACATCGTGCTGATGAAGCTGGTCGGCATGAACCCGGTGGTGGTGCACGGCGGCGGTCCGCAGATCAGCACGCTGCTCTCGCGCATCGGCAAGAAGAGCGAGTTCATCGACGGGCTGCGGGTCACCGACCGCGAGACCATGGACGTGGTGGAAATGGTGCTCGGCGGCCTGGTCAACAAGGAGATCGTCGCCAGCATCAATGCCCAGGGCGGCAAGGCGGTGGGCCTGACCGGCAAGGACGGCAGCCTCATCCGCGCCCGCAAGCTGCGCCGTGGCGAGGCCGACTACGGTCATGTCGGCGAGATCGACAGCATCGACCCGGCGCTGGTCCACTCGCTGGACGAGGTCAGTTTCATTCCGGTCATCGCTCCCATCGGCGTGGGTCCCGACGGCCAGGCCTACAACATCAACGCCGACACCGTGGCCGGCAAGCTGGCTTCGACGCTGGGTGCGGAGAAGCTCATCCTGCTGACCAACACGAAGGGCGTGCTGGATGCCGCGGGCAACCTGCTCACCGGCCTGTCCACCAGCCAGACCGAGGGCCTGATCGCGGACGGCGTGATCCACGGCGGCATGTTGCCGAAGGTGGAATGTGCCCTCGACGCGGTGCGCGCCGGGGTGAAGACCGCGGTGATCATCGACGGCCGCATCGAGCATGCCATCCTGCTCGAGCTGTTGACCGACAGCGGCGTCGGCACGCTGTTCCATTTCTGACCATGCACCACGCCGCCGCACACCGTCCCTTCTTCCGCGCCTTCGATCGCGCCCGCTGCCGCCTGCGGCGCAGCGCCGACCCGCGGCCGCGCTAGCCGGCTCGACCGCCCGCCGCCCGCGGCGAACCTCTTTCCCGTACCGATCACCCTGCGCGCCTGTCGGCGCGAACGAATCCATGAACATGCCTGCCACTGCCGAACGCCCCGTCCGGGGCATTGACCGTATTCGCAACGTTGCCATCATCGCCCACGTCGATCATGGCAAGACCACGCTGGTGGATCGCCTGCTGCAGCAAAGCGGCACCCTCGGCGACCGCTTCGGCCCGGTGAACCGGGTCATGGACGCCAACGACCTGGAGCGCGAGCGCGGCATCACCATCCTGTCGAAGAACACCTCGCTGTCGTGGAACGGCTACCGCATCAACATCGTCGATACCCCCGGTCACGCCGATTTCGGCGGCGAGGTCGAGCGGGTGCTGTCGATGGTGGACTCGGTGCTGCTGCTGGTCGACGCGGTGGACGGGCCGATGCCGCAGACCCGCTTCGTCACCCAGAAGGCCTTCGCCCACAACCTGCGTCCGATCCTGGTCATCAACAAGATCGACCGCGAAGGTGCGCGGCCGTCCTGGGTGCTGGACCAGACCTTCGACCTGTTCGACCGGCTCGGCGCCAGCGACGAGCAGCTCGACTTCCCGGTGATCTATGCCTCCGCCGTGCACGGCTACGCGGGCACCACCGACGACGTCACCGGCGGCGACATGTCGGCGCTGTTCCAGGCCATCGTCGAGCATGCACCGCCGCCGCCGGTGGATGCCGACGGCCCGTTCCAGATGCAGGTGTCGACGCTGGACTACAACAGCTTCGTCGGTGCCATCGCCATCGGCCGCATCGCCCGCGGCAGCGTGCGGACCAATACCCCGGTGACCATCGTCGACCGGGCCGGCGCGAAGCGCAATGGCCGCGTGCTGCAGATCCTGCAGCCCCAAGGGCTGTCCCGCCAGGAGGTGCCCGAGGCCGGCGCCGGCGACATCATCGCCGTGACCGGCATCGAGCGGCCGCTGATCTCCGACACCCTGTGCGCGCCGACCCGGGTGGAGGCCTTGCCGCCGCTCACCGTGGACGAGCCCACCGTCAACATGACCTTCCAGGTCAACGACTCGCCCTTCGCCGGCCGCGAGGGCAAGTACCTGACTTCGCGGCAGATCCTCGACCGCCTGGATCGCGAGCTGATCTCCAACGTCGCCCTGCGCGTGACCCCCACCGACGATCCGGACCGCTTCGGCGTCTCCGGCCGTGGCGAGCTGCACCTGTCGGTGCTGCTGGAAACCATGCGACGGGAGGGGTACGAGATCGCCGTGTCGCGGCCCCAGGTCATCCGCCGCGAGATCGACGGCGAGACCTGCGAGCCGTGGGAGGACCTCACCGTGGACGTCGAATCCACCCACCAGGGCGCGGTGATGGAAGCGCTCGGCGCCCGCGGCGCCACCCTCGAGGACATGCAGCCCGATGGCCGTGGCCGGGTGCGGCTGTCCTTCAAGTGCCCGTCGCGCGGCCTGATCGGCTTTCGCACCCGCTTCCTCACCCTGACCTCCGGCAGCGGGCTGATGTACCACGTCTTCGACCGCTACGCGCCGCTGTCCAGCGCGGTCATCGAGCAGCGTGGCAACGGCGCGATGATCGCCAACGGCACCGGCAAGGCACTGCCCTATGCGCTGTTCAACCTGCAGGAGCGCGGCCGCATGCTGGTGGGCGCCGGGGAGGAAGTCTACGAGGGCCAGGTGGTGGGCATGCACAGCCGCGACAACGACCTGGTGGTCAACCCGCTGAAGGCCAAGCAGCTGACCAACATCCGCGCCTCGGGCAAGGACGCCAACGTGCTGCTGACGCCGCCGCTGGTGCTGACCCTGGAGCAGGCGCTGGAATTCATCGAGGACGACGAACTGGTGGAGATCACCCCGGCCAGCATCCGCGTGCGCAAGCGGTTCCTGAAGGAGCACGAGCGCAAGCGCGCCGCGCGCGAATCCGCCTAGCGGGGCGACTCGCTAGCCGGACTGGCGGCTGCCCTCGCCGGTGAGGCGGCGGGCATTGTTGATCCAGTCGTAGCGCTTGAGCTGGGTTTCGAAGCTCGGCATGGACTGGCAGATGCGCTGGATGTCGTCGCTGGTGAGTTCGGCGATCTGCACCAGGTCGCGGATGCCCAGGCTGTTGAGCTTGTCCTCGGTGGCGCGGCCGATGCCCTTGAGGGACTGCAGGCCATGGCCGTCAGCGGCCGGCGACGGCACCGCGTGCATGGCCACCGCGGCCGGGGCCTGGCCGGCGCGCTCCAGCTCGGCGATGGTGGCGTCGCGGGCGGCGAGGGTGTCGCGCAGGTCGGACACTTCGGCGTCGAGCTCGCGCTGCCGCGCCTCGGCGGCATCGACGGCCTCGCGCAGGGACTCGAGCTGGCGTTCGGCCTGTTCGGCGCGGCTGGTCAACAGCGACAGCTCGTACTGCTTGCGGTTCTGCAGCAGCGCCATCTCTTCCTCGTGGTCGCTGGCCGCCTGCTTCGCGGTGGCCAGTTCCGCCGCCAGTTCCTCGTGTTCCCGGCTGCGCGCCGACTCGCTGCTCTCGGCGCGGGCGGTGAGCTCCTCGGCCAGCCGTTCGCGCTCGTGCAGCGCGTTCTCCAGGTCCTCGATCTGGCGCACCTGGGCCTGGTAGCGGCTGATCGCGCTCTCTCGCTGGCGGTTGGCCAGGCGCAGCTCGTTCTGCAGACGGCCGACCTCGGATTCGTCGTCGTCGAGCAGGGCACGGGTGTTCATGTCGAACTGCAGCTGGTCGAGCTCGGCCTGGCGCTCGGACTGGGCGGTGTTCAGCTCCTCGGTGAGTTCGCGGATGCGCGCATCGCGTTTCTCCACGATGTCGAACAGCGGCTCGAGCTCGCGTACCCGCTGCTCGAGCTTCTCGCGCTCGGTCTTGCGCAGGCCGTTGAGCTGCTTCATCGATGCCTCAAGGCGGGCAATCTTCGACTGGGCCTCTTCCAGCGCTCCGCGGCTGTCCTTGAGGTCCTGGTCCATGTCGACTTCGCGGTGGTTGAGCTGCGCGCCACGCACGAGATAGCCGATGATGCCGCCGATGATGGCGATCACGACCAGGCTGATGAGGATCTCGGTAAGCAGCGAACTCATGAACTCGAGCGATGTTCCGGGTTGTCGACGCGCACCAGGTGGCTGTCCCGTCTCGCCAATCCGACACGTTCCCTGACGGTGTCCGCCCGCCCGATTGACCCGGCCGACGTGCGACGGTGCGCGAAAAGGCCTGCTGGCGCACGGGTGAGCCGGTAACGGACTATTCTAACAGCATCGTTCCAGCGATTTCGACGCGCAGCGGGTGCGGCGGTGTCAGCGCCCGTCGGCCTGCCTGCGAATCAGGTTGACCACCCGGCCGGTATAGCTGAAGTTGTCGCGCAGCTGCTCGGCGAGGATGGCGAGCTCGTCGTCGCTGCCGACGCGGCCGTTGGCACGGACCTCGTCCGGGCCGATGGTGAGATCCACCCAGCGTGTCATGGCCAGCGGGAAGACGATGCGCAGCACGCTTTGCAGGTAGCTGGCGTGCTGCACGTCCGGGTCGGCGCGAAGGTCGTTGTCGATCTCCTCGACGCCGAAGGCCAGGCGCAGTGATTCTGCCAGCTCGTCGGCGAATTCGTCCTCGGGCACCGTGCCGCTGACGCTGACCCGGCCGTTCTTGTACTCGATGCGCAGCTCGGGCTGGCGCACCTGGGAGGGCAGGCGCAGGTGTACCCGCAGCGCGGTGTCGTCGCCGAGCAGGGCGTTCAACTGCCGGGTCACCCGCTCGCGAACCTCGCGGTCTGCCACCTCGCCGGCGACGGTCATGGTGTCGTCGGCGTACTCGATCTGCAACGGCGACACTTCGCCGGTGGCGTCAAGCAGCGCGGTGAGCCGGTCCAGCCAGGGCGGACGCCGCACCGGCGCATTGACCTTGAGGTCGGCGCCGAGGGGGTCGACGCCGAAGTGGTCGCGAATGGCGGCGAAGACCGCGGCCACGTCGTCCACGTGGGGCAGTTCCCCGGCCACCGTGGTGATGCCCGCATAGCTGTGCAGCTCGAAGTGCCGCCCGACCTCGTAGTTGGTGACCACGCGCTGGTCGAGAACCCGTTCGACGCCATCCACCTCGGCGGCCAGGGTGAGCATCCGGGCGCGGTCGACCCGCGCCTCGACCTCGCCGGTGAACATCACCACGCGACCGTCGATCCGCAGCGAGACGTCGTCGAAGCCGTGCCCGGCCAGGTGGGCCACCACCCGGTCGCGCAGCGCCCGCTCGATGCTGGCGCTGTGGTACCACGACAGCGCGGCAATGAACACGGCGAGAACGCAGCCGCCGAGCACCAGCGCCGCGACGCCGCCGAGGGTGGCGCGACCATCGTCGCCGGCCGCTTCGGTGCGTGGGGAAGGGGTCCCGCGTGGGGGAGGAGCAGGTTCCATTCGGGCTCGGCCGGCGGGTGTGGGGGAGATGGCGGCGATGATACCATTGCCACATTCCGTCTCCCGATCGCTGCGTGCCACTGCCATGTACAACCCCGAACCCTTTCGCAGCAGCGAAGCGGCCGCCACCGCCGAGCTGGTCCGCGACTATCCCTTCGCCAACCTGGTGACCCATACCCTGCCGCCGCAGATCGCACACCTGCCCCTGGTTCCCTGTCCCGGGCACGACGACTGTCTGCTCGGCCACGTGGCCCGCGCCAACCCGGTCTCCACCTGCATCGAGGAGGGTGCCCTGGCCACCGCGGTGTTCCTTGGTCCGCATGCCTACGTGTCGCCCACCTGGTATGCCACGCCGGCGCTGGTGCCGACCTGGAACTACGCCGCCGTGCAGGCCAGCGGCCGTCTCGAGGTGGTGCCCCGGGCGGCGCTGGCGGACCTGGTGGAGGGCCTGTCGGACCACTTCGAGCGCGGTCGCGACGACCCCTGGGTGCCGGACTACGCCGAGGCCATGCTCGACGCCATCGTCGGCTTCCGGCTGTACGTCGACCAGTGGCAGACCAAGCTCAAGCTCAGCCAGAACCGCGCCGCCGCCGACCGGGCCGGGGTGGTCGAGGCGCTGTCCGCCGGCGGCCCGGAGGCGGTGGCCACCGCCCGCTGGATGCGCCGCTTCGCGGGGACGGATTGACCCCCGCGGTGCCGTCGTTGATCATCGGCGTGCACAATGCATTAGAATTTCCGGTCTGACGGGAATCGACGTCGCACGGCGCGTCGGTCACGCGCCAACGGCCCGCCCGCACGGGGTGATGTGTTTGTCGGCAGGCGGCGGAAGAACGCAACGGTCCCGGGGGGCCGAGGTAACACGAAGATGAACACGATCGGCAACAAGACCCTGCGCAGCGCGGCGCGCGCGGGCATCGGCATCCTGGCATCGCTGCTGGTACTGGTGCCCCATGCCGCCGCCCAGGACAACAACACCATCACCTGGGCCGGCTGCGGCATAACCAAGAAGTCCTTCATGCAGGAGCTGGCGGACGGTTTCAGCGAGCGTTCCGGGGTGAACTTCAACCTCGAGGGCGGCGGCGCCACCCGCGGCGTGCGCGATGCCGCCAAGCTGAAGATCGACATCGGCGGATCGTGCCGGATCACCCTGCCGAACACCGATCCGTCCGAGATGCACGTCACCATGTACCCGGTGGCCTGGGATGCGCTGGCCATCATCGTGCATCCGAGCAACCCGGTGAACTCGCTCGACATGCAGCAGATCCGCGACATCTACGAAGGCCGGGTGACCAACTGGAGCCAGGTGGGCGGCCCCGATCTGCCGCTGAAGCTGTTCGTGCGCGAGGGCAAGATCTCCGGTGTCGGCTATGCCATCCGCCAGTACGTGTTCGAGGACTCCGAGCGCGACTTCGTCACCGACTACACCTTCAAGTCCTCCGGCCCGCTGGAGCAGGCGGTGGAGACCGACCCGTCGGCCATCGGCATCACCGGCATCAGCAGTGCGCGCAAGCGCGAGGTCAAGTCGATCGGCTTTGGCGGCATGGACCCGACCTTCGAGAACGTGCGAGACGGCAACTACGGCCTGTACCGGCCGCTGTTCCTGGTGACCGGGCCGAAGCCTTCGCCGATGGTGCGCGAGTTCGTCGCCTTTGCCACCTCCGAGGAGGGTCGCCAGATCATCCGTGCCAACCAGACGGTGCCCTACCACGACGCCCTGCACCTGGTGTCGAAGATGCTGATCTACGGATTGAACTGATTCCCGGCGCGGGGCCTGCACCGTCCCGCGTCCGTCGCAAACCAACCGAGGACACTCGTCTCATGGCTGTCGAAGAAGGCAAGAGCGCACCACTTTTCACCCTCAAGGATGCCGATGGCAACAAGGTTGCCCTGAAGGACCTGCGCGGTCGCCACGTGGTGGTGTACTTCTATCCGAAGGACGACACCCCCGGCTGCACCAAGGAAGCCTGTTCCTTCCGTGACCTTGAGGCGGAGTACGACGCCCTGGACGTGGTGGTGCTCGGCATCTCCCCGGACGATGCCGACAGCCACGGCAGGTTCATCGGCAAGTACAAATTGCCCTTCACCCTGCTCAGCGACCCCGACCGCAAGGTCATGGAGAAGTACGGCGCCTACGGCGAGAAGATGATGTACGGCAAGAAGACCGTGGGCGTGATCCGCTCCACGGTATGGATCGATCCGGCCGGCAAGGTGGCACGACACTGGAAGCGCGTGCCCAAGGCCGAGGATCACCCCTACAAGGTGCTCGAGGCGATCCGCGCGGCCTGAACGCCGTCTTCAGTCGCCGGCGGGCAACGGGATCGACAGCCCGCGCTCGGGCACGTCGTAGCCGGCCTGCACGCCGGGCCGTTCGGCCAGCGCCAGGTACCAGCGGCGCACGTTGGGAAAACGGTTCATGTCCACCTGGTGCCATTCGAATCGCGATACCCAGGGCCAGGTGGCGATGTCGGCAATGCTGAACTCCGACACCAGGTACTCGTGCTCGGCCAGGCGCCGGTCGAGCACGCCGTAGAGACGTTCGGCCTCGGCATGGTAGCGGGCCTCGGCATAGTCGCTCTTGCCGGGGTTGTTCTTCAGGAAGTGGTGGGCCTGGCCGAGCATCGGCCCAAGTCCGCCCATCTGCCACATCAACCATTCCAGCATGCGGTAGCGCTCGCCGGCCTCGGCGGGAATCAGCCGCCCGGCCTTCTCGGCAAGGTACAGCAGGATGGCGCCGGATTCCATCAGCGTCATGCCGTTGTCGTGGTCGACGATGGCGGGAATCTTGTTGTTCGGGCTGATGGCGAGGAAGGCCGGCGCGAACTGCTCGTCGCGGGAGATGTCCACCGGGAACACCCGGTAGGGCAGGTCGAGCTCGGCCAGGCAGATGGACACCTTGCGGCCGTTGGGCGTCGACCAGGTATGCAGGTCAATCATCGTTGGGCGATCCGTTTGGCGTTGATCGGCGGCGCGCTACTCGTAGCCATGCTCCGGGCCCGGGAAGGCGAGTGCCTTGACGTCGCGGTCGAAGGCGCGGATGGCGTCCTCGATGCTGCCGCCGGTTTCGGCCAGGTAGTTCTTCACGAACTTGGCCGGCTTGCCGGGGTAGAGGCCGAGCAGGTCGTGCCAGACCATGATCTGGCCATCGGTATGCGGTCCGGCGCCGATGCCGATGACCGGGATGGCGAGCGCTTCGGCCACCCGCCGGCCGAGTTCCACCGGGACGCATTCCAGCAGCAGCAGACTGGCCCCGGCCTGTTCCAGGATGCGCGCCTCGTCGACGATCTCCTGGGCCTTGTTCGGATCGCGACCCTGTACCCGGTAGCCGCCGAGGTGGTTCACCGACTGCGGCGTCAGGCCCATGTGGGCGCACACCGGGATGCCGCGCTCGGTGAGCAGCCGGGTCGATTCCGCCAGCCAGGCACCGCCTTCCAGCTTGACCACCTGGGCGCCGTCGCGCATCAGGATGGCGGCGCTTTCCAGTGTCTTCTGCTCCGAGTAGTAGCTCATGAAGGGCAGGTCGGCCATCAGCAGCGCGCCGCGGTTGCCGCGGCGGGCGCAGCGTACGTGGTAGGCCATGTCCTCGATGGTCACCGGCAGCGAGCTGTCGTGTCCCTGCACCACCATGCCCAGGGAATCGCCCACCAGGATGACCTCCACCCCTGCGCTGCTGACGCTGTGCGCACTGCAGAAGTCGTAGGCGGTGAGGCAGGAAAACTTGCCGCCGTCGCGCTTGATGTTCATCAACGTGGTGATCGATACCTTGCGCTGGTCGGAATGTACCGACATGTCCGTGCTCTCCGCGATGAGTGAGGCCGGCATTATATCGAGGATTCGTGCCGCCCGTGGTCGCGACTTGTCCGCCCCACGGGCGTTCTGTAACATGGCTTTTGATACAGTCGGCCCTTTTGACCAGATCCGTGAATCGACTCCTTCTCATGCGACATGCCAAGTCGGATTGGCAAAGCGGCGCCGACAGCGACTTCGACCGGCCCCTGAACAAGCGCGGCCGCCGCGCAGCGGCGGACATGGGCGCCATTGCCCGGCAGAAGTTCCCGCCACCGGACCGCGTGGTCAGCTCGCCGGCGCTGCGCGCGCGGCAGACGGTGGAACGGCTGTTCCTGCAGACCGGCTGGCGCCTCGACCGCCTGCGCTTCGACGAGCGTCTCTACCTGGCAGGTGTTGAACAGCTCAAGCAGATCACCGCCGAGCACGGCGACTGCGATACGCTGATGCTGGTTGGCCACAACCCCGGGCTGGAGGACTACCTGGTGGAACTGGCCGGTGACGACATCGAGCGCACGCGCAAGGGCAAGCTGTTCACCACCGCCAACCTGGCGGTCATCGAACCGGCCGCGGATCGCTCGGCACGTCTGCTCGAGCTGATTCGTCCCCGCTAGTGTCCTGTCCCCGACCACGGTGAACCCTCCGCGCGCACACGGTGCGGTCGACGCGCCAGTGACTGCGACCGCGCACGCGGCACTGATGTTCGGCGCGGCCATCGTCTACCTCGGCGTGCTGGCGGTGGTGGTGCAGTGGTGGAACTCCACCCGCATCCTCGAGCACGACTCGCGCTTCACCGCGCAGCTGATGACCGCCATCTGGCTGCCCTTCATCATCGAGGCGGCCATCGGCCTGGTGCTGCGCCCGCGGTTGCCGGGCAACCTGAAGCGGTTCTTCCTGGTCAGCCTGCTGCCGCCGTTCCGGATCGGCTACAGCACCTTCGTCGACAGTCGAGCGCTGTGGCTGCCCGGGCTCGGCTGGCAGGCCAAGGGCCGCGCCCTGTTCGAACGGCTGGAACAACTGGCCACCGTGCCCATGGTGGTGATCGCGCTGATGATCCTGCCGCTGCTCGGCATCGAGTTCCTGCTCAAGGAGAAGGTGGCCGAGATTCCCTGGCTGAGCATCAGCCTGGATGCCAGTGCCGCCTTCATCTGGTTCGCCTTCGCGCTGGAATACGTGCTGATGCTGTCGGTGGCAGAGGAAAAACTCGTCTATGCCAAGAAGAACTGGCTCAACCTGCTGATCATCCTGCTGCCGTTGATCGCCTTCCTGCGCGGCTTCCAGGTGGTGCGTGCCTTCCGCGTGGCGCGGGCCGGCAAGCTGGTGCGCGTGTACCGGCTGCGCAGCCTGCTGCTGCGCGTCTACCAGGCCATGGTGGCGTTGAGTGCCATCGAGCGGCTGCTGCACCGAGACCCGGGCAAGCACCTGGCCAAGCTGCAGAAGCAGTGCGACGAGAAGGAGCGTGAACTGGCCGCCTTGCGCGAGAAGATGGTCGAGGTGCGCCGGCGCATGCCCGGAGCGGACGCCGGCGAGGAGCAGTCGACGCGGGGACGCTAGGAACAGTCGTCGAGCAGCCGCCGATAGACGTCCTCGAGGTCGCGCAGGGCCTTGTCCAGGGTCGGTCGTGCGCCCAGGCACTGGCGCGTGGCAACGAGCTCCCCGCGCGTCGCCGGCCCGGTGGCCTCGACGATGGAAAACGAAAGCCGCGCCAGCGCGGTGCCGGTGCCGTCGCACTCGGGGTTGTCGTGAACCAGCACGCCTTCCACCTGGCGCAGTGCCACCAGCATGTGCAGCTTGTCCTCGCCGTCGGTGGAGAGGGTGCCCTGGCAGCGCTTGCCGTCGGCGGCGCTGGCCTGCCAGGCGCGGTCCGCCCCGGTATAGCGCAGGCTGCCCACCGTGGCGTCGTCCTCGAGCAGGGTCATGTCGAGGTCGAAGGGCGGCAGCGCGGCCCGTTGCGAGGCCAGGTACTGGTCGCGTTCTGCGCCGGCACGCAGCACGCCGAGGGTGATCAGCACGGCGATGCCGAGGCCGAAGCCGATCACCGCCAGGGCCAGCACGAGGAAGGCGCGACCCTGGATGCGCCAGGCGGCCAGGACCGCGACGACCAGGGCGATGACGGCGCCGATCACGCCGTAGCCCAGCGCGATCATCGGGCCGGCGAGACCGCTGCCCTCGGGCACCAGGCGGCCACCGACGAAGGTGCCCGCGGCCAGGCCGCAGGCCATGGCGCAGAGCACGAACAGTACGACCAGCACGGCACGCATGGTGTATTCGGCGATCCGGCAGGGTCCGGATCTTCCCCCCTTCAACTCGTTGCTGTTGTGCCCCGAGTATACCCGTCCGGCACCCACCGCGCGTCGGCGGGCGGCGCTCAGGCCATGTTGCTGTCCGCGGCCAGGCGGAAACCTGGCTTCGCCAGCAGGAGTTGCACGTCGCTGATGGTGCGCTCGCGGAAGCCGCCCTCGCAGTAGGCCAGGTAGAAGTCCCACATGCGCAGGAAGGTCTCGGGATAGCCCAGGCCGCGCACCTGGCCGGCGCGGGCGTGGAAGCGCGCGCGCCAGTCGTGCAGGGTGCGTGCATAGTGCGCGCCGATGTCCTGCAGGTGGACGATGCCAAGGTCACTGGCCGCGGTGGCGGCGTCGGCCAGTGCCGTCACCGAGGGCAGGAAGCTGCCGGGAAAGATGTGCCGCTGGATGAAATCCACCGCGTTGAGCGCCTTGGCATAGCGCTGGTCGGCGATGGTGATGGCCTGCAGCAGCATGATGCCATCGTCCTTCAGCAGGCGTGCGGCGGTGTCGAAGAACGTGCCCAGCTGGCGGTGGCCGATGGCCTCGATCATCTCGATGGACACCAGCTTGTCGTACTGGCCGTCGAGATCGCGGTAGTCGTCCAGTCGCAGGGTGATGCGGTCGCTGAGCCCGGCATCGACGATGCGCTTCTCCGCCAGCGCGAACTGCTCCTTGCTGATCGTGGTGGTGGTCACGCGACAGCCGTAGTGGCGGGCGGCGTGGATGGCGAGACCGCCCCAGCCGGTACCGATTTCGAGCAGGTGGTCTTCGCTGCTCAGCGCGAGCTTGCGGCAGACGAGATCGAGCTTGGCCCGTGCCGCCGCTTCCAGGTCGCTGTCGGCGCGTTCGTAGTAGGCGCTGGAATACATCATCTCGCGATCGAGGAAGAGGGCGAAGAAGTCGTTGCCAAGATCGTAGTGCGCCGAGATGTTGCGCCGCGCGCCGCGACGGGTATTGCGGTGCAGCCAGTGGAAGGCATGCCGTGCCGGCGCCGACAGGCGGGCGAGACCGGTTTCCATGCGGTCGAGCAGAGCCATGTTCTGCACGAACAGCCGCACCAGGGCGACCAGGTCGTCGGTATCCCAGTGGCCGCGCATGTAGGATTCACCGGCACCGACACTGCCGCCGGCAAGGACATCGGCGTAGAACGCCGGGTCGTGCACCCGCACGGTGGCGTGGACACCGCCGTCGCTGCTGCCAAGCCGGCTTCGGCCACTGCCGTCGATCACGGTCACGCTGCCGCCGCGCAGGCTGGACAACTGCGTGAACAGCATCCGGCGCGCGAATCGTTCCAGGGAGGTGAAGGTCGACTTGCGGGTTGCCGACGGCGCGTCGGCGATCAGGTTCTTCATCGCTTGGGGTAACCGGTCAGGCGGCACGGGACCGCGGGTGTGCATGGAAGGGAACGCGTTTCAGGGCCAGTCGCAGGGCCTGGTAGTAGATGGCGACGATGACCCGCGCGGTCATCGCCGGCTGCCGCGCCAGCACCCCGGCCAGGGTGGTGCCGCGAATCGGCCGCCGCTTGAGATCCAGTACCGAGTCGAACACCGCGCGGCCCTGGTGCAGGCTTTTCATGTACACCGACAGGCGCTTGCCGGGCTTCTTGAACTTCCACTCGTAGTCGATATCCATGGGCATGAAGGGAGACACGTGGAATTGCTTGTGCACGTGGTGGCGCATGGACTCGATGGCTTCGCCGTCGGCGGCGTCGAGCACGTAGACGTGACGCTCGCGCCACGGCGTGTTGTTGACCTCGGCAACCAGTGTCTTCAGGTTGCCGGCCTCGTCGAAGCAGTAGTAGAAGCTCACCGGGTTGAAGCAGTAGCCGAAGTAGCGCAGGTGGGTCAGCAGACGGATGGGGCCGGTCGGCCGCGCGCCGGTTCGCTGCTCGACGAGGTCGCGGACGGCATCGCCGAGGGGCAGGTCCGGGTCGCCGAGGTGGTCGCGGCGACGGAAGCAGGCAATGGCCGCCCGACGGGTGGACCACAGCCAGCGACCGCGGAACACCTGGTCGAGCTCGTCCAGGTCGAGGTAGAGCATGAACAGGCGGTAGGCGAAGGCATGCTGCCGCGGCGCGAACCGCCGGTGACTAACCTGCCCTGCGTAGATGCTGCTGTGCATGTCCGTGGTACTCCGAGAAGCCCTTGACCGCCGCCAGTGCGCTGGCCACGCCGTCTTCGTGGAAGCCGTTGCGCCAGTAGGCGCCGCAGAACCAGGTGTTGCGCACGCCGTTGATGGCCTGTTGGCAGTGCTGTGCGCGCACCCCTTCCACCGTGAACAGGGGGTGATCGTACGACATCGTGGCAAGGACGGTCTTCGGGTCGATGCGATCGACGTCGTTGAGTGTGACCAGCACCGGGGTGTTCACCGGCAGGTGCTGCAGGCGGCCGAGGTGATAGGTGACCCCGGCCTGGCCACCTGGTGTTTCCGGCAGGTGGTAGTTCCAGCTTGCCCAGGCCCGTCGGCGCCTGGGCAGCATGCGCGGGTCGGTATGCAGTACCGCCACGTTGCGCTGGTAGGGTATGGCGCCGAGCACCCGCTTCTCGCTGTCGTCGGCATCGTCCAGCATGGCCAGTGCCTGGTTGCTGTGACAGGCCAGGAAGACATGGTCGAACCGCTCGCTTCGGCCATCGGCCAGCGTCACCTGGACCTGGTTGGCGGCGCGGCGAACCGAGGTCACCGGGCTGGCCAGGCGGATGTGCTGGCGGTAGGGCGCCGACATCGCCGCCAGGTAGCGGCTGGCGCCGCCTTCGACCACCCGCCAGGTGGGCCGGTCGTTGATGCTGAGCAGGCCGTGGTTGCGCATGAAGCGGAGGAAGAACCGGGCCGGGAAGTCCAGCATGGCGCCGGGTTCGCTGGACCAGATCGCCGCACCCATGGGTACGATGTAGTGATCGACGAAGCGCTTCGAGTACCGGCCACGGCACAGGAAGGCGCCGAGGGAGAGATCGTCGTCCAGTCGTTCGGCGGCCTCGGTGGCCTCCCGGTTGAAGCGCAGGATGTCCAGCAGCATGCGGTAGAAGCCCGGCCGGGCGAGGTTGCGCCGCTGGCTGAACAGGCCGCCAAGATCGCTGCCGTTGTATTCCAGGCCGCTCGCTCCGCATCGCACCGAGAAGCTCATCTCGGTGGGCAGGGAAGGGACGCCAAGCTCGTCGAGCAGCCTGGAGAACATCGGGTAGGTGCGGTGGTTGAAGACCATGAAGCCGGTATCCACCGCCAGCTCGCGTCCCTCCACCTCGATCCGTTGCGTGTGGGCATGGCCGCCGAGGTAGTCGTTGGCCTCGAACAGGGTGACCTGGTGGTCGCGGTGCAGGTGATGGGCCACCGTGTTGCCCGCGATGCCGCCGCCGACGATGCCGATCTTCATCACGATTCTCCCTTGGGGGTTCGTTGCGGAACGCGGCGCAGACCGGAGACGTCGTAGCCGGCTTCGACCAGCACGTTCACGAGCTCGGCATGCTGCCCTTCGTCGATACGCGCCTGCCGCGACATGATCCAGGCATAGTCCCGGCGGGCGCGGCCGATCACGGTATGGGCATAGTCCGGCGACACGTACAGGATGCGGTAGTCGGCCCGGAATGGCCAGATGAACTGCATGCCCCAGCGCGCATTGCCGCTGTCCGGGTACACGTGACCCACCGGCGTCATCTCCTCGATCGGCGCCTCGAAGCTGCCGTCGCGGTAGGTGAAGCGCGTCTGCACCCGGCCGTCGTCGTCCAGCGTGTATTCCTCCACCGCCTCGTAGACGTTCTTCTCGAAGGGCGTGGGGATGTTCGAGATCACGTACCAGCGACCCATGAAGCGCGGGATGTCCACGTTGTCGGCAGTGTCGATGGGACGCGTGTCCAGCGACAGGCAGCCGAGCGTGCCCAGCGTCACCAGGAGGAGGGCGGCCAGCGTCTTCACGACGCGCTCCGCGTGTCGCCGTCGTTGGCAACCGGGTCGGGCAGGTAGCGCAGCACGCGACCGTTGTCCAGGGTCGACTCCAGGTACAGCCAGCGACCGCTGCTCGCGGCATAGCCGACCTCGATGTCGATGGTGCCGTCGCGGGAGGCGATGCGGTAGGCGTCGACGCCCTGGCGGTCCAGCGCGCTGGACGGCGGCGTTGGCGTCACCGGGTCGATGCGCACCGGCACCAGCTCGCCGGTCTGCGGGTTCAAAAGGTGGCTCTCCCGGGTGATGTCGCGCCGCCAGTAGGCGAAGGAACGCAGGCATTCCCCTTCCACCGCGCGCGGTGGCTGACCGGTGTCCAGCACCAGCGAGCCGGCCACGTTGCGCAGGTTCACGTTGCTTTCCTCGCCGTTGTCGTTGGTACGGGCGGTCAGCGCATGCAGGCAGCCGTTCCGCCAGGTTTCATGGTTGACGTGGGTGTAGGAGTACACCGGGATGCGGAATACGCGCACGTCGAACCGGGCCTCGATGTGAACCTGCTCGGCGGCGCCGTCGCGGGAGACCAGGAACTCGTGGGTGCCAATGGGCCGCTCGTCGAGGAAGACGCGGAACCGCCAGCTGTCGACTTCGGCGGCGTGCAGGGCCGGCGATGCCAGCAGCAGGCAGGTGGCCAGGAACCGGGTCGGGGAAGTCATCACGGTCGATCCTCCAGGTTTGCGTGGTCGGCCGGGCGCGGCGGCCAGGGAATGAAGGCGGAGGTGCGCGCCACGTAGTCGGCATAGCCCTGCCGTCGATGGACGATGCTGCGCTCGAGCAGGGCGACACCGGACACCTTGACCAGCAGCAGGGTCATCACCAGCGGCGCGAACACCGTCCACGGAAAGCCGGCGGCCAGCGCGAACAGGTAGAAGGCCCACCAGGTGCAGGCTTCGCCGAAGTAGTTCGGGTGGCGGCTGTAGCGCCACAGGCCGCTGTCCAGCACCCGGCCACGATTGGACGGCTCGGCGCGGAAGGCGCGCAGCTGGCGGTCGGCGATCCACTCGAAGCCAAGGCCGAGCCCGAACGCCAGCACGGCGATGCCGTCGAGCAGGCCGAGCGGCCCGCCACCCATGGCCGCCAGCAACGGCGCGGAGATCAACCAGGCCAGGAGTCCCTGCAGGCCGAAGACGATGTACAGGCTCTTGTAGCGGAAGGCGGCACCGTGGTTGGCACGGATGGCCTGGTAGCGGTGATCCTCGGCCTCCTCGCCGCGCAGGCGTCGACCCAGGTGCACCGCCAGGCGAATCGCCCATACGGCCACCGCCAGCAGCACGACCTGTGCACGCGCCGAGGTCTCCGCGCCCGCGAAGTAGGTGCAGGCGGCGACCAGGAAGAGCAGTGGCCAGAGCACGTCGACGTGGTCGACCCGGTCGCGGACCAGGCTCCACAGCCAGCCGCCCAGGCAGACCGCGGCGACCGGTGCCAGCGCCGCCAGCCAGGCATGCAGCTCAACCATGGCGCAGGCCCGTGCGCAGAACGTCGGCACTGGCCGGCTGCATCCCGTCGAGGATGCGCGCCAGGCGCAGCAGCAGGGGCATGGCCAGCGCCCAGCCCGCGGCCAGCACGAGGCTGGCCGGCAACGTCTCCACCAGTGCCACGCCGCCAAGGGCGGCACCGCCGTGGTAGGACAACGGGCCGCCCGCGGCGCCGAGCAGCGCGGCCAGCCACGGGCGGTCGCGCAGCCAGCGCAGGCTGACGTTGAAGGTGGTGGCAAAGCAGGCCCACAGGGCGATGATCCAGGCCGGCGCCAGGGCCAGCGCGGGCAGCGGCGACGCGTAGACCAGCCAGCCGCTGGCCGCGAGCAGGCTGTCGAAGACGACGCCGAGGGTCACCGCGGCGGCGATCAGCGCCAGCTCGGCACCGCGGCGTCCGGCACCGGCGAGATGCACGACCACCGACGGCATCACCGCCAGCACCGCCAGCCAGGGCCGGCCGGAGGCGGCGAACAGCACGCAGCCAAGCCAGCCCGCCTGGAACAACACCACGTTGATCACCACACGCATGATGCTCAGTCCTCGCCGCGGCGGAACAGGTAGTGACCAACGCCCCACTCGTTGCCGCCGTTGTAGCCGAACAGCTCCGAGCAGGCCAGCATGAACACCCGCCAGCGCATGATCCAGGTGGCGGTGTCGTCGCCGTAGACCTCGGCGAACAGCGTCTCGATGGTGCCGCGAGAGGCGTCGAGGTTGGCCAGCCAGGCATCGGCGGTGCGCGCGTAGTGTCGTCCGTCCAGGCGCCAGTGCGACATCACCTTCAGGTGCTGCTGGAAGTACAGCGGCAGGTCGTCGCTCGGCATCATGCCGCCGGTGAAGAAGTGGCGGCTCATCCAGTCGGAAGGGCCGCTGTCCTCGAACAGGTAGGCGGCGGAGCGATGGGTGAAGATGTGCAGGAAGAAGCGACCGTCCTCGGCCAGCCAGTCATGCACCCGGGAAAACAGCAGGGCGTAGTTGCGCATGTGCTCGAACATCTCGATGGAGACGATGCGGTCATAGCGCTGGGCGGCCTTGAAGTCGTTCATGTCGGCGGTGCGCACCGACAGGTTGGCGAGGCCGCGCCGACGCGCCTCGGCCTCGATGAAGCGACCCTGGGCGGCGGCATTGGAGACCGCGTCGATGCGCGCGCCGGGAAGGCGTTCGGCCAGCCACAGGGACAGCGATCCCCAGCCGCAGCCCAGGTCGAGAATGCGCATGCCGTCCTCGACCCCGGCGCGCTCGGCACACTGTGCCAGCGCCGCCTCCTCGGCCTCGTCGAGGGTGGTGTCGTCGTTCTCGAACAGGCAGCAGCTGTACTTGCGCCGGCGACCGAGCACCAGCTCGAAGAAGGCGGCCGGCAACTCGTAGTGCTGCGCATTGGCCATTTCCGGAACCAGGGCAACGGGCGAGGTATGCATGGCCATGACCAGTGCCTGCTTGGCGCGGGCCACGGCTTCCGGGTCGTCGGCATGCACCTCGTCGAGACGTGCGCGCAATAACTGGCGAATCCCCGCGCGCACCACCTTGTCCGGCACCATGCCGCGTTCCACCCAGCGAATCGCCCCAGTCGTGTTCATCGGTCGCTCCGGAGAAGTTGTCGATGGGACGAGTATCTCGCGTGGTGCGTCAAGTCCTCGTCGAGGGGGTGTGAAGATCGCGTGAAGATGCACCGTCCACCGGTTGCACGACGGCGTCGCCGAAGTGCACCCGCACCCGGGTGCCGACACCGGGCTGGCTGTGGATGTGCACCGGCCAGCAGAAGCGGTCGGAAAGCCGGCGCACGATGCTCAGGCCGACCCCGTGACCCGGTTCGGTACTGCTGCCGCGGAAGAAGGGCTTGAAGGCATGGTCCAGTTCCTCCGCGGCCATGCCGATGCCGCTGTCCTCGATCAGCACGCCATCGGCATCGATGGTGACCCGCACCTCGCCGGACTCGGTGTAGCTCACCGCGTTCTTGACCAGGTTGCCGAGCAGGATGGCGGGAACCCGTCGCGGTGCGCGCAGTGCCAGCGAGCACTTCGCGTCCAGCGACAGCCGCACCGGCTTGTCCCGGCCGACCAGCCGGGCACGCTCGATCTCCTCGGCGAGCACCGCGTTGATGGACACGTCTTCCATCTCCAGGCCGCCTTCCGTTTCCCGCGCCAGCAGCAGGAACGCCTCCACCAGCTCGGTCATGTCCCGCGTCGACCGGGCAATGCGCTGGACGTCGCGACGTGCGCCGTCGGCGAGGTCCGGCCGTGCCAGCAGCACCTCGCAGGCGATGCCGATGACGGTCAACGGCGTGCGCAGTTCGTGGCTGGCGTCGCGGGTGAACAACCGCTCGCGTTCGACGAAGGCGGCCAGCCGCTCGGCAAAGCCGGCCAGCGCGGACGACAGCACGACGACCTCGTCGTCGGTGCCGGGGGCATCGTCGAGGGTGAAGACGGTGGGGTTCGGGGCATCGAGGTCGAGCTGGTTGACCTTGTCGGCCAGCGACGTGATCGGTGACACGGCGCGCTGCGAGACGCGGTAGGCGACCCACACCGACAGGTAGAGCACCAGCAGCACGATGGCCAGGGGGATGACGCCGAACCAGGTTGCCAGCGCGCTGACCTGCTCGCCGTCGAAGACCAGGTAGAGCCGGTCGTCGCCGCGCTCGGAGACGAACACGGTGGAGAAGTCGCGGTCATCGCTGCGGTCGTGGAAGCCGACGGCCAGGCCGCGCATGGCGGCGGGCACGCCGTCCTCGTTGCCGCCACGGGCCAGGTAGCCGGACAGGTTGTGGGTGTCCGGCCCGGGAAAGCCGGGGTCGGCGCGGTAGCGCTGCCAGAAGTGTTCGGCTTCCTGCTTCAGTGCCTGGGTGATCAGCACCTGTTCCAGCACCAGCCCGGCGAGCACGATGCCGAGCACCGTGGCGATGCTGATGGCGGCCGCCTGCAGGACGAAGGTGCGGCCCAGTCGCCGTTTCAGGCCTCCGCTACGCATCCCCGGGGGCCAGCCGGTAGCCGGTACCGGGCACGGTGTGCAGCAGGGGTTGCTCGAAGGGCCGGTCGATCAGCTTGCGCAGGGTGTACATGTGGCTGCGCAGGGTATCGCTGTCGGGCGGCTCGTCGCCCCAGATCTCGCGCTCCAGTTGCTGGCGGCTGACCACGCGGGGCGAGGCCCGCATCAGCACCGTCAACAGGCGCAGCGCGATCGGTGTCAGGTTGATGGCGGTATCGCCGCGACGCACGCCCAGCGTGCCGGTGTCCAGCACCAGGTCGCCGACCACCAGCCGCTCCGGCGCGACCTCGCCGCGACGACGACGCAGCAGGGCGCGCACCCGGGCCTCCAGTTCGGCCACCGCGAAGGGCTTTACCAGGTAGTCGTCGGCACCGGCATCGAGGCCGCGCAGCTTGTCCTCCAGCGTGTCGCGGGCGGTCAGCATCAGCACCGGGGTGTCGTTGCGCGCCTCCTGCCGCAGCTTGCCGCACAGGCTGACGCCGTCCATCCCCGGCAGCATCACGTCGAGCACCACCACGTCGTAGTCGTTGCTCACCGCCAGGTGCAGCCCGGTGACGCCGTCGGCGGCATAGTCCACCGCGTAGCCACGCGAGGCCAGGTAGTCGAGGACCATCTCGGCGAGATCACGATGATCCTCGACCAGCAGCAGGCTGGCATGCGCCGTGGATGCCTCGGACTTGTCGGTCATGGCCGCGCCCGCGCCTTCGGTGTGCCGTTCGTCATGCCGCCAGTGTCGCCGGCGGCGCGTGAAGATCCCGTGAAGAACGACGCCGGGCGGTTCAGATGCCGTAGGCCCGGCGCAGCAGGCTGAGCGGGTGCTGCGGCACGGAGCCGTCGTCGAGCAGCCCGGCGAGATGCTGTGCCGCCACCGGGCAGTCGCTGCCGTAGTGATCGGCCTCGTGGCGCTTGACCTGGTTGATCACCGCCCGGCCGATCTTCTCCGAGGCGGCGCGGAACTCCTTCTTCACCGCGTAGGTGCCGTCGTGGCCGGAGCAGCGTTCGATGGTGACCACCTCGGTCTCGGGCACCAGCGAGAGGATGTCGCGGGTCTTCTGGCCGATGCGCTGCACGCGCTGGTGGCAGGCGACGTGGTAGGACACCTTGCCGAGGGGCTGTTCAAACGCGGTGTTGAGCAGTCCGTCGCGGTGCCGCGAGGCCAGGTATTCGAAGGGATCGAAGACATGGTCGCGCACCAGGGCCACGTCCTCGTCCTCGGGGAACATCAGCGGCAGTTCCTGCTTGAACATCAGCACGCACGAAGGCACCACCGCGAGGATGTCGCAGCCTTCCTCGATGGCCTGCTTCATCACCGGGATGTTGGCCTGCTTGGCGCGTTCCACCGCGGCCAGGTCGCCGAGTTCCAGTTTCGGCATGCCGCAGCACTGTTCGCGTTCGAGCAGTCCGACGGCGATGCCGTTGTGGGCCAGCACCGCCAGCAGGTCCTCGCCGAGGTTCGGCTCGTTGTAGTTGCCGTAGCAGGTGGCGAACAGTGCCACCTTGCCGGTGGTGGCGCTGCCGGCCACCGGCTGCGTGGTGGCGGTGTCGGTCGATACCCGCTTGCGCAGGGTGCGGCTGTGGTAGGCGGGCAGTTTCGCCCGGCGCGAAATCCCGAGCACGTTCTCGAGCACGCCGCGCAGGGTCTCGCTGCGATTGGCGGCATTGACCGCGTTGACCACCACCGGGATGCCGGCCAACCGGCCGACGGTGTCGGTGCTGGACAGCATGCGGTCGCGGAAGCGGGCGCCGTCGCGACGGTGCCGCACCGCCTTGGCGCGCAGCATCAGGTGCGGGAAGTCGACGTTCCACTCGTGCGGCGGCACGTAGGGACACTTGGTGAGATAGCACAGGTCGCACAGGTAGCAGTGGTCCACCACCTTGTCGTAGTCGGCCTTGTCGACGCCGTCCACCTCCATGGTCTCCGATTCGTCCACCAGGTCGAACAGGGTGGGGAAGGCCTGGCACAGGCTGACGCAGCGGCGGCATCCATGGCAGATGTCGAAGACGCGTTCGAGTTCGGCGTTGAGGGCATCGACGTCGTAGAAGGAATCGGACTTCCAGTCCAGCGGGTGACGTGTCGGCGCTTCCAGGCTGCCTTCTCGGCGGGCTTCGGACATGGTGTTTTCCTCGGTGAAGCACTGCGGTGAACGGTGTGCTGCCCGGCGGCGCGACGGCCGCCACGGTGCGTCAGGCATGATAGGGTCGATGGCTGACAACGTCTAATCGTTGCCGCTTGGCAAACCGATAGGCCGGTCCTATGGTTGCTCGCCGGACGGTGGCGCAAGCTCGATGCCGTGGTCGGTGACGCGGCATCGATAGACGGTGATCGGCTCGGTGGCCGGCTCCTCCAGCGGCTGGCCGCTGCGCAGGCAGAAGCGGCTGCCGTGCAGCGGGCAGGAGAGCGTGCCGTGGCGCAGCGCGCCGAGCAGCAGCGAGGCGTCCTCGTGGCTGCAGGTGGCCGAGACCGCGTGGTAGATCCCGTCCACGTTGGCCAGCGCGATGCGCTCGCCGAAGCCGTCGACACGAACCATCCGCCCCGGTGTCGGCAGGCGCGCGGCGGGCACGTGCAACGTCTTCACGTCGACGCCGTGGCCGGGTCGGGCCGGCCGCCGTGGTACCAGTTGAGGGAGTCGCGCAGGCGCACCACGTTGCCGATGATGAGCAGGGTCGGCGCGCTGACCCCGGCCCGCGCCACGGCCTCGGGCAGCGTGGCCAGGGTGGCCGTGACCACCCGCTGTGCCGCGGTGGTGCCCTTCTCCACCAGCGCCGCCGGCAGCGTTTCCGGCATGCCGTGGCGGACCAGTTCGGCGCACAGCTCGGGCAGGCCGGCCAGGCCCATGTAGACCACCACCGTCTGTTCCGGCTGGCACACCTGCGCCCAGTTCAGCGCCATGCGCCCGGACTTCAGGTGACCGGTGACGAAGACGCAGGACTGCGAGTAGTCGCGGTGGGTGAGCGGAATGCCGGCATAGGCCGCGCAGCCGCTGGCGGCGGTGATGCCGGGCACCACCTGGAAGGGGATGCCGGCCGCCATCAGGCCCTCGATCTCCTCGCCGCCGCGGCCGAAGATGAACGGATCGCCGCCCTTCAGCCGCAGCACGCGCTTGCCTTCGCCGGCCAGTTCCACCAGCAGTTCGTTGATGCGGGACTGGGGCACGGCGTGGTCGGCGCGTGCCTTGCCGACGTAGATGCGGTCGGCACCGCGCCGCACCAGCGCCAGGATCGGCTCGGAGACCAGCCGGTCGTAGAGCACCACGTCGGCCTGCTGCAGCAGGCGCAGGGCGCGGAAGGTCAAAAGGTCCGGGTCGCCGGGCCCGGCGCCCACCAGGTAGACCTCGCCGCCGGTCCCGGGGGCGGCGTCGGCGGCGTCGATGGCCGCGGCCAGGGCGCGGTCGGCCTCGGCGACGTTGCCGGCGAAGACCAGCTCGGCGATGTTGCCCTGCAGGACCTGGTCCCAGAAGCGGCGACGGGCGGCCGGCGGCATGCGTGCCGCGACCCGGGCGCGGAACCGTTCCATCAGCACGGCAAGCTGGCCGTAGGCGGCCGGCACCAGGCTTTCCAGCCGGGCACGCAGCAGCCGTGCCAGCACCGGCGAGGCGCCGCCGGTGGACACCGCGATGGTGACCGGCGAGCGGTCCACCACCGAGGGCATCAGGAAACTGCCCTCGCCGGGATGGTCGACCACGTTCACCGGCAGGGCGCGTGCCTTCGCCAGTTGTGCCACCTGGCGGTTGACGGTGGCGTCGTCGGTGGCGGCGATGACCAGGTGCATGCCCTCGAGGTCGGCCGGGTCGAAGGTCGCCTCGCGGTGCGCGACGAGGCCGTCGGCGACCAGCCGCGCCAGGCCGGGCGCCAGGGTCGGCGCCACCACCTGCACCCGGCCGCCGGAGGCGCGCAGCAGGTTGACCTTGCGCGCGGCCACCTCGCCGCCGCCCACCACCAGGCAGGGCTTGTCGTCGATGTCGAGGAAGATGGGCAGGGTTCGCATGCCTGGAACGGTCTCCATGACGCCGGTTTGCGGGTCAGTGTCCATGTTCGTCGGACCGCGGGCGAGGTGCTGCCGGGCCATCGCCGGGTGCCGTGGTTGCGCAGTATGCCCGATGCGCGGAGGCGGTGACAGCGGCGCCTGCGCGGCGATGGCCACCACCGCCGATTTGTCGCATCATGTCGGCCCCGACCGGGCGAGGAGGCCCAACGTGAAACCGCTCGTGACCATCCGCCGCGCCGAGATCGACGACCACCGCGACCTGTGCGCCATCCATGCCAGCCCGGGGGTGGTGCGCGGCACCCTGCAGCTGCCGATGCCCTCGTCGCGGGTCTGGCGTCGCCGGCTGGAGAACGCGCCCGACAGCAGCCACGACCTGGTGGCGGTGATCGACGATCGCGTGGTCGGCGCCGCCAGCCTCGTCCTCGAAGCCCGGTCCCCGAGGCGACGCCATGTCGGCAGCGTGGGCATGGCGGTGCACGACGACTGGCAGCGGCGCGGTGTCGGCACGGCCCTGCTGGCGGCGCTGCTCGACCTCGCCGACAACTGGCTGAACCTGGCGCGGCTGGAACTGTACGTGTTCGCCGACAACGTCGCCGCGGTGTCGCTGTACCGACGCTTCGGCTTCGTCGAGGAAGGCACCCTGGCGCGCTATGCCTTTCGCGACGGCGACTATGCCGATGCCCTGCTGATGGCCCGGCTGCGACCGGCACCGGGCACCGCCGCGGCCGGGGAGCCGTCCGGCGCCACGTAAGTGGCCTCGCCTTCGGCCACCGTCGCCGGCCGGCCACGGTATACTCGTGCGCTCGGCCGGCGCCGTCGCGCGCCGTTTTCCCGCCCTGCCACCCACGGATTCGCGCCATGACCGTCATCCAGGCCGCCGAGGCCCTTGAACGCCTGAAGGCCGGCAACCGCCGCTTCGTCGAGGAAGCCGCCGACCGCGCCATTCTCAGCACCGCCGCCCGCCGCGACCAGCTGGTCGATGGCCAGAACCCCTTCGCCATCATCCTCGGCTGCTCCGACTCGCGGGCGCCGGCGGAGATCATCTTCGACCAGGGTCTCGGCGAACTGTTCGTGATCCGGGTCGCCGGCAACATCGTCTCGCCGTCGCAGATCGGCAGCATCGAGTTCGCCGCCGAGCGCTTCGGCACCCGCCTGGTGGTGGTGCTCGGGCACTCCCGCTGCGGCGCGGTGACCGCCACCCTGGAAGAGCTGCGCCAGCCCACCGAGCAGCGCTCGCCCAACCTGCATGCCATCGTCGACCGCATTCGCCCGTCGGTGGAAACCCTGTTCGAGACCGACCTGAAGAACGATCCCGATGCCCTGCTGCGCCACGCCGTGCGCGCCAACGTGCGTCTCTCGGTGGCCCACCTGAAGCACGGCTCGCGCATTCTCGAAGACCTCATCGACCAGCAGGAACTGATGGTGGTCGGCGCCGAGTACGCGCTGGAGACCGGCGAGGTGGAATTCTTCGAACAGGGCGCATAGGCCGCCTATTCTCCTGCCGTCGCGGCCGCTCCGCCGGCCGCGTCTTCTTCCCGCTCACTTGCCGGGCAGGCGTGGTCGTGTTAAAACAAACAAACGTTTGGTAACTCAGCCGCCCGATGAAACAGGCCAACACTGCCCGCAAGGCCGCGAAGGGGCCCGCCGACCGGTCACCGTCGGCGAACGCGAAGCGCGCCCCGAGCCGCGCCGCGCGCCAGGACAACCGCCGCGAAACGGTGCTCGACGCCGCCGCCGAGGCCTTCCGCCTGCGTGGCTACCACGCCGTGACCATGCGCGACATCGCCGCCGCCGCGGGCATGATCGCCGGCTCCCTGTACTACCACTTCGCCTCCAAGGAAGCGCTGTTCCTGGCCGTCTACGCCGAGGGCGTGCGGCGCATCGGCGAACGGGTGGACGAGGCGGTGGCCGGCATCGACCAGCCCTGGCCGCGGCTTGCCGCCGCCTGCCGCGCCCATGCCGGCATGCTGCTGGACGAGAGCGACTACGCGCAGGTGATCCTGCGCGTGCTGCCCGACGACGTGCCCGACGCCCGCGACACCCTGGTGGCCATGCGCGATGAGTACGAAGACCGCTTCCGCCGGCTGGTGGAGGCCCTGCCGCTGGCCGACGGCGAGGATCGCCGGGCCATCCGGCTGACCCTGCTCGGTGCCCTCAACTGGGCCAAGACCTGGTATCGGCCCGGCGGCCTGCCGCCGTCGCAGATCGCCGATGCCGTGCTCGGCCTGGTGCACCGCTCCCTGGCAACCCCGATCCCGCCTGGCGGGAGGAACGTCCCCGATGATGCAACCGCAAAGTGAATCCCGGCCGGCCCGGGTACTGGTCACCAAGATCGGTCTCGACGGCCACGACCGCGGCAGCCGCGTGGTGGCCGCCGCGCTGCGCGATGCCGGCATGGAGGTGGTCTACACCGGGCCGTGGCAGTCCATCGACGCGGTGGTGCGGCTGGCGGTGGAAGAGGATGTCGACGTCATCGGCATCAGTTCGCTGGCCACCGACCACCTGCTGGTGCCACGCCTGATGCGGGCACTGGCCGAGGCCGACATGGGCCACGTCGGCGTCATCGTCGGCGGCATCGTGCCCGACGACGAGGAGGCGATGCTGCGCGAGGTCGGCGTCGATCGCGTCTTCCACCCCGGCAGCCGGCTGGACGAGATCGTCGACTTCGTCCACCAGCGTGCCGGTCTTGCCCAGCAACACCCGGGGCGGCTGTAGCCACCGCACTCGCCGAGGAACTGCGTCCATGAACAAGCCCACCGACGTGAAACTGCCCGGCCTCGATCGCTGGCACCAGGACTACCGGCAGCAACTGCCCGATGACCCGGGCGTGCGCAACCGCTCCGGCATCGAGGTCAAGCCGCTGTACACCCCGGACGATGTCTCCGGCGACTACGACCAGCGCCTGGGCTATCCCGGCCAGGCGCCGTGGACACGGGGCATCTATGCCACCATGCACCGCGGACGGACCTGGAGCCAGCGCCAGCTCATCGGCCTTGGCCTGCCCGAGGACTACAATGCGCGGGTACGCCGCATCCTCGACGCCGGCGCCAGCGCCATCAGCCTGATACCCTGCAACTCGGTCTACCGCGGCATCGACGCCGACCAGCTCGAGCCGGAGATCCTCGGCACCTGCGGCACGCTGATCAACTCGGTGGACGACATGGCCACCTGCATGGACGGCATCGACCTGGCGCAGATCTCCACCGCGATGAACGATCCCTCGCCGTTCACCATGCTGGCCCAGCTGCTGGTGGTGGCGGAACGACGCGGTATCGACTGGCGGCACGTCACCGGCACCTCCAACCAGAGCGACTACCTGTCGCACTTCGTCGCCAACCACATGTTCTTCCGCCTCGCCCTGCCCGGTGCGCGGCGCCTGCTGGTGGACCACATCGCCCATGCCCGCGCCCACGTGCCCGGCTGGAACCCGTTGTCGGTGGTCGGCCAGCACATGCAGCAGGGCGGCGCCACCCCCGCCGAGGCCATGGCGCTGACCCTGTGCAGCGCCATCCAGTACGCCGAGGACTGCCGCGAGCGCGGCCTCGACCTCGCCGACGTGCTCACCCGCTTCACCTTCTTCTTCGACATCTCCATCAGCTTCTTCGAGGAGGTGGCCAAGTTCCGCGCCGGGCGGCGCGTGTGGGGCGAGCTGGTGGCGCGACGCTTCGGCGTCGACAGCCCGAAGGCACAGCGCTTCAAGTTCCACGGCCAGACCTCCGGTGTCGACCTCACCCGCCAGCAGCCGCTGAACAACATTGCCCGGGTCACCGCCCAGGCCATGGCCGGCATCTTCGGCGGGCTGCAGTCGCTGCACACCGATGCCTTCGACGAGGTGTTGTCCACCCCCACCGAGGAGGCGGCGCGCATCGCCGTCGCCAGCCAGAACATCCTGCGCCACGAGGCCCGCCTCACCGACGTCATCGATCCGCTTGGCGGCAGCTACTACGTGGAACGGCTCACCGACCAGATGGAAGAGGAGATCCGCGCGGTGATCCGCCATGTCGACGATCTCGGCGGCATGTACAAGGCGGTGGAGTGCGGCGAGGTGCAGCGCATGCTCGGGGAGTCGGCGATGGCCTTCCAGCGCCGGGTGGACGACGGCGACGAGGTCATCGTCGGCGTCAATGCCTATGCCACCGAGCAGGAGATGGACATCCCGGTGAAGCCGTTGCCGCGACCGCCGCGGGAAGACATCGACCGCTACTGCGCGCGCCTGGCCGACTACCGCCGCCAGCGCGACAACCCGCGCACCGAGCGCGCCCTGGAGGCGCTGGCGGGAGCCGCCAACGACCCCTCGGTGAATCTCTACGCGGCGGTGATCGATGCCACCCGCGCCGAGGCCACCCAGGGCGAGATCATCGCCGTGCTGCGCGCCGAGCTCGGCGATGGCCAGCCGCTGATCGTGCCGTGAGCGGCGAGCCGGACAAGCAGCCCGACGCCGTCGACGTCGTCGTCGAGGGCCTGCTGGCCGGCGACATCGCCGCCCTGGCCCGCGCCATCACCGCGGTGGAGGCCGCCAGGCCGGCGGCGGCCAGCCTGTTGGCACGCATTGCCCGGCACGCCGGCGGCGCGCGCACGGTGGGTTTCACCGGGCCGCCGGGGGTGGGCAAGTCGACCCTGATCAGCGCCTTCGTCGGCGAGCTGCGTGGTCGAGGGCAGCGGGTCGCCGTGCTTGCCGTGGACCCGTCCAGCCCGTTGAGCGGCGGCGCCATTCTCGGCGACCGCGTGCGCATGGCCGCGCATGCCGACGACAGGGACGTGTTCATCCGCTCCATCGCCTCGCGCGGCCATCTCGGCGGCTTGTCGCGCACCACCGCGCAGGTCATCGAGCTGGTCGATGCCGCCGGCTTCGACGTGGTGGTGATCGAGACCGTCGGCGCCGGACAGTCCGAGGTGGAGGTGGCCGGCATCGCCGACGTCACCGTGGTGGTGACCTCGCCGGGGGCCGGCGACGATGTCCAGGCCATCAAGGCCGGCATCCTCGAGGTGGCCGACATCCTGGTGGTGAACAAGGCCGACCTCGACGGCGCCCGCCAGGCCCGCCGCGCATTGAAGGCCATGCTCGCCCTGCGCGGCAAGCAGCGCGGCATGGTCCCGGTGATCGACACCATCGCCGAACGCGGCGAGGGCGTGGCCGCGCTGGCCGACGCGGTGGCGGCCCATCACGGCCCCGCCCGTGCCGCCCGCGCGCCGGCCGCGGCCCGTCAACGCCTGCTCGCCCTGTTGGCCGACTGCGTGGCACGCGAATGCCGATCGCGGCTGCAGGAGGACGACCCGCGCGCGGAACAACTGGCCACCGCGCTGGCCTCCGGCGCCTGCGACCCCGGGCGTCTCGCCGCCCGCATCCTCGATCACGGCCTGCAGGCGGCCATCCGCGAGACGGGTGACGCCCCGGACCAGGACGGTGCACCGAGTTGACGCTGCCCAGGGCGACGGGACGGGATTGTCACTTCGAGGCGGCCTGATCGGCGACCGCCCCGGCCTGGCCGCTACCGGTGGGTGGGCGACACCCGGGTTTCCCGCGCCACCGGGACGGAGTGCCTGGCACCGGCGTTGATCGAGGCCAGGTCGATCTCGGTGATCCCGTCAGGATCGATGCGCAGCACCTCCTCGACCAGCCGGTGCGTGGCGAGGTAGTCGCGCAGGCTGCCGAAGGTGGCCGTGTAGGCGGCGCCACGGTGATCGGCAATGGCCACTTCCTGGCTGAACAGACCGCCGAGCAGCAGGGTGAACGCACCGACGTTCAGCGGCTGCGGCCGGAACCAGTCCCGTGCCACCTGCTTGAGCACGCCGCGATCCGTGGTGCGGAAGATGGCCGCGTTGACCACGTCCAGCAGGTGCTCGGTGCAGTTCTGGTAGCGGCTGTCGAAGGGGTTGGAGATGGCCGAGTAGCGCGGGTTGTGCAGTGCGGTGAAGGTACCGTCGATGACGGCCTGGTAGAGCCGTTGCTGCAGGTCGGCGCGGGGAATGATCACCGCCGCGTCGAGGCTGCTGGCGGCGGCGAAGAACTCGGCCGGAAAGTCCACCACGATACGGCTGCGATCGAGCCGGTCCTCGCGCTGGTAGAGATTGTGCAGGGCGTAGCCGTGCACCGTGCGCCCGTCGTCGAGGCGCAGGGCCGAGTACATGGCAATGGCGACGTGGGTGTACTCGATGCCCGGCGGCAACTCCGCGGTGCTGCGTCCCTTGCGTGCCACGATGGCCACCCGCGCCCCGCGCGCGGCCACCGCCTGTTCCACCTGCTTGGCGAAGGCTGCGCTGACCTCCGCCGGGATAAGCGCCTCGCCGTTGGCCGGCGAGGCGCTTTGCCCATGGGCAGCCTGGACCAGGCCGAGCAACAGCCAGGCGACCACCGGCAGCCAGGCGAAGCGAGCCATCACTCGGCCATGGCCTCGGCGGGCGACGGAGTCGAGAGGTAGGTTTCGTCGGTGATCGGCAACGGCTTTGCCACGCCACCGGCCGCCTGCCACAACGTTTCACCGGCGCGTCCGCTGACGGCGCCGACCTCGCCGCCGACCAGCAACGGCAGCGCGACGATGCCGCTGACCACGCTGGCGCCGGCCAGGGTCGACGCGGCCACCGCCTGGACCGAGTGCGTCGACGCCTGGCCGGAATGGTGCAACGGATTCCCGGCCACGGCCGGCGTGGTCGCCAGGGCGCCGAGCAGGACGACGGGGAGCCACCAGGTGCGCTTGTTCATGAGTCTTCTCCTCGGTAGGTGTTGAGCGACCGGATCGGCCGCGGGGACATGTTCGAGGGAAGAGCCGTATTTGTATACTTTTTCAACATTTGTACAAAATCGATCGACCAAAGGTGCAGCATCACTGTACGATCGAGACCTTCACCGAGGATCCCCGGACCCGTGCAGGACATCCAGCCACTGCTTCGGTCGCTGAAGTCGGCGCTCAAGGACGCCAATCGGACCTATGCCGACGTTGCCATCGCCCTTGGCATGAGCGAGTCCAACGTCAAGCGCCTGTTTTCCACCGGCCGCTTCTCGCTGCCGCAACTGGCCGCGGTATGCGAGCAGGCCGGACTCGACTTCGCCGGCCTGGTACAGCGTTACGAATCGTCGCGACGCCGCCTGAGCCGTCTCAGCCTGGAGCAGGAACAGGCGCTGGTGGATGACACCACCCTGTTGCTGGTGGCGGTCTGCGTGCGCAACCACTGGCTGGTCGAGGACATCGTTCGTGTCTACCGACTGACCGAGGTCGAGGTCATCCGCCAGCTCACCCGGCTCGACCGCCTGCGCCTGCTCGAGTTGCTGCCCGGAAACCGCTACCGGCTGCTGGTGGCGGAGAACTTCCAGTGGTTGCCCGGCGGACCCATGGAACGCTGGTTCGAAGCCCGCATGCTCGGCGAGTTCCTCGACGCCCGCTTCGACGGGGAGGATGCCATCCGGCGCTACCTGGGTGGCTCGATCTCCGCCGAGAGCGCGCGCACCCTGCGCCGCAGACTGGCCGACCTCGACCTGGAGTTCGCCCACCTGCACGCGCGGGACGCCCGCCTGCCCGCGTCGGAGAAGGTCAACGTCGGCATCGTGCTCGCACTGCGACCGTGGGAACTCGCCGTCTTTCGTCGCCTGCGTCGCGCAGAGGATGCCCGGGAGTCGGAAAAGCTGTAGAATCGCGCCGCGGAGGACGACCTCCCCCTTCCCGGGATCCCCATCCAGGACGACCTGGCCCAACACGTGGTCAGGAGCGACGTTCCCATGGCCTGGATCTTTCTCTTGTTCGCCGGCGTGCTCGAAGTGGTCTGGGCGCTGGCGATGAAGCAGTCCCACGGTTTCACCCGCCTGCTGCCGTCCCTGGTGACCCTCGTCGCCATGGTGGGCAGTTTCTGGCTGTTGGCCCTCGCCATGCGCGGCATCCCCCTTGGCACGGCCTATCCGCTGTGGACCGGCATCGGCGCGGTGGGCGCCTTCCTGGTCGGCATCATGGTGCTGGCGGAGCCGGTCAGCGGCCTGCGCCTGCTGGCCATGGGCTTCATCGTGGCCGGCATGGTGCTGATGAAACTGTCCAGCGCCTGACGCGCGTCGTCTTGCCACAAGCCGTATGATGGCGGGGCGGTTCGCCCTGGAACCGGCCGCACCCGGTGACACGCCGGGAGGAGTCTGTCCGATGACGCATGTTCGATGGCTGGCCAGCCTGCTGGCCCTTTTGGTGGTCGCCGCGCAGGCGCAGGTACCGCCCTCGTCCACCGAGGTGGCCGGCTACACCGGCCTGCTGGCGGCGGCCGCGCGGGGCGATGCCGGCCAGGTGGCCACGCTGCTGGCTGGCGGCGCCGACATCGAGGTACGCGACGGCCGCGGCCGCACGCCCCTGCACGTGGCCGCCTTCGCCGGTCACCACGCGGCGATGCGCCAGCTGGTGTCGGCGGGAGCGGATGTCGATGCCCTGGAGCACGATCGTTACGACATCGTCACCATTGCCGCGGTGGCCAACGACCTGCCGACCCTGCGCCTGGCGCTTGCGCTCGGCGCGTCCGCGGACAACGTCACCAGCCCCTACGACGGCACCGCGCTGATCGCCGCCGCCCACCTCGGCCATGTCGAGGTGGTGGGCCTGCTGATCGACGCCGGTGCGCCGCTGGACCATGTCAACAACCTCGGCTGGACGGCGCTGATCGAGTCCATCGTGCTCGGTGACGGCGGCTACCGACACGCACGAACCTTGCAACGCTTGCTGGATGCGGGCGCCGACCCCAACCTCGCCGACGGCAGCGGCAGCACGCCGCTGGCGCTGGCCCTGTCCCGCGGCTACCTCGATCTCGCCGAGCGCCTGCGTCGCGCCGGGGCCCGGGGCTAGAGCCAGCTTTTACCGCCGGCGGTCGCGGTCGGCATATCGTTACCTGGCGGATACCTGGCAGGGGTTGATCGGTAAAACCGATTGTCGGGTTCGAAAGAAAGCATTGGCCAGCAACCCTTGCCGTGACTTACAACAGACGTACCACGATCACGCGTCGCCGACGCGAAAGGAGAGACCGCGATGACCAAGATGACCGAGTGTCCGTTTCATCACACCGCAGGAAGCGGCCCCGCCAACCGCGACTGGTGGCCGAACCAGCTTCGCCTGGACATCCTGCGCCAGCATTCCAGCCGGGGCAACCCGATGGACCGCGCCTTCGACTATGCCGAGGCCTTCCAGCACCTGGATCTCGACGCGGTGAAGAAGGACCTGCATGCCCTGATGACCGACTCGCAGGACTGGTGGCCGGCCGACTTCGGCCACTACGGCCCGATGTTCATCCGCATGGCCTGGCACAGCGCGGGCACCTACCGCATCCAGGACGGTCG
>CAYGJZ010000022.1:44536-51701 GCA_964350265.1 uncultured Gammaproteobacteria bacterium | reverse complement strand
GCTAGCGTGGCGCCGGGCCGGCGTGCTCGGCGTGCTCGGTGAGCCGGGCGAGCATGCCGCGGCCAATGGCATCGTCGACGCGCCGATCGACCAGGGCGGTCACCATGCGCGTGGCACGGGCGGCGATGTCGCGGCATTCCCCTTCGTTATCGCGGCACCAGTCGAGCACCTGCGCCAGGTCGGAGAAGTCCGCCGCCACCGGCACGTAGTGTTGCCATGCCGCCAGCTCGCGGCCGAAGCGATGCTCGGTGCGTGGCGAAGGCATCACCACCACCGAGTCCGAGGCCAGTGCCATGACCAGCCTGGGAAGGAAGTCGCGGTCCTCCAGCAACAACCAGTAGCGGTAGCCCAGGCCGGTCTGCAACGGCAGTGGCGGTTGGTAGATGCCGCTTTCACGCACCAGCGCGGCACTGGCCGGGGCCAGGTTGCCCACCGTGTCGATGCCGACGTCGATGCCGCGCTGGCTGGAGCAGCGGGTGAGCAGCGGGCCCGGCGAGAGCGGCTGGTCCGCGGCGGCGTCCGCCGGCGGGTTGAGCAGGACTTCGAGCAGGTTGTGCAGGTCGTTGGCCCGGCCGGAAAGATCGACGCGGCCACGCCACATCGCCGCCGCCGTCTTCGCCGGCCAGGGACGCTCGCACAGCGCCACCCGGTGCAGCCGGTGGCGCAGGCGCCGGTTGTCCATCTGCACCGGCCACAGCACGGCGCCGTCGTGGCCGGCGGTGCGTCGTTCCGCGAACTGGCCGTCGCCGCTGGCGATGCCGTCGACGACGGCAACCTGCATGCCATTCGGCAACGATGCCCGTGCCGCCGCTCCCGTGGCCAGGCGGTGCGCATGCGAGCGCCGGCCGCGCAGCGGGCGAAAGCCATCCTCGCCCAGAGCCAGCAGGCAGTCGGCGTTGTCGTCGGCGCGGTAGGGCGTGTCGGCATAGCGGCCAAGTCGATAGCGTATCTCGGCATCGATCTCGGCCTCGCCCAGCGGTGCATGCGCCGGATCGTCATCGGCGGCCACGTGGACCACGTCGCACAAGGCCAGTCGTTCGACTGCCTGCGGCACCATCTCGTCGACCTCGTGCAGTCGCGCATCGGCAAACATGGACAACAAGGTGTCGGCGAGTTGGCGCAAGGTGGTGGGCGACTGGCACGTTTCCAGCAAGATTGCCGTGACGTCGTTTATCGCGCACAATTCCGCACCGGCGTTGTCGTGCACACGAAACTCCCCGGCGTCCCGCCTGAGGGAAATATCGTCGCGACGGGTCACCGAAACTTCGCTGGTGATGGGAGAAAGCATGACGGTTCCGGGTACGGGGGCGATGACGACACGGATTCAACGCAGATGATTGTATGCTGCCACAGCCCGTGGCACAAAAGTCGCGCGGGATTGCAGGAGCACTACGACGGCGTCGACTTCGTCTTCAACCAGTATGTCGAAGGCGCCGACATGGTGGTGGACATCAAGGATACGCGCAGCGAACTGTCCCGGCGCTATCCACCGGAACGACGCGCCTGGGTGCACCTGGAGCCGATCCGCCGCACCCGCTACTTTGCCGGCTTCGAATCCTACTATGCCGGCGGCGTGCTCAGCTGGCACAGCGGGCTGGAGGCACTGCCGCAGTTCCGGCCCTACCGCCAGGGGGGGCTTGGCGGCAGCGCCCGCGACAACGATGCCGACAAGGTGTTCGGCGTGTCCGGGCACATCAGCGGCAAGCAGCTCGACGGCATGGACGGCTACCGCCTGCGGCGCATGGTGCTGGCCCGTCAGCAGGACATCGCCATTCCCTCCATGGTCTACAACTTCCAGGGCGCCTGGCAGGGGGTTGCCCACGACTATCCGCGCGAAAGTACCGACGAGGCCATGGACCACATGTTCTACCTCGCCGTGGAGAACTGTCGCGAGCGGCACTACTTCAGCGAGAAGATCATCCGCGCCTTCGCCAACTTCTCGGTGCCGCTGTACTTCGGCGACCCGTGCATCGGCGAGGTCTTCGACACCCGCGGCATCATCCCTGTCGACGGTGAGAACTGGCTCGAGACCATCAATGCGCTGACCCCGGCGGACTACTTCGAACGCGCCGATGCCATGCGCATCAACTACTACCGTTCGCGGCGCTACTGGGGCAAGCTCGATCGCATCGCCGCCCTGCTGAAGACGCTGCTGCCGGCGACGACACCGCCTGGCGACGCCAGCTTCGGCCGCGCGGTGGTGGTGCCGGTGGCCGGTGTCGGCCTCGAGGCCGCGGGCGAAGGCTACCGCTTCCACGACGAGGACGGCGCCACCCTGGCCGAGTGCAACGGCACTGCCGCCTACCTGTACTCCCTGGCCGATGGGGACCGCGACGTGAACGCCATGGCCGACATCGTCGCGCGCGAGTTCGAGCTCGGCGATGCCGATGCCCCGCGCGGCGAAATCCTTTCCACCTTCCGTCACCTCGCCGGCCGGGGCGTGGTCGAGTACGGCCAGGCCGATGCGCCGGGCCTGGTGCCGCGGCCCGTCGACGGCTGTTCGCTGGTGGAGATCGAGGATGGCTACGCGGTGCAGGGCCCCGCCGGCCGGGCACCGCTGAATCCCCCCGCGGCCATGGTCTTCAGCCTGTGCGACGGCGAGACCGATGTGTCCGGCATCGCGCGCAGGATCGAGGAAGGACTCGAACAGGTGCCTGCCGGCGGCATCGCCGGCGACGTCTACCGTACCGTGCTGCGCCTGGCCGATCGCGGCTTGCTTGCATTCGACGAGTTGCGCGGCCGTGGTGGTCCGCTGCCGGGCGCGGTGCCGGGCAGCGGCCGGCGCCGGCCGCGCATCCTGGTGGTGCTGACCCGCTACCCGCAGTTGTCGGAAACCTACATCAAGACCGAGCTGGAAGTACTCGAGGCCGACTACGACGTCCGCGTGGTGACCTTCGGCGACTCCAACCTGCGCTATGCCAACCATCTTCCCTACACGGTGGTGAAGGTGCGCGGCAACACCATGCACGAGGAGATCGACGACGAGCACGGCGACCTGTGGCAGGCCATCGAGAGCTTCCGGCCGGACATCCTGCACACCCACTACCTGCACAACGTGCCCATCGTCGGCGAGATGGCCGAGCGTGCCGGCATTCCCTTCACCGTGCGCGCACATTCCTACGACGTCATGGCGCGCAACTTCCGCCACCACGTCGGCGACGGCAGGCCCAGCCCGGGCGCGTCGGTGCACAAGACGGTGTCGTGGGTGAACCGGGAGGAATGCCTGGGGGTGCTGACCTTTCCCTACACGCTGCCGGCGTTCCGCGAGGCCGGGGTGCGCGAGGAGAAACTCGTCTCCTGCTACCCGGTGGTGAACTTCTCCGCCTTCTACGACCGCGGCGACAACGGCCGCGGCATGCTCAACGTGGAGCCGTGCCTGCCGAAGAAGGCGGTGACCGACTTCATCGACGTCGCCCGGGTCATGCCCGGGCATCGCTTCAGTCTCTACGGCATGGGACACCAGCTCGCCAAGGTCACCGCCTACAACGAGTCGCTCGGTTCGCCGGCGGTGATGTGCCCGACAGTGGAGCCGGAGGAGATGCCGGCGGTATACAAGCAGCATCACTGGCTGATCTATACCGCCAGCTTCAAGAACGGCAACGTCGGCTGGCCGGTGGCGGTGTTCGAGGCGCAGGCCGCCGGTCTCGGCGTCTGCGTGGCCAACGTGCATCCCCACGTCGTCGACCAGCTCGGCGGTGCCGGCTTCGTCTACGATTCGGTGGAGGACATCCCCGGCATCGTCGCGCAGCCCTATCCCGAGGAGATGCGCGAGCTGGGATTCGACAATGCGCGCAAGTCCGACGTGTATCGCCATATCCACCTGCTGACCGACCTGTGGGCGCCCGTGTTCGCGGCGTCCGCGCCCGCCCCGACGCGCTGATCACCGGGGCGGCCGCGTGTCAGCGCTTTGGGGAATCACCGCGTTTTTCAACCCGGTCGGCTACCGCGGCAAGAGCGAGAACTACCGCCTGTTCCGCGCCGCCTCGCGTCGCCAGGGCCTGCCGCTGGTGACCGTGGAACTGGTCTTCGGCGACGATGCGCCGGTGCTCGGGGCAAAGGATGCCGAGCGCCACGTGGTGGTGCGCGGCAACGACACCAACGTCCTGTGGCAGAAAGAGGCGCTGCTGAACATCGCCCTGGACCATCTCCCTGCCGAGGCGCGTTTCGTGGCCTGGCTGGACGCCGACGTCCTGTTCGCCAACGAGCAGTGGATCGAGCACACCTGCCAGGCGCTGGAGCAGGTGCCGGTGGTACAGCCCTACTGCCACTTCGTGCAGTTGGCACCGGGAGACCCCGGCGGCGACCCGGGCCGCACCGAGGGTGCCCGGCGCCAGCGCAGCTTCGCCGAGGGCGTGTCCCGCCTCGGTGCCGAACATCCCGGCGCACTGGGACGCACCGGCAATGCCTGGGCGGCCAGGCGCGCGCTGCTGGCACGGCACCGCTTCTACGACCGCTTGATCCTCGGCGACGGCGATGCCTTCATGGCCTATGCCTTCACCGGCAACGAGGGCTACCTGAAGCGTCGTCGCCAGGAATTTCCGCCGCCGTTGATCGCCGACTACCAGCGCTGGGCCGGGCCGGTGTACGCCGACGTGCGCGGCCGGGTCGGGGTGGTGGACGGAGAACTGCACCACCTGTGGCACGGCACCGGCGGCAACCGCCGCTACGGCCAACGTCGCCGCATCCTGCTGCGCAACGGTTACGATCCGCGTCGCCACGTGGTGCGGCGGGCCGACGGGCTGCTGGCCTTCGCCGAGGCCGGTGCGCGGCTGCGCGAGGCGGTGTCCGGCTACCTGCGTGATCGCGACGAGGACGGTGACGGCGGGCGTCGCCGGGTCATGGTCACGGGCATGTCCGGGGTGGTCGGCGGCATTGCCGGCCGGGGCCTGGCCGCACGCTACGACATCGTCTCCCTGGGCGTCAGCGCGGTGTCCGGCGTGGCCTCGGTGGTGGCCGACCTGCGTGACGTCGAGGCCATGGCCGGCGCCTTCGATGGCGTCGACACCGTGCTGCACTTCGCCGCCTACTGTGCCGGCGATGCGCAGCGCCACATCGACGTCAACATCCGCGGCAGCTACCAGTTGCTGGAGCAGGCGCTGCGCGCCGGCGTGCGGCGCGTGGTGGTGATCAGCTCCGGCGCGGTGCAGGAACTGTACGAAGGCGAGGAACCCTTCGCGCCGCTGGTGACGGGGCGCCTGGACGAAGTCGCGACACCGCCGCTGCTGACCCATCTCGACCCGGTGCGCCCTGCGCGCATGTACGGCGTGGCCAAGGCCTGCGTGGAGAACTTCGCCCGCTTCTACGGAGAGACCACCGCGTTGTCGGTGCTGTGCATCCGCCTCGGCCGCGTGCGCCGGGTGGATCGTCCGCACAATGTCCGCGATGCCGCCGTCTACCTCTCCCACCGCGACCTCGTGCAGTTGATGGAGCGCTGCATCGAGGCGCCGGACAGCCTGCGCTTCGGCATCTACTACGGGGTCTCGGACAATGCCAGCCGATTCCGCGATCTCGAGCCGGCCCGTCGTGACCTCGGCTACCAGCCCGAGGACGGTGCCGGCCCCTGGCAGGACACCGGCGAAGACGCCGCACGGTGAGCGGGCGAAGACCGCTGCTGGCGCTGGTGCTGGACTCGGCCTGCATGGTCGAGCTTCGTCGCGGGGCCCGCGCCGGCCGCCTGCCCGCCGTCGCCCGGCTGCTGGCCCGCTCGATGACCGGTCCGGTGGAGACCGACCCGGGGCTGTTCACGGTATCGACCTGGTTCTCCCTGGCCACCGCCACCCGGCCATCGGCGCATGGACGGTTCTCCTGGCGGGTCTACGATCCCTACGACTACCGGTCGTCGGCTCCTGCGCCACGCGCCACCGAACCACCGACGCTGTGGCGCATCCTCGACCAGGCCGGCTACCGGGTGGCGGTCATCGACTATCCGCGCGGGCCGCTGGAGTCGCTCGCACACGGTCTGCAACTGGTCGACTGGTCGCCCCATGACCGGGTGCACGGCGGCCCCGCCAGCGTGCCCGAAGCATTCGCCGGGCAGGCGGTCGCGCACTACGGCGCCGATCCCTGTGACGGCAACTGCGACCGGGTGACCCTGGAGGACGCCGACGACTACCGTGCCTTCGGCGAGGACCTGTGCCGACGTGCCCTGGCCAAGGCACGGCTGTTCAACGAGCGCATCGCCGGGGAGGGCTTCGACCTGGCCTGCCTGGCCTTCGGCGAGGCGCACTGTGCCGGGCACCGTTGCTGGCACCTGCACGACCCCGCCCATCCACGTCACCGCGTGGCGCTGGCAGGGCGCGCCGGGGATCCGGTGGACGCGGTCTACCGGGCCCTGGACCAGGCCATCGGCGAGGTCGTCGATGCCGCCGGGGATGTCGACGTCCTGCTGCTTGCCCACCTCGGCATGACCCGCAACCAGCATGCCCAGCAGGCCACGTTGCAGGCGCTGGCGGCCCTCAACGAGGTGCTGCCCCACGGCCTGCCGGCGCATGCCCCGGCGCACCTGGCGGCGGCACTGCCGGCCGCCGGCCGGCGACGCGCCGCGGCCAAGTGCTTCGCGCTGGAACTGGGCAACAGCGGTCTTGGCCTGCGCGTCAACCTGCTCGGCCGCGAGCGCTTCGGGCGCATCCGGCCGGGCGGCGAGCTGATCGCCTACCTGCGCGAGCTTCGCCAGGAACTCCTGGCGCTGCGCCACCTGGACGACGATGCACCGGTGTTCGAGGGGGCCATGCTCACCCGCGACAGCCATGGCGACGACCACGTCCTGCCCGACCTGGTGCTTGGCTGGAACCGGCGACGCACCTTCCGCGGCGTGCGATCCCCCCTGGTCGGCGCCTTCCCCGGCGACCACTCGCCCCGTCGCAGCGGCGACCACCGGGCACTGGGCGGCTATGCCTTCGCCGACGGTGGTGGTGCCGGGCGCGGACCACGGGTGCATGCCTGCGACATCGGCGCCACCCTCGCCGCGCGCTACGGCCTGCGCATGCCGGACGCCGACGGCCGCATCATCGATGCCTGGCTTCGCCGGCCGCCTGGGACGCGTTGAGCGCGGCCGTCAACGCCCGCGCCAGCGGCCGATGCTCGATGCCCTCGAGGGAGAAGGCGTCGATGTCCCGGCAACCGGCCAGCGAGCGCAATGCCCTGGCCAGGTCGTCGGCGAGGTCGT
>CAYGJZ010000022.1:34684-44436 GCA_964350265.1 uncultured Gammaproteobacteria bacterium | reverse complement strand
AGGTGCAGGGCATGGACCTGGAACACGCCCTCGGCGCGATGTGCCTTGGCGTCCAGTCGTCCCACCATCGCGCCCCGCCACAACAGCGGCAGGCAGAAGTAGCCGAAGCGGCGACGCGCGGCCGGCAGGTAGCATTCCAGCTGGTAGTCGAAGTCGAACAGGCGACGCAGCCGCTCGCGCTGGATCACCAGGTTGTCGAAGGGCGAGAGCAGCCAGGCACGTCGCGCCTGGCGGGCGGCGAGGCGCTGCTCGAAGTCTGCCGCCAGCAGGAAGTCGTCGTCGCCGCGAATGCGCGCGGGCAGCACCTGGCCGGCCTCGATGGCCTCGTCCACCGCGTTTGCCAGTGCCTTGGCAGGCACCTGGCGCAGGTAGCCGAACTCGCCGCGGCGGGCCACGCCGTGGGCACGCAGGTAGGCGTCGACCAGGTGCCGCGCGTACTGTGCGGTGTCCGGCATGCGCTGGTCGGTGTCCGGCGGGATCACCCGCTCGGGCAGGTCGAAGACCTTCTGGAAGTTCTCCCGCCGGGTCACCGACAGTTCCCCGGCGAGGAACAGGTACTCGATGGCGCGCTTCACCGGGCTCCACTGCCACATGCCGCTGCTGCCGCTGTGCTGGGTGAAGTCGCCCGCGCGCAGGGCACCGTCGCTGCGCACCCGGGCCAGGATCTCCCGCGCCAGCTTCTCGTCGTGACCGAAGAAGTGGCGGCGGCGCTGCGCCACCTGGTGCATGCGCGGCAGGCAGAAGCGGTAGTCGCGCATCGGCACGTAGCTGGCGGCATGGGCCCAGTAGTCCAGCACCGAGCGCTCGGCCACCAGCTTGTCGAGATGTTGCGGGCGGTATCCGGGCACGCGGTTGAACAGCACGTGGTGGTGGGCTCGTTCCACCACCGAGATGGTGTCGATCTGCACGTAGCCGAGGTGGGCGATGGCCGCGCGCGTGCCGGCCAGGCCACGACCGAAGGCGTGGCGGCCGAGCCCCTGGCTGGCCAGCGCGATGCGACGCGCCTGGTTCGGGGTCAGGGCAATGGGCTTCACGCGGCGTCCGGCGGCTGCCCGCTCACGGCGACGTCTTCCGCGCCAGGTAGTGACGGGCCAGGTCGGGGTGGTCGGTGAACACGCCGTCCACGGCCAGGGTGTCCACCGCCAGTGCCATCAGCGCATCGAAGTCGGCGATGCCCTCGGGCAGGGCGTCGCGGCGCAGGGTATACAGGTGCACGCCAAGCCCGGCGGCGCGGGCATCGGCCACCAGCGGGGACAGGCGCGGGCTGCCGTCGGCCTGGCGGCCCAGGTAGACATGCCCCAGCCAGACACCGATGGCGTCGGCATAGGAGGCCACCTCGGCGAGGCCGGCGGTGGTGCGCATGCGGGCATGCACACCCTCGGCCTGGCCGAACCAGCGATCCTCGCCGATCAACTGCACGGCGGCCATGGTGTTGCCCGCGTCGTCGATCCGTCGCAGTGCCTCGGGGTCGAAGCTCTGCAGGAAGACGGCGTCGTCGGCGTCCCGGTAGCCGTGGGCGGCCAACACCGCCAGCACCGCGGCGGCCAGGTCCTTGCCGGCGGCGCGATGCCAGGCCGGGTCCTTCAGCTCGACGTGGATGCCGGTGTGACGGCCGAAGGCCCGGTCCAGCCCGCCGAGCAGGGTCAGCTCGTCGTCCAGGGTATGTACCCGGAAGATGGCGGCGGCGGGATCGAAGCGGCCGGGAAAGCGCGCGCCGCGGTCCCCGGGGCGCACCCGCTCGTGGGCATGCAGGCTGCGCAGCTCGGCGAGGCTGAAGTCGATCACGTAGTGACGGCCGTCTTCCCGCGCGCGACCGGGGAACCGGGTGGCGACATCGGTGACCGCGTCGAGGGTGATGTCGTGCAGCACCACGGGCACGTCGTCGCGGGTCAGTACCACGTCCTGTTCGATGTAGTCGGCCTGCATCATGAAGGCCATCACCTTCGACGACAGGGTGTGTTCCGGCAGGTAGCCGGAGGCGCCGCGGTGGGCGATGACCAACGTGGTGGGCGGCGGACCGGTGTCGGCAGCGGGCGTGGCGGCGACCAGCAGGGACAGCGCGGCCAGTGCGGGTTTCACCAGGGCGTGCATGGGGGGATCTCCAGGTGCCACGCGGCACGGTTGGAACGAGGAAGGGACGGCATGTTCATCCGCCTTCGCGCCGGTCGCGCTCGACCATGCGCTCGGCGATGCGCAGTGCCATCGCCTGCAGGGTCAGGGTCGGGTTGGCCGGGGTCGAGGTGGGGAACAGCGAGCCGTCGGCGATGTACAGGCCGTCCACCTCGTGGCTGCGGCCATCGGCGTCGACCACCGAATCCGCCGGGTCGGTGCCCATCCGGCAGGTGCCCATCAAGTGGGTGCCAAGGATCGGTGCCGCGCCCTCGTCGGCCACCCGCTCGGCGCCTGCCGCCTGCATGATGTCGACCAGGGTGGTGCGCATGTGGTCGCGCATGACCCGCTCGTTGTCGCCGTGGCGGATACGCACCCGCGCGATCGGCAGGCCGAGGGAGTCCTGGTGCGTCGGGTGCAGGTCGATGCGGTCGTCGGCAGTGGCGAAATGCTCGCCGTAGGCGGAGATGGTGGCGGTGTGACCGAAGTTGCGATCCAGCGCATCGTAGAGTGCGTCGCCGAACAACGCGTGCCGGGCAAGCCGCCGACGGTACTGGTAGTAGGGACCGAGCTCGGCATTGCGCAGGGCAATGAGATAGCCGCCGGCGAAGTCGCGGTCGTCCCGGTGATCCCAGAAGTCCTGCACCATGCCGTTGATGTTCGGTCCCTTGTAGGCGTCGACGCGATGCTCGAAGCGGGCGCTGATGCTGACGTGGCTGTGGGCGGTGAAGTAGCGCCCCACCAGGCCGGAGCCGTTGCCGAGACCGTCGGGGTGGCCGGCCTGGGCCGACAGCAGCAACAGCCGCGGTGTCTCCACGCCGTTGCCGCAGACCACCACGCGCCGCGCCCGTTGCCGTTGCAGTGCGCGCTCGCCGTCCACGTACTCTACCCCCGACACCCGCCGGCCGTCGGCATGCAGCAGGATGCGGCTGGCGGTTGCCCGGGTGCGCAGCTCGGCGCCGGCGGCAAGGGCATCGGCGAGGTAGGTTTCCGCGGCATTGCTGATGGCGCGGTGCAGGCAGCCGGACCAGCAGCCGCCGCAGAAATTGCAGGCGCCTCGACCGGCGCTGGCGCGGGACAGGATGGCCATCGGCGCGTGGGCGGCGGCCAGGCCGAGGGCGTCGCAGCCGCGCTTGACCTGCTGGACCGCGCAGCTCATCGCCAGCGGCGGGTTCGGATAGGGTCGGCGTGGCGGCTCGAAGGGATTGTCGCGGGTTCCGGACACACCGAGCCGGGCTTCCACGGCATCGTAGCGAGGCACCAGCTCGTCGTAGCCAAGGGGCCAGTCGGCGCCGAGGCCGAGCTGGCTTCGTCGGCGCAGGTCGTCCGGGTGCAGGCGCAGGTAGAAGCCTTCAAAGTGCATGGTGGAGCCACCGACACCCTTGAAGCGGCTGATGCCGAAGCGCGGGTCGCCGTCCTCGTGGTAGCCGATGCGGTCGCGTCCCGACGGTGGCGGGAAGTAGTCCATCAGGTGCTGTTCCCAGTCGTCGCGGGCGGTGGGAATGTGCCCGCGACGGGTCTCCTCGCCGGATTCGAGCACCACCACCTTGTAGCCGGCCGCGGCCAGCGTTGCCGCCACCACCGAGCCGCCGGCGCCGGAACCCACCACGCAGGCATCGACGATGTCGGTCTCGCTCACGCCTGGCCCCGCGCCGTGCAGTCGGCGTAGTCCGGGTAGCCGTCCGGTTGCGGCTTGTGGTAGTCGAGCGCCGCCCAGGCAGCGGGATGGGCAAGGTAGTGACGCACCAGCGAATGCAGCACGGTGCGCAGCACCGAGACGGCCTCGCGGTTGTCGCGGCGATCGATCATCTCGCGCAGCACCGCCGCCCGATTGGTCTCGTCGAGCTCGAGGAAGTCCACCGCGCGCAACGCGTCGAGCAGGGAGTGTCGATGGGTTTCGTTGTACGCGCCCCACTCGTCGATGATGCGCTGTTCCAGCGCCAGCGCCAGCGCTCCCGGATGACGACCGCTGGCCGGCAACAGGCTGTCGCAGACCGCGGACAGTACCGTCTCCACCGTGTAGCCGTCCCGCCGCGGCCATGCCAGCATGCCCGTCGTGCCGCCGGCGACGACGGCAAGCAGCAACCTGCGCCGTGGCGAGAAGGCGGCGAAGCGGCGCAGCAGGTTGGACAGCGATCTGTGCATGGATGAATGAATGACGGGGTGCCGAGTACCTGCCGACTAGCGATGCACGTTCGTGTCCAACCGGTGGACGAAGTAGCCGGCCAGGGACAGTGCCGCGCAGCCCGACATGAATGCGAGCATGGGAAAAGGCGTGCCGTTCTGCAATTCGCCAACCAACTGGCTGACCACCGCGGCAACGAACATCTGCGTGAAGCCGATGACGCCCGAAGCCGTTCCGGCCAGGCTCTTGTGCACGCTCATCGCGCCGGCCACCGAGTTCGGGATGCTCAGCCCGTGACCGATCGACGCGACGGCGGCGGGCACGAACAACAGCAGCGGGCTCCACGTGAAGGAAAGCATCAGCAGAACGCTGGTGCAGATCGCGGCCAGTGTCAGGCACGAACCGGTGATGATCAGCTTGTGGATGCCGAACCTGCGCACGAAGCGGGTGGTCAGGAAGTTTCCGGCCATGTAGGAGCCGGAGACGAGGACGAAGAACAGGCCGTACTCGGTGGCACTCCTGCCGAGAATGTTGACCATGAAGTAGGTCGCCCCGGCGAGGAAGGAAAAAAACGAACTGATGGCGAAGGTGCTTTGCAGGTTGTAGGCGATGAACCACGGTTCGCGCAGCAGGTTGATGGCGCCTTGCAACAAGCCCGGCTTGCCGGGGTTTGCGGCTTCCGCCGGTCGGGTTTCGACCAGGAATCGAAAGGCCCAGGAAAGCAGCAGGGCCGAGAACACCGCCAGGGCGACGAATACCGCGTGCCAGTCGAACAGGTCGACAAGCACCGCGCCGATGGTCGGGGCGATCATCGGTGCGACCACCATCGCCATGGTCAGGAAGGCAAGTGCGCGGGCCGCCTGCTCCGTCTCGTAGAGGTCGCGGATAATGGTTCTCGCCATGACCATTCCCGCGGCCGCACCGGCGGCCTGCAGGATGCGGGAGAAGACGAGCCAGGAAATCGAGGTGGCGACGAGTGCGAACAGGCTGCCGAGAACGAATATCGACAGCCCGCACAACAGCACAGGGCGCCTGCCAAAGCGGTCGGAAAGCGGGCCGTAGACCAGCGTCGCCACTGCGTTGGCAAGGATCGAAGCGGTCAGGGTGTACTGGACGACGCCGATGCTGACGGAGAAGTGCGCCTGTATCGCCGGCAACGCGGGGAGAAAGATCTGCAATGCCACCGGTGCGGCTGCGGTGAGCGCAACCAACAGCAGCAGAAGCCACCGGGATGGAGGTGGACCGGGTTTTGGGGAGGTCTGGGTCACGGGTTGTCCGAAATAGGGGAGCCGCGTGCCAGGTGGCTCTCGCCGGCTTCGTTGCAAGCGCGGGTGGAGCCATCATGCCGGTCGCGCAACCAGTCCCCATGGTACTCGATCGTCCCGGTGAAACAAGCCTCCCGGGCACGCCAGACGGGACCTGTACGGAGCCGGCGGCGGATGACGGGAAACCGCCTTGGCCCGGCGGCGGAGAAGAAAACGCTTGCGTCGCAGGAAATTCGTAACGTATGATACTTTTTCGTTACTAACTGCATGACCGAAGCGTATCCCGGTACGCCAGGCTAGCCGCACAGGAAACAACCGATGGCCGTACTTGATGCAGACGCTCACGTGATGGAAGACGAACTCGCCTGGCAGTACCTGCCGGAGGCGTATCATGCCCGCCGCCCCGTACCGGTGGTGCTTCCTTCCGATACGTCGCTCACCGTCTTCAACGCGGCCTGGCTGGTCGATGAGCAGGTTCGCCTGTTCGGGGCATCGCCACCGAGCGGTTCACGATCGCTGGGAAAGAAGTACTCGATTCCATCGCAGACCCTGGAATCGGTCTCCGCGCGACTTGGCGACATGGACAAGGTGCGTATCGACCAACAGGTGATCCATCCAACCTTCGGCCTGTACAACCTGTGCGAAGATCCTGCGCTGGAAGCCGCGCTGATGTCCAGCTACAACACCTACGTGGCCAGCAAGGCGAACGAGTCCGGCGGGCGGTTGATGTACTCGGCGATGGTCCCGTTCCGAGATCCCCGTGCCGCGGTGGAAGAGATCAGGCGGGTGGATGCCATGGGTGGTGCGGTATCCATCTTCATGCGCGGACTCGAGTGGGACCGGCCGATCAGTGATCCGTCGTTCTACCCGGTCTACGAAGAGGCGCAACGTCGTAACCTCGCGATTGGCGTACACATCGGGTCCGGTAGCCCCGGTATACGGGACCTGTTTCGATACCAGCAGAGAATCCCCGGTGAAGAGCCATTCTGGCCAGGACGGGTCAAGCGTTTCATCGGTCCCATGGTGGTGCAGTTCGCCTTCTACAACCTGATGGAGACACCGTTGGCGAGCGACTTTCCGGAACTGCGTTGGGGTTTCCTGGAAACCGCTGGTTCCGACTGGCTGCTGGGCGCCGTGGGTGCGTTGCGACGAAAGGGAAACCGGAACGTGGACCGGTTGCTCGAGCAGGGACGGGTATTCGTCTGCGCCGAGCCCAGCGAGGATCTCAACTACTTGTCCAGCCAGTTCGGCGAGGACCTGTTCATGGTTTGCTCCGACCTCCCGCACCAGGACGACGCCGCGCACGACGACCTGGTATCCGAGTTCGAGCAAAGAAAGGATTTCAGCGCGGACTTCATGGACAAGCTGTTGTGCCGCAACGCCAGGCGGTTCTACGCCCTGGACAGTTGTTGACGCCATGCGATCCCCGCGAGCCAGCCAAAGCCAGCCAGGGTAGCCCTTCTTGAGCGAGTGCATGCCAATCCTGTGGTACAGCCGTTGCCCGTTGCCCTCCGCAACCGGGCTCGCGCTGGACCATGGCCAACTGGACAGCGCCTTTCGCGGTACCGGCGTCGAACTGCGCTCGATCGCACGGCGGGACAGTCCCCGCGACCATCTCAACCATTTTGAACATGCCATCGACTGGATGATTCGCCAGGGTGGAAACATACCGCCGATCTGGTCCCGATCCATGGGCGCGGAGACCGCCCTGGTCGGCATTGCCTGCAGCGCCGAGTACCAGGCACTGCTGGTGCATGAGGACTCCTCGTTGCATACCGCTGCGGACCTGGCCGGTGCCCGTCTCGCGCTGCCGTGCCGCGGCAGCGAACGTGTCGACTTCTGGCGCTGGATGTGCGTGCGTGGCTACCAGGCCGCGTTGGACCAGGCCGGTTTGTCCCTCGCTGATGTCGAGCTGGTGACGCTGGAGGAAGGCGACACGTACATCGAAGTCGATGCCCAACGACCAGGTGGGGATGCCACGTTGTGGTCTCGTCGCAGCCGCGCCCGCCGCCAGTCGACCGAACTGGTCGCATTCGTGCGCGGGGAAGTGGACGTGATCTATACCTGTGGCGCGCTCGGCATGCAGTTGAAGGAACAGTTGCGCGCCCGGGAACTGACGGATCTTGGCTCGAACGCGCAGCCTGGTTTCCCGGTCAACAACCAGACCCCGAACCTGCTGACCGTGGATCGGGCGTTGACGCGTGAACGACCTGACCTCGTGGCCCGTTACATCGCGGCGTTGAACGACGCGGTTGGCTGGGCCGTGAGCCACCCGGAGGCGGCGGGTAGAAGCGTGGCCAGGGATGTCGGCTGTCCGGAAGACTGGGTGCTCCCCGCATACGGTGACGCGCTTTGGCAAAGCCTGGCCATTGGTCTGGACGATGACGCCGTGTCCCGGGTCGATGCGCAGATCCGGTTCCTGCGCGAACACGAGGTCATCGAGACCGACGTTTCCCTCGACGACTGGATCGATGATACGCCCTTGTCCCTGTCTACTGTAGAGAATGCTACGCAATGAACAAGATCTTCAATCCCGCGGGAATGGCCGTCCCCAACGGCTTCAGCCATCTCGCCGTCTCCGATGGTGGAACCCTGGTCCACATCGCCGGCCAGGTCTCGTACGATGCACACGGAAACATCGTTGGCATCGGAGACCTGCGAGCCCAGACCGAACAGGTCTACGAGAACATTGCGCGTTTGCTGGACGCGGCAGGCGCCACCTTCGACGACGTCGTCAAGAGCACCATCTTGATCAAGGACATGACGGCGGAGAAGGTCTCGGTGGTCAGGGATGTCCGTCGACGGTACCTGTCATCCACCCCGCCGACCAGCACGCTGATCGCCGTTCCCTGCCTGGTCAAGGACGAGTTGCTGGTCGAGATCGAGGCGGTCGCGGTGATTCCCGAGCGCGCAAAGCGACACGACTGACGAACAGGCAACCGGGAAACGCCAGGCTGACAGGCAGGAGATACTACGATGCCAACGTACATGAGCGGATTCGGTAACCACTTCTCCTCCGAGGTCACAGACGGCATTCTTGTCGAGCGACAGAACAACCCGCAGAAAGTGCCCCACGGCCTGTATGCCGAACAGTTGTCGGGTACTGCCTTTACCGCGGAGCGTGCCGAGAACCGTCGTACCTGGCTGTATCGTGCACTGCCATCCGTTGCCAGGGAGGGAGCACTGCGCAAGACGCCGCTCGCCGGGTTCGCGGCCAACGCTCCTTCCTGTGACGTTGGGCCGGTGGCAATGCGGTGGAATCCGCGACCGGGTACCGAACAGCCGGTCGACTTCCTGCATGGCCTGGTTACCATGGGGCGTGACCACGACAGTCCTTGCGACATGCAGGTCGCCGTGCACAGCTATGCCATGAGCAGGCCGATGACCGGCGCCGCGTTAAGGAATCACGATGGCGAGATGCTGATTGTTCCCTCCAGCGGCGGCATCGATGTCACGACCGAGCTTGGCGGTCTTCGGGTCGAGCCAACCGAGATCGTGGTCATACCCCGTGGCATGGCGTTTCGTGTTGATCCACGCGACGACCAGGCCGCCGGCTACGTGTGCGAGAACCTGGGCAAGCCATTGCGGTTGCCCAACCTTGGTCCGATCGGCGCGAACGGGCTGGCCAACCCGGGGGATTTCCTGGTGCCCAGGGCCTGGGTTGAAGCGGACATGGTGCCTCGGAAGGGAAGGGATGTGCACGCCTATACCATCTACAGCAAGTACAGAGATCAGGTCTGGGCCTGTGACACCACCACACCCTTCGATGTCTATGCCTGGCGCGGCAACCTCGTGCCGTACAAGTACAACCTTGCGAACTTCGTCACCTTTGGTTCGATTTCGGTCGACAGCCCGGACCCGTCGATCAACACCGTGTTGACGTCGCCTTCCAACGAACCAGGGGTCGCCAACGTGGATTTCGTCGCCTTCTGTCCCCGCTGGCAGGTGATGGAAACCACCTTTCGCCCGCCGTACTTTCATCGCAACGTGATGAGTGAGTTCATGGGCATCGTTCGTGGCGTGTACGAAGGAAAATCGAGCGGCTTCATGCCCGGGGGTGCAAGCCTGCACAACCGCATGGTACCGCACGGGCCGGACGTGGATACCTACCGGGCGGGCACGGATGCCGAGCTGGCGCCATCCCGGCTCAGCGGTACCTATGCCTTCATGTTCGAGACCCGGCGGCCGATCGTGCCCACCAAGCAGGCTGTGGAGGCGGACTGGCGGCAGAACGACTACTTGCAGTGTTGGGC
>CAYGJZ010000022.1:0-34584 GCA_964350265.1 uncultured Gammaproteobacteria bacterium | reverse complement strand
CCAAGCAGGCTGTGGAGGCGGACTGGCGGCAGAACGACTACTTGCAGTGTTGGGCCGGATTCAGCGGTAGCGAGGTGCCTGCATGAGCCGATACGAAGAGGATACGGGTGTTCCTGTGCCAAGAGTTGCAGGCGACGGCGGAGGTCCGGACAGATCGGATGCGCCGATGGCCATGGTGCTGGAGGAACTGGGCAAGCGCTACCTGCTCGACAGCGGAGAGTTCACGGCGCTAGAACACATCAACCTGACCGTAGGCGTCGGTGAGTTCCTTTGTGTGCTCGGCTCGTCTGGATGTGGCAAGACGACCTTGCTGCGTATTCTCGGCGGACTGGAACGTCACACCCATGGAACACTGAAGGTCCGCCAGCAGGTCCGTGGCAAGCCGCCGACATCGATCGTGTTCCAGGAAGTATCGATCTTTCCGTGGCTGAACGTGTGGGACAACGTGGCCTACGGTCTGCGCATGCGCGACGCGCCGCGCAGCGAGGTGCGGGACAGGGTGGGCTACTTCCTTGACAAGGTTGGCTTGACCGACTTTGCGCAACATCTCCCCCATCAGTTGTCCGGCGGTATGAAACAACGGGTTTCCATAGCCCGGGCCTTCGCCAACGACCCGGAGATCCTGCTTCTGGACGAACCCTTTTCCGCCCTTGACGAAAGGAACAAGAGAATCCTGCAAGAGGAACTGCTGCGGATCTGGGAGGAAACCGGAAAGACGATCATCTTCGTGACCCACTCCGTGGACGAGGCCATATTCCTGGCCGACCGTATCCTGGTCTTTGCCGGTCCGCCTGGACGAATCGTGCAGACGCACAGAATGTCGTTCCCGCGCCCGCGGGACCTGCTCGCGCTGCAGGGCACCGCGGCGTACCAGGAACTGGTCACCACGATCCATCGCGGTCTTGCCGCCGCGCAAACCCGACCATTGGAAGCAAGGTCAAGCGGAGGCGCAGATGGCTGACGAACGCAGGAACCACGACCCGGCCGGATCGTTGAAGATCGTCTCTCCTTCCCCGGACATCGGGCAGGCGGAGCGCTTCCGTCTGCGCCGTGACCGCGTGTTGGCGGTGATGAGCCCGATGATCATCCTGGTGCTTTGGGAGGCAGTCATCCGTCTTGGCCTTCTCGACGACCGACTGTTTCCGGCGCCGAGCATGATCGTCGGCACCTTCGTCGACATGCTTCAGTCCGGACAGTTGTGGAACGACCTGTCGATATCGCTGACCAGGATCTCGGTAGGCTTTGTCCTCGGTGCCATTCCCGGCGTGTTGATCGGAACCCTGATGGGCGTCGTTCCCATCGTGCGCGCGGTGTTGTCGCCGATCATCGCCTCGATCTACCCGATTCCCAAGATCGCCATCTTTCCGTTGATCATGGTGATCTTCGGGCTGGGCGAAACCAGCAAGTACGTCGTGGTTGCCATAGCCGTGTTCTTCTTCATGGTGATCAATACCTATGCCGGCGTGTCCAACGTGGAAAACATCTACAAGGACGTCGGTCGCAGTTTCCGGGCGTCCCCGGTGCGGCAGGTTCTCGGCATCTCCCTGCCGGCGGCATTGCCGATGATCTTCGCCGGAATCCGGGTATCTCTCGGTGTGTCCCTGCTGGTGCTGGTCAGCGCGGAGTTCGTCGGTGCCGACAGCGGCATTGGTTACCTGGTCTGGAACTCGTGGCAGATCTTCGACGTCGAGTCGATGTTCGTGGGCATTATCGTCATCGGTGCACTGGGCTGGTCGTTCTTCACTGCGCTGGATTTTATCGAGCGGCGCCTGCTGCCGTGGGCACCGAACAATCGCCGCTAGGCGGAACTACCCGGATTGAACACCATGAACCAGACAGGTTCCGACAGGCCATCGCCGCGTGATGCGCACCGGGTGCTGTACTCGTACTGGCGTTCATCGACGGCGTACCGCGCGAGGATCGCACTGCACCACAAGGGATTGGCGTATCGGCAATCCACGGTCAGCCTGGTTCGACGGGAGAACCTGGAGTGTGACTATCGATCGGTCAACCCGCAGATGCTGGTGCCGCTGCTGGACGATGACGGTACCCGCGTTCCCCAGTCCATGGCCATCATGGAGTACCTCGAAGAAAGGTATCCAAAGCGGCCGCTGCTGCCTGGAAACTTCGCCGAGCGCGCCTACCTGCGTTCCGTGGCGAACGCCATCGCCTGCGAGATTCATCCTTTGAACAACGTGCGGGTGCTGAACTACCTGGTCGCCGACCTGGGGCTCACCGAGGACCAGCGTTCCAGGTGGTATGGCCACTGGATCCAGGTCGGGTTGCAGGCGGTCGAGCACATGGTGCGGCAGGCAGGTCGTTACGGCCAGTACTGTCTCGGCGACCAGGTCTCGATCGCCGATTTCTGTCTCCTGCCGCAACTCTACAACGCAGAGCGGTTCGCCTGTCGACTGGACGACTATCCCTTGCTCGTGGACATCGCACAACGTTGCAGCCGGCTGTCGGCCTTTGCCCGAGCCCATCCACTACTGCAGCCCGATGCGCTTTTACCGGGCAACGGAGACAAGGCGCGCGATCGAGGAAGCAAAGTAGACATGTTCCTTTCACCCACCGAGGAGAACGAGGTAATCACCGATGAATAGAATCCAAAGACTGCTGTCCGTGTGCATGGCCCTCAGCGTGGCGGCAATGCTGTTGCCAGGTACTCAGGTCGTCGCGCAGGAACTGCCCGTGGTCAAGGTCGGGGCACTGCAAAGCATCGCGGCAAGCCCCGTCGTGGTCGCCTTGAAGAAGGGATACTTCGAAGAGGCCGGCGTGGCGGTCGAGATCGTACCGTTCAAGAACACCGCCGCCATGGTGGCGCCCCTCAGTGCCGGACAGATCGACATCGCCTCCGGAGCGCCGACGCTTGGGTTCTACAATGCGAAGTTGCGGGGTCTGAAGATGAAGCTGGTGGCCGACCAGGGCCGGAACTCTGTCGGCCATGGTTTTAATGCCGTGGTCGTGCGCAAGGAACTGTACGATGACGGCAAGGTAACCTCGCTGAAGGATTTTGCCGGTCTGCGCGTCGGCTCGGTGTCGCGCAACTCTCCGCTGGACATCCAGCTCGACCTCGGCCTCGCCGAGCATGGCCTGGCCATCGATGACGTGCAGTTGGAGGTGATGTCCTTTCCGAACATGTTGGCGGCACTGGCGAACGGCAACATCGATGCCGCGGTACTGGTCGAGCCTTTCGTCGTTCGTGCCGAGCAGGAAGGAATCGCGAAGAGGATCATCGGTGCCGACGAGATCAGCCCCGACTTCCAGATTTCCGGGATCATCTTCGGCGAGTACTTCATGCAGGACAAGGTGGATTCCACCTCCCGCTGGCTGGAGGGTTATGTGCGGGGCATTCGCTTCTACCTCGATGCGATCAAGACCGAGGAAGGGAAGGACGAGCTGTTCTCCCTCATCTCCGAGTATGCCCGCCTGAAGGACCGCTCGCTGCTGGACGGGGTCGTCTTCCCCGGCTTCCATCGCGACGCCTACTTCAATACCGACACCGTCGAGCTGACCATGAACTGGTACCAGGAGCGCGGGATGCTCGACGAGAGACCGAAGATGGCCGACATGGTGGACAACAGCTTCCTGAACGAAGCCCTGGATCGCATTGGCCGTACCGGCAAGCGTATCGATGTCGAATAGGTGGGGACAGGTCGAATGGCAGCGTTGAACATGGCGGGGAGCCAGGAACATGAGTGAACTGGATGTTACCCACGATCCCGGCCGACGGAGCTGGGTGGCGGAAGCCAACGAGGCGGATTCGCCGTTTCCGGTGCAGAACCTGCCCTATGCCAGTTTCCGACGCAGGGGCACGGACGAGTCCTTTCGCGTCGGCGTGGCCATCGGTGACAGGATACTCGACCTGGCCGCGGCGATGTCCGCCGTAACACGGCAGGAAGACGGTATGCGTCTCCCGGCCTGCCTTGCCGAGGAAGACCTCGGTGCATTCATGGCCCTCGGCCGGGAGCAGTGGCGGCAGGCGCGCAGGCAGATATCCAGTTGGCTGGAACAGGGAAGCTCGGTGGCCCCGGTGCTTTCCGCATGCCTGGTCGAACAGGCGCAGGCGGAGTACGCGTTGCCGGCGCGGATACCCGACTACACCGACTTCTACGCTTCCATCGATCATGCCACCAATATCGGCAAGCTGTTCCGTCCGGACAGCCCGTTGATGCCGAACTACACGTGGTTACCGGTTGCCTACCACGGACGGTCGTCGTCCATCATCGTGTCCGGCGAAACGGTTCGACGGCCGCACGGCCAGCTTCGGCCAACACCGGATGCCCCGCCGTTCCTCGCGTCCAGTCGGCGACTCGACTACGAGCTGGAGGTCGGCATGTTCCTCGGAAACGGGAATCCACGTGGCCGGCCCATCGACATCGACGGGGCCGAAGACCACCTGTTCGGCCTGTGTCTTGTCAACGACTGGTCGGCGCGCGACATCCAGGCCTTCGAGTACCAGCCTCTGGGTCCGTTCCTTGGCAAGAACTTTGCCACCACGGTGTCGCCCTGGGTCGTGACCATCGATGCACTGGAACCGTTTCGGATTGCATGGGATCGAAGGGACGAGGACCGCCAGGTCCTCGGTTACCTGGATACCAACAACCCGCGGGCCAACCGCGCCGTCGACATGGAACTGGAAGTGCTGGTGCAATCCGGGAACATGCGCGCGGCCAACCGGGAGCCGGTTCGCATCGGCGCAAGCAACTTCCGACATGCCTACTGGACGCCGGCGCAGATGATCACGCACCACGCGGTCAATGGTTGCAACCTGCGACCGGGTGACCTGCTCGCCAGCGGTACGATGTCGGGACCGGGGTCCGACCAGACCGGTGCGCTGATCGAGGCGACCCAAGGTGGAAAGAACCCGGTTTCCCTCGGTGGTGGCGAAACCCGGGCGTTTCTCGAAGACGGCGATACGGTGATCCTGCGGGCTCGTTGCGCGCGGGATGGGTACCGGAGCATCGGCTTCGGCGAATGTCGCGGCACCATCGAGCCGGCGATCGATCCGGGTTCGTGAACCAAAGCGGGGACAGAGGATGAAGATTGCAATCGTTGGAGGTGGTCTCGGTGGCCTGGCCTGCGCACTGGCCCTGTTGCGCCGGGGCTACGATGTCACGGTGTTCGAACAGGCCAGCGCACTGGGCGAGGTGGGTGCCGGAATACAGCTCACGCCAAACGGCGCGAGGGCCCTTCTCTCCCTGGGCCTGGAACCGGCGTTGCGTGCGGCCGGCACGCAGACCACCGGCAAGGTGATCTACCTGTGGAATACCGCCGACAAGCGCGACTTCATGAGGCTCGGCGAACAGAACGACTACGGTGCTCCGTACCTGACGTTCCACCGCGCCGATCTGCACGGCTTGCTGGCAAAGGCCGTGGCCGATGCGTCGCCTTCCTCGATCGTCCTCGGCAAGACCTGTATCGGGCTGGAACAACACGTGGCCGGGGCCAGGGTTTCCTTCGACGATGGCAGTGCGGTGGATGCAGACGTGGTCATCGGCGCTGATGGCGTGCATTCCGCCGTCAGGCGGACGCTGTTCGGGGAAGACAGTGCCCGCTTCACCGGCTGCATGGCCTGGCGCGGCCTGGTGTCGGCGGATGACCTGCCGGAAGAGATCGACCTGCGCGGTGGGTCGATGTGGCTCGGACCCACCGCGCATATCGTGACCTACCCGGTACGGCAGGGGAAGCTGCTCAATTTCATCGGCATGGTCGACCGGGATGACTGGCAGGTGGAATCATGGAACGCGCGTGGAACCACGGAAGAATGCCTGGCGGACTTTGCGGGCTGGCACCGGTTGGTGCAGAACATGATCGAGGGCATCGCGGTACCCTACAAGTGGGCATTGATCGTACGCGAGCCGTTGCCGACCTGGACGTCGGGCGTGGTCACGTTGCTTGGAGACGCCTGTCATTCCACGCTGCCGTTCCTGAGCCAGGGAGCGAACATGTCCTTCGAAGATGCCGTGGTGCTGGCGCGTTGCATCGAGGCTGGCGAAGGGGATGTCGAGGCGTCGTTGCAGCGCTACCAGGCGATGAGGAAGGAGCGCACGGAAGGCATCGTTGCGCAGTCCGGACGACAGTTGACCCGGGTACATTCACCGAACCTGGTGGAGCGAAACGACGCCCTCGCGCACATTGACCGCGAGTATCAGCCTGACCGCGTCGAGGACCGCTATCGCTGGATCTATGGCTACGATGCGCCGAACACCGATTTGGTATAATCCCGAACCCCGGATCGGCCAGGTTCCACCACTGTCCATGGATGGTTTTCGTTCCCTGGCGATCGGCGACACCGCGGCGGGTGGCTGTCCGAACGGGGTTCCGCGTGACCAGGTGAACGGATGAAAGCGAGACAGCTCATACTCGAGGAATTCACGCCGTACCGCGTGTCACGGCTCGCCAACGAGATCAGCACGGTGCTTCTTCGGGTGTACGGACCCACCTACAAGCTCAGCGTCCCGCAATGGCGGATGCTGGCGGCAGTGCACCAGCTGCAACCCACCACGGTGTCGGACCTGACCGAGTATTCGGCGATGGAGAAGATGACGGTGGCACGTGCAGTCACCGACCTTCAGAAGCGCGGGATCATGGAGCGGCAGGTCGATGCGAGGGATCGACGTCGCGCATTCATCACGCTGACCCGGGAGGGGGAGCGCGTGCACGGAGAGATTTCAGACCTGGCGTTGTCCTTCGAAGAGGAACTGCTTTCCGTGCTCGAGGCAGAAGAGGTTCGTCATCTCAACAACATGGTCGATCGGCTGATCGACAAGCTGGCCCTGATTCGCCGAGGCAGCATGGCGAGGTTCGCGCCGGGTCGCTGAGACCTCACTCGGTGGTCATCGTCGATCCGCTCTGGCGCAGGATGCCGCGGTAGATTTCCCGTTCGCCGATGACGCCGGCCAGCCGGCCGTTGTCCACCAGCAGCACCAGGTGGCCGCAGGCCTGGCAGTACTCGATGGCGGTCTTCATCAGCACGTCCGGCGGCAGTGCCGGGATGGCCGCGATGTTGTTCGGCGCCGGCTTGGTGGCGTCGAAGGGCCGAACCGTCAGCGTCTCGCCGTCGAAGCGCAGCTGCTCGATGCCGCCGGCGAGGTCGAGACGGGCGCGGTAGTGACCCTTCTCGTCCAGCAGCAGGGCATCGCCGTCTCGCGGCAGCGATGCCACCGGGGTCATCAGCGAGGCGCCGCGCAGCACGTTGAGCGGGTTCATGTGGGCGACGAAGTCGGCCACGTACTGGTTGGCCGGGGACAGCACGATGTCTTCCGGGGAACCGAACTGGACGATGCGACCGCCTTCCATGATGGCGATGTGGGTGCCGATCTTCAGTGCCTCGTCGAGGTCGTGGCTGACGAAGGCAATGGTCTTGTTGAGCGAGGACTGCAGGGACAGCAGTTCGTCCTGCAGGTGGCTGCGGATCAGCGGGTCGAGGGCGGAGAAGGGTTCGTCCATGAGCAGGATCTCGGCGTCGGTGGCGAAGGCCCGGGCCAGGCCGACCCGCTGTTGCATGCCGCCGGACAGTTCGTGGGCATACTTGCCGCTCCACTGCGACAGGCCGACCAGTTCGAGCTTCTCCCCGACCACCTTGTCGCGTTCGCGCCGCGTCATGCCGCGCAGTTCCAGGCCGAGGCCGACGTTCTCGGCGACGGTGCGCCAGGGCAGCAGGGCGAACTGCTGGAAGACCATGGCCACCCGGTTCATGCGAATGCGACGCAAGGTGGCGGCGTCGCAACGGGCGACGTCGACGACCTGGTCGCCGTCGGCGACGTTGACCGAGCCGCGGGTGACCTTGTTCAGGCCGTTGACCGCGCGCAGCAGGGTGGACTTGCCCGAGCCGGACAGGCCCATGAGTACGCAGATCTCGCCGGGCTCCACCTTCAGGTTGGCGCCGGCGACGCCGAGCACGTTGCCGGTGGCCTCGAGGATGGCGGCACGGTCGGCGCCCTCGTCGAGCAGCTTCAGTGCGCTCGCCGGGTTGTCGCCGAAGAGGATGTCGACGTCCTTGAACTCGACCGCTGGCTTCACTTGCGTTCCTTGCGGCGACCGCCTTCGGGCTGCTTGCAGACGCGGTCGAGCAGGATGGCGATGATGACGATGGCCAGCCCGGCCTCGAAGCCCTTGGCGATGTTGACGGTGTTCAGCGCGCGCAGCACCGGGATGCCGAGGCCGGGGGCGCCGACCATGGCCGCGATCACCACCATCGACAGCGACAGCATGATGCACTGGGTGACGCCGGCCATGATGGTGGGCATGGCATGGGGCAGTTCCACCTTCCACAGCAGTTGTCGCCGGGTGGCGCCGAAGGACTCGCCGGCTTCGCGCAGTGCCGTGGGTACGCCGACCACGCCGAGGTAGGTGAGCCGGATCGGTGCCGGGATGGCGAAGATCACGGTGGAGATCAGCCCCGGCACCAGGCCGAGGCCGAACATGATCATGGTCGGGATCAGGTAGACGAAGGTGGGAATGGTCTGCATCAGGTCGAGCACCGGGCGCAGTGCCGCGTACAGCCAGGGGCGGTGCGCGGCGGCGATCCCGGTGGGCACGCCGATGACGATGCAGAACACGGTGGAGAACACCACCAGGCCGAGGGTGTAGACCGTTTCTTCCCAGTAGCCGAGGTTGATCACCAGGGCCAGTGCCAGCACGATCAGTGCGACCAGCTTGTACGAGCGATGCAGGTACCAGCCGATGGCGGCGAACAGTGCCACCAGCACCAGCGCCGGGAACCACAGCATGGCGTCGATGAAGCCTTCGATGGCGGCGCCCAGCCCCTCGGAGAAGGCGTCGAACAGCCACGCCATGTGGGTGAGCATCCAGTCGACGCCGTCGGCAATCCAGTTGCCAAGGGGAATCTTGTGCTCGGTGAGCCAGTCAATCATGGCGGCGGTCGCGGTGCCGGCGGCGGCCCGTGGCCGCCGCCACGGAAAGGGTTACAGGTTCAGGTGTGCCTTGACCGCGGCCAGGCCTTCTTCGCCGCCACGGGTGGTGACCCCGGCCAGCCAGCCGTCGAGGGCGGAGGGGTTGTTCTTCAGCCACGCGGTGGCAGCATCCATGGGCTCGGCACCGTCGTCGAGGATGGCACCCATGATCTCGTTCTCCATCGCCAGCGTGAACTCGAGGTTGTTGAGCAGCTTGCCGACGTTGGGGCACTCCTCCACGTAGCCGGCGCGGGTATTGGTGAACACCTCGGCGCCGCCGAAGTCCGGGCCGAAGTAGTCATCGCCGCCGGACAGGTAGGTGAGCTGGAAGTTGGCGTTCATCGGGTGCGGCTCCCAGCCGAGGAAGATCACCGGCTCGCCGCGTCGGTCGGCGCGTTCCACCTGCGCCAGCATGCCCTGTTCGCTGGACTCGACCACCTCGAAGCCGGACAGCTCGAAGGCATTGCCATCGATCATGTCCTGGATCAGGCGGTTGCCGTCGTTGCCCGGCTCGATGCCGTAGATCTTGCCGTCGAGCTGGTCGCGGATCTTGTTGATGTCGGCGAAGTCGGCCACGCCGAGGTCGGCGGCGTGCTGGTTGGCCGCCAGGGTGTACTTGGCGCCGGTCAGGTTGCGGGCCACGGTATCCACCGTGCCCTTCTCGCGGTAGGGCGCGATGTCGGCTTCCATGGTCGGCATCCAGTTGCCGAGAAAGACGTCGATGTCCTTGTTCTCGAGGCTGGCATAGGTCACCGGAACCGACAGCACCGTTGCCGTGGGCTCGTAGCCGAGGCCCTCGAGGACCACCGAGGTGGCGGCGGTGGTGGCGGTGATGTCGGTCCAGCCGACATCGGAGAAACGAACGGTGGTGCAGCTTTCCGGGTCGGCGGCGTTGACCGCACCGGCGGCGATCAGCAGGCCGGCGCCGACCAGGCGTGCCGGGAATCGGGTAGTCATGGGGAATCCTCCACGCGTTTTTTGTGTTCGTTCGAATCACTTTATCCCCGCGTGGGGCAAAGGGCAAGCAGGCCCCGGCCGCGCTCAGTAGCGCGCGACGAGCAGCAGGGAGGCCGGCCGACCGTTGTCGGGGTGGCGTGGTTCGCGGGTCTCGACCAGCGACAGGCCGTGCTCGGCCACCAGGCGCTGCCAGCTGTTCCTGCTGCGCTGGTACCACGGCGCCGGGTTGCGGAAGCGGGGACCGAATCCGTCCCAGCTGCCCTCGCGCCAGCCGTCGTCGCCGTCGTCGCCGGGGGGCAGGGTCTGCACCACCAGGTGGCCGCCGCGGTGGAGCAGTCGCGGCATGGCGCGCAGCACGTTCACGGCATCGTCCTCGCCGATCAGGGAGAAGTTGCACACGGCGAGGTCGACCCGCCAGTGGTCGGGCAGCGCGGCCAGGCCGGCGTAGTCGAGGTGCTCGAAGCGGCCTCCGCCGGCGCGTGCCGCCGTTACCAGCGCGGCCACCGCGTCGACGCCGTAGGCATCGATGCCGCGGGCCGCCAGCGCCCGCACCAGCCAGCCCTCGCCGCAGCCGATGTCGATCACCGAGGACGGCGCGCAGCCGGTGACCGCATCGATGACGGCGCGGTCGGTGACGGCCACGCGGCTGGCGATGGCACCGTCACGCACGGCCTCGGTCCAGGCCGCGGCATTGTCCTGCCAGCAGTCGAGGATGCGCCGTGCGCGGGGATTCACCGGCCCTGGCACGGCCGGTTCAGGGCAGGCGTACGCGGGCGAGGAAGTTGGTGTCCTCGCCGAACCAGACTTCGCGCCGTTCGGCGTCGAACACCATGTGCCGTACCGAGCCGCGGGCGGCGGGGATGTCGCCGACGTGGACCACTTCGGTGCTGGCAGTGTCGAAGCCCACCAGCCGGTTGGGCACGCCGCCCTCGGCCAGCCACAGCACGCCGTTGTCGTCGATGGCGCTGCCGTAGGGACGGGCGCTGTCGCCGCCGGGCATCGGCCACTCGCGGAAGGTGCCGTCAGCGGGATCGTAGCGCCCGAGCCGGCCGCCGGCATGGTCGCCGTACCAGACGCCGCCGTCGGCGGCGATCTCCAGACGACGTGGCCGTGCCTCGGCGCGGGGCAGTTCGACCAGCTGCAGCGACAGGTCGGCCGGGTCGACGGTGGCCAGGTGGTTGGAACCGAACAGGGTGGCCCAGGGTCGCCCGTGGTCGTCGACGCGGATGCCGTAGGGGCGGGCACGTTCGATGGGAATCTTCACCAGCTCGACCTCGCCGCTGTCCATGGACAGGCGGCCGATCATGTTGCCGCGCTGGACCGAGAACCAGATCTCGCCATCGTGGCCGAACACCAGGGTGTGCGGATCGGCGGCGGCCGGGTCGGGCATGGGGTAGCGGGTGACCTCGCCGCTGGCCGGGTCCATGCGGCCGATGTAGGGCAGGGTGTTGGCCGCGTACCAGATGAAGCCGTCCTCGTCGATGACCAGGTTGTGCGGCCCGGCACCGTCGGCCAGGTCGAAGCGGGTGAAGTTGCCCGTGTCCGGCTCGAAGCGGGCGATGTAGGCGCCGGCCTGGCCGCAGAACCAGATGCTGCCGTCGGCGGCCACGTCCGGGTCGCGCGGGCGGGTGTTGGGGTAGGGCACTTCCCACTCGTCGATGGCCAGGCCTTCGAGTACCGGCGGTTCGCCGGCCTGCGCGGTGCCGGCGAAGGTGGCGAGGGCGAGAAGCGCGGCGAACCAGGGGGTGGGGGTGGCGGCAGGCATGGCGGTGGTCTCCAGGTGTCCGGCATCGGGGGAGGGAACGAACCTGCGCCATGGTGACACTGCCCCGGCGCCATCGCACAGTGACCATTCGTTCATCGTCGCCGGCGGATCCGGCGCCGTGGTTCAGCGCTTGTCGTCGTCTCCGTCGCCGAGCAATGCCTTCAGGCCGGCGAAGGGATGGTGGCGGCTGCCTTCGTGCCTGCGCTCGCCGCCGCCGGCGGGATCGATGCCGCGGGCATGCTCGTTGTCGTGGCACCACACGCACAGGAGTTCCCAGTTGCTGCCGTCCTCGGGGTTGTTGTCGTGGTCGTGGTCGCGGTGGTGCACGGTCAGTTCGCGCAGGTTGCGCTGGTCGAAGCTGCGTCCGCAGCGCCCGCAGACCCACGGGTACATCTTCAGCGCGCGTTCGCGGTACCCGCGTTCGCGTTCGGCCGCGGCGCGGCGGGCGGCGGCCACCACCGCGTCGAGCTTCGCCTCGCCGTTGCCGGTCATCGCCGCCTAGCCCCCGGCCTCGTCCCGGGCCTCGTCCCGGGCAAGCGCCACCAGCAGTTCCCCCTCGCCGACCTGGTCGCCTACGGCCACGTTGACCGTTTCGACGATGCCGTCGCGGGGCGCTGCCAGGGTCTGTTCCATCTTCATCGCCTCGAGCACCAGCAGCGCCTCGCCGCCGTGCACCGTGTCGCCGGCGGCCACCGCCAGGCTGATCACCTTGCCCGGCATCGGTGCGCGCAGGACGTCTTCGCCGCTGCCGCCGTCGTCGCCCTCGGCGAGATGGTCGGGCAGGGAGAAGCGCCAGGTCTCCGCGTCCAGGAACACGGTGATGCCGCTGTCCCGGATGCAGGCATCGGCATCGAAGGAGCGGCCGTCGATGGTCACGCGAAGGCCGTGCTCGACCGGGTCCAGCCGCGCAGCGAGCACCTCGTCGTCGATCCGCACGTCGACGTTGCCGTCGCCGTGGCTGGCCAGCTCCACCACCCGTTGGTGGTCGTCGTGCACCAGGTGGATGAACTGGCGGGCGCTGGCGAAGTGACGCCAGCCCTTGAGGGTGTCGAAGGGGTCGTCGGTCGCGGCCGGGGCGGCGAAGCCGCCGGCCCCCAGCGCGGCGACCACCAGGGCCTCCCGTGGCGGGTTGCCCGGCTGCACCAGCTGCTCGAGATGACGTTCGATCAGCCCCGTGTCCACGCGCCCGTCACGGAAGTCCGCCTGCCGCGCCAGCCGTGCCAGGAAGGCGGCATTGGTCACGCAGCCGGCGACGTGACAGCGTGCCAGGGCGGCGTGCAGGCGGGCCAGTGCGGACGCGCGGTCGCGGCCGTGGACGATGACCTTGGCGATCATCGGGTCGTAGAAGGGGGTGATGGTGTCGCCGGCGCGAACGCCGGAATCCACCCGTGCCGTGTCGCCCGGCAGGGACAGGTGGTCCAGGGTGCCCACCGCGGGCAGGAAGCCGCGGTCGGCGTCCTCGGCGTAGAGCCGTGCCTCGAAGGCATGGCCGTGGATGGCCAGTTGTTCCTGGCTGGCCGGCAGTACCTCGCCGGCGGCCACGCGCAGTTGCCATTCGACCAGGTCGATGCCGGTGATGGCCTCGGTCACCGGATGCTCCACCTGCAGCCGGGTGTTCATCTCCATGAAGTAGAAGCGATCCTCGCGCAGGCCCTCGGAGGCGTCGGCGATGAACTCCACCGTGCCGGCCCCGGCATAGTCCACCGCGCGGGCGGCACGCACCGCGGCCTCGCCCATCACCCGGCGCATCGGCTCGTCCATGCCCGGCGCCGGTGCTTCCTCGATCACCTTCTGGTGACGACGTTGCAGCGAGCAGTCCCGCTCGAACAGGTACACGGCGTTGCCGTGGCTGTCGCCGAAGACCTGCAACTCGACATGCCGCGGCGTGGCCACGTACTTCTCGATCAGCACGCGGTCGTCGCCGAAGCTGGCGGCCGCCTCGCGACGGGCCGATTGCAGCGCGGCGGCGAAGCCGGCGGGCTCGTCCACCCGCCGCATGCCCTTGCCGCCACCACCGGCCCGCGCCTTGATCAGCACCGGGTAGCCGATGTCGGAGGCGGCATCGGCCAGGAAGGACTCCGCCTGTTCCTCGCCGTGGTAGCCCGGCACCACCGGTACGCCGGCCTGTTCCATCAGCCGCTTGGCGGCATCCTTCAGGCCCATGGCGCGGATGGCGGCGGCCGACGGCCCGATGAACACCAGTCCGGCCTGTTCGCAGGCCTCGACGAAGTCGGGGTTTTCCGACAGGAAGCCGTAGCCGGGGTGGACCGCCTCGGCGGCGCAGCGATGCGCGGCATCGAGGATACGGTCGATGCGCAGGTAGCTGTCGGCGGCGGCCTCGCCGCCGATGTGCACCGCCTCGTCGGCCTGGGCCACGTGCCAGGCGTCGCGGTCGGCATCGGAATACACCGCCACCGTGGCGATGCCCATGTCCCGCGCGGTGCGCATGACGCGGCAGGCAATCTCGCCGCGGTTGGCCACCAGGATCTTGCTGAACATGACGCGTCCTCCGGCCTACATGCGGAACACGCCGAAGCGTGTCTCGCGTCGTGGTGCGTTGTCGCACGCCGACAGGGAAAGGCCGAGCACGTCGCGGCTCTTGGCCGGGTCGACGATGCCGTCGTCCCATAACCGTGCCGAGGCATACAGCGGGTGGCCCTGGGCTTCGAACTGCTCCACCACCGGGCGCCTGAACTTCGCCTCCTCGTCCTCGCTCCAGCTGCCGCCGCCGCGCTCGATGCCCTCGCGGCGCACCGTGGCCAGCACGCTGGCGGCCTGTTCGCCGCCCATCACCGAGATGCGGCTGTTCGGCCAGGTCCACAGGAAGCGCGGCGCGTAGGCACGGCCGCACATGCCGTAGTTGCCGGCGCCGAAACTGCCGCCGATGATCATGGTGAGCTTCGGCACCGCCGCGGTGGCCACCGCGGTGACCAGCTTGGCACCGTCCTTGGCGATGCCGCCGGCCTCGTACTTGCGTCCGACCATGAAGCCGGTGATGTTCTGCAGGAACACAAGCGGGATGTTGCGCTGGCAGCACAGCTCGACGAAGTGGGCGCCCTTGACCGCCGACTCGGAGAACAGCACGCCGTTGTTGCCAATGATGCCCACCGGGTAGCCGTGCAGGTGGGCGAAGCCACATACCAGGGTGGTGCCGTAGCGGGCCTTGAACTCGTCCAGCCGCGAGCCGTCCACCAGCCGCGCGATGACCTCGCGCACGTCGTAGGGGGTGCGCACGTCGGCGGGAATCACCCCGGCCAGCTCGGCGGGGTCGTAGCGCGGGGCTTCCGCCGCCTGGCGACAGGCGTTGCCCGCGCGGCTGCCGTTGAGGTTGGCGACCACGCGACGGGCCAGGGCCAGGGCATGGGCGTCGTCGCGGGCAAAGTGATCGGCCACCCCCGACAGGCGGGTGTGCACGTCGGCGCCGCCGAGGTCCTCGGCGCTGACCACCTCGCCGGTGGCTGCCTTGACCAGTGGTGGACCGCCGAGGAAGATGGTGCCCTGCTCGCGAACGATGATGGATTCGTCGGACATGGCCGGCACGTAGGCGCCGCCGGCGGTGCACGAACCCATCACCACCGCGATCTGCGCTATGCCCCGGGCCGACATGTTGGCCTGGTTGAAGAAGATGCGGCCGAAGTGATCGCGGTCGGGGAACACTTCGTCCTGGTTGGGCAGGTTGGCGCCGCCGGAATCCACCAGGTAGAGGCACGGCAGGTGGTTGGCCTCGGCGATTTCCTGGGCGCGCAGGTGTTTCTTGACCGTCATCGGGTAGTAGGTGCCGCCCTTCACCGTGGCATCGTTGCACACGATCATGCATTCGCGCCCGGAGACGCGGCCGATGCCGGTGACGATGCCCGCCCCCGGAGCGGCATCGTCGTACATGCCGTGGGCGGCGAACAGGCCCACCTCGAGGAACGGCGAGCCGGCGTCGAGCAGCCGCGCCACCCGTTCCCGGGGCAGGATCTTGCCGCGGCCAACGTGCCTGGCGCGGGCCTTCTCGCCGCCGCCGGCGGCGGCCCGGTCGGCGGCTTCGCGCACCACGCCGAGTGCCTCGTCCATGGCGCGAACATTGACGGCAAAGGCCTCGGAGCGGGGAGAAACGGCGCTGGCGATGACGCTCATGGGCGGTGGCGGTCCTCGGGCGGGTTGCGTGGCTTCGGGGTGGATTATAGACCGGGGCGGGTGTCGTCGAGCCAGTGTGCCAGCCGCGCGAACAACCGGTCCGGATCCACCGGCTTGGCGATGAAGTCGTTCATGCCGGCATCCAGGCAGCGGCGACGGTCGTCGGCGAAGGCATTGCCGGTGAGGGCCAGCACCGGCACCTTGGCGTAGCCGGGCAGCCTGCGCAGCGCGCGGGTGGTTTCGGCGCCGTCCATGTCCGGCATCTGCAGGTCCATCAGGACCAGGTCGTAGCGTCGGTCGGCGGCCTTTGCCAGGGCCTCGCGGCCGTTGCTGGCCAGGTCCACCCGCGGTCCCACGCCCTCGATCAGCTCGCAGGCCACCTCGCGGCTGATGTCGTCGTCCTCCACCAGCAGCAGGTGGGCGTCGTGGTGACCGGCCAGCAGTTCCGCCGCGTCCTCGTTGCCGTCGCCGTCGCGGGTCACCGATTCCACCGCGCCGTGGGCGAGACGCACCGTCATGCGGAACACGCTGCCGCGTCCCGGAACGCTGTCCACCTGCACGCCGCCGCCCATCAACCGGGCCAGGCGCGCGGTGATCACCAGCCCGAGGCCGGTGCCGCCGAAGCGTCGCGTGGTGGAGGCGTCGGCCTGCTGAAAGGGCTCGAACAGCGTGGACAGGACGTCCGCCTCGATGCCGATGCCGGTGTCCTCGACCTCGAAGCAGATGGTGGCGCTGTCGGCATCGTGCTGTACCATCCGCGCGCGCAGCACGATGGTGCCGGTCTCGGTGAACTTGACCGCGTTGGCGGCCAGGTTGAGCAGTGCCTGGCGCAGCCGCGTCGGGTCGCCGCGCACCGGGTCCTCGACGCCGTGCAGGGAGGTGGTGATGCCGATGCCCTTGCGCTGGGCCTGGTCGGCGACCAGGTCGCGAATCTGGGCGAGGATATCGCCGACGGTGAAGCTGGTGTCCTCGAGGTTGAGCTTGCCGGCCTCGATCTTCGACAGGTCGAGGACGTCGTCGATCAGTCGCAGCAGGTGGGTGGCGGCGGTGTCGATCTGCGACAGCCGGGCCTGTTCCGCGGGGTCCTCGGTGTCCCGCCGCAGCAGGTGGGTGAGACCGATGATGGCATTCATCGGGGTGCGGATCTCGTGGCTCATGTTGGCCAGGAACTCGCTCTTGGCGCGGTTGGCATCCTCGGCCCGGGTGCGGGCCTCGGCCAGCTGGCGGGTGCGTTCCACCACCAGTTCCTCGAGATGGTAGCGATGCCGGTCGAGCTCCTCGCCGACCCGCTGCTTCTCGGTGATGTCTTCCTCTACCGCCACGTAGTGGGTAATGCGGCCATCGCGCTGGCGCATCGGCGAGATCACCGCGAAGGCCACGTACTCCGAACCGTCCTTGCGGCGGTTCCAGAACCGGCCCTTCCACGGCTTGCCGCGTGCCAGGGCGCGCCACAACGCCTCGAAGCTGCCACGCGGGGTGCGTCCGGCATCGAGCAGACGCGGGTTCTCGCCGAGTACCTCGTCGGCGCGGTAGCCGGTCATCCGCTCGAAGGTCTCGTTGACGTACTCGATGCGACCGTCGAGGTCGGTGATCACCACGCTCTCCGAACTTTGTGCCACCGCCTGCGACAGCTTGTGCAGCTCTGCTTCCGAGCGGCGCCGCTGCAGCGCGCTCCAGGTCTCGGAGGCCACCAGCTGCAACGACTCGATGTCCATGGCGCGGTAGGCACCCGCGGCCCCGGCCACCGTCACCAGCAGCACCGCGCCCTCGTTCTCCACCACCGGGACGATGGCCACCCAGTCGCTGGTGGAAACCGCCAACGAGGGAACCTGGCGCACGCTGGCGTCGTTGCGGATCACCGGCTGGCGGTCGCGCACCACTTCCATCCACGCCGCGGCATCCGCGAGGGGCACGCTGCCCGGTTCCCCGTCGCCGACGGCAAAACCCGACCAGGCCACCGCCACCAGGGTCGAGCCGGCGGCGTCGACGCGGTGCAGGCAGGACATGTGGCTGTCGGTGAGTGACTGCACCAGCGCCAGGGCATGACCCATGAGGCCGACTTCGTCGGTGTTCTCGGCGATGCGCGGCAGGGTCATCATCGCCTCGGCGCGCCGTGCCTGCAGGGCCAGCGTGTCCGAGGCCACCACCTGCCCGGTGATGTCGGCCAGGTAGCCTTCCAGGCGGCGGGCGGCACCGCTCGGTCCGTCGGCCGCGGCGCCCCGTTCCCATACCCAGCGTCGCTCGCCGCTGGCGGTGACGATGCGGTAGGTCAGTTCGAAGCTGTCGCCCCGGGACAGTGCCGCGCGCACCTGGTCGCGCACGTTGCGACGGTCCTCCTCGAAGATCAGCTCCTGGTAGCTGACCCGCTCTTCGATGAAGGCCTCGGCCGGGTAGCCGGTCAGTTCGCCGATGCCGTCGCTGACGAACTCCATGGTGTAGTTGCTGTCGTCGAGGCAGCGGTAGACGGCGCCGGGCAGGTTGCCGATCAGCATCGACATCTGGCGTTCACCTTCGGCCAGGGAACGCTCGGCATGGCGACGCTTGGTGATGTCGCGCGACAGCACGATGAAGCGCGCCGGCGCCGGCGGCTCGCCTTCCTTGCGCGCCACCGACAGCTCGAACCACAGTTCGCCGCTCGGCCGGGCAAGGCGGAACTGTCGGCCGTGGGACTCGCCGCGCTGCACCGCCTGGTGCAGCGCGGCAAGCACCGCGTTCGCGGCTTCCGCCGGCAGCAGGTCGGCGAGACGCTCGCCGGTCGCCTTCGCCGCCGTGACCAGCGGCCAGCCGCCGCGGCGCGAATGGACGGCATGCACGACGCCGTCGATGTCCACGTCCAGCATCAGGTCGGGGATGGCATTGATGGTGGCCTTCAACTCGTCGCGGGAGGCGCGCAGGGAGCGCTCGGCACGCTTGCGCGCGGTGATGTCGAAGAAGGCGCCGAGGAGGTTCTCGCCGTCGTGGGTCACCGAGACCAGGGCATCGATCACGCTGCCGTCCTGGCAGACGATGCGGGTGTCGGTGGAGCCGATCACCGCCTGGCCCTGGCGGCCGCGTCGGCTGGCCAGCAGCCACGCCGAGCGCAGGCGGCGGCGCTCGGACTCGTTCGGACAGGCCAGTGCCAACCAGTCATCGAGGGTCGGCAGTGCCTCGCGCGGGTGACCGAAGGTGGTACGGAAGCGCTCGTTGATGTCGAGCACCCGGCCCCTCGGGTCGAGGTAGAACAGCGGTACCGGAGAGACGTCGAACAACTGGCGGAAGCGCCGCTCGCTGGCCTTCAAGTCGTCGCCGATGCGCGAGAGCACCTCGCGGGCGCGGTCGGACTCGGCCAGCAGCCGGTGGGTTTCCAGCCGGGAGCGCTCGGCGACTTTCTCGGCGTGCTTGATGCGGGTGATGTCGGTGTCCATGCCGGTCATGCGCAGCGGTCGGCCCTGGCGGTCGAAGCCGACCACGCGGCCTACCGACAGAATCCAGTTCCAGCCGCCGCCGGGTGCGGCCTGGCGGTACTCGCGGCGGAAATCGCCCCGCTCGCCGTCGAGATGGGCCTTGAAGGCGGCGACCACGGCGTCGCGATCGTCCGGGTGCAGGCGCGCCGCCCGCCGATCGAGGGTCTCGACGAAGTCGGCGTCACTCTCGCCGACCAGTTCCCGGTAGCGATCGTTGACGGTGATCCTGCCGCTCGGGATGTCCACGTCGTACACGCCCAGCCCGGCGGCATCGGTGGCCAGTCGCAGGCGTTCCTCGTTCTCCTGCAGCACGGCGCGATCGAGGCCGGCGCGCAGGCGGTTGCGCAGCAATGCGCAGACCAGGGTCAGCAGCGCCGGGTAGAGCACCATCACCGGCAGGGCGATGCGCTCGAGCACCGGCATCGCGACGTGCCAGGGCAGCAGCAGGACACTGGCCAGCGCCACCAGGTGCACGACCAGGCCGAACAGGTAGCAGGCCACCAGGTCGAGCTGTGCCAGCCGGTGCCGCTGCATGGCCCGCCAGGCCAGGCCGAGACCGGCGGCGGCGAAGATGGTGACGATGCCGACCACGGCGGCGTCGCCGCCAAGGTACCAGCGGCTTGCCGCGGTCATCGTCAGCGCGATCAGGGTCGGCCCGGTGCCGAAGTACAGGCCGCAGGCGGCCAGCACCACGGTGCGGGTGTCCACCACCACGCCAGGCAGGAGTTCGTGGGCGTTGAGGATGGACAGGCTGCCGAGGATGCCCACCAGCACGCCGACCATGACCCGCCCGGTGCGTCGGTCGACCGGCGACAGGCGCGGCGTGGCCAGGTCGAGGACGACCACCAGCACCAGCAGCAGGCTGGCGTTCTGCAACAGGATGGCGGGCAGCGTATGCGCGTACATCAGGTCGGCACGCGCCTGCGGGGGATTTCGTTCACCGGGTGTCCTCGCACGGATGGCGGGCAATGCGGCGGACGTCGAACCTTGCAACCAGCGGGCGACGGGCCGCTGCCCGCTCCGTATTCTATGTTTCCCGAATAGTCGACCGTCGCGGCCGAAACCTGAGCGGGGCGTGGGCCGGCGGAGCCGGCCCGGCCATCATACTCCGCCGAATGGCAGCGGCGTCAACCCGGCCACCGCGCCGAGGGCGACCAGGCCGACCCGGGTCAGCGGCCGGTAACGGCGGATCACCCCGGCCGAGACCAGCGCCAGGGCGACGGCCAGCTTGGCGAAGGCGGCCAGCGCCGCCCACGGCGTTTGTGCCAGCGTGATCAGTGACGGGTTGGCGACCATGCCGATGGGGATCAGGTACAGGCCGATGCCCAGGGCCATGGCCCGCGCGGATACCCGCAGCCAGTTGTCGCCGACCATGCCGGCGGCGATGAACACCGCCCCGCACACCGGCGGCGTGATGGTGGACAGGAGCGCGTACCAGAACACGAACAGGTGCGTGGTCAGCGTGTCCAGGCCCAGTGCCACCAGCGCCGGCCCGGCCACCGCCACGCAGATGACGTAGGCGGCGGTGGTGGGCACCTCCATGCCCAGCACCAGGCAGGCAATGGCGGTGAGCAGCAACGCCGGCCACAGCAGGTTGCCGGACGCGGACAGGATCAGCGAGGTCAGCTTCACGCCGAGGCCGGTCAGGCCGAGCACGCCGATGATGATGCCGGCGCACAGGATGATGGAGGCGATCACGGCGATCTGCCGGCCGCTGGTCAGGCAGGCTTCCTCCAGCCGCTCGCGGGTGCGTGGCCAGGAGAAGGTCAGCCCGGCGTCGAGGAACAGCAGCACGAAGCCGCAGAGGATGGCGATGCAGGCCGCGTACTGGGGGGTGTAGCCGCCGACGAACATGCGTTCGAGCAGCACCGCGAAGGGCACCGCGAAGAACAGCGCGGTGATCACCACGGTGCGGGTCGACGGGCGCTGGTCCTCGCGCATGCCGGCCAGCGCGTGGCGGGTGGCGAAGCCGTTGATGCCGAACCACACGGTGATGAAGTAGAGCAGTGCCGGCAGCAGGGCCGCGGCCATGATGCCGGTGTAGGGAATGCCGGTCAGCTCGACCATGACGAAGGCCCCGGCGCCCATCAGCGGCGGCATGATCTGGCCACCGGAGGAGGCCACCGCCTCCACCGCGCCGGCCAGCGCCCGCGGGTAGCCCAGCCGGGTCATGGTCGGCAGGGTGATGGCGCCGGTGGAGGCCACGTTGGCCGAAGCCGAGCCGGAAATGGAACCGAACAGGGCCGAGGCGATCACCGATACCTTGGCGGCGCCGCCGGTCAGCCGCCCGGCCGCGGCCATGGCCAGGTTCATGAAGCCCTGGCCGGCCTCGCCGGCGTTGAGCACCGCGCCGAAGATGACGAAGATGGCGACGATGTTCACCGACACCCCGGTCAGCTTGCCCCAGATACCGCCCTCGGCGATGGTCAGCGTGCCGAGGAAGCTGTTCAGCGGCAGCCCCGGATGGCCGAACTCGCCGGGCAGGTACTGGCCGAGCAGACCGTAGGCCAGTGCCGCCAGCGCCACCGCCGGCAGCGGCCAGCTGATGGCGCGGCGGGCCATCTCCAGGGTGACCAGCAGCAGGGCGACGGCCACCGCCAGTTGCCAGCGGCCATCCAGGAAGCCGTACTGGTCGGACAGCGCGGCATGGTCCACGGCGATGTACAGCGCGCCGGCCAGGCCGATCACGGTCAGCACGGCGCCGCTGCGCCGCGCGGCCGGGCTGGCGGCCATGAACAGGAAGACCCAGGGCAGGGCCAGCGCCATGTGCAGCGGCCGGGTGACCAGGTTGGGCACCAGGCCGCTGAACACCAGGCCGAGATGGAAGGCGATGGACAGCGCGCCGAGCGCGACCCACGCCGTGCGCGCCGTCATCGGTCGGTCAGTTGCCGGCGGGCACGGCCATGCCGGCTTCCTCGTAGTAGCGCAGGGCACCGGGGTGCACCTGGCCCTGGATGTTGGCCAGAAGCTCCGGCGTCACGCCCTTCCACCAGGCCGCGTCCGCGCCCATGGCCTCCTTCTGCGCCCAGTAGGTGCGGGTGAGCTGGTAGGCGGTGTCGTCGTCCATCTCGCTGGTGGTGAACACCACCACCGGCAGCGAGGTGGTGACCACGTCCTGGTCGACCCCGGCATAGGTGCCGGCCGGGATCACCAGCCGGGTGCGCTTGGTCTCGGCGACCTGCTCGTCGGTGAGCGAGATCAGCGACACGCCGGTGCCGGCGGCGGCCTCGATGACGTTGGGCGCCGGCCACGAGCCGGCGGTGACGAAGCCGTCGATCTGCTTGTTCTTCATCGCCGGCACGGCGTTGTCGAGTTCCACGTCGGCCAGCTTCACCTTGCCTTCCAGGCCGAACATCTGCAGGTACTTCTCGCCTTCGCGGGCACCGAAGGAACCCTTGCCGAGCAGCAGGGTCTTGCCCTCCAGGTCGGCCAGCGAGTCGACCCCGGCGTCGGCGCGCATGACGAAGTGCATGGTCAGCGACGGGATCGGGAACAGCGCGCGGATCTCGTCGAACTTCGGGTTGCCCTTGCCTTCGAACATGGCCTTGCCCTGCTGCGCCAGGGAGACCAGGGCCGGCGGCGTGGTGAACACGTAGTTGCCACTGCGCACCGCCGCCTCCATCACGTTCTGCACCGAGCCCTGGCTCTCTTCCACGGTGACGATGATGTCGCCGTCGGTACCTTTCTTGATCGCCTCGGCGATCTGCACGCCCATCTGGTAGTAGGAGGACGCCGACGAGGCGCTCTTGTAGGTGACGCGGGTTTCCGCCGCGGCCACCCCGGCCAGCGAAGTCAGGGCGAGCGCCAGCGTGGCGACGCCGGCCAGGCGTTTGATTGGGGACATGGAGAACCTCCGGTTGGTGTTGGACTGGGCTGCGCGGGGTCGACCCCGCGTCGTTGGCATCACCGCCACCGCGCCTGCGATGGGCCGGGCAATTCTACCCGAGTGCCGCGCCCTCCGGCGGCACCGTCGCACCCGCCACGCGGCAGGCCGGCAGGACTAGTCGAACAGGGCGCCGATGTCGACGTCGGCGGTCTGTGCCGGGTCGAAGCGCAGCAGCTCCGCCGGGCCGAAGCCGAAGGCGCGCGCCACCAGCAGGTCGGGAAACTGCTCGATGCGCACGTTGTTGCGGTTGACGCTCTCGTTGTAGAACTCGCGGCGGTCGGCGATGTCGTCCTCCAGCCGCGAAATGCGCGTGCGCAGTTGCGAGAAGGAGGCATCGGCCTTCAGTTCCGGGTAGTCCTCGGCCAGCGCGAACAGCGAGCCAAGGCCGGCGCGCAGGGCGCCCTCGGCGATGCCCAGGGCGGCGATGTCGCCGGACTCGCGGGCCCGGGAGACGGCACCGCGGGCGCTGATCACCTGCTCCAGGGTCTCGCGCTCGTAGGCCATGTACTCGCGGCAGGTGTCGACCAGCTTGGGCAGTTCGTCGTGGCGCTGCCGAAGCAGCACGTCGATGTTCGACCAGGCCTTGTCCACGCCGTGCTTCAGCGTGACCAGGGCGTTGTAGATGACGATGCCGTAGGCGGTGAAGACGACGAGGATTCCAAGCAGGACGAAGAGCACGATTTCCATACGGGTACCGGGGCGGGCTGGTGGATCGGCGGGCGCGGCGGACCGGCCTGGCGACATTGTACGGCGTTGCGTCCCGCCGCGCCGGGATTGGCAAGATCGGTCAGGTGCCGGCAAACCACCGCGTGGGACAATCCCGGCCATGGAACGGGCGGACAACAGCTATCGACGGCGGGTGGAACGGGTGCTGAACCATATCGTGCAGCATCGCGACCAGACCCTCGACCTGGCCCGCCTGGCGGAGGTGGCCTGCTTTTCCCCGGCGCACTTTCACCGCATCTTCCGCGCCATGACCGGCATGCCGCTGGGCGAGCTGGTCCTGAGAATCCGCATGACCGCCGCCGCCCACGCGCTGCGCACCGGGCAGCAGGCGGTGCTCGACGTGGCGCTTTCCTGTGGCTACGAGTCCGGGGAGTCCTTTGCCCGCGCCTTTCGCCGGGTATTCGGCGTCAGCCCGTCCCGTTTTCGCCGCCAACGCGGCATCCCCTCGCGCCTGGTGGCCGGGTCCTGCGTCTGCTACGACCCGGCCAGCGGCGCGGTTGCCCTGCGCACAACCCCCGTGGAGAACCCCGTGAACGTCACCATCGAAACCCTGCCCGCCATCGACTATGCCCTGGTCCGCCACGTCGGCCCCTACCCGGAGATCGAGGGAGCCATCGGCGAACTGCTGGCCTGGGCCGAGGCACGCGGCATCGACAGGCCGCGGGCGCGGCTGTTCACCCAGTCCTACGACGACCCCACCAGCGTGCCCGCCGAGCAGCTTCGCTCCGACGCCTGCCTCGCCCTCGACGCGCCGGTGGCGGTGGACGGCGCGGTGGTGCTGGCGCGCCGCGCGGCCGGTCGCTATGCCACCATGGTCCACGAGGGCCCGGTGGACGGCATCTCCGAGGCCTACCAGCGGCTGTTTCGCCACTGGCTGCCGGAAAGCGGCGAAGAGATCGGCGAGGCGCCATGCATCGAGCGCTACCTCGCCGACCCGGCGCGGGTGGAGGCCTCGAAGATGCGCACCCTCCTGTCCATCCCGCTGGCCGACTAGCGTCCGCGCCACAGGCCCGGCGCCAGCAGCGTCCGCTCCACCATCTGGTGGATGACCACGTCCGGGGCGATGGCCTCGACGGCGCCGAGGTCGAGGTCGGGAAAGGCGCCCCAGACGAAGGTGGAGCGGTGGAAGCTCTCGGCCAGCAGCGCATTGAGGTCGCCGTGGAAGAAGGAGTCGTGGAAGACCAGCGCATGGCGATGGTTGTCCGCGGCGCTGGCCCAGGTGGCCGGCGCCTGGGCGGGGCTGTGCGGCACGCCGAGGGCGGGTTGGTCGATTTTCCTCGCCCCTGCGCCGACGATGTCCAGGTCCGTGGTGACCTCCCGCCGTTCTTCGCCGAGCAGGGCGACGAGGTCGCCGCGAAAGCCCGCGCGGGGCGCCAGCCGAATGCGGCCGGCCACCTCGGTGGACATCATCGACAGCGCCGGCAGCGCGCCGAGCGCCGCGTACACCCGCGCCGCGCCGAGCCCGTTCCAGTGCGAATCGGTGCGGTGGTAGAGCTCCTCGCCGGCCGCCGCCGCCTGCCTGAGCGGCGTGACCAGGTCGGCGAACACCAGGCCGTCGGCCCGGTGCAGGGCCTCGCGCAGGTGGTCGAGTCGGCTGGCCCGACCGGGGCAGCCGGCGGGCAGGTCGAGCGGCTCCGGGTGCACGGTGTGCTTGTTCGGCGCGATCACCAGCACGTAGCCGATACCGCGACGGGCGAGTTCGCGGTGATTGCGTCGGAAGGCTTCCACCCAGCGGGCCAGCTCGTCGTCGGCCATGCCCGCCCGCCCGCACAGGTCGCGGACGATGGCCACCGGGTTGTCGACGTCGGCGCGTACGCCGTGTTCCAGGTACAGCCAGCCGTCGTTGCCGACCAGCACGTTGCCGGGGTCGTCGAACAGGCGCTCGAGCAGGTGGTTGTAGCCGGTGACCAGCGCCGCGCGGCCGCCGAAGCGGTCACGGAAGGCCGCTGCCGCGGCGCGTACCGTGCCGACCGGGTCGTCGAGCAACGCCGAGGCGGCCGGCAGCGGCGCCGGCCGGCGATTCTCGACCAGTGGCGGGTCCGGCAGCAGGTCGATCGCCAGGTCCAGCAACGGCGCCAGGAGCGCGACGAGGAAGGCGATGGCGAAGAGACCGTGTCGAAGGTTTCGCGTAGACATGGCCTAGAAGCGGAAGTAGATGAACGGGCTGAAGGTGTTGGCGGCGATGGCCATGGCGCTGGTCGCGAACAGCCCGAGGACGGCGAGATCGGCCAGCACGCCGGCGGCGACGGGATGGGCCTGCCACAGGCGGCGGCAGGCCGGCGGCAGTGGCCAGCGCAGGCTGGCGGCGATGCCCGCCGCCAGCGCGGCGAGGAAGAGACCGTCCACGTACAGGGCGATGGCGTCGACGCCGATGTCGCCGTCCAGGCCGGCGAGGTCGCCGAAGAAGGCGCCGATGTCGGCGAAGTCCTCCAGGGCGAAGACCACCCAGGACAGGCCGACCACCAGCAGCAGGTAGAGGTGGCGCAGCGGCTTCCACGGCCGCCAGGCGAAGTGCTGGCCGAGCAGGCGTTCGCCGCTCAGGAAGGCGCCGTGGAGCAGGCCCCAGGCGAGGAAGTTCCAGCTCGCCCCGTGCCACAGTCCGCACAGCACGAACACCAGCACCAGGTTGCGACAGGTCTTCCACGGCCCGTGGCGGTTGCCGCCGAGGGGAATGTAGACATAGTCGCGGAACCACGACGACAGCGTCATGTGCCAGCGCCGCCAGAAATCCGTCATCGAGTCGGCGCGGTAGGGGTGGTTGAAGTTCTCCGGAAAGCGGAAGCCGAACATGCGCCCGAGGCCGATGGCCATGTCCGAGTAGCCGGAAAAGTCGAAGTAGATCTGCAGCGAGAAGCCCACCACCGCCAGCCAGGCCAGCAGCATCGGCCGGTCCGCGGACGGCAGCTCGAAGATCTGCGCCACCTCGGCGCCGAGCACGTCGGCGATGAGCACCTTCTTGGCCAGGCCGAGGAGGAAGCGGCGGGCGCCGATGGCCAGGTCGGACAGGTCCACCGCGCGTCGGTGCAGCGAGGCCTGGATGAAGGCAAAGCGCACGATGGGGCCGGCGATGAGCTGCGGGAACAGGGCGATGTACAGCGCCACCTCGAGGGGTGCCTCGGGCCGTCGCGACGGACTGCGGTAGCTGTCCACCAGGTAGGAAATGGCCTGGAAGGTGAAAAAGGAGATGCCCAGGGGCAGCGAGATGTCCGGCAGCGGCAGGGTGCTGCCGGCCACCTGGTTGACCGCGTCGACGGCGAAGGCGGCGTACTTGAAGACCAGCAGCTGCCCGACCAGCGCGGTGACGCCGAGCGCGAGCCAGGTGCGTCGGCGGCCGTGCCGCATCTGTCGTCCGCAGGCCCAGGCAATGGCCACCGCGGTGGCCAGCACGACGATGCCGGCGGCTTCGCCGAAGGCGTAGAACGCGGCGCTGGCGGCCAGCAGCCAGGCATTCCTGCCGCGCACGTTGCCGACCATCCGGTCCACCGACAGCACCAGCGGCAGGAAGAAGAACAGGAAGACGACGTCGCTGAAGACCATGGCGACGGGTCAGGCGGCCGGTGAGCGGGCGGGGCCGGTCATGGCTGGTCGAGGACGCGGGTCACGCGCGGGTAGTAGGCCAGCAGGGTCACCGCGCGCAGGACCATGAACACCACCAGCGCCAGCCACAGGCCGTGGTTGCCGAGGGCCGGGACGGTGTACTCGAGCACCGCCAGGTAGAGCAGGGTCGAGACCAGCATGGCATTGCGCATCTCGGCGGTACGGCTGGTGCCGATGAAGATGCCGTCGAGCTGGTAGCTCCACACCGAGACGATGGGCAGCAGGGCCAGCCAGGGCAGGTAGGTGAGGGCGTCGGCGGTCACCCCCGGCAGGTCGGAGAAGAGTCCCACCAGTGCTTCGCCGAAAACGAGGTAGACGATGCCGAGCAGCGCGCTGGCGGCCACTGCCCACTGGCTGGTGCGCAGCACCGCCTGGCGGAAGCGCTGGCGGCTGCGCGCGCCGTAGGCGCTGCCACCGAGGGCCTCCACCGCGTGGGCGAAGCCGTCGAGGCCGTGGGAGGCGATGTTCTGGAAATTCATCAGCACCGCGTTGGCGGCCAGTACCGACTCGCCCAGGCGCGCGCCCTGGGCGGTGAACCAGGAAAAGGAGAAGACCAGGCACAGGGTGCGCACGAAGATGTCGGCATTGGCGCGCATCAGTGCCAGCAGGCCGGCCGGTTCGAAGATCCGCCGCGGTTCGAGGCGGTACGCGGTGAGCAGTCGCCAGAGCAGTGCCAGGCCCACCGCGGCAGCGGCGATCTCCGCCATCAGCGAGGCCACCGCCACGCCGGCGATGCCGAAGCCGAGCACCGGCACGAAGAGCAGGTCGAGGACCACGTTGCTGCCGTTGAGCACCAGTTGCAGCACCAGGGCACCGCGGGTGTCGTGCATGCCGATGAGGATGCCGGTGAGGGCATAGATCATCAGCGTGGCCGGTGCGCTCCAGATGCGGATGAGCATGTACTGCGAGGCCATCGACTCGATCTTCGCGGGCGCCTCGAGCAGATGGAAGGCCAGCGTGTTGAGGGGGCGCTGCAGGACGATGATGGCCAGGCCCAGGAGCAGCGACAGGACGAGGGCGCGCAGCGCGGTGTCGTGGATGCCGCGCAGGTTGTCGCGGCCGTAGTCGCGGGCGACGAAGCCGGTGGTGCCCATGCGCAGGAAGCCGAAGCCCCAGTAGAGAAAGCTGAACACCAGGGCGCCGAGGGCGATGGCGCCGAGATAGCCGGGACTGTCGAGATGCCCCATCACCGCGGTGTCCACGGCACCCACCAGCGGTACCGAGATGTTGGACAGGATGATCGGCCCGGCCAGTCGCCAGACACGGCGGTGGGAGGCGTATTCGGTGGCTTCGTTCAAGGCTGCATGGACGTGGCGAGCGAATCGGGCCAACGCCGACCGGCAACCGCCGCCGGCTGCCGGCGGTGCCGGGGGCCGGGTATAATAGCCCCTCGCCGGCGCGGGTTGGAAACCCCTCGCCGCGTCCCGACCGGTCGCGCCACTGCACCGGTGCCCTTGCCAACGCCGACGGTGCCCGCGTGCTGAACAAGCTCTTCGCCTGGCTCGAGAGGTGTTCCGACCCGTTCCCGGAAGACCTGCCGGGCAAGCCGCCGGACTCCCTGACAGGATTCATCCTCCACTACACCCGGCCGTTCTGGCCGTTGCTGCTGGTCGCCTCGATCCTGGCGGCGCTGGTGGCGGTGCTGGAGGTGTGGCTGTTCGCCTTCGTCGGCAACCTGGTCGACTGGCTGGCCAGCAGCGATCGCGACAGCTTCTGGCAGGCGCATCGCTGGCAACTGGGCGGCATGGCCGTCCTGGTGCTGCTGGTGTTGCCGTTGCTGAAGCTGTTCTACGAGTCGATCCATCACCAGGGGCTGCTCGGCAACTTCGCCATGCGCATCCGCTGGCAGGCGCATCGCTACCTGCTGCGCCAGAGCGTGTCCTTCTACCAGGACGACTTTGCCGGCCGTGTCGCCACCAAGGTCATGCAGACCGCGCTCGGCATTCGTGACACGGTGATGCGCGCCACCGAGGTGCTGCTCTACGTCGGCGTGTACTTCACCGCGGCCCTGGTCATGTTTGCCGCCAGCGACCTGCGCCTGACCGCGCCGATGGTGATCTGGCTGCTCGGCTACCTGGCCACGCTGCGCTACTTCGTGCCGAGGCTGCGCGACATCTCCCGCGAGCAGGCCGAGGCGCGATCGGTGGTGACCGGCCGGGTGGTGGACAGCTACACCAACATCACCACGGTGAAGATGTTTGCCCACGCCGCCTACGAGGACGACTATGCCCGCGACGGCATGCAGGGCTTTCTCGACAACGTGCATCGGCAGATGCGCATGGTCACGCGGCTGACCCTGACGCTGAACGTGCTCAACAGCCTGCTGCTGTTCTCGGTGGCGGCGACCGCCATCTGGCTGTGGCAGCTCAACGTGGTCACCGCCGGCGCGCTGGCCTTCTCCATGGGCCTGGTGCTGCGCCTGCAGGGCATGTCGCAGTGGATCCTGTGGGAAGTGGCCGGCCTGTTCGAGAACATCGGCGTGGTCCAGGACGGCATCGACACCATTGCCCGCGACCGCCAGGTGGTGGACGTCCCGGGCGCCGCCACGCTGGCGGTGCCGCGCGGCGCCATCGCCTTTCGCGACATCCACTTCCACTATGGCCGCGAGGGCGGCGACCAGGCCCGCGTCATCGACGGCCTGACGCTGAACGTGGCGCCGGGGGAGAAGGTCGGCATCGTCGGCCGCTCCGGCGCCGGCAAGTCGACCATGGTCAACCTGCTGCTGCGCTTCTACGACCTGCCCCGCGGCGTCATCGAGATCGATGGCCAGGACATTGCCACGGTCAGCCAGGAGAGCCTGCGCGAGTGCATCGGCATGGTCACCCAGGACACCTCGCTGCTGCACCGCTCGGTGTTCGAGAACATCCGCTACGGCCGGGCCAACGCCAGCCGCGAGGCGGTGGAGGCGGCGGCGCGTCGCGCCCATGCCGACGAGTTCATCCGCGCGCTCACCGACCCCGCCGGACGGCGCGGCTACGATGCCCATGTCGGCGAGCGCGGGGTCAAGCTGTCCGGTGGCCAGCGCCAGCGTATTGCCATTGCCCGGGTGCTGCTCAAGGATGCGCCCATCCTGGTGCTGGACGAGGCCACCAGCGCCCTGGACTCGGAGGTCGAGGCGGCGATCCAGGAGAGCCTGTACAGTTTGATGTCGGGCAAGACGGTGCTCGCCATCGCCCACCGCCTGTCCACCATTGCCGCCATGGACCGGCTGGTGGTGATGGACCGCGGCGCCATCGTCGAGCAGGGTACCCACCGCTCGCTGCTCGCCGCCGGTGGCCTGTATGCCAGCCTGTGGGCGCGCCAGTCCGGCGGCTTCCTCGCCCACGACGCGGCGGTCAACGGCTGAGCCGGCCACCGTGCATGCCCGACGGCGGTGGCGATCCGGGGTATAATCCCGCGCGCAACCACCCGCGCCGCGCCATCGCGGCCCCCCACGAGCCCGGCATGCGAAATCCTCTTGTCTTCGTCACGTTGTGTCTGCTTTCCACCGGCGTCGCCGCCGACGGTGCGCTCAACGAGGCCTACAACGTCACCAACCGCAATCCCTTGCTCGGCCTGTACGGGCTGTCGTCGCAGCAGCCTTCGCTGGTGCCCGGCGACGGCGAGTACCAGAACGACTTCCAGCTCGAGATCCATAACAGCTTCACCGGTTCCGACGGCGACGGCGACTCGATCTTCCTCGACGGCGAAAGCACCTTTGCCATCGTCAACCTGCGCCGCGGCTTCGGCAACGGCTGGGCCGGGGGCGTGGAGATCCCGGTGGTGAACCACGACGGCGGCTTCCTCGACGGCATCATCGACGACTGGCACGACCTGTGGGGCCTGGACGAGTTCAGCCGCGACGAGTACCCGGAAGACCAGCTCACCTATCGGTACGTGCGTGACGGCGCCACCCGGGCCGAGGTCGACGATTCGGTGACCGGCCTCGGCGACATCCGCCTGCACCTGGGCAAGCAGCTGCTCGATGAAGACGGCCGCCGCGCCTCGGCCTGGGTGCAGTTGAAGCTGCCCACCGGCGACGCCGAGGACCTCACCGGCAGCGGCGCGGTGGACGTTGCCGCGCGCATCCAGGGCAGCCGACGGGTGGGCCAGTACACCACGCTCTACGGCGGCGCCGGACTGGCCTGGCTGGGCGAGGGCGACCTGCTGCCGGAGATGCAGGAGAACTTCGCCGGCAGCCTCACCGCCGGCCTGAGCTGGCAGCGCTGGGAGCGGGTGGCGCTGAAGCTGCAGTTCGACGCGCAGACCGCCCTCTACGACGACACCACCTTGCGCCAGATCGGCGAGGCCGCGGTGCAGTTCAGCTTCGGCGGCAGTTTCTTCGTCGGCGAGCGCACCATCTTCGACGTCGCCGCGGTGGAAGACGAGTGGAACGGCGAAGCCACGCCGGATTTCGGCATCCACCTGCGTCTGCGCCGGATCATCGAGTAGTCCCCGTCCCCGGCGATTCCGCCGGGTCGTTTCCCCGCTGCGCCTGCGCCACCCGGTTCCGCCCGGGGCGGTTGCGCCGTGCCCGCCCTCCCTTCGCCCACCTGCCTGCCTGATTTCTGCTCCGAATTCTTGCGGTTCCTGCCATGTTCAGGCATTCTCCGGAGAAAACGCATGTAAAATGTAAATCATGCAGGATTTTGCAGCTTCCTTTCTCCTAGCCTTCCAGCTCATCACCGGTGCCGACCCGGACCTGGTGGAGATCGTCGTGCTCTCGCTGCGGGTCAGCCTGACCGCGGTGGCCGTGGCCCTGGTCATCGGCCTGCCCCTCGGCGCCGCCCTGGCGATGGTGCGCTTTCGCGGCCGTGGCGCCGTCATCGTGCTGGTCAATGCCCTCATGGGCCTGCCGCCGGTGGTGGTCGGCCTGCTGGTCTACCTGGCCCTGTCCAATGCCGGGCCCTTCGGCTGGATGCGCCTGCTGTACTCGCCCACCGCCATGATCATCGCGCAGAGCGTGCTCATCACCCCCATCATCACGGCGCTGACCCGCGAGGTGGTGGAGCAGCTCCACGCCGAGTACGACGAGTACTTCCGCTCGCTGTGCCTGCCCCGTCGCCGCGCCCTGGCCGCCTACCTGTGGGATGGACGGTTCAGCCTGTTGACGGTGTCCCTGGCCGGCTTCGGCCGCGCCGTTGCCGAGGTCGGCGCGGTGATCGTGGTCGGCGGCAACATCGACCACCTGACCCGGGTGATGACCACCGCCATCGCGCTGGAAACCTCCAAGGGCGACCTGGCGCTGGCGCTGGCCCTCGGCCTGGTGCTGATGCTGCTGGCGCTCACCGTCAACGCGCTGGTGATGACCATGCGCGGCACGGCGCAACGCGCCGCCTATGCCTGAGCCGGGAACATGAAGCTTGGCCATGTCGATCCCGGGTCGGCGAGCACGGACGCAGTGCCCGCGGCCCCTGCCAACGCGCTGCTGCCGCTGGTGGTGGAGGAACTGGCCTACGAGGTTCGCGGCCTGGCCCTGCTCGGTGGGCTCGACTTCACCGTCACCAGCACCGGGGTGACCGTGGTGATGGGACCCAACGGTGCCGGCAAGAGCCTGTTGCTGCGCCTGCTGCACGGATTGCTGGCGCCGACCCGCGGCCGGGTACGCTGGGCCGGTTCCGCGCCGCTGACGACGGTGCGACGACGCCAGGCGATGATGTCGCAGCGCCCGGTGCTGCTGCGTCGCTCGGTGCGCGCCAACATGGTCTTCGTGCAGACGCTGCACGGATCCGACCCGGCCCTGGTGGATGAACTGCTGGAGCGGGTCGGCCTCGTCGAGCATGCCAACCGGCCGGCCCGCCGGCTGTCCGGCGGCGAGCAGCAGCGACTCGCCCTGGCGCGGGCCCTGGCGCAGCGGCCCGACGTGCTGTTCATGGACGAGCCGTCGGCCAGCCTCGATCCCTCGTCCACCGCCACCATCGAGTCGGTGGTGCGCGAACTGGCCTCGTCGGGGACCAAGGTCATCCTCGTCACCCACGACGTCGGCCAGGCCCGCCGGCTGGCCAGCGACGTGCTGTTCCTGCATCGCGGCAGCCTGTGCGAACACGGCCCGGCAGCGTCGTTCTTTAAGGCCCCGGCCAGCGAGGCGGCGCGCCGCTACCTGGCCGGCGAGATCGTCTTCTGACCCGGCCCGGCACGCTTTCAACCCACCGCTTACCCTGACAACACACTGGAGGAATCCAACCATGCACCAGCCCTTCCTTGCCCGGGCACGCCATGCCCTCGTCGCCGGCGTGCTCGGCAGCGCACTGCTCGCCGCCCCGGTCCTGGCCCAGGACACGTCGATCATCGTGCAGTCGACCACGTCCACCGCCAACTCCGGTCTCTACGACCACCTGTTGCCGATGTTCAAGGACAAGACCGGCATCACCGTCAACGTGGTGGCGGTGGGTACCGGCCAGGCCATCAAGAACGCCAGCAACGGCGATGGCGACGTGCTGCTGGTGCATGCCAAGAGCGCCGAGGAGCAGTTCGTGGCCGACGGCTTCGGCGTCGAGCGCTTCGATGTCATGTACAACGACTTCGTCTTCGTCGGCCCGCCGGATGACCCGGCCGGGGTGAAGGATGCCGACGGTGCCGCCGACGCCTTGAAGCGCATTGCCGCCGCCGCCGCGCCCTTCGCCTCGCGCGGCGACAACTCCGGCACGCACAAGAAGGAACTCAGCCTGTGGCAGGCGGCCGGTGTCGATCCCAGCGGTGACAGCGGCTCGTGGTACCGGGAGACCGGCTCGGGCATGGGCGCCACCCTCAACGCGGCGGTGGGCATGGGCGCCTATACCCTCACCGATCGCGCCACCTGGATCAGCTTCAAGAACCGCGGCGACTTCGACATCGTGCTCGAGGGCGACGACAACCTGTTCAACCAGTACGGCATCATCCTGGTCAACCCGGAGAAGTTCCCGCACGTGAAGGTCGACGCGGCGCAGACCTTCATCGACTGGGTGCTCGGCGAGGAAGGGCAGGCCGCCATCGCCGCCTACCAGCTCGACGGCCAGCAGCTGTTCTTCCCGAACGCCAACTAGCCACCGTGGAAACGGGCCTGCCCCGGGCAGGCCCGCACCATTGATCAGCGGGCGGCATTGCCGCCTTGCATTGTGCCAAGTGCCAGGGACGGCCGTTTTTTTTGCTTGGTACGGACCCGGTCAGCCGTTGAACCGGACCTGGCCGAAAGCGGACACGTCGTAGCCGCCA
>CAYGJZ010000021.1:0-52103 GCA_964350265.1 uncultured Gammaproteobacteria bacterium | reverse complement strand
GACCGGCGATCCGTCGTCGCCGGACGGGACGCAAGGCGGGGCGCAAGCCGATGCCGGCGGGCAGGACGCGCAAGCCGGTGGCCGGGTCGCCGGGAACGGTGCACCCCGCCCACCCCGCGACGACCACCTGCCCGCCGATGTCGACCCGGCCGCGGGGGACCGGTCCGCCGGCGAGCAGGCCCTGGAGCAATGGCTGCGACAGGTGCCGGACGACCCGGAAGGACTGCTTCGGCGAAAGTTCCTGCACCTGTACCGACAACGCCAGGCCGGGGGTGACGCGTGAGGCGGGTGCTGCGGCGGCGTGCGCCGGTGGCGATGCTGGTCGACGCCCTGGTTGCCTCCCTGGTCGCCACGCTGGTCGTCGTGGCATCGATGCTGGCGCTGCCCACGGCACAGGCGGCCAGCGCCACGCTGCAGCGGCAGGCCGTGCAACTGGGCGAGTCGGTACGGCTGGTGATCCGTTTCGATGGCGAGGCCGATGTCGACGGGTTCGACGCCTCGCTGCTGGCCGGCGACTTTCACCTGCTCGGCACCTCGACCCGGTCCCGCGTCGAGGTGGTCAACGGAACGCGCAGCGCGACCACCGAGTTGCTGGTGGACCTGATGCCCCGCCGCGAAGGCGTGCTCACCATTCCCTCCCTGCCCTTTGCTGACGGCAACACCGAGCCGCTGTCGCTGACCGTGCTGGCGGCTGCCGATGCCGGCAGCGCCGACGTCCTGCTGGAGGTCTCCGCCGAGCCGGACACGGTGTACGTACAGGCCCCGGTGCAGCTTGCCGTGCGGCTGCTCTATCGTCGTTCGCTGCTCGAGGGCAACCTGTCGGATCCGTCCATCGAGGATGCCCTGGTGCGTCGCCAGGGCGACGACCGGCAGTACAGCGCCCGTCGCGGCGGCGAGTCCTACCGGGTCATCGAGCGGCGCTTCGTGGTGTTCCCCGGTCGCAGCGGCGAACTGCACATCCCGGCGCTGCGGTTCGTCGGCCTGCTGGCCGCGGATGCCGGCGACGGTCTCGGCGGCTTCGGCCTGTTCCGTGGCGGCGGTCGCCGGGTGGGTGCCGAGAGCCAGCCGCTGACCATCGAGGTGCTGCCGCCGCCGCCCGGTGCGCCGTCACCGTGGTTCCCGGCCAACGACGTGCGCCTGTCCGAGGACTGGGGCGACGACCCGGTGCCGGTGTTCCGCGTGGGTGAGCCGGTGACCCGGCGGCTGCGGGTGGAGGCATTGGGCGCCAGCGGCGAACAGGTGCCGCCACTGGCACCGGGCACGCCGGAGGGGATGCGCAGCTATCCCGACAAGCCGGTACTGCATACCGGCAGCCGCGACGGCCACCTGCTTGGCGTGCGCGAGCAGTCGCTGGCGCTGGTGCCCACGCGTGCCGGTCGCCAGGTGCTGCCGGCGGTGGAAGTGCACTTCTGGGATACCGCCGCCGACCGGGCGCGGGTGGCGCGGCTGCCGGCGCGGGAGATCGAGGTTCTGCCGGCGCCGGCGGACGTGACGCCGGCGCTGCCGGGGTCCGAACCATCGTCGCCGCCCGCGACACCGGTGCCGGCCGGCGAGGTTGTCGAGCCGTCGCCGCCCGGGTCGGCGTGGCCGTGGCTGGCAGCGCTGTTCGCCCTGGGCTGGGCGGTCACCGCGATGGCCTGGTGGCGGCAGCGTCGCGGCGCGGTGGCACGGGCGCCGACGCCGGCGGCGGACCGCCAGCCGGCGGTACCGTCGCCGTCCCGGGCCTTCCGCCAGCACGACCCGCGGCTTGCCCGCGAGGCGCTGCTGCACTTTGCCCGCCGTTGCTGGCCCGCCGATCCGCCCACCGGGTTGCAGGCATTGGCGGCGCGCCTCGGCGACGAGGCGCGGGCGCCGCTGCAGGCACTGGACGCTGCCTGCTACGGCGAGGCCGGGGACTTCGACGGCGAGGCACTGCACCGACGGCTGTCGCCGTTGCTCAAGGCGGCGCGTGGCGACGTGGCCGACGACGCCAGGGAAGACCTGCCGCCGCTGTACCCGGAGCCGCCGCCACGTTGACCGGTGCGGTGATACCATCGCTGGCAATCCATGCCGGGATGACAAGCCGATGTGCGGACGATTCGATCGACACAGCGAACTGGCGCGCCTCGCCGAACTGGTGGAGGGGCTGGAACTGGCCTGCGAGGTGGCGCCGAGTTACAACATCGCGCCGTCGCAGGTCGCGGCGGTGATCGTCGCCAACGACGGTGGTCGTCGCCTCGAGGCATTGTCCTGGGGCCTGGTGCCGTCGTGGTCGAACAAGCCGTCGTTGCGCCGGCCGATCAACGCGCGCCTGGAAACGGTCACCGAGAAGCCGATGTTCCGCGGCGCCATCGCCCGCGGCCGCTGCCTGGTGCCCTGTGACGGCTACTACGAGTGGGCGGTCGGCGAGGCCGGCAAGCAGCCCTACTACTTCCATCGCCGCGACGGCCGGCCGCTGCTCCTCGCCGGCATCCAGGAGGTCAACAACCGCCTGGCGCCGGAACCCATCCACTCCTTCTGCGTGCTGACCCGTGCCGCCTCGGACGCGGTGGCCGCCATCCACCACCGCATGCCGGTGATGCTCGACGTCGACGCGGTGGATTCGTGGCTGGATCCCTCCCTCGGCGGCGCCGATGCCCGCGCCTTCGCCGAGGCGGTGGCCGAGGACGAGATCGCGGCCTACCCGGTGAGCACCTTCGTCAACACCCCGGCCAACAACTCGCCGCGCTGCATCGAGGAGACGGCCTAGCCCCGGGGCAGCAGCGGGGCCAGGGTCGGCCACAGGTGATCGAGCAGCAGTGGCTGGGCGGCGGCGGTGGGATGAATGCCATCGGCCTGCATCATGTCCCAGTCCTGTGCCACCGGCTCGAGGAAGAACGGCACCAGGGCGATGTCGTGCTCCGTGGCCAGATCCCGGTAGACGTTCTCGAAGGCCTCGGTATAGGCCGGGCCGTAGTTCGGCGGGATGCGCATGCCGGCCAGCAGCACGTCGGCGCCGGCGTCGCGGGCCTGGCGGATCATCGCCGCGAGGTTGTCGCGCATGTCCTCCACCGGCTGGCCACGCAGGCCGTCGTTGGCGCCGAGCTCGATGATGACCAGTTGCGCACCGGTGCTGGCGATGGCGTCGGCGGCCCGTCGTCGTCCGCCGGCGGTAGTCTCGCCGCTGATGCTGTGGTTGACCACCTCGATGCCGCGTTCTTCGACCCGGCTGGCCAGCAGCGACACCCAGCCCTGTTCCGGCGGCAGGCCGAAGGCGCTGCTCAGGCTGTCACCGAGCACCAGCACGGTGAACGGTGCCGCCGCCGCCGGTTGCAGCAGGGACGCCAGCAGGCCGACGACGACCAGGGCATTGGCCAGCAGGCGGGCGAGGGGAAGACGCGGCAACGGCATCGGCATGGTCCTGGCAGGGCGTTCGGCAGGCCATCGTATCGTGATTCCCGGGTCTGGGTAAGGGATGCCCGCCTTGCCGGTGCGTAATGGTTTTTGTCCACGTTCTGGGTAACGATCCACGCTCCCTTCCCCGATGAGTTTCCGCATGACCGATCCGATCATGGACGGCGAGGCCGTGGTTGCCTGCCAGGGCCTTTGCAAGCGCGTGCGCATGGCCGACGAGGAACTGCGCATTCTCGACGACATCGACCTGCGCATCGGCGTCAACACCACCGTCTCCATCTCCGGCAGTTCCGGTTCCGGCAAGACCACCCTGCTCGGCCTGCTGGCCGGCATGGACACGCCGAGCCACGGCGAGGTGCGCCTGTTCGGCCAGTCCCTCGGCACGCTGGACGAGGATCGTCGCGCCGCGCTGCGGCGTGGCCGGGTCGGCTTCGTCTTCCAGTCCTTCCACCTGCTGCCCAATCTCACCGCGCAGGAGAACGTGTCGATGGCGCTGGAGATCGCCGGCGCGGGTGGCGACATCGCGGCGCGTGCCGCCGAGGCCCTGGATCGTGTCGGCCTGTCGCGGCGACGTCGTCACCTTCCCTCGCAGCTGTCCGGCGGCGAATGCCAGCGGGTGGCGCTGGCGCGGGCCATGGTGGTGCAGCCGGACCTGCTGTTCGCCGACGAGCCCACCGGCAACCTCGACCATGCCACCCGCGACGAGATCGTCTCGCTGCTGTTCGACCTGCGTGCCGAACATGGCTGCACGCTGGTGCTGGTCACCCACGACGAGGCGCTGGCCGCGCGCTGCGACGACCAGCACCGTCTTGACGCCGGACGCCTGGTCGCATGAGGGCAACCGCGCAGGCACTGGCGCGGGAGGCGCGGCTGGGCGAGTTCCGCCTGTTGCTGCTCGCCCTGGGCTTCATCAGCGTGGCACTGTCCGCGGTGTGGCTGTTCGGCGATCGCGTGGAGCGCGCCATGCAGGCGCAGACCAGCGCGCTGCTCGGTGCCGACGCCGTGGTGGCATCGACCCGGCCGCTGTCAGAAGACTACGACCGCCTGGCCCGGTCCCTCGGCCTGCAGACCGCGCGCACGGTGAGCTTCCTGAGCATGGCCATCGGCGACGGCGGCAGCCGGCTGGCGCGGGTGAAGGCGGTATCGGAACAGTTCCCGCTGCGCGGCGAGGTGGTGACCCGGGCCATCGGCGATGCCGGCGAGGGCGACGACGCACGTCTTCGCCCCGGCGAGGCATGGACCACGGCATCGATGGTTGCCGCGCAGTCGCTGGCAGCGGGGGACGCGCTGTCGCTGGGGCGTGGCGCATTCCGCGTGGAACGGGAGATCCTGCTCGAGCCGCAGGGCGGCATCGGTGCCTTCCGCATCGCGCCGCGGGTCATGATCCGGCTCGACGAGCTGGATCAAACCGGCCTGCTGACCCCGGCCAGCCGGGCCCGTTTCCGGCTGCTGGTGGCCGGTCCCGCGGAGGCGCTGGATGCCTTCGCCGGGCAACTGCGTCCACAACTGGCCGCCCACGAGGAATGGCGCGTCGCCGACATCCGCAGCGACGAGCTCAACGCCACCGTCGGCCGGGTCATGTCCTACCTCAACCTCGCCGTGCTGCTGGCGGTGATGCTGGCGGTGGTGGCGATGGCGGTGTCGGCGCAGGGCCTTTGGCGACGCCAGGCCCATGCCGGTGCGCTGGCGCGCTGCCTGGGCGCCTCGCACGGGGCCGGCCTGCGACGGCTGGCCGGTGTCTACCTGCTGGCCTCGGTGCCGACGGCGCTGGCCGGCTGCCTGGTCGGTGGCGGCGCCCAGGCACTGGCGGCGTCGCTGGTGGCCCGCGCCACCGGCATCGCGCTGCCGTCCCCGGGCCTGGCACCGCTGGCCCTGACCCTGGGCATGACCGTGGCCACGGTGCTGGCGGTGATGCTGCCCTTCCTGTTCGCCCAGCGGCGGGTGCCGGTGATGACCCTGCTGCGTGCCGGCCAGCGCGACCGCGTGCATGCCGGCCATGTCGGCGTGCTGGTGGTGGCGGCGCTGGTGGTGGGCTACACGCTGCTGCTGGCCGCCGATGTGCTGCTCGCGGTGTCGGTGCTGGCGGCGCTGGCGGGGGCGGCGGTGGCCTTCTGGCTGCTCATCCGGGTGGTGCTGGGCAGCCTCGCCCGGGCGGTGCGTTCGCGTGCCTCGGCCTGGTTCATCGGCCTGCGCAGCCTGGCCAGCCAGGCCAACCGCAGCGCCTGGCTGGCCAGTGCCTTCGGCGCCGCGGCCTTCGCCCTGGTGCTGCTTGCCGTGGTCCGCGGCGACCTGTTCCAGGCCTGGGAGGAAACCGTGCCGGCGAATGCACCGAACCTGTTCCTGGTCAACATCCAGGCCGACCAGGTCGATGGTGTTCGCGAGCTGCTGGCCGGCAACGATGCGCCGGCGGAACGGTTCTACCCGATCTTCCGCGGCCGCCTGGTGCGCATCGACGACCGCGCCGTGGCCGAGGCCGACTTCGACAGCGAAACCGCGCGACACCGTGTCAACCACGACTTCAACCTCACCGAGGACGGCGAGCTGCCGGCCGGCAACGAGATCTCCGCCGGCGCCTGGTTCGATGGCGGTCGCGGCTTCTCGGTGGAGGCCGAGACCGCCGACTCGCTGGGCCTTGGCATCGGCTCGCAACTGGTCTTCGATGTCGGCGGCGTGCAGGTGGCGGCACCGGTAACCAGCATCCGCCGCGTGCAGTGGGACTCGATGAAGCCCAACTTCTTCGTCATCGGCTCGCCGGGGCTGTTCGGCGACGCGCCGCGCAGCTTCATCACCGCCGCCCATGCCGGCGGCGAGGCGGCGCGGTTGTCGAAGGCGGTCAGCGATGCCTTCCCGTCGATCACCCTGATCGATCTCGACATGATCATCCAGCGGGTGCGCGTGCTGGTCGACCAGGCCGGCTCGGCGGTGACGGTGGTGTTCTCCTTCACCCTGGCGGCGTCGCTGCTGGTGCTGGTGGCCATGTTGCAGGGTCAGCGCGCGGTGCGCCGTCGCGACATCGCCCTGTACAAGACCCTCGGCGCCACCCGCAACCACATCCGCGCCGCCATGCTGGTGGAATTCGGCGCCCTCGGCGCGGTGGCCGGCGCGGTCGGCGGTGCGCTGGCGCTGTTCGGCGCCTGGCTGCTGGCCGGCGAGGTGTTCCGCTTCGAGTACACGCCGTCGGTGGTGCCGTTGCTGTGGAGCACCGGCATCGGCGCGGTGCTGGTGGGCGTCGGCGGCTACCTGTCGATCCGTCCGCTGGTGGCGGTGCAGCCGGTACGCCTGCTGGCGGAATAGCGCGGCGGCCGGCCCCGGTCGCCTAGGCGGGCTCGCCCACCGCCGCCAGCACTTCGGCGGCGGTCTCGCACACCGAGCACAGGGACAGGTCGGCCTCGCTGACCAGTCCCTCGGCGAGCAGGGTGTCGGAGAACCAGGCCAGCAATCCGTTCCAGAAGGCACCGCGTACCAGGATGACGGGGACGCGCGCGGCCTTGCCGGTCTGGATCAGGGTCAGGCAGTCGCCCAGTTCGTCGAGGGTGCCAAAGCCCCCGGGGAGTACCACGAAGGCACGGGCATGGCGCAGGAACATCGCTTTTCGCGTGACCAGTTGCGAGAAGCGCAGGCTGACCTGCTGGTGGGGATTGGGCCGGTTCTCGGTGGCCGGCAGGTGGATGTTGAGCCCGACGCTCGCCCCGGGTCCCCGTGCCGCACCCTTGTTCACCGCCTCCATCAGGCCCGGTCCGCCACCGCAGACCACCGCCAGGCCGGCCGCCGACAGCGCGCTGGCGATGTCCTCGGCGAGCCGGTAGTCGGGGTGGTGGCGGCCGATGCGGGCGGAGCCGAACACGCTGACCGACGGGCCGAGGTCCGCCATCTGCCGGTCGGCGAGGAGGAACTCGCGGACCAGCGGACGGATCTGACCTTGGCGGCCGTCGGCGGGTGACATCGGCATGGGGTGGCTCCGGGGCGGCAGGGGAGGCGGATTATGGACCGGATGCGGTTACAATTCGACAGGTCGCCAATGCCACTCGCCCGCTATGGACCCCCTGATTCTCGTCGACGGCTCGTCGTACCTGTTCCGCGCCTTCCACGCCATGCCCTACCTGAGCAATTCGCGTGGCGAACCCACCGGCGCGGTGTACGGCATCATCAACATGCTCAAGAAGCTTCTCGGCGACTACCAGCCAAGTCACATGGCCGTGGTCTTCGATGCCAAGGGCGATACCTTTCGCAACGAGCTCTACCCGGCCTACAAGGCCAACCGGCCGTCGATGCCCGAGGAGCTGCGCAGCCAGGTGGAAGACGTGCATGCCGCGGTCACCGCCATGGGCCTGCCGCTGTTGTGCATCGAGGGAGTCGAGGCCGACGACGTCATCGGCACGTTGGCGCGTCATGCCCGCGAGCAGGACCTGCCGGTGCTGATCGTCAGCGGCGACAAGGACCTGACCCAGCTGGTCGACGAGAGCGTGATCATGGTCGACACCATGAAGGAGGCACGCTACGACAGCGACGGCGTGCGCGAGAAGTTCGGCGTGCCGCCAGCGCGGATCATCGACTACCTGGCACTGGTCGGCGACACCTCCGACAACGTGCCGGGGATCCCCAAGGTCGGGCCGAAGACGGCGGTGAAATGGCTCGAGCAGTTCGGTGATCTCGACGGCGTGGTCGCCCATGCCGACGAGATCAAGGGCAAGGTCGGCGAGAACCTGCGCGACAACCTGGAACAACTGGCCCTGTCGCGCACGCTGGTGTCGATCAAGTGCGATGTCGAGCTCGACTTCTCCACCGCGGCGCTGGCCATCGGCGAGCGCGACGAGGAGGCGCTGCGGGGGCTGTTCGCGCGGCTGGAGTTCAAGAACTGGCTGGCCGAGCTTGGCGGTGTCAGCGAGCCGGCCGAGGAGACGGTGACCGCGGACTACGAAACGGTGCTCGATGGCGACGCCCTGGCGCGCTGGGTGGAGCGGATCCGCGAGGCCGGCTTCGTCGCGGTGGATACCGAGACCACCTCGGTGGACGCCATGCGCGCCGCCCTGGTGGGGATCTCGCTGTGCTGCGAGCCGGGCCAGGCCGCCTACATTCCGCTGGCCCACGACTACGAGGGTGCGCCGGCGCAGCTTTCCCTGGCGCAGGCGCTCGAGGCGCTCGGCCCGTTGCTGGCCGATCCGGCCATCGCCAAGATCGGCCAGAACATCAAGTACGACCAGACCGTGCTCGCCAACCACGGCATCGAGCTGGCCGGCATTGCCAACGACACCATGCTCGAGTCCTACGTGCTCGACAGCACCGGCTCGCGGCACGACATGGACACGCTGGCGATCAAGTTCCTCGGCTACAAGACCGAGAAGTACGAGGACGTGGCCGGCAGTGGCAAGGCCCAGGTCACCTTCGACAAGGTCGACATCGAACGCGCCAGCCACTATGCCGCCGAGGATGCCGACATCACCCTGCGCCTGCATCGCCACCTGTTCCCGCGCCTGCAGGAAGCGCCGCGGCTGCTGTCCCTGTTCCAGGACATCGAGATGCCGCTGGTGCCGGTGCTGTCGCGGATCGAGCGCAACGGCGTGCGTGTCGACGCCGACATGCTGCGCAACCAGAGCGCGGAACTGGCCGAGCGCTGCGACGAGATCGAGCGCAAGGCCCACGACGCCGCGGGCGAAGTGTTCTCCATCGGCTCGCCGAAGCAGATCCAGCACCTGCTGTTCGAGAAGCTCGGCCTGCCGGTGATCGCGAAGACCCCCAAGGGGCAGCCCTCCACCGCCGAGAACGTGCTCTCGGAACTGGCGGCGGACTACGAACTGCCGGCGCTGATCCTCGAGCACCGCGCCCTGTCCAAGCTCAAGTCCACCTACACCGACAAGCTGCCGCAGCTGGTCAACCCGCGCACCGGCCGTATCCACACCTCCTATCACCAGGCGGTGGCCGCCACCGGACGGCTGTCCTCGGCGGATCCGAACCTGCAGAACATCCCGGTGCGCAGCCGCGAGGGCCGGCGCATCCGCGAGGCCTTCGTGCCCGACGACGGACACCTGCTGGTGTCGGTGGACTACTCCCAGGTGGAACTGCGCATCATGGCGCACCTGAGCGGCGACGAGGGACTGCTGGATGCCTTCGCCCGCGGCGAGGACGTGCACCGCGCCACCGCCGCCGAGGTCTTCAACACCAGCGTGGACAAGGTCGGCGACGACGAGCGCCGCGCCGCCAAGGCGATCAACTTCGGCCTCATCTACGGCATGTCGGCCTTCGGCCTGGCGCGCCAGCTCGGCATCGAGCGCGCTGCCGCCCAGGACTACGTGGATCGCTACTTCGAGCGCTATCCCGGGGTCAAGCAGTTCATGGACAACACCCGGGAACAGGCCCGCGAGCAACAGTACGTGGAAACCGTGTTCGGGCGTCGGCTCTACCTGCCGGAGATCAACTCGCGCAACTACCAGCGTCGTCAGTATGCCGAGCGCACCGCCATCAACGCGCCCATGCAGGGCACGGCCGCCGACCTGATCAAGCGGGCGATGATCGCGGTGGATGGCTGGATCGCCGGGTCAGGCTCGGCGGCGCGCATCATCCTGCAGGTGCACGACGAGCTGGTGCTGGAGGTGCCGAAGGACGATGCCGCGGCCATGCTCGAGGCGGTGCGTCCGCTGATGACCGGGGTGGCCGACCTGCGCGTGGCGCTGGAGGTCGAAGCCGGCAGCGGAGACAACTGGGCCGAGGCGCACTGAGCGCCAGCACCATCCACCGACACCACCCGGGGTCTTACCCATGAACAACGACTGCGTCTTCTGCCGCATCCTGGCCGGCGAGATCCCGGCCTTCAAGGTCCACGAGGACGACGACACGCTGGCCTTCATGGACATCAACCCGGTGCACCCCGGGCACGTGCTGGTGATTCCCCGCGAGCATGCCGCCGACGTCTTCGCCGTGTCCGACCAGGCCATCGCCGCCACCGCGCGGAGCGCGCGGCGGGTGGCACGGGCGGTGCGCGAGGTGGTGCGGCCCGATGGTCTCAACCTGCTGCAATGCAATGGCGAGGCGGCGGCACAGTCCGTGCTGCACTTCCACGTGCACGTGCTGCCGCGTCACCACGGCGACGGCGCCCCCCTGAACTGGTCGCTGGTGCCCGGCGACCGGGACGAGATCGGCGCCCTGGCCGGGCGCATTGCCGAGGCCATCGACCGCGACGGGGCATGAAGCGGGCCTGGTGCAGGCAGTGCGCCTGCCAATGCCTCAAGCGGTCGGCGAACCGCTGAGCCGCGACTCCACGCTGGACACCTTGTCGGCCAGGCTCTGGTCGCGGTCGGTGCGGCTGCCCATGCGCATGGTGGCGTGTACCCGTGGTGCGCCCATGTCGTGGACCACCTCGAAGCAGCGGCGCACCGCGGCCATCACCACGTCCCACTCGCCCTCGACGCCGGTGCCGTAGGCATGCAGGCGCGGCGCCAGGCCGGCTTTTTCGAACACCCGCTGGCAGGCGGCCACGTGGGCCGAGACGGATACCCCGACGCCAAGGGGCACCAGGCACAGGTCGATGGCAATTTTCATCTTCGATCTCCGGAAAATCTCTCAAGTCATTGAAAAGCAATAAAGATGTTGGTTTTGCGGCGATGTTGCGCGTTACGACGAGGTAATCCGGGAAACCTTCCGGCCATCACCGTGGTCTATCTGGTTACCGGGCACAGGGCGTGCCCGTCCCGCTCCTCCTCCCTGAGCGGGTGGCCCCGGATCCGCCCGGGGCCGCTGATTCAACGCCCCGGCAACCGATTTGCCTGACCGGTGCCGGGGCTTTTTTCTGCCCGTTGCACGGTCACGCGGTCCGTTCGCCGGCGTCCCCGGTTCCGCCGGAGAGGAAGCCGGTGACGATGGCGCGTGCCTCCTCGACACCGTCGCCCTTGAGGGCCGAGAACAGCGACAGGGTGGTGCGCGGATAGCCCCGCAGCAGTTTCGCGGTGGCGGCGAGTGCCTGCGCCGCCTGGCTACGGCCCAGCTTGTCGGACTTGGTCAGCAGCACGTGCACCGGCAGGTTCGCCGTCTGGCACCAGTTCAGCATCTGTTCGTCCAGCGGCGTGGGCGGGCGACGCGAGTCCACGGGCAGGATCAGCGCCTTCAACGGCACCCGGTTGGACAGGTAGTCGGTGATCAGGCGCTCCCAGTGCTGCTTGACCTGTGGCGGCACACGGGCGAAGCCGTAGCCGGGCAGGTCCACCAGGCGGTGACCGCTGTCGAGTTCGAAGAAGACGATCTGCTGCGTGCGACCGGGGGTCTTGCTGGTCTTGGCGAGGCCACGGCGACGGGTAATGGCGTTGACGGCACTGGACTTGCCGACGTTGGAACGGCCGGCGAAGGCGACCTCGGCGAGGGCCGGCTGCGGCCATTCCTTGCGCAGGTGGGCGCTGGCGATGAAGCGTGCGCTGGCCAGGTCGATACGCCCGGCGGAAGGTCGGGATTCCATGCTGAAAAGGGCCCTTGGATTTGACGCGTCCGGGGAAATCGGCTATACGGTTGCGGCGAATTTTTACACGGTGAAGGCCGCCCGTTCGGCCTTGTCCGATGACGGTTTATACCATTTTTGACGGAGTGTCCCATGATGCGGATTAGCCTGGGCTTGGTGCCCGGCCTGGTTGCCGCGCTGGCCATGTTCTCCCCGGCGCATGCCGCGGGAGATGCCGAGGCCGGCGCGCAGAAAGTCGTCGCCTGCGCCAGCTGCCACGGCGAAGGCGGTGCGAGCACCAACCCCGAGTATCCGTCCCTGGCCGGGCAGGTGCCCGGCTACATCGCCCGCCAACTGCACGCCTACAAGAGCGGCGAGCGCGAGAACGCCATCATGAGCGGCATGGCGATGCCGCTGACCGACGAAGACATCGAGAACATCGACGCCTATTATTCCTCCCGCGAGCCGGCCAACCGCTACATCAGCGAAGACCAGGTGGAAGCGGCGCGTCGTGGCGAACGGGTCTACCGCGGCGGCTACCGGCCGTTCTCCATCGCCGCGTGCATGGGCTGTCACGGTCCCGGCGGCCACGGCATCCCGCCGAACTACCCGCGCCTGTCCGGGCAGCAGGCCGCCTACCTGGAGAAGCAGTTGCTGGCCTTCAAGTCCGGCGACCGCGTCCACGACATCATGAACCCGATCGCCTTCCGCCTGTCCGAGGACCAGATCCGCGACCTTTCCCTGTACATCTCCTCCCTCGACTAGGGCAGGCGGTCACGGCCGGGCAGCGCCCGGCCGTCGCCGGTCTCGCGGATCGCGCCGGCAAACAGGCAAAAAAAACCCCCTTCGCGTTGAAGGGGGTGTGTTGAATCAGCTCGGATTCGGTGGGGGTGCTTTGAGGAAGGAATAACCGAGCTGGCTGACTTGAAGTGGCGCGTGGCCACCCAAAATCATTGATCGCGATGCTACCCGCGCCCCGTTGACCCGGGCAACCGGTTTTCGATTACCGGTGGATATCGACGGACGAGCGGTTGATCGCCCACTCGACCCCGCCGCGGCGGGCTTGTTTACCCCGACAGACCCGAGGGACCCGGGCCGACCCGATATGAGCAACAACGCCGACAAAAAGCTGTGGGGCGGCCGGTTCGCGGCCGCCACCGATGCCCTGATGGAGCGGTTTTCCGCCTCCGAGCACTTCGACCGGGAACTGGCCAGCCAGGACATCACCGGCTCGAAGGCCCATGCCCGCATGCTGGCCCGTGCCGGCGTGCTCAGCGACGACGAGTGCGCACAGATCCTGGCCGGCCTGGACACCGTCGCCGCGGAGATTCGCGACGGCCGGTTCCACTGGCGCGCCGACCGTGAAGACGTGCACATGAACATCGAGGCGCGGCTGACCGAGCTGATCGGCGAGCCGGGCAAGAAACTGCACACCGCGCGCTCCCGCAATGACCAGGTGGCCACCGACATGCGGTTGTTCGTGCGCGATGCCGCCGATGCCATCGTCGAGCGCCTGCGGGCCCTGCAGGCGGTGCTGCTCGATCTGGCCGAGCGCGAGGCCGACAGCATCATGCCCGGCCTGACCCACATGCAAAGCGCGCAGCCGGTGACCCTGGGGCATCACCTGATGGCCTGGTTCGAGATGCTCGAGCGCGATGCCGGCCGCTTCGCCGACTGCCGCGCACGGCTGAACGTGTCGCCCCTGGGCGCCGCCGCGCTGGCCGGCACCTCCTTTGCCATCGATCGTGCCATGACCGCCGACGAGCTTGGCTTCGCCGCGGTGTCCGCCAATTCCCTGGACAGCGTGTCCGACCGCGACTTCGCCATGGAATTCAACGCCGCCGCCGCCATCGTCGCCATTCACCTGTCGCGGATCTCCGAGGAGCTGGTGCTGTGGTCGTCGGAGCGGTTCGGCTTCGTCGACCTCGGCGACGCTTTTTGCACCGGCTCGAGCATCATGCCGCAGAAGAAGAACCCGGACGCCGCCGAGCTGGTGCGTGGCAAGGCCGGCCGCGTGACCGGCAACCTGGTGGCATTGCTGATGCTGATGAAGGGCCAGCCACTGGCCTACAACCGCGACAACCAGGAGGACAAGGAGCCGGTCTTCGACAGCGTGCGCACGGTGATCGACTGCCTCGACGTGTTCACCGCCATGCTGCCCGGCGCCACCTTCGACCGCCAGCGCATGCGCGCCGCCGCCGCCGAGGGCTTCTCCACCGCCACCGACCTGGCCGACTACCTGGTGCGTCGCGGGGTCCCCTTCCGTACCGCCCACGAAATCGTGGGTCGCGTGGTGCAGGCGGCCATCGCCGATGGCGCCGAACTGATCGACCTGCCGCTGTCGCGCCTGCGCGGGATCAGCGCGGAGATCGGCGAGGACGTGTTCGACATCCTGAGCGTGGAAGGCTCGGTGAATGCCCGCGACCACGTCGGTGGCACCGCCCCGGCACGGGTGCGCGAGGCCGTTGCCGAGGGTCGTCGACGCATTGCCGGCGCGGGCGGGGGCGACACGCGCTAAGATGCGTTACAATCCGGCGCAGCACCGGCGCCGCGCGCGGCGCGGGCATCCAGCACCGATTCGGCTTCAAGAGGCAGCTTCATGAGCAGGTTTGCGGTTCACAGCACCGTGGTCGCGGCATTTCTGGTCGCGTTGACGGGATGCGGACAGAAGGGTCCGCTGTACCTCGAGGAGGAAGAGACCGCCGAGTTGCCCGCCGTACAGCCGGCGGCACCTGCCGGGGAAGAGTCGTCCGCGGAGGACGCACCGCCGCAGTCCTGACCGCGCGAGCCCGCCGGCCGCGCCGCTGCCATGGATCACTTTCACTACCGGGGTGACGTCTACCACGCCGAGGACGTCAGCCTTGCCGCCATTGCCGACGCCGTCGGCACCCCCTGCTACGTGTATTCCCGTGCCACCCTGGAGCGGCACTGGCATGCCTTCGACGACGCCTTCGGCGACTATCCCCACCGCGTCTGCTACGCGGTCAAGGCCAATTCCAACCTCGCCGTGCTGAACCTGTTCGCCCGCCTGGGCTCGGGCTTCGACATCGTCTCCGGCGGTGAACTCGAGCGCGTGCTGCGCGCCGGCGGCGAGCCCTCGCGCATCGTCTTCTCCGGGGTCGGCAAGAGCCGCGTCGACATCGAGCGCGCGGTGTCGGTGGGCATCGGCTGCTTCAACATCGAGTCGGTGGCCGAGCTCGATCGCATCGAGGCGGTGGCCGCCGCCGCCGGCCGCCGGCTGGACGTGGCGGTGCGCGTCAACCCCGACGTCGATGCCCGCACCCACCCGTACATTTCCACCGGGCTGAAGGAGAACAAGTTCGGCGTGGCGATGGAGGACGCGCCGGCGGTGTACCGCCGACTGGCCGCCTCGGCGCACCTGCGGCCCAGTGGCGTGGCCTGCCACATCGGCTCGCAGCTGACCGCCATGGCGCCGTTCGAGGACGCCTTCGCCCGCGTGCTCGACTTCGTTCGCGGCCTTGAGGCCGAGGGCATCGTGCTCGACCATGTCGACTTTGGCGGTGGGCTCGGTGTGCGCTACCGCGACGAGACGCCGCCGCTGCCCGCCGACTACACCCGCTCGCTGGTGGCCTGCCTGGATCGCCACCAGTGCTCGTTGCCGGTGTCCATCGAGCCGGGCCGGGTGATCACCGCCAATGCCGGCGTGTTCCTCACCCGGGTGGAATACGTCAAGCCCGGCGCGGCGAAGAACTTCGTCATCGTCGACGGCGCCATGAACGACCTGCTGCGCCCGGCCCTGTACCAGTCCTGGCAGGAGATCGTCGCCGTGCGCAACGATCCGGCGCGGGCGTCGCTGCACTGTGACGTGGTCGGCCCGGTGTGCGAGTCGGCGGACTTCCTCGGCAAGGATCGCGAGCTGGCGGTGGCGGCGGGCGACCTGCTCGCGGTGCGCTCGGCGGGGGCCTACGGCTTCGTCATGAGCTCGAACTACAATGCCCGGCCGCGCGCCGCCGAGGTGATGGTCGACGGCGATGCCTTCCACGTGGTGCGCGAGCGCGAAACGACAGAAGCGCTGATGGCGGGGGAAGCGCTGCTCCCCGGGGCGTGAACGACGTCGTTGCCCCTTGCCAGATGGCAACATTCATCGCGGACGTTCCCCGTTCGATGGTACGCTAGACAGCCCCCGTCAACGTGGTCAAGGTAGACTTCATGAAAGAACACGCATCGCTGATTCTTCGCTCATCGCTGGTCGGCATGATCGGCCTCTTCGTGCTGAGCGGATGCATTTCCACGGCCAAGCAGGCCCCTGCCGACGCGGCGGCCACGCCGGCGCCGGCGGCCGCCGCCATCGCCGACAGTGACGGCGACGGCGTGCCGGACGACCAGGATGCCTGTCCGGGAACCCCGCCCGGCGCGGCGGTGGACCACAAGGGCTGCGAAATCGTGCAGCGGCTGGACAACACGCACTTCGAGTACGACTCCTCGGCGCTGACGCAAAGCGCCATGACCGCCCTCGACCAGGTGGCGGCGCAGATTCGGCAGGTGCCCGATCGTCGTTTCGAGGTGGCCGGGCATACCGATGCCAAGGGTACCGACGAGTACAACAACCGCCTCGGCCAGCGTCGTGCCATCGCCGTGTTCGAGTATCTCGGCCGCGCCGGCGTGCCCACCGAACGCATGGTGGTGCGCAGCTACGGCGAGACGCGCCCGATCGCGCCGAATGCCCGGCCCGACGGCAGCGACGATCCGCAAGGCCGTGCCCAGAACCGCCGGGTGGAGATCGTCGACCTGGCGCTGTAACGGCCCATCGCCAACATCGCGACAGGAAAAAGCCCCGCCTGGTGCGGGGCTTTTTCATGCTCCGTTGGCGCTACAGGCGACCGAGCAGCTTGTCGCGGATCAGCCCGGCGCGGCGGGCGATCACCGCGCGGCGCTGGCGGAAGCCGCGCAGGAACTGCATCCAGCGACGTTCATGCTTGACCGTGATCACCGACAGGTGCCTGCCGAAGCGCTGGTAGAGGGCGAGCTTCACCAGGACCAGGGGGGACTGGCTGCGGCCCAGGCCCGACAGGCCGAGAACCTTCCACAGCAGCACGATGCGCAGGATGCGGCCCATGCCGATGCCGCCGGCGTCGTAGTGCCTGGTGGTCACGTAGCGTGGTTTCATGATTGCAGCAGCCGCACGATGTGCAGGAAGTAGTAGTACAGGCGCACCAGCGGGTCGAAGCGAAGCCGCTTCAGCGGTCGCTCCCACAAGGTGCGGTTGGCGCGCAGGATCCGGCGCGGGATCTTGTGCTGGCCGGCGAAGTCGTCCTGGTGGCTCTGGTGGCGCATGCGCGCGACCTCGTCGGTGCGCGGGAAGGCAATGCGCGAGGTCAAAAGGAAGTTCATCCACGGCTTCAGCTGGGCGGTGCCGTAGCCGGTTACCGCCATGGCCGCGCCGTAGCGAGCGGCGGCGTCGAACACGCCCTGGCGAAGGGGGGCGTAGTACTCGTCCTGTTCCGCCTCGGCCAATGCATCGGCATCGGTTTCTTCGCGGAACACCGGTTCGACCTCGGCATAGCGGCGGCGGTAGCCGAGCACGCTGGGATGGGGGGCGCGGCAGGTTTCCTCGAACAGGTCCTTGACCGTTTCCACCAGCGATTCGGGGAAGGAGAAGCGCAGCCGGTCGTAGACCAGGCCATGCACCCGCGACTCGTGGTTGTCGCGGTAGGGCATCAGCCGGGTGGCGCCGAACAGCAGGCCGTGGACCCGCGGCTTGTGCAGCCGGTGGGCCATGGCCTCGACCAGGAAGTGCTGGATGGTGCCCAGCCAGCCGATGTCCACCAGGGCAACATCGGCATGGTCGAAGAAGCCTTCCTGGTTGAGGTAGCTTTCCAGCTTCAGTTGCCCCGGCCGCGCCTGCTGGCGGACCTCCTGCTGGAATTCCTCGTCCATCAGCAGTTCGGTGAACTTGCGTCGCAGGGCGGGCGTGACCCCCGGCGTGGATGGCCCGATGGGGTCGTGTGCGGACAGGTCGACACGCTCGAGGAAGGGCAGTAGCGGCTCCAGTTCCAGGCTGAACACGCGGCAGACGTCGCGAAAATCGCGGTTGTTGCCGGGCAGCAGGGCGGCGTTGGCGGCGAGGTTGGTCAGACCCGGCCGGGCGCAGGCGGCCTGCGCCACCGCCAGCCGGCTGACGTACAGGTAGCTGGTCTCGGGAAAGTCACCCTCGGGGGCCAGGTAGGGCAGGATCTGCTCGAACACCCGCATCAGCGTCCAGCCCTCGCGGGAGCAGAAGTACAGCCGCGAGATGTGGTTCTTGCGACAGTAGTCGAGCACCGACTGGCAGAAGTAGCCCAGCACCGGGCCGAGGAAGTGGTAGCCGTCGGTGTACAGCGCGGGCACTTCGCCGTTTTCTTCCTCCAGCGGCGCCATCAGCTGCTGCACGTAACGGCCGCGCAGCAGCGCGCTGCCGCGGCTGGCGGCATACAGGCGCCGCGCGACGCCGAGACGGTGCTTCTCCGACAGGTCGCGCAGCACCAGGGCGCGGATGCCGAACTCGTCCGGCCGGGCGCCGTCGGAGACCGGGTTGTCGCCGACGTGCATCCAGCGCTCGGCACGCAGACCGAAGCGTTCGGCCATCAACGGCCAGGCGCTGCCGGAGGCCTTGGCCTTGAAGGTATCGGCGGAGGAGATCACCTCCTCGACGTAGTCGGCCAGGCCCTTGTCGACCACCAGCCGGCGCAGGTAGTCCGCCGGCAGGTAGATGTCGGAGACCAGGAAGACCCGTTTGCCGCGCGACTTCAGTGCCTCCAGCCAGGCGGCGAAGGCGGCCCGCACCACGATCATGGACGATTCCATGCGCAACTCGAAGGCAGCGACCTCGGCGAGGAAATCTTCCGGCGCCTGGCCGTCGAAGACCTCGTCGAGGAGCGCGCCCATGAAGTCGTCGTAGCGGGCTTCGTGGTCGGGGAAGTTGCGGCCGTTGCGCGCCCGCTGGGCGGCCTCGATCTCGTTGCGCAGCTCCCACACGCGGTCGGCGGACACGGCGACGCCCTGCTGCGCGGCGACGTCGGCGATGAACTTCGCCACCGGCCGCTTGATCTCGTCGGGATCGTGGACCCGGCGGATGAACAGGGTGTCGAAGACGTCCAGCGAAACGCAGTCGACGTCGTCGAGGTGGCGCCCGGCCGCCTGGATCAGCGCCTCGACCTGGTAGAAGGTTTCAACGGCCATGGCGCAGACCGTTCTTCAAGCCACGCTTCAGGCGTGCCAGCAGGCGTCGCCCCGGCGCCGGCGGACCGGCATTCGCCGGCTTCGCCGCCTGCTGCGCCAACTGGCGGCGGACGTCGATCAGTTCGTGTTCCAGCGCGACGAGACGGTCGATGCCGGCCACCGCGCGGGAGCGGGCCGAGGCCGGCAGCGCTTCGAGCAGGTAGGTGCGGATCACCTCGCGGTCCTGTTCGCGCCCGGTGATCGCCGCCTGGCCGAGGGTGTTGCCGGCATGGATGCGGTAGCGCAGCAGACGCTGGTCGTGCAGGTAGCGCACCGCGCCGTCGGCGGCCAGCAGCAGGCGGAAGACGTAGTCGTAGTCGTGCAGGTAACGGATCGGGGCGAAGCCCCCCACGGCCTCGTACAGCGAACGGTGCATGAAGATGTTCGAGGTGGTCACCATGAAGTTGCCGTGCAGGAAGCCGCGGTAGAGATCGTTTTCCTCGAAATAGAAGTCGCGGTTGCCGCGGTGCCAGTGGTTCCACGGATGCTCGCTGTCGGCCAGGCTGTTGCCGGCGTCGTCGATGGGTTCAACATCGCTGAACACGAAGCGCTCGCCCTGCTCGGCCACCTCGAACAATCGCTCCAGCCGACCGGGGGTATACAGGTCGTCGGAATTGATGATGGCGATGTAGCGACCGCGGGCCAGGGCCATGCCGTTGTTCAGGGCATTGTAGGCGTCCTGGTTGTGCTGGTGGCGATAGTGGATGCGCGGATCGTCGAAGCCGGCGATGACCTCCGCAGTGCGGTCGGTGGAGCCGTCGTCGATGATGATGAGTTCCAGGTCGCCGAAGGTCTGCGTGAGCACGCTGTCGACGGTATCGGCCACGAAGCGCTCGTGGTTGTACGCCGGCATGACGACGGAGACGGCGGGAGGAGCCATGGTGCGAACCGAAATGGAAGTCTCAAGGCACTGCCGCAGCGGCCGTGTCCACGAAGCCGGCACCGGGCCGGATGGCCAGTCGATCGTCGCCCGATCCCTCGGGGTTTCAGGCGTTACCGGACAATCAGCTATACTAGCCGATCCGTTTACTCTTGTCAGGACGTGGTTCCCCGCATGACCCAGGTGTGTTCGCCGGCAGCGCGAATGCCGCTCAAGCGCGCGCACGCGATTCCCGGTTCGGGGGGCGCTTGAACGAATCCTGGCTGCGGCAGCATCCCGCCCTGGTGGTGGTCGGCATCCTCGCCAGCATCGCGCTGTCGGCGTGGGCGCTGGCGGTGGACGACATCATCAACAACGATGGTGTCCACTACGTGCTCACCGCCGAGCAGATCGCCCGCGGCGAGTGGGCCGAGGCGCTGGTCACCTTCAAGTGGCCGGCCTATTCCTTCCTGATCTACCTGGTCGCGCAGTTGCCCGGCATCGACGTGGCGCTGGCCGCCCACGTCGTCACCACCGCCGGTTTCACCGCGGCGGTGCTCGGCTTCGTCGCCGTGGTGCATGCGCTTGGCGGGCGTGGCCGGGTGCTGTGGCTGGCGCTGGCCGTGGTGCTCGCCTTCCCGGGGATCAACGAGATCCGCTCGTACATGATCCGCGACGCGGTGTTCTTTGCCCTCTACCTGTTCGCGCTGGCGGCGTTGATGCGCTACGTGGCGGACGGTGGACGCCTGCGCCTGGCGGCCTGCGCCACGGCCCTGCTGGCGGCGTCGCTGTTCCGGGTGGAGGCCTTGATGCTGGCCCTGGCACTGCCGGTGCTGGTGGTCATCGGCGGCGGCCGGCGGCCGCGCTGCGCCCTGCGCATGTCCGGCTACCTGCTGCTCATCGCGCCGGTGCTGGCGCTGTTCTACGGCTGGTGGATCTTCCGCCCCGAGGACGGCGAGGCGGCGTGGACCGGCCTGACCGAGCCGTGGCGCGTGTTTTCCCTGTCGATGGACCAGGTCGGCGAGGAGATCCGCGCCAACCTCCTGGCCGAGGGCCTCGACGATGACGGCGCCGGCTTCCTCGCCGGCTTCGGCATGGCGGTGTCGATGGTGGTTCGCCAGACCCTGGAAACGCTGTCGCTGCCCTATGCGGTGATCGTGCTGGTGGAGGCCCTGCGCCGCCGGCTGCTGGGCGCCCTCGCGCCCGGCCAGCGCCGCGTGCTGGTCGCCATGCTGGTGCTGCACCTGGTCGCGCTGGTGGTGTTCGCGGCGGTGAAGTTCTTCCTCGCTCCGCGCTACCCGGTGGCGCTGGCGCTGACCCTGATGCTGGCGCTGCCCTTCGTCTTCGACCGCTACTGGACCACCATCTCCGCCATGCGCCCGGCCTGGAAGGGGCGCCTGGCCGGCGGCGCGCTCGGCCTGCTGCTGGTGGCGAACACGGTGGAGGGGCTGGACAACTTCACCGAGAAGCGCTACCTGCGCGACGGCGGCCAGTGGCTGTCCGCGCACGCCGGGGCGGACTACCGGCTGGCCACCAACGACCTCAAGTTCGCCTACTACGCCGGGCGCTACGGGGAGAAGTGGGTGGTCTTCCGCGAGGACGCCACCTTTCGCGCCTTCCTCAACAGTGGCCGCTGGCGCTGGAAGGACTACGTGGCGGTCAACGTCAGCCACCGGGACCCGGCGCTGGCCATCTTCGCCGCCCGCGCCCTCGACCAGGAACCGGTGCGGGTGTTCACCGCCGGCAACGGCGACCGCCTGCTGATCTACTACACCGGCGACGACTGAGCCACCCGGCACGGGCACCTGGCCCGGCTCCGGGCGTGACTGGCCGGGCGCCATGGGGTAAAGTCCCGTTCTTGGGAACGTGCCCCGGCGGTGCGTCCACACGCAGTGCACCGGGTCGGGTCCGGGCGCCGAAAAAACACGGAAAAACCAGGTTGATAGCAGGTATGTCTCGCACGTTCTTTGCTCGATCCGCCCTTGCCTTGGCGATCGCGGGTGTCTTTGTCATGGGTTCCACCGCGCAGGCCGGGCCGCCGATCACCGCATCGCTGGATACCGGGGTCGACAGCGACCAGTTGCTGGGCGTTCGGGCACCGGGATTCGATTTCGTCGACAACGACGCCGATACCAACGACCGCTCGCCGAACAGCCACGGCACCTTCCAGGCGCTGATCTTCCACGACAACGCGCCGACCCTGCGCTACATGCCGCTGCGCACCTACTTCGGCAACGGCGACCCGATGATCCTGTCCCGCGGCCAGGCGGCGATCGACTTCGCGCTGGCCAACCCCGACGTCAAGGTGCTGATGGTCAACCGCCTGCAACCCATCGACGTCGGACGGCTGAAGACCGCCGCCAACCGCGACGTGGTGGTGCTGGTCAACTCCGGCAACAGCGGCGCGCCGAACCCGCAGAGCACTGCCACGCTGATTCCCCAGCTGGAGGGGCAGGGCCTGATCGTCGGCGGTCACGACGCCAACGGCGTCATTGCCCCGGAGAGCAACCGCCCCGGAGCGGCCTTCGCCGAGCACACCATCACCGCGCGACACGACACCGCGCGCACCGATACCAAGGGCACCTCCTTCGCCCTGCCGCGGGTGGCCGCCGCCGCCGCCCGGGTCAAGACCCGCGACCCGCACCTGACCCCCTACCAGGTGGTGGAGATTCTCAAGCGCACCGCCATCGACGCCGGTGCGCCGGGGGTGGATGGCGTCTATGGCCACGGTCTGCTCAACGCCAATGCCGCCTTCAACGCGGTGGGCACCATCAACGTGCCCGACGGCGGTGACAGCGGTGGTGGCGGTGGCAGCTCGTCGTCGTCCAGCGGTGCCGCCGCGGCCGGTGCGCTGTTGGTTGGCGGAGGCCTGTATGCCCTGTTCAAGCGCAACCAGAAGCTGAAGAGCACGCTGATCCTCGACGAGTACGGGCGCAGCTTCTGGATGGACCTGACCGCCGCCACGCCGCGTCGCGACCGCACCCCGAGCCTGAACCTGAAGATGGCCGACCTGCGCCGCGAGCAGCGGGTGATGCAGCTGACCGATACCGACGCGGTGCAGAGCTACGCGGTGATCCGTGCCGACAGCGACGATTTCCGCGCCATGTACGACGTCGACAACACCGACTACCGTGGCACCGACAACGTCAGCTACAGCTTCTTCAGCGTCCACGAATCCGGTCGCGAGATGGCGTTCTCGGTGAACGAGAGCCAGAACGGCCGCTTCGGCGCCATGTCGCTGCTGCCGGAGGAGACCCGGGCGGTGGACTTCATCACCGGCGACGTCCTCGGCGCGCCGTACATGGGCTTCACCGACGAGGGCCTGAGCTCCGCGTTCAAGTTCGATGCCGGCAACAACATCGACGTCAAGTTCGGCCTGTCCGCCAACGACGACGAGCGTCGCTGGGGGCTTCAGAGCGACAGCGCCTTTTTCGAAACCAGCTACGAGACCCCGCGCTTCGGCCTGGCCCTGCAGCTCGGCGAGCTGCGCGAGGACGGCAGCCTGTTCGGCGGCGCTTCCGACGGACCGTTCAGCGTCGACTCCGCGCGCACCCTGTCGCTGGGCCTGTCCGGCCGCTACAACCTGAACGAGAAAACCGCGCTGATCGGCAGCTACATGGTGGGCATGACCGACGTTCGCGACCAGGACCCGTCCATCGTGCAGAACTTCTCCACCCTGAAGTCGGACAGCTACGGCGCCGGGCTGGTCAGCGCCAACGTCTTCCGCCGCGGCGATACCTTCGGCCTGGGCGTGTTCCAGCCGCTGCGGGTCACCAGCGGCGAAGTCGACGCGGTGGTGCCGCAGTCCCGGGACGAGGCCGGCAACATCTTCTCCGACAGCGGCCGTTACAGCCTCGTGCCCGATGGCGCCGAGACCAACTACGAGCTGTACTACAGCATCGACCTGGGTCGCGACGTGCGCCTGGGTTCCCACTTCCTGTATCGCGATGAGCCGTTGCACGATGCTGACGCCGATCGCGAACGGGTCGTCATGTTCACGCTCGATCGCGGTTTCTAGCCAGCGCTCGGCGTCGCTGCCCCGGTCCGCGCCGGGGCAGCATCGTACCCCCGTGTCGATGCCGCCCCCGGGAGCGGGGACGGCGACGACCTGTTGACCGAGTACAAGCACACCGTGTCGAACCGTTTGCCTGCCAGTCCCGAGCTTGACGCCCGCCCCGGGCGATGGCCAGGCCGGTGAGCCGTCGTCCCCGGCGCGTGCTGCTGATCAGTACCCAGCCGTTCTTCCAGTGGCGCGGCAGCCCGATCCGGGTCAAGTTCAACCTGCTGGCGCTGGAATCCCTGGGCATGCGGGTAGACCTGCTGGCCATGCCCTATGGCCAGGCCGATGCGGACGTTTCCAGCACGGTGTACCGGTTGCCGCCGCTGCCCGGGGTGCGCGACCTGCCCATCGGTCCGTCGCCGGCCAAGCTGGTGCTCGACGTGCTGCTGCTGTTCCGGGCCCTGGTGCTGGCGGTGCGCAACCGCTACGACGTGATCCATGCCACCGAGGAAGGCGGCCTGATCGCCTGGCTGGCCGCCCGCCTGACCGGGGCCAGGTGCATCTACGAGAAGCACTCCGACCCCGCGTCCTACGGCGGCAGCGGATTGCGCGGGGTGTTGATGGCGGCCTATGCCGCGGTGGAACGGTTCACCTCGCGCCACGTGGACAGCGTCATCTGCACCGGCAGCGGACTCGAGCAGCAGGTGCGACGCTATGCGCCGTCGGCCACGGTGCACCACATTCCCGACATCCCCTCGTCGCTGCACGAACCGGACCCGGTCCAGGTCCAGGCACTGCGCGAGCAGTTGCGTGCATCCCCCGGCGAGGTGCTGGCCACCTACGTCGGTTCCTTCGCCACCTACCAGGGCATCGACCTGCTGTTCGACGCCATGCCCCGCGCCCTTGCCGCGCAGGGTGCGCTGCGTTTCCTGGTCATCGGCGGCAGCGAAGAGGAAATCGCCGCGCGGCGCGCCAGCCTGGGTGAGCATGCCGCGCGGGTGGTGTTCGCCGGCCGCATCGCGCCGGACGAGCTGCCGGCCTGGCTGGCCGCCTCGGACCTGCTGCTGGCACCGCGCCTGGCCGGCATCAACACGCCGCTGAAACTGCTCGACTACTTCAAGGCGGGTGGCGCCATCGTCGCCACCGACACCCCGGCCAACCGGCTGGTGCTCGACGAGCGCTGCGCGCGGCTGTCGCCGGCGCGGGCCGAGCCCCTGGCCGACGCCATCGTTTCCCTCGCCGGCGACGAGCAGGCGCGACGCGCCATCGGTGCCGAGGGGCGACGCCGCTACCTCGAGCGCTACACCTTTGAACGCTTCAGCCAACGCCTCGCCCGGGTCTACGATGACCTGGCCGACGACGGGCGCAACCGGAAGGGGAGGAGCGACGATGCGCTTCAAGGTTGATACCCACGTGCACCTGTACCCGGTCTACCGGCTGGCGCAGGCACTGGACGCGCTGATCGACAACCTTGCCGCCGGCGACGACGAGGTGGCGGTGGGCTGTCTCACCGAGCGCCACGACTGCTTCGTCTTCGACCAGCTTGCCGCCGGCACATCGCCGCTCGACGACCGCTTCGAGGTGGCGCCGCCGGACGGTGTCCTGCTGCGCCTGCGTCGCCGGGCCGATGGTGCCACCTGCCACCTGGTGGCCGGGCAGCAGATCATCACCGCCGAGAACATCGAGGTGCTGGCCCTGGGCATGCGTGACCGGTTGCCGGACGGCCAGGACGCGGCGGCCACGGTGAGCGCGGTGCGCACCGCCGGTGCCGTTCCGGTGGTCGCCTGGGCGCCGGGCAAGTGGTTCGGCGGCCGCGGCAAGGTGGTGCGCGACCTGCTCCGGCGGTTCCAGCCCGGCGACCTCGCCCTCGGCGACACCACCTTGCGTCCGCACGGATGGGCGACACCGTTTATAATGCGCGCCGCGCAGGCCCGGGGCTTTTGCGTGCTGGCCGGCTCCGACCCGCTGCCCCATGCCGGCGAGGAATGCCGGCCGGGCAGCTACCACAGCGTCATCGAGGCCGACCTGCCGCTCTCGCAGCTGGTCGAACAACTGGCGCACCTGCCGCCGCCGTCCATCGCCGCCGGCGGTTCGCGGGGCATGCCCTGGACCGTGGCCCAACGCCTGCGCGCCCACGGCGCGGCGAAGAAATCCTGAACCCCGTACAGCCCGCCCATGCAACCCATCGAACAACGCCTCTCCGTCTACCGGGACCGCCCCGTGCTGGTCACCGGCGCCACCGGCTTTACTGGCCGGGTGCTCACCCACAAGTTGCTGGCCGCGGGCGCCAGGGTGCGCGCCATCGCCCGGCCGAGTTCCGACCTCGGCGACCTCGCCGACAGCCCGGTGCAGTGGTTTCGCGGCGACGTCTTCGATCCGCAGGTGGTGCGCGAAGCGGCCGATGGCGTGGCCTTCATCTTCCATGTTGCCGCGGCCTTCCGGGTCGAGGAATCCAGCGACGAGGATTTCCGCAAGGTGCACCTGGACAGCACCCGGCTGCTGGCCGAGGCGGTACACGGGCGCGAAGACTTCGAGTGTTTCGTGCACGTGTCCACCGTCGGCGTGCACGGCCACATCGAGTCCGGACGTGCCGACGAGGAGTACCGCTTCTCTCCCGGCGATGGCTACCAGCGCACCAAGCTGGAGGGTGAACTGTGGATTCGCGAGTTCGGTAACCGCGAGGGCCTGGCGTACTCGATCATCCGCCCGGCACCGATTTTCGGCCCCGGCGACATGCGGCTGCTGAAGATCTTCCGCATGGTCGCCAAGGGCTACCTGCTCATGCTTGGCCGTGGCCGGGGCATGTACCACCTGGTGCACGTGGACGACCTGACCAACACCATCGCCCTGGCCGGCATCGAGCCGGCCGCCCGCGGCGAGGTGCTGATCTCCGCCGGCGACGAGCCGATTTCCATCGAGGACATGTCGCGTGTCATCGCCCGCGCCCTCGGTCGCAAGGTGCGCACCATCCGCCTGCCGCTGACGCCCTTCTACTGGGCCGCGGACATCAGCAGCGCGATCTGCAAGCCGTTCGGCATTGCGCCGCCGATCTATCGCCGCCGGGTCGACTTCTATACCAAGGACCGGCAGTTCGACAATCGCAAGATCAAGCGCTGCCTGAACTACGAGTTCGGCTACGACAACGAGAAGGGGCTGGTGGAAACCGCCAACTGGTACCGCGCGCAGGGCCTGCTCGGGCAGGCTCGGTAGCGTCCGCCGTTCCAACTGGAAAGAGCTAACATGAAACGAATCACCGTCCTTGGAAACAACTCCGGCCGCAACGCCGGCGATGCCGCCATCCTCGGCAACCTGTTGCGGGATGTCTCGGCGCTGTACCCGGACGTGCAGTTCAAGGTGCCGACCACGCATCCTTCCTTCATCCGCAAGCACTTCGGCCAGTTCAACGTCAAGCCGGTACCGCTGCTGCCCTGGTACGGCGCGATCAAGAACTTCGGCATTCCGATGGCGGTGTCCATGCTCAACACCGACCTGGTGCTGATCTGCGACAACATCCTGTTCGATCGCAAGTTCTACAACCCGCTGTTCAACAACCTGGCGTCGATCTCGCTGGTTGCACCGTTCTGTCGTCGACGCGGCATTCCCATCGTGCTCTACAACGTCTCGGTGGGGCCCATTGACCATCCCTATGGCCGCAAGGCGCTGCAGAAGGTGCTGGATGCCACCGACCTGATCGTGACCCGCGACAGCCAGACCGGCGAGTTGTTCGAGCGTCTGGGCCTGCGCCACTGCGGCGTGACCCAGCATGCGGACTGCGCGCTGAACACCGAGCCGACCAGCGGCGAGCGACTCGACAGCATCATCGCCAGCGAGGGCCTGTTCACCAATCCCAACGGCACCGTCGGCTTCAACGTCAATGCCTACATCGACAACTGGAGCATGAAGGGCACCTACAACCAGGACGACTTCTGCCGCACGGTGGCCGAGTCGGTGGACAAGGTGATCGAGGACTACGATGTCGACGTGATCTTCTTCGTGACCCAGATCATGGATATCGAGAACACCCGTCGCTGCATCGGCTTCTCCCGCCACGGCGAGAGGATCAAGGTCGTCACCAACGAGCGCTACACCTACGAGGACATCACCGCGTTGCTGGCGCGGGTACGACTGCACGTGGGCCTGCGTACCCACACCCTGATCTTCTCCGCCGCGGTGGGCACGCCGATGATCTGCATCTCCTCCTATCCGAAGAGTCGCGGCTTCATGGGCACCATAGGCCAGGAAGACCGTTTCATTTCCTTCGAGAACCTGAACCCGGACTACATCAAGGCACAGGTCGACGAGGTCTGGCGGGATCGCGATGCCATCAGCAGCGATCTTGTCGCACGGGTGGCCGGGGAGAAGAAGAAGGCGAGCGACACCGCGACCATGCTCGGCCGGTTCCTCGGCCGCGGCTGAACTCCGCGCGGCTCAGTACTTGCGGATGTCGATCAGGCCGACGAAGACGAAGTAGTAGGCCGACAGGGAAAACAGCAACAGGAAGAGGGCGGTGAGGATCTTCGCGTCGAAGGTCTTGCGCATCCACGCCAGCACCAGGGCGACCACGGGCAGCATCGGGAACAGGTAGCGGCCCTGTGGCTGGAAGTCCTTGGTCCATGCCTTCCACATGGTCAGGCCGAGGAGCAGGACGAAGCAGCCGATGGCCATCAGCATGGTCAGCTTCTCCGCCCGGCTGCCGCGCTGCATGGCGCGGCTCACCAGGTAGCCGGCCAGCAGCAGCAGCAGCAGGCCGCAGAGCACGTAGTAGGTGGGCGGGGCAAGCAGTTCCAGGTAGCCGAAATGCCCCACCGCCGAGTAGAACATGCGCTTGCCCCAGCGTTCCTCGAACAGGTCGGTGAACGGCCTGCCGCGATCGCGCCAGTACAAGGTGGGATGCTGTTTCTCCGGCGCGGCGTCGGAACGGTAGGCGGCGTAGGCAAGCTGGTCCGCGCAGGCATCGATCCGCTCGGCACGGGAGAAGTCGTTGGCCGCCTCGTGCTCGTAGATCCAGCCGCCGACCAGCACCGCGCCCACCGCCAGCGCCGGGGCCAGGCGCTTGAGGTAGATCCACAGGCGGCGGTCGGTCAGCAGCCAGAAGGCCAGGATCACCCACAACCCGGCAAACAGGTCGAAGACGAAGAAGTTCTTCTTCGACAGCAGCAACAACGCGCCGAGGGCGCCGAGGCTGGCCCAGCGCAGCAGGGAATGGTTGCTCCTTTCACCGCGCAGCATGCGCCGCAGCGCGCTGTCGTCGGATACCGCCTGGTGCACCGCCACCAGGCTGGCGAACAGGGCGGTGGCATCGGAGTTCACGTAGCTGAACACGTACCAGACCTGGGGCGTGGCCAGAAGCGGCAGGCAGACCAGCCGAAAGGAGACCGAGCGCAACGTCATCAGCAGCAGGATGCTGAGCAAAAAGACGTTGTAGTAGCGGAACCGGAAAGACTCGGTCACCGGCAGGAAGGCCAGCGCACCGGCAAACTTGCCGGTAAGGAAGTAGGATACCTCCAGCGAGTTCAGGCGCGAAACACCGTAGGGGCTGTAGGTGTGCAGGGTCTCCTTGTCGCAGGCCGCCGGTGGCGCATCGTGGTCCAGGTAGTAGCGGGCGGCGAGCACGTGCACGTACTCGTCCGGGTGGGCGTTGATGCGACTGGTGGTGGCCATGACGAAGACCAGCGTCACCATGGCCAGCATGGCATAGGGTACGAAGCGATAGTCCCGGGACAACGGTTTCAGCACGCGCAGGAAGATCGCGCAGGCGATGACCACCGCGAGCACCCGCAGCAGCACCCCGAGGAAGGATGGGTCCTCGGCGTGCTTCAGCGCGTCCAGCGACAGCTCGAGTTGCGCGTCGTTGCTGCTGGTGGCGATGAACAGGCGGCCGCGCTGCGCGTGCAGGGAGTCGATGCGGCGGAACGGCTCGAACTTCTGCAGTTCCTTGTCGGTGCGCAGCCGGATCGGCTTGTAGCCGTACTGGTGGATGATGAAGGTGCCCACGCTGACCACGCCCATGCTGCTGGACGGGTCGAAGCGGATGCGGTTGATGCGGGAAAGATCCCCGATGAGGATCTTGTAGTGATGCTTGCGCGGGTAGATGCGGGTATGGGCGACCCGGCTCTCGGAATAGTTCTGGCCCGGTCCCGCCCAGTAGATGGAGGCCACCGTTTCACTGGTGCCCTGGATCTCCAGTTCGACGTAGGCGGTGTGCATGGAGGCGCGGACCAGCCACGCGACCACCAACGTCAGCGCCAGCCAGGCCAGCGGTCGACGATAGCGTTGGATCGTGCCGAAGGCGCTTGCCGGCCAGCGGCGCCGGCCTGTCGATATCGCCGTCACCACCGGCGACCCGGGCCCGCGTTGTCCCGGCCGACGCTGCGCGCGCCGCCGGCTTGGCAGGGTGGCATCATGGGGCGTCGTTCACCTGCACCGGTCGATGACTTGCTCGCGAGCCGGGATCGTTAGCCTGGTCGATCCCGGTCCGCGTCGATGGCGTGATGCCGCTGGCATCCGCCGTGGGCGGGAATTATAACGTTGCCCGCGCGGTCGTTGGCCCTGCCGCGGCGTTGTTCGCCTAGCGTTTCAGGATCACGATGTTGGTATCCGACAACGACTGGTTGATGAACACGTAGTCAGCCAGGTTGATGGAGTTCGACGAGGCCGGCCCGTACAGGGTGGTCCAGTCCTCGTTGTCGAACTGGTCGTAGAGAAGCATGTTGCCCGCGCCGTCGATCTGCCCCACCAGCTTGTTCACGATGCCCGGGGGCATGGTGGTCTCGATGGTGACACGGTTGCCGGTGTGGGTGATGGTGGCGCTGAGGTTCTGGTAGTGCCCCTCGATGCTCTTGTAGTAGCCCGCCCAGTTGCCGTTGAGATTGGGGCCGACCACCTTGGCGGGCTGCTGGGGCGCGGGCTGGCCGCTACCGGCGGCGCCGCCGGTGGGTCCGCCGGGCGAAGTGACCGCCGGGGTGGCGGAGGACGGGGTGGCGGTGCTGCCGCCGCCGCCACTGGAAGACTTGCCCTTGTCGCCGCCGCAGCCGGCGACCAGCAGGGTGACCAGCAGGCAGGCAATGAGTGCGCCGGGCCGGGCAGGGGACGAGATGCGCACGCGTCTTGCGCCGGTGCCCGGGATGCCCCGTTGGATAGTCATGATGCAGGTCCTGTGGTCGCCTTCGTTCGTTCGGGTCGCGGTGCGGTGGTTCCTCGCCACCTTCGTCGTCAACGGGGGCCAAACGGTTCAGGGGTGCGGGAAGCGGCACGCGTTTGGCAGGGCGTTAAATTATCTTAAAATTATTGATTGATGTCATGTTTTTTTCGACTTGTCATCCGTCGCAGGATAGGGTAGCGGCCTGCCGACTTCTGTTCCTGTCTGCTTCGGTCGCCTTGACGCCAACGGAACTTTGCATAGAATACTTGCGAAGGTGGCGATAAGAGGTTTGAATACATGAGAAAATCGACGCCAGCTCCAGCCCGGCAACGGGGTTGGTGCGAGGATTGCGCAGGTTGTATTCATCGCCTCGCCGCCGTGGCGCGATCCGTGGACAGTGTCTTGGAAAACGAATATGATCCCGGCTGTTTTTCGTTGCGGCGCGCGCGCTGAATCGCGGGTTTTCGGCGTGAAGAACACTTACATGTCCAAATTTCCACGAGAGTCATTCGAATGAAAAATCACCCCAAAGTTTCGCGAACCGGGCTTGGCAGGATCTCTGCGGGCGCGGTGTTGGGAGGAATGGTCGCCATCGCCCTCGCCGGCTGTCATGTCGACCCCAACGAGACCAGCTCCGGCGGCGGATCGGCCAGCGCCGCCTCCAGTCAGAACACCCAGCAGAGTTCCAGCGGCAGCGTTCGCCCGGCCCCGACCCCGACCGCGAACCCGGTTTCCCAGTCGCAGGCAACCCAGAGCCAGGCTGCGTCCAACGCCACGGCGGCCGCGCAGTGCGGCGGCTTTCCCGGTGGCGGCATGGTCTACAAGCCGCACTCCGAGGGCGACGGCAACCTTGTCGTCCTGATCCAGTCCTTCCAGGCCGAGTCCAGTGGCGCGGCCATGGCCGACCGCAGCGGTCGCGTCATCGAGCAGGGCCGTTTCGTTGGCCGTACCAACGGCAACCGCCCGACCTACCGTTTCGGTCGTCCGGGTCATGCCTTCCCGAGCCCCGGCATCCTCATCGTCGGTGGCGCGCGGATCTGCATCCCGAACACCGGTCAGCGCTACGACTAAGCCGAGCGCGGCGGATCGAAGATAACCGGGGCCCGAAAGGGCCCCGGTTTTTTTGTGCCCGCGTCGCGGTTCCGTCCTAGCGCCGGCGACGGGACGCCTGGTGCCGCGATCTTCGCAGCATGGCCGGCAGTTCCGGCGCCAGCAGGGCGAGCAGTGCCGCGGCGCCGAGCAGCGCCCCGTAGACCTGGGTGAACAGGTGGTGGGAGACCGCGGTCAGCGCCGCGAGGTCGGTGGGAAACAGCAGCAGCCCGAACACGTAGGCCCAGGCGCCTTCGTAGGCGCCGAAGCCGCCGATGCCGGAAACGGGCAGGCTGGCGGCCATCTCCGGCACCACCAGGCCGAGCAGCACCTGCGGCGCCGGCAACGCGTCCAGGCCGTAGCCCAGCGGCTCGACCAGTGCATAGAGCAGCACGTACAGCGAGGCGTACTTGCACAGCCGCACCATCAGCGACAACGCGAACACCTTGCCGTAGATGCCGCCCCGGCGCACCCGGTCGAGTTCGCCGGCGGTGTCCGAGAGGGCATCGTCGAGCGCGTGGCGCAGCCGCTCCGGCACGAACCTGGCGTGCCGCAGCAGTCGGACCGCCCAGCGCGTCACCGTGGGCAGGGCGAACAGGACCACGGCGCCGAGCACGAACAGCACGCCGCTGGCCAGCACCAGCGTGCCCGGCGCGATACCGGCCACGCTGCCGGCCAGCGCGGCGGCCAGCAGCAGCATCGGCGCCAGTGCCAGCACGTCGAACAGGAAGGCGATGGCGAAACTCGACGCGGCGGCGGAAAACGGCACGCCGAGGCGCTGGTTGGCCAGGTAGACGTAGACCAGCGTGCCGAGTCGCGCCGGCAGAAGATCGGAGAAGAAATTGCGCACGATGACGACCAGGAACAGGGCCAGGCGGCCGGGCCGGTAGCCGGAGAAGGCCAGCAGGACGGCGAAGCGCCAGGTGCGGAAGGCGCTCATGGCCAGTGACAGGGCAACGAACCCGGCCAGCGCCTGGCGGTTCATGCCGACGAGGACATCAGCCACCTCCGCCCAGCTGACCTGGCGGAACAGGTAGCCGAAGATGGCCACGGTGACGGCCAGCGAGAAGACCAGGTAGACGATGCGTCGGGTGGACACGGCGGGCATGGGGGCTCCGGGGTCGATGCAGTGGGTGGCGGTGGATTTCCTTGCCTGCCGACCGCACCTGCATGGGTGTTCAGCGTCGCTTCACGCGCGTCAGCCTACACTGGCAGCTTCATTCCGCCAGCACCGCCGCGAGCTGGGCCGGCATCGCCGAACGGCAACACGCGAGGACCTGATCATGCACGCAGCCACCCGAAAACGCACGTCGAACCCGCGCCCCTTGCGGGCAGCGGTCACCGCTCTGTTGACGGCGCTTGTGCTGGCCGGCTGCGGCGAGGCCGCCGACGAGTCCACCCCGGTGCCGTCGATGGAGGGCCACCCGATGGTGCTGTCGGTGGTGTACGAGCGCGGCGACGACGTCATGATCCGCCGTCGCGGCGGTGTCCCGGCCAGGCTGCTGGCCGGGGCGCGGTATCCGCGCTTCTCGGCCGACGGCACGCAGGTCGCCGCGGTGCGCGGCGGCAGCGTGGTGGTGGTGTCCGCGGAAGGTGGCGAGGACCGCGTGGTGGCCCGTGGCGACGCGCCGCAGGCGGTGGCCTGGGACGCGGCCGGGAAACGCGTCTATTTCTCCGACGGCAAGCGCATCCAGGTGGTCGATGCCGACGGCGGGCAAGTGACCACGGTGCGGGACGGATACCGCGTGCTGGAACTCGACGCCGGGCCGGACGGTGCGCTGGTGGGCACGGTGAAGGGGCTCGGCTATGCCATTTACCGGTTTCCGCCCGACGGCGAGCCGGAGAAGCTGGCCGCGGGATGCTCGGCAAGCTTCTCCCCCGATGGCGCGCTGGTCAGCAACCTGCTCGACGGTCACCGGGGCATGTCGTTGATGTCGGTGCGAAACGGCGTCCCGTCGCGCAGCATCACCGCCCCCGGCGAGATCCGCTACGACAACCACGTGTGGACCAACCACCCGGACTGGATCGCCGGCGAGACCGAAGGCGAGCGCCACGACATCGTGCTCATCCACGCCGTCGACGGCCGCGTGCTGCGCGTGACCGACGACGGAGACGCCCATCGCGGCGACGTGTTCATCCACTAGCGCGCGTTCGCCGTCTCCACCAGGGCAGCACCAGCGCGGCCAGCACCACCGCGATGCCGGCCACCGAGGCGGCGGCGCGTCGGTAGCCCGGATGGCGGTGGTAGGCCTCGACCGAGAAGCTGCCGTCGTCGCGGAAGCGGCCACGGGCGGACAGCAGGCCGCCGGCCGCGCCTTCGACACCGTGGATGGCGATGACCTCCCCGGTGAAGATGCGCAGTGCCAGGCGTCCATCGTCGATGACCAGGGATTCGCGGTCGAAGGTTGCCGCTCGCCCGCTTCGCATGCCCGCCTCGCGCAGGGTGGCGACATCGTAGAGGTTGGCGGCCACCGCGTTGGCGACGAACAGCGGCGGGGTGGACAGGTAGACGGCGAGAGCGCCGGCGGCGAGCAGGTAGCGCCAGGCACGCCTGCCGAACAACGGCTGGTCGGGAATGCTGCGCCAGCTGGCCAGGCAGAACCCGACACTGGCGATGAGCGCCAGCGTGAACAGCCAGTGTTCCGGCCAGAGCAGGTCGAAGGAGGAAAGCCGCCAGTCCAACGGCGCCCACCAGCTGACGCCGCGACCCCACTTGACCTGCACCATGTCGAGCGCGAGGTGCGTCACCGCGCCGCCGGCGAGGACCGCGAACATGGCCGCGGGCCGACGCGCCGGCAGGGCCACCACCACCGCCAGCAACAGGCAGTAGGCCAGCGAGGCCTGGATGCCGCAGTAGACGAGCAGGTCGATGCGGTCGATGCCCGGCGCCAGTACGCGCAGTGCACGCTGCGCGATCCACGGCAGGTCGGGCAGCAGGCAGCCGAGGAAGACCATGCGCAGGTCCACCGCCGGCACCAGTGCACGGTTGAGCATGCCCTGCACGCCGAGATGGATGAGGGTGTTGGGCATGACCGCGGCAGCGGGTCGTGGCGGGTGGCGGGCCGGGGTCAGCCAGGTTTCGCGGGCGTGGCGCCGCGTTCGCGGATCACCCGCGCCGGCGCGCCCACGGCAATGGCGCCGGCGGGAATGTCCTGGGTGACCACCGAGCCGGCACCGATCACCGCGCCGTCGCCGATGCGCACGCCGTCCATCACCGAGACGTTGGTGCCGATCCACACGTCGCGGCCGATGTGCACGCCGCCGCGACTGACCAGTTGCTGCTGCACGATGGGCTTGTCGGCATCGTCGATGCCGTGCTGCAGGCCGCCGATGGCGCAGTTGAAGCCGATCAGCGTGTAGGCGCCGATGGTCAGCGACTCGGCCGAGCCGAGCAGGCAGTTGGGTCCGACATGTACATGGTCGCCGATGTCGATGCTGCCGTGCCGGGACTTGATCATGGTCATGCGCCCGATCAACACGCTGCTGCCGAGTTCGATGCGATGCTCCTCGGTGCCGCGGAAGGACAGCATGGCGAAGTCGTCGATCACCGTGTTGTCGCCGATGTGGATGCGCTTCGGCGCACGCAGTGAGACATGATGGCCGAACACCACCTTGCGACCGGTGCGTGCGAACAGGGGTCCGAAGGCGAGACGTCGCAGGGCCAGCCCGAGGAGCCCCTGCACCGGACCGAACACGGTGGTGCACAGCTCGTAGTACAGCAGCGACAGCCAGCGGCGGTTGCCGACCACCAGGTCCTGGTACTTCTGCAGGGCGCTGCGGTCGGTGTCCTCGATGATGGCGTCGAATCGGTATTCGCGGTACTTGTCCATGGTGGCGCGTGGTGCTCGGGGAACAGTCAGGTGCGGGCCGGCCGCTCGCCCCGGGCCAGGTAGAACAGGCCGCCGATGACGCCGTCGACCAGGGTCTTCAGGCGAATCAGCAATGCCGTCGACAGGGCCAGGGAACTACTATACCCGAAGGCGGTGAAGATGATGGTATAGGCGGCCTCCATCAAGCCGAGGCCGCCGATGGAGATCGGCAGGTTCATGATCAGCATGATGGCCGGCACCGCCACCAGGATGGTCAGGAACTCGACCTCGCGGGAGAAGGCCAGCGCCGACACCCACACGTTGATCACGGCCAGGAAGTAGAACACCACCGAAATGACGAAGGCATACCACAGCGTGCCCGGACGGTCCTTGTAGGCGCGGATGGCTCCGTGCACCTTGTGCAGCTTGCCGAACAGGCCGGACAGCGCGGCGATCCTGCCGGTGGCGAGACGCGAGAACCACGTCAGTGGCCGCGTGTCCAGGATCATCCAGGTTACCACCGTGGTGATCAGCACGCACAGCAGCAGGCTGGTGGTGATCACCGGGATGTCGTACTCGCGCAGGCTGATCAGCACCGCCACCGCGGACACTGCCGTCAGCGTGATCATGCCGGTGAAGCGTTCGACGAACACCGAGGCCAGCGATTCGGTGTTGGTGCCGGTGATGCGGCCGAGCTCGTAGACCCGGGCCACGTCCCCGCCCATGCCGGTGGGCAGGAACAGGTTGAAGAACTTGCCCACGTAGTACAGCGCGAACAGGCGCGACAGGGTGACGTGGATTTGCCGGGAACACAGCAGCACGTACCACTTGTAGGAACTGACCAGGTTCATCAACACGCTGACCAGGAAGGAGATGAACAGGTAGAACATGTCCACGCCGGCCAGCATGCGGACGAAGCCGGCGCGACCCTCGGCTTCGAACAGGCCGGCCTGGTCGAGGACGAAGGCGATCAGGCCGGCGGTGACCAGCAGCCGGATGACCTGCCACAGGCGCTTGCCGCGAACCGACTGGCGAATGCTCACCATCGCGGTGCTACCGCGCCTTGCGGTACTTGCGTTGCTTCAGCCACAACCGCAGCCGGATCAGCGGCAGCGCCGAGCGCGAAGTGAGGAAGCGGATCAGCGGGTAGCGGATGGCGCGGTGCCGGCCCATCCACAGCAGCGACGACACGACGCGCTCGGTGAACCGTTCGCGAACGCTCGCCGCCGGCGTCGGCACGCCGTAGCGGGGCACCGGGATGCCGGCGCGCTGGCGGCGCGCCAGTCGCAGCGGCGCATTCAGACCCTTGCGCGTGGTCTGTTGCCGATGGGTCTGGTAGGCCTTGTCGTTGCCCAGGTTCTGTCCCTTCAAGGTGCCGCGTGCCAGGGCCTGTTCCAGCAGTGCCTTGCCGCGGGCATTGCGCACCAGGATGCGCGAGTGGTAGGCGAACTTGTAGCTGCCGTCGCGATCGCGTGTCCAGGCATCGGAAATGGAGATGTCCGAGAACAGCCCCGAGCCGTCGATGCAGGTCTGGCAGCGGTTGGGCAGGTACAGGCCGATGAAGTAGTTGTAGGCGCCATCCTTGTAGTTGGAGTAGTGCAGGTCGCGGATCGCACCGTCCTTCATGATGGCCCGCATCTTGCCCGGCCAGTCGCCGCCGCGAAACTGGAAGTCGCGGATCTCCTCGCGACCGATGCCCTTGGTCTCGAGCAGTTCCGGCACCACGAAGGTTTCCAGCGCGCCGCCGCAGAACAGGCCGACGATCCACGGCAGCCGTTGGCGAAGCTCCGGCACCTCCTGCAGGGCGAAGCGCAGCCCGTGCAGGTGACAGGGCAGGGCGGCGAGGGCGAAGCGTTCGTTCGAGGCCAGCACGGTGCGAAGGATGGCGTTGAACGGGATCACCGTGTAGCGCGAGCCCTGGCTGTGGCGCAGGTCTTCCTCGCTGCGGGCGATGAACGGCTCGCCCAGCCAGGGCTTGTCCGGGTTCATGCGGGTGACGATGCAGCCGTCGACGTCGCCGTGACGCAGCAGGTCGTGCAGCAGCGCGGTGACCACGCCGCCGCCGGCACCACCGTGGCGCATGTCGTCGTTGGCGGCATAGCCGACGTGGACTTCCTCGACCCGGCCGTCGAAGCCCTCGGCGAGGTCGTCGTCGCCGAAGCTCAGCCGGTTGAGGCGCTCGAAGGAGACGTCCTCGCCCGGGCAGACCTTGCGACACAGGCCGCACTCGGTGCACCGGTTCTCGTCGATGCGCGGGTAGTAGTCCTCGCCGATGGTCAGCGCACCGGTGGGGCAGACGCCGACGCAGGTACCGCTGCGCGCGCACAGCGATGGCTCGCGGAAGGCGACCGAGAGCTTCTCCGGGTCGACCCGGCTGGGTCTTGCCTGCGCGATCTGGTCAGCCGTCAATTGCGCATTCGCCCCCTACGATGCCGCGGTCGCGGGCAACCTGGCGCGGAACATGATGCCAAGCAGCAGCACGGCGATGACGTACAGCGAGGACGCGGCGAAGATGGTCAGGGTAAATCCCAGGTAGATGGAAAGAATAACACTGGCCAGACCGCCGACAATAGTGAACAGGCCGTTCATGGCCCAGCACCAGGCCACCGTGCCCGCCGGCTTGTCCTTGGCCAGGGTGATGCCGATGGGGAAGGGCATGCCGAGGAAGAAGCCCACCGGCACGATCAGTATCGCCATGATGGCCAGGCGCACCAGCAGCGGCGCGGTCAGGGCGAGATCGAACACGTAGGGATGAATGGCCATCAGCACGACGATGATGGCCAGCGCAATGTAGAACGGCCGCCGCAGCGAGGCCAGCCTGGTGGGATCCAGGCGGGCCGACCAGGCACTGCCGAGACCGGCGCCGAGCAGCATGGAGAAGACCACGCCGGCATAGGTGAACGTGGGGTAGCCAACCAGCTTGATGAAGATCTGGATCAGCACCAGCTCGATGACGATGAAGCCGCCGCCGAGGCAGGCGAAGTAGCCCATGAACGCGCCCTTGCCCGGCCAGCGGGTTCGGCCGGTGCGGCTGAACAGCAGCGGCACGCCGAGGACGACCAGGGCGAACAGCAGCGATGCAGCGCCGGTGACGAACAGGTGCAGCACGTCCAGCGGCAGGCCGGCTTCACGCCGCTTGTTGAGCAGGAAGGCGGTGGACTTGCTGACCAGGTTGTCCGGGCTGATCTCCTCCACCTCCAGCGAGCGGCGGATGAAGTTGAAAAAGGGCGCATCGTCGGTGGGCGCCTCGACCCGGTAGGGCACGCGATCGACAGTATCCACCGACAACTCGCCGGTCAGGAACTCTTCCGGCAGGTAGTTGTTCTCCGGCTCGAACGGGTGCACCACGGCGTGAAAGCCGCGGTCGAAGTTGAGGAAGTTCACCGCCTTCTCCACCTGCTCCTCGGTCCACGGCGTCATGCTGATCAAGGTGGTGGGCAGGTTGTCGGTGAGGAAGCGCGATTCCACCACCAGGATGTGGCGGGCGAAGTCGGTGCGACCCGATTCCCGCCAGGCGCGCGCGGCGGTGGCCACCATGCGTGGATACAGGTGGTGGTTGATGTGCAGCAGGCCGTCGTCCTCGAGGTGGTCGAAGTACTCCTTGTAGGCTTCCACGGTCTGCAGGTAGTTGGGCGACATGGCGCTGCTGCCCGAGGCAAGGGACGAGCTGGTGTGGTTGCTCATCATCTGGATGATGTCGTACTTGTGGTCGCCCGAGCGCAGGAAGCTGCGGCCTTCGCCGCGCACCGCGTTCACCCGCGGGTCGGTGTAGACGCCGCCGATCCACTCGTCGTAGGTGGTCTTGCCCAGCTCGACCACCGAGCCGACCAGTTCCACCGCGTCGACGTGGGCTGCACCGTACATCAGCGCGGCCTTGGTTTCCTGGCCACCGGCGGCGCCGATCACCAGCACGTCGGCGTCGCTGTCCTGCTTGAGGTAGTGCGAAACCAGCACCATCGGCCCCCAGAACTGGGTGCGGCGAACGTCCTCGACGTTCTCGCGCAGGGCGTCGTAGTCGCCGTCGAACTTGTAGTAGTAGCTGGTCTGGGTGCCGCCGTCGTAGGCGATCCACTTGATGCCGCCGCGGAAGTTCACCACGTCGATGCGCGACACCGGGTCCCAGACGGTCTGCTCGATGGCATCCTGGTAGTAGAAATGCGCGAAATTGCGCTTGTTCATGTGCGGGTCGATCTCGTAGCCGTTGTCGCGCATGAGCGGCTTGACGCCCACCGCCACGGCCAGTGCCAGCAGTACCAGCGAGGCGACCCGGCTGGTGACGAAGAACGACACCGCCAGCAAGCTGGTGGCGCTGCACAGGATCAGCAGCCCGGGCGCGCTGTAGGCCTCCACCGCCACCACCACCGCGACGCAGCCGGCGGCGGCGCCGGCGAGGTCCCAGAAATACAAGGACTGGATCTGGTCGGCGTAGCGGGAGAACAGCGCCGAGATGACCAGGCCGCCGAGCAGGAAGGGCAGGGCGATCACCGCCAGGATCAGCGAGAAGCGGGCGATGGCGCCAAAGGGGTGCTCGCCGATGTTGGCGTAGTTGAAGCGTACGTTGTCCAGGACCGGCAGGATCAGGTAGCAGGCCACCGCCATCAGCACCATGACCACGGTGATGATGGTCCAGAAGCGGGGGTGTCGCTCGAAGGGCTTCAGTGCCACCAGCACGCCCGACACGCCGATGGAGAACATCGCCAGGGTGATGATCATCCAGGCCATGTTCGGAAACCACAGGTAGTCGAACACGCGGATCAGCGTCAGTTCGAGGAGCAGGGTGGTGAAGGCGACGAAGTACAGCCCCAGTCTGACGCTATGCATGCGGATTCCCGTTCGAATGGCTGGCAGGTGTCGGCCGGCCGGGACGCCCGGCGCGGTGTGCATCGATCCGGCAGTGCCGCGCCACCGGGCCGGATCAGGGTCCTTGGACATCGTCCGGCGCCGCGTGCACGGCCGCCGGCCGGATCACGAAAAGCGGCGCAGTATACTGTCCCTTGGTGGTCAAGTCATGCGCCGGGCGGGGCGCTTCCCCTCAGCCGATCGCGGGGGTCTCGATGTTCGGGTTGTTCCACTTCGAGGGCTTGGCGCGGGACGCCGGCGGTGTGCTCGGTGCACGTGCCTCGCGCGGCGGGCGAGACCGCCCCTCGCGCTCCCGGGCCGGCGCCCTGGCCGCCTTGCCGTCGTCTGCCGGCGCCGCTTCCCCGGCGGCGGCCGCCGAGGGCTCGGCCCGCTCCCCGGCCTCGATCTTTGCCGGGGTCTCGGTGGACGGCTCTTCCACGGCCGCACCGTCTTCGGCGGGCGTGGTCACCCCCGTCGGCGTGACCGCCGGCTGCGCCACGGGGTCGGCGCTCACCGCTTCGACCACCGTCGGCTCGGACGCCGTCGTGGTGGGTTCGTTCACCGCCGTCTCGCCGGCCGTCGGCAGCTCGGCGCTCGCCGCCGCGTCGTCGCTGCCACGGCGTCCGCCGCGCCGGCCGCGTTCTCCGCGGCCGCCACGCTCGCGGTCGTCGGCACGGCGTTCGCCGCGGCCGCGCCCGCCTCGTTCCCCGCGCCCGCCCCGCTCGCGCTCGTCCTCGCGGCGTCCGCGACGCGGGCGCTCGAGGGTGGGCAGCGACTCGGGGGCGAACTCGGCACGCTCGATGGCATGGCCGATGTACTCCTCGATGTCGAGCAGGTGGAAGGCATAGTCCTCGCAGGCGAAGGAGATCGCGTCGCCGCTGGCGCCGGCACGGGCGGTGCGGCCGATGCGGTGCACGTAGTCCTCGGCGTCCTGCGGCAGGTCGAAGTTGAACACGTGGCTGACATCGGGGATGTGCAGGCCGCGGGCAGCGACGTCGGTGGCGACGAGGATGTCGCAGCGCCCCTCGGTGAAGGCCCGGAGCAGCGATTCCCGCTTCTTCTGCGGCACGTCGCCGGTCAGCACCGAGGCCGGGTGGCCGTTGGCGCTGAGCCAGTCGCCGACCTTCTCGGCCACGTGCTTGGTGTTGGTGAAGACCAGCGTGCGGCCCGGGTCGAGCTGCGACAGGAGGCCGGCGATCAGCGGGATTTTCTCGGCGTTGCTCGGGTAGTAGACAGTTTCCCGGATGTTGTCGGCAACCGTGCTGTCGGACTCGATCTTGATGGTGCGCGGATCGTTCATGTGCTCGAAGGCGAGCTCCATGACGCGGTGGGACAGGGTTGCCGAGAACAGCATGTTGAGCCGTTCCACCGCCGGCGGCATGCGTCGGAGCATGTAGCGCATGTCCTTGATGAAGCCGAGGTCGAACATGCGGTCGGCTTCGTCGAGCACCACCACCTCGATGTCGTTGAGGGTGTAGACGCCCTGCTTCAGGTAGTCGATCAGGCGGCCCGGCGTGCCGACCAGCACGTCGACGCCGGCGGCGATGTCCGCGCGTTGCTTTTCGTAGTCGGTGCCACCATATGCCAGCGCCAGGCGCAGCGAGGAATGCTTGCCGAGGATGGCGGCATCGTGATGAATCTGCAGGGCCAGTTCCCGGGTCGGCGCGATGACGATGGCGCGTGGCCGCGACGGCGCTCCCTCGGCGAATTCCGGTGCGCTGGAGTCCATCAGCCGGTTGAACACCGCGAGCAGGAAGGCGGCGGTCTTGCCGGTGCCGGTCTGGGCCTGCCCGGCCACGTCCTCGCCGCGCAATGCCACCGGCAGGGCCTCGGCCTGGATCGGCGTGCAGTGGGTGAAGCCGGCGTCGGCGAGGCCGCGTTTCAGGTCTGCGTGCAAGGCCAGGTCGTCGAAGGCCAGTTCGCTCAAATGAGTTTGGTTCATCAAGAGGTTACTTGTGTATTGAATGCGTTTCGCGGGCCGATTCAGCCCGCCGTGTCGTGGTCGGCGACGGCGTCTTCCCGGGTCTTTCCGGGGCGCCGGAGGCGACACCCTGCGGGGATTGCATTGAACCGGCGAATGCGGTCAAATCCGTTCCAGTTCCTCGTGGTCCCACCCCCGTTCCCCTTTTCGCCGTGGAGGCAAAGTTTCCATGTCTGACCGAATCGTGCATGTCAGTGATGACACCTTTGAAGAGCAGGTGCTCAAGTCCGACAAACCCGTCCTGATCGACTACTGGGCCGAGTGGTGCGGTCCGTGCAAGATGATTGCCCCGGTGCTCAACGAGATTGCCGACGAATACGCGGATCGCGTGACCGTGGCCAAGTTGAACATCGACGAGAACCCGGAGACCCCCCCGAAGTACGGTATCCGGGGCATCCCGACGCTGATGCTGTTCAAGGATGGCAACGTGGAGGCCACCAAGGTGGGCGCCGTGTCCAAGTCCCAGCTCACGGCATTCATCGACGGGAACCTGTAAAAGTATAGCACATCGCGGCTGCATGCACTTGTCGGCCGCGATGTTCTCGGTTATGATTTTCAAAGTATAAGATTCTCCGCTTCCTTTCTTCCACGCTTTTCCAGCTTCCTTTCCAGCATCCGGGCCACCTCCCGTGGCGCCGTTCCTATCACCGATCACTGTCGCCCTGTAGTCCGCCATGTCCCTGAACCTGTCCGAACTGAAGAAAAAATCCGCGACCGAACTCGCCGACTTCGCGCGCAGCCTGAACCTGGAAAGCGTCTCGCGGATGCGAAAGCAGGACCAGATCTTCGCCATTCTCAAGGCGCAGGCGCGCAAGGGCGAGAAAATCAAGGGCGAGGGAGTGATGGAAATCCTGCAGGACGGCTTCGGCTTCCTGCGTTCCACCACCGCCTCCTACATGGCCGGGCCGGATGACATCTACGTCTCGCCGAGCCAGATTCGCCGCTTCGGCCTGCGCACCGGCGACACCGTTTCCGGCCTGATCCGGCCACCGAAGGATTCCGAGCGCTACTTCGCCCTGCTCAAGGTGGAGTCGATCAACTTCCAGACACCGGAAGACGCCAAGGAGAAGATCCTCTTCGAGAACCTCACCCCGCTGCACCCGGAAGAGCGAATCCGGCTGGAGCGCGAGAACGGCTCCACCGAGGACCTCACCGCCCGCGTCATCGACATGGTGGCGCCGCTGGGCAAGGGCCAGCGCGGCCTGATCGTCTCCAGCCCGAAAACCGGCAAGACGGTGATGCTGCAGCAGATCGCCCACTCCATCACCGCCGCCTACCCGGACATCATGCTCATCGTGCTGCTCATCGACGAGCGCCCCGAGGAAGTCACCGAGATGGAGCGTTCGGTGCGTGGCGAAGTGGTGTCCTCGACCTTCGACGAGCCGGCCACCCGCCACGTGCAGGTGGCGGAAATGGTGATCGAGAAGGCCAAGCGGCTGGTCGAACACAAGAAGGACGTGGTCATCCTGCTCGACTCCATCACCCGCCTGGCGCGGGCCTACAACACCGTGGCGCCGGCCTCCGGCAAGGTGCTCACCGGTGGTGTCGATGCCAATGCCCTGCAACGCCCGAAGCGCTTCTTCGGCGCCGCGCGCAACATCGAGGAGGGCGGCAGCCTGACCATCCTCGCCACCGCCCTGATCGAAACCGGCTCGAAGATGGACGATGTCATCTACGAGGAGTTCAAGGGCACCGGCAACATGGAGATCCACCTCGACCGGCGCATCGCCGAGAAGCGGGTCTACCCGTCGATCATCATCAGCCGCTCCGGCACCCGCCGCGAGGAGCTGCTCACCGATCCGGCCGAGCTGCAGAAAATCTGGCTGCTGCGCAAGCTGCTGCACCCGATGGACGATGCCGACGCCATCGAGTTCCTGCTCGACAAGCTGCGTGCGACCAAGAACAACGCCGAGTTCTTCAAGTCGATGAACCGGTAGTCGCCCGGTCGGCGGGGTCGCGATGCGCCCTTGCCATCCAGCGACGATTTTTGTACCATCCGCGATCCTTTTCGCACCCGGCCCGCAACGGGCCAGGGTTCCGGCGTCCGCGCCGCGCGAACGTTTCCCATTCGACCTGATCCACCGTGATCCGACCTTTATTCGAGGATTCGCCATGAAAGCCGGCATTCATCCCAAGTACGAGACCATCAAGGTGGTCTGCGCCTGCGGCAACTCGTTCGAGACCGGTTCCACCCTGGGCAGGGAACTGCACGTGGAAATCTGCTCCGCCTGCCACCCCTTCTACACCGGCAAGCAGAAGATCGTCGACACCGCCGGCCGCGTCGGCAAGTTCCAGCAGAAGTACGGTCGCCGCGCCTGATCCGGCCACCGTCCGCGCGCTCGTCGCCCGTCCCCCGGCGATGAGCGCTGCCCCCGAACACGCCTGTCCGCACGTCCGCCGGTTCACCCGGCGGCCCGCCTTCCCGGTTCGATGAGCGAAACCCTGCTTGGCCTCGTGGAACGCTGCGAGCAGTCCCTCGAGGCTGCCGGTGTAGCCTGTGGCCACGGTACCGACAACGCCTTCGACGAGGCCGCCTGGCTGGTCGCCCACGTGGCCGGCATCGACCTCGCCGAGGTGGACGAACTGCCCTTCGACGACGCGGTGGATGCCACCGTGGTGGCGGCGGCGGAACGCTTGCTGGCCGAGCGCCTGTCCAGCCGCAAGCCCCTGGCCTACCTGCTCAACGAGGCCTGGTTCGCCGGCGAACGCTACTACGTCGACGAGCGCGTCATCGTGCCGCGATCCCACCTCGGTGGCTGGATCCTTGATCGCTTCGAGCCGTGGATCGAGCCGGACGGGGTGCGCCGAATCCTCGACCTGTGCACCGGCAGCGGCTGCATCGCCATTGCCCTGGCCAAGCAGTTCCCGGCGGCCACCGTGGTCGCCGCGGACATCTCCGCGGACGCGCTGGCAGTGGCCGCGCGCAACGTCGAACTGCACGGCGTGGCCGGGCAGGTGGAACTGCGCCAGGGAGACCTGTACGCGGCGGTGGCCGGCGAATCCTTCGACCTGGTGGTGTGCAACCCGCCCTACGTGTCCGACGCGCTGATGGCCGCGTTGCCGGCGGAGTACCGCCACGAGCCGGCGCTGGCCTTTCGCGGCGGTGACGACGGCCTGGCGCTGATCCACCGGTTGATCGGGCAGGCGCCGGATCATCTCGCCGAGCACGGCGCGCTGGTGGTCGAGTCCGGTTCCGCCAGCCAGGCGCTGGAGCAGGCCTACCCGACCCTGCCGTTCCAGTGGCTGGCCGGTGACAGCGACGAACCGGCCCTGTTCCTGATCGAGCGGGAGCAGCTGCTGCGCCGCGATCCGGCGTGAGCGAGCGCTAGATCTCGATCAGCTCGAAGTCTTCCTTGGTCGCCTCGCAGTCGGGGCATTTCCAGGTCGCGGGCACGTCTTCCCAGCGGGTGCCCGGCGCCAGACCGTCCTCGGGCGCGCCTTGCTCCTCGTCGTAGACGTAGCCGCAGATCACGCACATGTAGGTCTTGTAATCCATTGTTCGGGGGCAGTGGTCGGGGTTGGCGGGCGGTTCGGGGGCGCCGATTCTAACCCACGCTGTCGAAGCAACGGAACCCTGCCTATAATGCCCGCCTCCCGATTCCCATGCGTGATCCGATGACCCACGATTTTCACCAACTCATCCACGAGGCCTGCCGCTACATCCCCGGCGGCGTGAATTCCCCGGTACGCGCCTTCAAGTCGGTGGGCGGCGACCCGGTCTTCATCGAGCGTGCCGACGGTGCCTACGTCACCGACGTCAACGGCAGGCGCTACGTCGACTACGTCGGCTCCTGGGGGCCGATGGTGCTCGGCCACAACCACCCGGAAATCCGCGCGGCGGTGCTGGCGGCGGTGGAGCGCGGGTTGAGCTTCGGCGCGCCGACCCTGGTGGAAACCGAGATGGCGCGCGCCGTCTGCGAGGCGGTGCCGTCCATCGAGCGGGTGCGCATGGTCAACTCCGGCACCGAGGCGACGATGAGCGCGATCCGGCTGGCGCGAGGCTTCACCGGGCGCGACCGCGTGGTCAAGTTCGAGGGCTGCTACCACGGCCATGCCGACGGCTTGCTGGTCAAGGCCGGTTCCGGCGCGCTGACCCTGGGCGTGCCGACCTCACCCGGGGTGCCGGCCGCCATGGCCGAGCACACCCTGACCTTGCCCTTCAACGACGTCGACGCGGTGGATGCGCTGTTCGACCAGGTCGGCGAGACCGTGGCCGCGGTGATCGTCGAGCCGGTGGCTGGCAACATGAACTGCGTGCCGCCGTTGCCCGGCTTCCTCGAGGTCCTGCGCACACGCTGCGATCAGCACGGTGCGCTGCTCATCTTCGACGAGGTGATGACCGGTTTCCGGGTGGGGCCGTCCGGGGCGCAGGGGCTGTACGGCATTCGTCCGGACCTGACCACGCTGGGCAAGATCATCGGTGGTGGCATGCCGGTGGGTGCCTTCGGCGGGCGTGCCGAGGTCATGTCCCACCTGGCCCCGGAGGGGCCGGTCTACCAGGCCGGCACCCTGTCCGGCAACCCGGTGGCGATGGCCGCCGGGCTGGTGGCGCTGCGTCATGCCAGCGACCCGGCGCTGCACCGGCGACTGGCGACGCAGACCGCGCGCCTGGTGGCAGGGCTGGAGGAGGCCGCGCGGCAGGCCAACGTGCCCTTCGTCACCAACCAGGTGGGTGCCATGTTCGGCATGTTCTTCACCGAGGCGCCGACGGTCAGCCGCTTCGACGAGGTGATGGCCTGCGACGCGGATCGCTTCAACCGCTTCTTCCACGCCATGCTCGACGAAGGCGTGTACCTGGCGCCCTCCGCCTTCGAGGCCGGCTTCGTCTCCGCCGCCCACGACGACGAGGTGATCGACTTCACGCTGGCGGCGGCGGCCCGCGCCTTCGCCCGCTAGTCGCCCGCCGTGGCCGGGGTCGTGCGGATCAGCTCGACCCCCAGTGGATAGCCGATGGTGCGGCCATGCCAGGCCTGCCAGGCAGCGCGCAGGCAGACCGTCACCTGGAAGACCAGCAGCAGCGGTACCAGCAACAGGCCGACCACCATCACGCTGAGCATCAGCGCGACCACCAGGAACAGCGTCCAGGTCATCTGGAAGTTCAGCAGCGCGCGGGCCTGGCCGGCCAGCGCCGGTTGCCGGGCGGCGAAGCGGCGTGCCACCCACAGCGGCACCAACAGGTGCACCATGGGCAGGCCGAGCAGGACCAGCAGCGGGGACAGGTGCAGCCAGGTCAACGCGGAGCGCGTGGCCGCGGGGGTCTTCGCCAGGGCGAGGCCGATCAACGGCCGCGCCACCAGGAAGACGCCGACCAGCGTGCACAGGCAGGCGAAGGCCAGCAGCATCAGCGCACCGAGGAAGGACGAGTCGCTGCCGACCGGGTCGCCGGATGCCGCGTCGATGGTGGCGCGCACGATGGGCGTGCAACTGACCACCGACACCAGCAGGCCGGCGAGCACGAAGGCAAGGGAGAATGCGTTCTTCAATCTGTTCGCAGCTTCGCGCCGGGATCACCGTGCGCGGACGGGCGTGCGTGCAAGGCAGCCGGACAGGGTCGGCCGGATGCCGGGATGGCAGTCAGGAATCGTGCGTTGGTACCACGAAGCGGCCGCGTGAGGCCGGATAACTCGCTACTCGAACTCGTCCGGGATAACCGACAGCGCGGCCGGGCCCTTCTCTCGTTCGTCCAGGGTGAACTGCACCGGCTGTCCTTCCGACAGCGTGCGAAAGCCGTCCCCTTCGATGTCGCGGTAGTGAACGAAGACATCGGAACCGTTTTCCCTCTCAATGAAACCGAACCCTTTCCTGTTGTTGAACCATTTTACCGTTCCCTTCATGCGGGTCGACATGTTGCCTCCTCTCTTATGTAGCCTGTACACCGTTTGTCGGGGTTATGCATACGAAAACCGTTAGTGCATACCACGCTATTTTAGCGGTGGTCGTCAAATTGGTAAAACCAAAAAGTAGTTTTTATCGATTCCGGTCCGCGGGCCGAACAATGGCGCTCAGGGCTGGTCGGGATTGAGCTCGTCCAGGGGGACATCGGCGCCTTCGTCGAACCAGTGTTGCAGCAGCCGGTAGGCGATCGAGATCCGGCTCGGCAGGCGCAGCCTGCCGTCCGGCACCCAGCTGGCAATCTCCTCGCGGTCGAACCAGCGCGCGTCCTGCAGCTCGTTGTCGTGCAGGACGATCTCGCCGCGCTCTGCACGGGCATAGTAGCCAAGCATCAGCGAGCCGGGGAAGGGCCATGGCTGCGAAGCATAGTACCGGGTCTTGCGCACCTGTGCGCCGGTTTCCTCGTAGACCTCGCGGACCACCGCCTGCTCGGGGGTTTCCCCCGGCTCGACGTAGCCGGCGATGGTGGAGTAGCGCCGGTCGATCCAGTCGCGCTTGCGGCCGAGCAGGCAGGCGTCGCCGTCATGGACCAGCACGATGACCGCCGGGTCGGTGCGCGGGAACTGGGATCGGCCACAGTCCGGGTTGCTGCAGCGCCGCACGTGGCCACCGCCGTCGGTGACGGTGGCGGCGCCGCAGGCGCCGCAGAAACGGTGTGCGCGGTGCCAGTGGTCCATGGCGGTGGCATAGCCGAGCAGGCTGGTGGCATGGGGCGTGAGCAGGCCGCTGGCCTGGCGCAGCTCGGCGAAGACCATCGGTTCGGCGGTCAGGGCCAGCAGCGACTCGGGATGTTCCTCGCACAGGATGGCGAACACCGGCCGGGTCACGTACTCGCCGAGGTACACCGCGGTCAGCGCCTCGCGACGCCCGCGCGGTACCATGTTGGCATCCACCAGCGAAATCTCCATGTTGCTCCCGGCACGCCGCAGGCCGACCTTGCCCTCGTAGACGAACAGCAGCCGTGCGCTGCCATCGTCCAGGCAGTTGTCCAGGTAGCGGCTGCGCGCGCGGTACAGGCTGCGCCGGTCGTAGCCGTGCTGGACGAAGGCAACGGGGGGATAGTGCGCTTGCTGGTGTTTCATCGGTGCTACCGTTCTTGCCAACGGCGTCGCCGGGGTGCGTGCCGTTGCTGGGCCGTGTCTTCGGCCGTCATCGCTTCTGAAATTCTAGTGGACACGTTAGAATCCGCCAAACGTGGTTGACCGGCGACAGATCGCCGGCCCACGTCGCCTCAACGAAGTCCCATCCCCGCCGCGAACTCCAGCCATGAAATTCCAGGTCAGGTCCCTGCTTGATTCCGCCTTGTCCCGACTCGTTGCCGAGGGCGTGTTGCCGCCGTCGGCGCGCGGTGAGACCCACCTGGAGCGTGCGCGGCAGAAGGGGCACGGCGACTTCGCTTCCAGCGTGGCGCTCGGCCTGGCCCGCGAAGCCGGCATGAAGCCGCGCGACCTGGCCGCGCGCATCGTCGAGGCATTGCCCGCCTCGCCGATGGTGTCGCGGGTGGAGATCGCCGGTCCCGGCTTCATCAACCTGTTCATCGCCGAGCAGGCCTACGGGCAGGTGGTGCGCGATATCCTCGCCGCCGGTGATCGTTACGGCGAAGTTCGTGGCGACCACCTGCCGAGCGTGCTGGTGGAGTTCGTCTCCGCCAATCCCACCGGCCCGCTGCACGTGGGACACGGCCGCGGCGCCGCCTACGGCGATGCGCTGGTGCGGGTGCTGCGCAAGGCCGGCTACCGTGCCGACAGCGAGTACTACGTCAACGACGCCGGGCGGCAGATGGACATTCTCGCCACCAGCGTGTGGCTGCGCTACCTGTCCGCCTGTGGCGAGCAAGTGGCCTTTCCGGGCAATGCCTACCAGGGCGACTACATCATCGACATCGCGAAGGCCTGCAGGCACGAGCACGGCGAGCGTTTCCGGGTCGATGCCGGGCCGCTGTTCGAGGACCTGCCGGACGAGGCGGAGGCGCGCCTGGACGCGTTGATCGCCCGTGCCCGCAGCGGCCTCGGTGCCGAGGGCTACGAGGTGGTGTTCAAGATCACCCTCGATACCCTGGTGGACGACATCCGCACCGATCTTGCCGAGTTCCGGGTGACCTTCGACACCTGGTTCTCCGAGCGCAGCCTGTACGAGTCCGGCGCGGTGGAACGCGCGGTCGGCGAACTGGTCTCGCGCGAGCTGGTCTACGAGCGCGAAGGCGCGCTGTGGTTTCGCTCCACCGACTTCGGCGACGAGAAGGATCGCGTGGTGCGCCGGGCCAATGGCCAGTACACCTACTTCGCCTCGGACATCGCCTACTGCCTGAACAAGAAGGAGCGCGGCTTCGACCGGCTGGTCTACATCTGGGGCGCGGACCACCATGGCTACATTGCCCGTACCCGCGCGGTGTTCGAGGCCTTCGGCAACGACCCGGACGAGTTCATCGTCCTGCTGGTGCAGTTCGCGGTGCTCTACCGGGGCAGCGAGAAGATCTCCATGTCCACCCGCAGCGGCGAGTTCGTGACCCTGCGCGAACTGCGCAACGAGGTGGGCAACGACGCCGCGCGCTTCTTCTACGCGCTGCGCAAGGTCGAGCAGCACATGGATTTCGACCTCGAGCTGGCCAAGTCGAAGTCCAACGACAACCCGGTGTACTACGTCCAGTATGCCCATGCCCGCATTTGCAGCGTGTTTCGACAATTGCGCGAAAAGGACATTGCCCACGACCCCGGTGGCGCCGACCTGTCGTTGCTGGTGGAGGAGCGAGAACTGGAGCTGGCCCGCGACCTGTCGCGATTTCCCGAGGTGGTGGAGTCCGCCGCGCGGGCCTGTGAACCGCACCAGGTGGCCTACTACGTGCGCGACCTGGCACAGGCCTTCCACACCTACTACAACGCCCACCCCTTCATCGCCAGCGAGCAGCCGCTGCGCGATGCGCGACTGGTCTTGATCGACGCCGCGCGGGTGGTGTTCGCCAACGCGCTGGACCTGCTCGGGGTGTCGGCGCCGGAGTCGATGTAGGCATGTCCCAGGCCAGGCGCAAGTCCGCCGGGCGCGGTCGGCAGAAGGGCGCTGCCTCGCACGGCTTCGGCATGTTCGCTGCCGGGGCGGTGGTGGGCGCGGTGGCTGCCAGCTTCGTCATGGGACTTGCCAGCGACGATCCCGAGTCCATCGGTCGCGGCATCGAGCACATGATCTCGGCGTCGAAGAACCGCTTCACCGCGGAGGAGACCGCACCACCGCCGGCGCCGGTGGAGAAGCGCTCCACCGAGTTCGACTTCTACATGGTCCTGCCCGAGGTGGAACACATCGTGCCCGACCAGTCGGTGGACCCGGAACCGGCGGTTGCCGAGACATCCTCTGCGCCTCCGGCAGCGGACACGTCGTCAGCGGCCGACGATGCCGCCGAACCCCCCGCCGCGGCGCCGACGCCGGCCCGCTCGCGCGGGCACTACGAGTTGCAGGCCGGGGCCTTCGTGCGCATGGCCGATGCCGACCGGCT
>CAYGJZ010000020.1:34232-53660 GCA_964350265.1 uncultured Gammaproteobacteria bacterium | reverse complement strand
CCACCACCCGCTACCGCCACGACGACCTCGGCAACCTGCTGGAAGAAGACAGCCCAGACCGCGGCCGCACCGTGTACCGCCACGACGACGCCGGCAACGTGGTCGAGATCAGCAACGCCCTGGGCAAGGTGACGCGCCACCGCCACGACGCCATGAACCGCCTGGTGGCGGTGGAGTACGGTGACGACACGCCGAACGTCTACACCACCTACGACGCATGCGCCAACGGCATGGGCCGGGTCTGCGAAATCCGCGACGGTGCAGGCGTCACCCGCTTCGACTACGATGCCCACGGCAACATCGTGCGGGAACAGCGAACCGACGACGACGGCAGCCACGAGACCCGCTACGCCTACGATACCCGCGACCGGGTCACCGAGATCACCTACCCCGACGGCCGCCAGGTCCACTATGTCCGGGACGCCGCCGGACGCATCACGTCCATCACCACCGACACCGGCGAGGGCGAGGCGCGCACCGTGGTTGCCAACCGCACCTACCGCGCCGACGGCCTGCTCACCGTCCAGCAGTTCGGCAACGGCCTCGCCGAAGAACGCGACCACGACGACGCGGGCTGGTTGCTCGAGCAGCGCGTGAACGGCGCCGTCGTGCAGCAGAACGACCACGACGGCGTCGGCAACCCCGTGCGCATCACCGAACCCGAACGAACCCGGCGCTTCGACTACGACCCCCTGCACCGCCTGGCCACCGAGTCCGTCGACATCGTCGTCGCCGGCATGGCGGACAGCGGCTGGACGCAGTGGCACTACGACGCCAACGGCAACCGCCTGGCCCGCGTTCGGGACAACGGCAAGACCCGCAGCTACCAGTACCAGGCCAACACCAACCGACTGCTGCGCGACGGCACGAGCGACGTGGTGCTCGACGCCGCCGGCAACCTTCTCGCCGACCGCCGCGACCGTCGAAACTTCCACTACGACAGCGCCAACCGCCTGGTCACCTTCCACAAGAACGGCGTGCGCAAGGCCGAATACACCTACAACGGTCGAAACCAGCGCATCGCCAAAATCCTCTACAACATCGGAAAGCACCGCGGCACACGGACCTTCCACTACTTCTACGACCCCGCCGGCCGCCTGCTCAGCGAGTACCGCAACGGCAAGCCCCACCGCGACTACCTCTGGGACGACGACATGCTGGTATCCCAGGAAGTCGTCCGCCAACGCAACAACGGTGCCTTGGTGACGAAGAAAACCCTGTATGCCATCAACGACCACCTGTCCACGCCACGCCGCGCCTACGACGAAGCCGGCGCCCTCGCCTGGCGATGGCTCCCCGACGCCTTCGGCCAAGGCAAACCCGAACGCGACGTCGACGACGACGACACCCCCAACAACATCCGCCTGCGATTCCCCGGCCAGTACGCCGACAGCGAATCCGGCCTCTACTACAACTGGAATCGGTACTATGATCCGAGAACCGGGAGATACATCACCAGTGATCCCATCGGGCTAGTGGGCGGCCTGAACAGCTACCAGTACGGCTTCGCCAATCCGACGAGGTTCGTCGATCCAGAGGGATTGAATCCAGCCGCCGTGATCCTGGGTGGTATGGTCGTCGGTGGTGCAGCAAGTACCGTCGCAGGTGGGGTGCTCGGTGCTGTTACTGGTATTCTTCTCGGAAGTGTGTTGCTGGATGATGATTCGGGTAACGACCCTGACCAGTGTGATGATGACGATGATGATTGTGAAAGGCTTTATCGACAGATAGATATCAAAGTAAACGGTCTTCAGCGTCGTTGGAGGCAAGTAAGAGAGAATAAGGGGCGTATTGATCCAGGCACTCATCAGGAACAATTTAAAGCACGGCAGAGAAATCTACGTAAATTCTTGAATCGGGCTGATTCGATTGGGTGTACGGGGTACCGCGCTGACGCGTGGTATTGGGCGACGAGACCTGCACCCAAGCCGGGACTAATGTGATGGTGAGTGCTAAGTTGGATGATAGGTTTGTCGCGGCATGGATTAATGCCCAGAAGGTTGATGTTGAGTCCGATGAATACGATAAGTACGCATGGGCAGCGGACCAGCTAATCGATGCCATAGACGACCCCGGTTTTTTGTGGAATGCCGTACTGGCGATACTGAGGGTAGATCATTCAGAACAAACTCTGAAGTCTCTTGGTGCAGGGCCATTAGAGGATTTAATCGTTAATTATGGCGAGGAGTTTATTGTTGTCATCGAAGCAGAAGCAAAAACTAATCGTACTCTTCGACACGCAATGACATTTACGTGGCTGGATGAAGAAGAAAGCGATTACGCGCAGCGCTATTTTTCGGCTGCGAAAGTAAATGATTAATCTGAAATTTTGTCAGATTCAGATTGGCTCGGCCTGTCAGGATTTTAGTGTTTGTGAGCCATACGATGTCCGATTGGGCAGGAGATGAAGTATGGCAATAACGAAGATGCCGGCGATCAGCGCCGAGCTGCTTGACGAACTTCTGGCAGGCCATAATCCGGCGACGGGCCTGCATCTGACGGTGTTCTGGAGCTGAAAAAGGCGCTGGCCGAACAGATGCTCAACTCGAACCGTTTCACAACTAGCGCAGGTAAGACGGATGCGCTATAGGCAGAGTAATGCTGATGTCCGGATTGGTGATGAAGTAATAGTCGAGGGCAATATTCGGGGCAGGGTTGTATGTGATTATGACAAACAAGAGTGTCTCGAAGGGTACGATAGTTGGCTTACCAAGAAAGAGCTCGTAGGCGGCGGTAGACTATCTCGCGGTGTGTTGATAGAAACTAAGGAAATCGGCTTCGTACACTATCCGGAAGCTGATGACAACATTCGAAAATGGGAGGACATGTGAGACGGATAACCGAATGACGATGGAAACGTCGTTAAGGCACATTTGTTTACAACGGCGGCACACGGATCTTCCACTACTTCTACGACCCCGCCGGCCGCCTGCTCAGCGAGTACCGCAACGGCAAGCCCCACCGCGACTACCTCTGGGACGACGACATGCTGGTATCCCAGGAAGTCGTCCGCCAACGCAACAACGGTGCCTTGGTGACGAAGAAAACCCTGTATGCCATCAACGACCACCTGTCCACGCCACGCCGCGCCTACGACGAAGCCGGCGCCCTCGCCTGGCGATGGCTCCCCGACGCCTTCGGCCAAGGCAAACCCGAACGCGACGTCGACGACGACGACACCCCCAACAACATCCGCCTGCGATTCCCCGGCCAGTACGCCGACAGCGAATCCGGCCTCTACTACAACTGGAATCGGTACTATGATCCAAGGACCGGGAGATACATCACCAGTGATCCGATTGGGCTGTGGGGTGGCCTAAATCCATATTCGTATGCACTCAAGAATCCCATTAAACACTCCGATCCTACTGGGCTGTACACATCTGCTCGTTGGTTGTCGGAGCCGTCTTTGAGTGGAATCAGTCGAAAAAAGTCGGAGAGATTGGTTTTGCCGAACACTGGACACTGATTCCCCCAGCAGTTGGTTTAGGTGGTACTTGGTGGATGTTGTCGGCAGAAATCAACGGAACAGTGGAGTGCATAAACGAAGAAGAATGTGGCGAGGAAAGCCGCGACGTGTTTGACTTAAGCCTCGTCGTCGATCAAAGAATTGGCGTTGGCTACGGTATCACAACGTTTCCACGATTGCAGATGTTGCGCAATTCTACTGAAGCATTCTCTGCGCTCAATGATGCAATCGATTTCTACCGCAATCAGTGGACACAACTTTCACTGAGTTTAGCCAACGACCCTATGGCGTGGTGCACAATACTTGGCGCCAGTGAAAACTAGAGACAAAGGTAAAGACACAGGTTAAAGATAGTGACGCAAAGAAATTCTATTGTTACACATGATTTAAACCCACGATGGTCATCGCTTCTTTCATCGATTCTTTCGGGGTGGAATGTTGGCTTACTTGCGGCAACTCTGATTTCTACAGGGCTAGGCGTAGTTCTCCGCAACTTTGTGCAGATATCGATTGACAGCACCAGCCTTTTCCTAATAGCTGCATCATCAATTACCATTGGGATATTTCTTGGAATCGTTGCTGGTAGGACCCTATTTTCTTGGTTCTCCCAACGTGCGCGTCTCTCTGGCCGCATCTGGCTGATTGCGTTGATTCTGCTATCGGCACTATCGTTCCCCGCGCCGTTTTCTTTCATTGCCACATAAAGCCTTAGAAAACCAGATTTCTGTGCGTAGATGAGTTTGACGCAACCGCGCCCAATCTCGAAGGTGGTTTAAGGTTGATCTACAGTGGTCATGCGACAACCCCAACGTGAGAACATGTCGCAATTCTATATGTCCGGGTTCCCTAATAAGAATGTTGTCAATCCATGATTCATCTACCGGATGTGCTAGTCCAGTCTGGCAACCAGTCGGAGCTGTGTCGCCTGCAGACTTGCCGTCGAACGCTATTCCAATCGAACCTTTTGCCAATTGAGGACGTGGGTCGTTCATGAAGTACTGTGATGGTCAAGTTGTAAAAATCGGTGACAAGGTCAAACTGGGGTCAGATGAAAAGGGTGCCGTAGTTTGCTCAATCGACGACGGAGAATACAGCGTCGACTACCCGAAGGAGCAGTGGGGGTATTTGGAACAGGGCGCGATGATCTATTTCCCATCCTACGGTCTAATTCACTATGTAGAACCCGAAATCGACCTCCACCTCATCTCGCGCTCACAACCGGGAAAATCAGAGCAGTCCGAATGAGGAGAGGACAGTGAGCAGTTAGTTTGTGTCAGATTAGGAAGAAGCTCTAACGAGACCGTAGCCTTCCCCACCCAGTACGATCCATGCCGGAGGCTCGTTTGATGTTGGGCCGAATCTCTTGGCTCCAGGGGCAGGGTATGGAGCCGGCCCTTTTCTCGGAGTGTTGGCCAATATTGCAATCGTAGGGGCTGCCGCACTACAGGCAGAACATCACTACTTGAGCCTGGCTGAGCAAAGCGCAGGGACAATAATCAAGTCTATACTGGCTGATGGACCCACCGCGATGTGCCTCGGAAGTAAACGACCGTGATTGAAAAGTGGCATTGTCTTGGTATTTTCGTAGTCTTTCCCATCATCTGCGCGCTATCTTATTTCGTGATATGCATAGTTTGGCTGATAGGTAGCAGACGGCAACAAGGCCTTCGCGTTCTCGTGGTTGGCTCTATCGGCGGACTGGTTGGGTGCTTGGGTTCAATAGTCTACTATTTCGTTATACGACACACTGGGACAACTAGATTACTTGAGTGGTTGCTTATAGGATTACTTGCAGGATCGGGATAGTCGATGTTGATATTTTCGTTGTTGCCCGAAAGGATTCGCTCGTTGGCGATTTTTCAATGCAGAAAGCGGAAAAGAATGTAGTAACAAAACAAGAAGATATAGAGAAGTCTACGTAGATTATTGAGTCGGGCTGATTCGACTGGGTGTACGGGGCGTAAGCTTCCCCACCCAGTGGACGGCAAGAGATCGAAGTATTCTGGCGACTGACCTTCCTCTCGAAATCGACGGTAGCCTAGAGCTGGTCTGTAGTGGTCGCTCGATGTCCTCAACGAGAGGAGCAAAGACTTGAAGTCATCGAGGTTTGGCGAGGGACCGATCACCCACCCGCTGCGCCAGCTCCGACTCCCCCTTCCTGATCCCCCGCTCGATCATCCTTGCAAAACGGACACCTTGGTCACGATTTGCAAGGTTGAGGAACGTGGACGTTCTCACCCCGGGTGCATCGGCTCGTCCCGCCGTCTTCTCCCGCTCCCAAATGGCCGGCGCTCAATCGGCAACGGAGCTGACGATCAACGGGCGGGAAGGCAGCGCTCGTGGCAGGCGGACTCGATGCGCGCGCGCAGGGACTGGACCGCGGCCAGGGGCGGGGTGAGCACGGGGGCGTCGATCACCGCCGATACGGCGTCGAGGGCGCGGGAGGTGGAGAAGTGGGCGAGCAGGACCACGTCGCAGTCGGCCAGGGCCTCGGCACGGGCTGCGACCAGGGTGTTGTGCCGGTCGGCGTCGCCACCCTTCAACGCGCCGAGCGCATCGTCCACCAGCACGGTGCGCAGGCGGGCGCGGCGCCCGGCGGCGGCTGCCAGGTCGGCGAACTCGGCTTCCATCGAGGCCACGCTGGGGCCGAAGGTGGCCAGCATGCCGATGTTCTCGCCGCGGCCCAGTGCCTGTTCGAACATGGCCTCGTTGGGCTTGAGCACGGGCACCGCCGCGCGGCGGGCATGTGCCTCGATGGCGGGGCCGAAGGCGGAGCAGGTGTAGAGCACGCCGTCGGCGCCGGCCGCCACCGCGTACTCGCCAAGGGCGGCGATGCGCGCGCTCATGGCCTCGGTGAGGACGCCGTCGCGGTCACGGTCGGGTCCGAGGCGATCGTCGAGCAGGTGCAGGCGCTCGGCCTCGGGCCAGCCGCGCTCGAAGGCCTCGTTGACCGGGTCCATGGCCACCATCACCGCGTGCACGAGGGCGATGCGCGGGGCGATGCGCGGATCGGGGCTAGTCATCGTCCTGCTCGGCAATGGGGTGACGGGCGGTGATCTCGTCGAGCTCGTTGCTCCAGCGGCGCTTGTGCGCGAGGTGGATCTCGCGGGCGGTCTGCGGGTCGCGGCGGCGGATGGCTTCCACCACGGCGGCGTGGTTGCTGTTGGAATACACCGGCTTGCTGCGCAGCGGCAGGGTCAGCAGGCGGGCGCGGTGGGCCTTGTCGAGGAACTGGCGGGCGGTGCGCATCAGGTGGCGATTGCCACACAGTTCCACCAGGCTGCGGTGAAAGCGAAAGTCGGCGGCAGCCCAGGCGTCCATGTCTTCGGCTTCCAGCGCCGCGTCCATGGCCGCGATGGCGTCGTCGAGGGCGCCGATCTCGGCCGGCGACAACAGCCGCGAGGCCACCCGTTCCACCGCCTGGACCTCGAGACAGGCCAGCACCTCGTTGATCTCGCGCAGGTCGCGCAGGGTCACCGGCTTCACCCGGATGCCGCGGCGGGGCAGGATTTCCACCAGGTCTTCCTGCTCGAGTCGGATCAGCGCCTCGCGTACCGGGGTGCGACTCATGCCCAGGCTGGCGGCGATCTCCGCTTCCAGCGCCGTGGTGCCCGGGGCCAGTTCGTTGTGCAGGATCTTGCGACGCAGCGACTCGTAGGCCTCGTCGACCAGGGTGCCCTGCTCCGGTCCGCGTCGCGGTCCGGCATCCACCGCGTTGTCCATCGACATCTTGCTCCCGTTTACGTATACGGATAGTCCGTGATCCTGCACATTATAGACCATGTCTGGTCGGTGACCACCCTTTCGGCACCGGGATATACGGGCTTATGGCAGGAAATCCCGCCCTTGCCGGGAAATTAACTTATACGCTAATATCTTTTGCGTCTACGTAAGGTAGATCGATCGCACAATACATTCCCAGGAGGAAGCCATGATTTCCCGGAACTGCCTCGCCGGCGCCGTCGTCGGCCTGATGCTGGCCGCCAACAGCGCCGCCGCCGACACCGTCAAGTTCACCTTCGCCTCCACCAACGGCCCGAAGGATTTCAGCTCCCAGGCCGTGGTGCGCTGGCAGCAGGCCATGAAGGAGGCCTCCGGCGGCGAGCTGGACATGACCTACATTCCCGGCGGCGCGCTGGGCGGCGACCAGCAGTTGCTGCAGCAGCTGGCCACCAACGAGATCCAGCTCCACGTGGCCGGGCCGGTGGTGGTGCACAAGCTGCTCAAGGCCTACCAGTGCATGGAGGCGGAGTTCGTCTACGACGACGTAGACCACGGCTACCGGGTATGGACCGGGGCGCTGGGCGAGGAGGTCTCCAAGGCGCTGGAGGACGAGTACGGCATCACCATCGTCGGCGTCGGCCTGCGCGGCGCCCGCCAGCTCACCGCCAACAAGCCGATAAAGACCCCCGCCGACCTCGCCGGGGTGAAGATCCGCGTGACCAACCCGCTGCGCACCGAGGTCTTTGCTGCCTACGGCGCGCTGCCCGGACCGCTGCCGGTGTCGGAGCTGTACGGCGCCCTGCGCCAGGGCGTGTTCGATGCCCAGGAGAACCCCATCCCCACCATCTGGGGCAACAAGTTCTACGAGGTGCAGAAGTCCATCAACCTGACCGGCCACGTGATCAGCTACTACGTGATCACCGCCAACAAGTCCTTCGTCGATTCCCTGGACGAGGGGCACCGCAAGATCTTCGAGGAGACCCTCGCCGAATCGGTCAGCTGGCTGAACGAGAAGGTACGCAGCGACACCGACAGCCTGCTTGAGAAAATGAAGGCCGAGGGCGTGGAAGTGGTGGAGCCGGACGTGGCCGCCTTCCGCGAGATCGCCGCGCCCATCGTCGCCGCCTTTGCCGCCGAGAACTGCCGGCCGGGGCTGCTCGACGACATCGCCGCCGCGCGCTGAGCCACTGCCATGGCGCCGGCCACGGGGCCGGCGCCATGCTCCCGTCCCTTCCCGGAGTCCCGTCATGACCGGCCCCGAGGCAACTGCCAGCGCACCGCGCCGCGTGCACTACGGTCGCGTGGAACGCGGCCTGTTCGCGGTGGCGATGACGTTCTTCATCGCCATGATCCTGTGCACCCTGACCCAGATCCTGTTCCGCTACTTCCTGAAGATGACCCTGCCGTGGACCGAGGAGGCGGCGCGGGCGCTGTTCGTGCTGTCCATGCTGCTCGGCATGGCCTTCGCCTACCGCGAGCGCGAACACGTGGTGGTGGACTTCCTGTTCCGCGCCCTGCCCGGTCCGGCCAGGCGCTGGCTCGGCGCCGGCTTCGCGGTGGTCATCCTGTTCTTCCTCGCGGTGTGGGCACGGGGCGCCTGGCAACTGGCCTGGCTGAACTGGAACTCGTCGCTGATCACGCTGCCCTTCTTCCGCGTCGCCTACTTCTACCTGTGGGAACTCGGCGCCATCGTGCTGATGGCGCTGTACGTGCTGCTGGACCTGCTCTCGCTGCTGCGCGGCGAGGCCGAGGAGGCGGACACGTGATCGTCTATGTCAGCCTGATCATCGTGCTCATCGGGCTCATCGTCATCGGCCTGCCGGTGGGCTTCGCCGCCGGCGTCACCGCCTTCGTCGGCGCGGGCATCTTCTTCGGCGACATCCTCGATCCGCGCGCGGCGACCATGATCGCCCGCCTCGCGCTGGACAAGATGGACAACTTCCTGCTGCTCGCCATTCCCTTCTTCCTGCTGGCCGGACGGCTGATGAACGGCGGCGGCATCACCGAACGCATCTTCGGCTTCGTCAGCCTGCTGGTGCGTCCGGTGCGCGGCGGCCTCGGCCATGCCAACGTGCTGGCCAGCGTCATGTTCGCGGGCATGTCCGGCTCGGCCACCGCCGATGCCGTGGGCCTGGGACAGATCGAGATGCGCGCCATGCTCTCGCAGGGCTACGAGCGTCGCTTCAGTGCCGGCATCACCGCCGCCTCGTCGCTGATCGGGCCGATCCTGCCGCCCTCCATCGCGCTGGTGGCCTATGCCATCCAGGCCGAGGTGTCGGTGGCCCACATGTTCTTCGCCGCCATCGTTCCCGGCATCCTGATGGCCGCCACCTACATGGCCTACGTGGCCTACCGGGCGCGTCGCGACGGCTACCCGCGCGGCCCGCGCGCCACCTTCGCCGAGATCGCCCCGGCCTTCCGCCTGGCCATCCTGCCCATCCTGACGCCGGCCATCATCATGGGCGGCATCTACTTCGGCGTCTTCACGCCCACCGAGGCGGCGGCGGTGGCGGCGCTGTACGCGGCCATCCTCGGCCTCGTGGTCTACCGCGCCTACGGCATCGCCCACCTGCTGCAGGAACTGCGCGGCACCTTGATCGACACCGCGGTGGTGATGCTGATCATCGCCTTCACCTCGGCCTTCGGCGCCATCATGATCCGCGCCCAGCTGCCCACCGCGCTGGCCGAGTTCCTCTCCAGCCTGACCAGCGACGGCACCGTGCTGATGCTGCTGATGTGCATCCTGTGGCTGATCGTCGGCTGCTTCATGGCGCAGACCCCGGCCATCCTCATCCTGACCCCGATCCTGATGCCCATCGCCGACCGCTTCGAGCTGGACCTGATTCACTTCGGCATCGTCATGACCCTGGCGCTGACCCTGGGCCTTCTGACACCGCCGGTGGGCATGGTGCTGTATGCCCTGACCCGGGTCACCGGGCTGCGCTTCGAGCAGCTGTCGCGCGCGGTGATTCCCTACCTGTTCCTGACCATCGCCGTGGTGCTGGTGCTGATCCTGTTCCCGTCGCTGGTCACCTTCGTGCCGGAGTTGATGCGGTGACCGCGTCGGCACCGCTCACGGTGCTGCTGGTGGGCGCCGGCTTCGTCGCTCCCTTTCACCTGGCCGGCTGGCGCGCCTGCGCCAACGTGCGCGTGGTCGCCGCGGTGGTGTGCGACCCGGTCGCGGAAGCGCCACGGCTGCGCGAGCTCGGCATCGAGCGCGCCTACCGCGACCTCGTCCAGGCCATCGATGCCGAGCGTCCCGACGTGGTCGACATCTGTTCGCCGCCGGATACCCATGCCGCCCACGTGCGCACCTGCATCGAGGCGGGGCTGCCCTTCATGTGCCAGAAGCCGCTGGCCACCGACTTCGACACCGCGCGGTCACTGGTCGATGCCGCCACCGGCGCCGACCTGCGCGCCATGGTGCACGAGAACTTCCGCTACCGTCGCTGGAACCGGGCGATGAAGGCGATCCTCGACAGCGGCCGGCTCGGCGAGATCTTCCACGCCCGCTCGGCGCAGCGCATGGCCGGCACGGTGCGCACCGCCGAGCACCCGCGGCGGCCATGGAGCCTGGCCCGACAGCCCTTCTTCGCCAGCGTGCCCAGGCTGCTGCTGCTGGAGTCGGTGATCCACCAGTTCGACGTCGCCCGTTTCTGGTTCGGCACGCCCGGGCGGCTGTTCGCCCGCTGCCGCCGGGTCAGCGACGCGGTACGCGGCGAGGACTGCGCCATGGTCATGCTCTGCCATGACCGCCTCGACATGCTGGTGGAGCGCAGCTATGCCAGCAAGGGCTATCCGCCGCCGGCCTCGGGCAACGGCGAGTCGGTGGTGGTGGAAGGCAGCGAAGGCAGCGCCTTCATCAGTCCGCTCGGCGAGGTGCGAACCGTCATCGACGGCCCGGCGGGACGCCGCGAGGAACACGTCCCCGTCAATGGACGCGATGCCTATGCCGCCTCCTATGCCGACTGCATCGCCCACTTCGTCGATGCCCTGCGCAACGACCGCGACTTCGAGTCGGACCTTGCCGACAACCTGCAAAGCCTGCGCCTGGTCTTCGCCGCCTACCGCTCGGCCGAAAGCGGCGAGGCCGTCGACCTGACCGTTACCCATCCAGAGAACATCGCGACATGAACATACTGGTCCTGCCCGGCGACGGCATCGGCCCGGAGATCACCCGGGCGACGCTGGAACTGCTGCAAGCGGCGAACCGCCGCTTCGACCTCGGCCTTGCCTTCGAACACCGCGACATCGGCTTCGCCGCGCTGGCCGAGCACGGCACCACCTTCCCCGACGAGGTGCTCGAGAAGGCCCGCGCGGCGGACGGCATCCTGCTCGGCCCGATCTCGCACATGGACTATCCCGACCGCGACAAGGGCGGCGTCAACGTCTCCGCCGCGGTGCGCGTGAAGCTCGACCTGTTCGCCAACGTGCGCCCGGCGCGCACCCGCCAGGGCGTGCCCCACCGCGGCACCGAGATGGACCTGGTGATCATGCGCGAGTGCACCGAGGGCATGTACCCGGACCGCAACATGTTCGCCGGTTCGGGCGAGTTCATGCCCACCCCGGACATTGCCCTGTCGCTGCGCAAGATCACCCGCCATGCCTGCGAACGCATCGCCCGCGCCGCCTTCGAGCTGGCGGCGAAACGCCGGCGCAAGGTCAGCGCGGTGCACAAGGGCAACAACTTCATCCTCACCGACGGCCTGTTCCTGGAATCGGTGCGCAAGGTGGCCGCCGACTACCCGGCGGTGGAACTGGAAGAGCTCATCGTCGACGCCACCGCCGCGCTGCTGGTGCGCGACGCCAGCCGCTTCGACGTCATCTGCTCCACCAACTTCTACTGCGACGTGCTCTCCGACCTGGCCTCGGAGCTGTCCGGCAGCCTTGGCCTGGCCGGCTCGGTGAACGTCAACGAGGAGCGCTGCGCGGCCCAGGCCCAGCACGGTTCGGCGCCGGACATCGCCGGGCAGGACCGGGCCAACCCCACCTCGCTGATGCTGTCGGCAGCAATGATGCTCCACTGGTACGGCGAGCGCGGCGGCAAGGCGCGCTTCGAAGACGCCGCCGCCGCCATCGAGCAGGCCATCGACCACTGCCTGGCGCGACCCGAGACACGCACCGCCGACGTCGGTGGCGCACTGGGCACCACGGCCTTCACCGCCGCGGTGATCGACAAGCTGGCGGCGCGTGAAGATCGCTGAGGCCGCCAGCGTGGATCGCCGTGCCCCGCCCGCCGACGCCTGGGACTGCCATGTCCACGTGTTCGGCGACGCGCAGCGCTACGCCCTGCACGAGGATCGCCGCTATACGCCGCTGCCGGCCGGACCGGCCGCGCTGTGCACCCATCTCGACGGTCTCGGCCTGGCCCGCGCGGTGCTGGTCCAGCCCAGTCCCTACGGCCAGGACCATGCCTGCCTGCTGGATACCCTGGCGGCCCTGGAGGGCCGCGCCCTGGGCGTGTGCGCCTTCGATGCCGCGCACCGCTACGACGACGGCGAGCTGGATCGCCTGTATCGGCTCGGGGTGCGCGGCATGCGCATCCACGTGGTCTGGCTGGACACGGACACGGCCAGGCAGGTGCTGCGGAAGGCCGCCGACCAGTTGCACGGCAGCGGCCTGCACCTGGAGGTGCAGATCCGCCAGGAACAGTGGCAGGCGCTGCTGCCGCTGCTGGAAACGCTGACCCTGCCGGTGGTGTTCGACCACTTCGGCGGCATCGGCGACGTGGCCACGGTGTCGGCGCCGCTGTGGCACTACCTGGAACACGCCGATGCCTACGTCAAGCTGTCCGCGCCCTACCGGGTGGCCGCGGCGGTGGACCAGGACGCGGTGGCACGGGCACTGGCCAGGCACCTGCCCGGTCGCTGCCTGTTCGGCTCCGACTGGCCGCACACCAACCACCCGCCGACGCCGGCCGGGCGACTGACGCCGGTGGCCTACCGGGTGGTGGACGACGCCACCCTGCTGTCCCGGCTGCTGGCGGCGCTGCCGCCGGCAACGGCGACGTCGGTGCTGGTCGACAACCCGCGCCGGCTCTACACCCGCCGCGAGTACGCCTAGCCGGAGCCTAGCCGGAGCCTAGCCGGAGCCTAGCCGGAGCCTAGCCGGAGCCTGGCCGGAGCCTGGCCGGAGCCTAGCCGGAACCTGGCAGGCGCTGGTAGTGGCGCTTGTCGGGGATCACCGCGCGCACGCCGCCCTGGGGGTTGTCGACGTCGCCGGCATAGCGGGGGATGAGGTGGATGTGCAGGTGCATGACCGACTGGCCGGCGGCGCGGCCGACGTTGACACCGACGTTGTAGCCGTCCGGTGCATGGGCCTGCTGCAGGTGCTCGCGGGCCGCCGCGACCATGGTCCACAGCGCCTCGCGTTCCTCGGCGGTGCAGTCGAAGTAGTCGGCGAAGTGGCGGCGCGGCACCACCAGCATGTGTCCCTCGCTGACCGGGTGGCGGTCATACCAGGCCTGGCACCAGTCGTTGAACAGCACCGCGCGGTCATCTTCGCGGCCGCAGAATCTGCACGCTTCACTCACCATCGGCTCCCGTCGTTTTTGAAAGACCCGCGATGGTACCGGTTCCCGGTGGCACCAGGCCACGGCAGGGCATGCCTGCCGTGGCCCGCCGCTCAGGCGGCCTGGCGGGGTTCGTCCTCGGCCGGCGTCATCAGCAGGTACTCGAAGGCGGCCAGGCTGGCCTTGGAGCCTTCGCCCATGGCGATGACGATCTGCTTGTAGGGCACCGTGGTCAGGTCGCCGCAGGCGAAGATGCCCTCGGCGCTGGTACGGCACTTGTCGTCGATGATGACCTCGCCGTGCCTGGTGAGATCCACCACCCCGGCCAGTTGCTGGCTGTTCGGCACCAGGCCGATCTGCACGAAAACCCCGGCCAGCTCCACGCGGTGTTCCTCGCCGCTCGCACGGTCGACATATTCCAGGCCGTCGACCTTGCCGTTGCTGGCGGTGATGCGCGAGGTCGCGGCACCGGTGATGATGCGGATGTTGTCGCGCCGCTCGGCCTGGTCGACCAGCACCTGGTCGGCCTTGAGGCTCTGTGCGAACTCGAGCACGGTGACCGACTTGACGATGCCGGCCAGGTCCAGCGCCGCCTCGATGCCGGAGTTGCCGCCGCCGATGACGGCGACGTCGCGGCCCTTGAAGAACGGCCCGTCGCAGTGCGGGCAGTAGGCCACGCCGCTGCCGAGGTACTCCTTCTCGCCGGGCACGCCGAGCTCGCGCCAGCGGGCGCCGGTGGCAAGAATCACCGAGCGGCTCTCGATGCGTTCGCCGGAGGACAGCGTCAGCGTCTTCACCTTGCCCGGCTCGATCCCGGTGACCCGCAGGTGCTCGCGGGTGGTCACCTCGTACTGTCCGAGGTGTTCGGCCAATGCCGCCGACAGCTCCGGGCCGGTGGTGGCCGGCACCGAGATGAAGTTCTCGATGCCCATGGTGTCCTTCACCTGGCCGCCGAGACGGTCGGCCACCAGCGTCACCTTCAGGCCCTTGCGGGCGGCATAGATGGCGGCGCTGACGCCGGCCGGGCCGCCGCCGACCACGGTGACGTCCTGCAGCGGCAGGGCTTCGCCAACCGCGGTCTTCGCGATCGACGGGTTGCGCTCGATGATGCGGTCGATGAGCCGCGCGGCGTCCACCTTGCCGTTGGCGAACAGCTCGCCGTTGGCATACACCGAGGGCACGCCCTGGATGTCGCGCTCGGCGACCAGCTCGCGGAACAGGCCGCCGTCGATCATCTCGGTGCTGATGCGCTCGTTGAGCAGGGCGAACTGGTTCAGCGCCTGCACCACCTCCGGGCAGTTGTGGCAGGACAGGCTGATGAAGACCTCGAAGTGGATGCGTTCGTCCACCGCCGCGACCATGGCCTTGAGACCGTCGTCGAGGCGGATCTCGCTGCCGCCGGCCTGCAGCATGGCCAGCACCAGGGAGTTGAATTCGTGGCCGCCGGGAATGCCGGAGAAGACGATGCCGGTATCGGCGCCGTCGGCCTGGAGCGCAAAGCTCACCGGGCTGCGCAGGCCGGCATCGGCCTCCACCAGGGAGAGCTGCGGCGACACGCTCACCAGTTGGCCGAGGAAGCCCTTGAGCTCCTCGCGCTTGTCGTGCTCACCGGTCTGCAGCACGAAGGTCACCGGCCGCACCAGGCGCTCGGCATAGGTTTGCAGGGTTTGCAGGATGTCGGGAGTCAGCATGGGATGTCCTCTTCTTGGGACGCGGCGCGCCACCCGGCGCGCCGCGTCGACCTGTCGGTGAAACGGCCGGTCAGATCTTGCCGACCAGGCTCAGGGAAGGCGCCAGGGTCTCCTCGCCCTCTTCCCAGGCCGCCGGGCAGACCTCGTCCGGGTTGGCCCGCACGTACTGGGCGGCCTTGACCTTGCGCAGCAGTTCGCTGGCATTGCGGCCGATGCCCTCGGCGGTGACTTCCATCACCTGGATGATGCCGTCCGGGTCGACCAGGAAGGTGCCGCGGTCGGCCAGGCCCTGGCCTTCGCGCATGACGCCGAAGTTGCGGGTGATCTCGCCGGTGGGATCGCCGATCATCGGGTAGGTGATCTTGCCGATGGTCTCCGAGGCGTCGTGCCAGGCCTTGTGGGTGAAGTGGGTGTCGGTGGACACCGCGTAGATCTCCACCTCGCGCTTGGCGAACTCCTCGTACTGGTCGGCGAGGTCGCCGAGCTCGGTGGGGCAGACGAAGGTGAAGTCGGCCGGGTAGAAGAAGAACACGGCCCACTTGCCCTTGACGTCGGCGTCGGAGACTTCGACGAACTGGCCGTCGCGGTAGGCGGTGGCCTGGAACGGTTTGATTTCGGTGTTGACGAGTGCCATTGGGATTGCTCCTTTCACGGTGAATGTCGATGGAAGAATCGCGTCGTCATCGACGACTTGGGAAGGATAGTAACGATTCTCATTTGTAAAATAAATTTGACAATACCGAACATCATGATCTAAAAAACAGATCATCATGATTTCCCTGAAACAGATCCGTTACGCCCTGGCGGTGGAGAAGACGCTGCACTTCAAGAAGGCCGCCGGCGAGTGCGCCATCTCCCAGTCGGCACTGTCCACGGCGCTGGCGGAAATGGAGCGGCAGCTCGGCTACCAGGTCTTCGAGCGCGACAACAAGAAGGTGCTGGTGACCCCCATCGGCCGGCAGATGCTGGACATGGCGCGGCGCATCCAGGTCCAGGTGGAGGACCTGCACAAGCTGGCCGAGAAGGTGCGCGCGCCGCTCAGCGACCGGCTTCGCATCGGCATGATTCCTACCGTCGGCCCGTTCCTGCTGCCCACCCTGCTGCCGGCGCTGGCGGCGGACTACCCGGCGCTTAAGCTCGAGGTGGTCGAGGCGCAGTCGGCGGCACTGGTGGAACAGGTGCGCGAGGGCGAGATCGACACCGCCGTCCTGGCCCTGCCCTATGCCCATGACGGTCTGCTGGCCTTCGCGTTCTGGGCGGAGAACTTCCACTTCGTGACCCATGTCGACGACGCCGACGGGCGCCGGCGCAGCATCCGCTCAGAAGAGCTGGACCCGGCCCGCCTGATGCTGCTCTCGGAGGGTCACTGCCTGAAGGACCACGCCCTCGCCGCCTGCCGCTTGGGCGATGGCGCCGCCCACGGCCTCGAGGCCACCAGCCTGCTCACCCTGGTGCAGATGGTGGCCGGCCGCATGGGTTCGACGCTGGTGCCGCAGATGGCGCTGGCGCAACTGGTCAGCCCCAACCCGGCGCTGGCGGCCATCCCGCTGTCCGAACCGGGACCGCACCGCCAGCTGGCCTTCCTGGTGCGCCCCAACTACCCGGGACTGCACAACATCGAGCTGCTGCGCGCCCTGCTGGCCGAGGCACTGACCACCGCCGGGGCGGCCAAGGGCTGACCCGGGCGGCGCTCAGTCGCCGGCGAGGGGGGCGAAGTGGTGGCTGCCGTCGCGGCCGAGCTGCTCGACCAGGCCATACTCCCACTGAAGGTAGGCCTCCATCGCCTCGCGCGGCGCCTCGGTGCCCTCGTAGGGTCGCCGGTAGCGGTCGATGGGCGCGGACACCAGGTGGGTCTCGCCAGCCTCCAGCGGCTTGCCGGCGGCGATCCAGGCGGCGGTGCCACCGGCCAGCACGCGCACCTCGCCCGCCACCTGCGCGGCCAGTTCCGGCGCCGCGTAGCGGGCCATGACGCCGTCGTCGCTGGTCAGCACGTAGACCGTCGCCGCCGGCAGCCTGGCGGCGTCGACGTCGATGGCCGAGCGCCGCAGGTACAAGGCGCCGGGCAGGTGTCCCTTGCGATAGACGGCATGGCGGGCGAGATCCACCACCACCGCCTTGTCCGCCATCGCCGCCAGCTCGTCGACGTCGATGGTGGCCGCCGCCGGGACCGGCGGCAGCGGCGGCTGCCAGGGGCCGGTGTCGGTGAAGTCGTCGGCGGCCAGGTCGTCGACCACGTAGACCTCCCAGGCCATCTGCGCCAGCCAGGAGGCGCACATGTTGGCACGGGCGCCGTCGTCGTCGGCGAGCACGATGCGCGCGCCGCGCACCGGTGCCGCCATCTCGGTTTCCTGGACCAGCTGGCCGCCGGCCTTGTGGCGGAAGCCGGCGACGTGACCGGCCTCGTACTCCTCCGGGCTGCGCACGTCGAGGCAGTAGGTGGTGCGTGACGGGTCGTCCCGCCAGGCCAGCGCGGTGGCCTTGTTGACGCGGCCGACGCCGGCGCGGTCGGCCACCGCCCGGGCCCGCTGCGCGGCCTCGCGGCGGCTCGTGGCGTCGGTCTCGCCGTGGCGTCGGGACTGGCCGAACTCCAGTTGCTGGCTGGCCAGGGTCCAGCCGATGGTGCCGTTGCGCAGGGCGGTGACCGGGTTGGGCAGGCCGGCATTGATCAGCGACTGGGTGCCGATCAGGCTGCGCGTGCGCCCGGCGCAGTTGACCACCACCCGGGTGGCGGGATCGGGAGCCAGGTCCGGCACCCGCAGCACCAGCTCGGCACCGGGCACGCTGATGCCGGTGGGAATGGACATGGTGTGGTACTCGTCGAAGCGGCGCACGTCCACCACCACCATGTCCTCGCCGGCGTCGATCAGTGCCTTGACCTCCTCGGCGGACAGCGACGGCGTGTGGCAGACCGATTCGACCAGCTCGCCGAAGGCCTTGCTCGGCACGTTGACGTCGATGAAGACCTCGCCGCCGGCCGCCTTCCACGCCGCCAGGCCGCCGTCGAAGACCGCCACGTCGGCATAGCCCATGGCCAGCAGTCGCTGCGCGGCGCGCTCGGCCAGGCCCTCGCCGGCGTCGAAGGTCACCACCGGCACCGAGCGGCGCGGCAGCACGGTCCAGGCATCCAGCTCGATGCGCGACAGCGGCAGGTTGGCGGCGAACAGCGGATGGCCCTCGGCATGGGGGGCTTCCTCGCGCACGTCGAGAAAGGCGATCTCCTCGCGGTTCATCAGGCGCGAACGAACGAAGGCAAAGTCGCGCCGGGCAACGGCGGTGTCGGTCATCAGGCAGATTCTCCTTGGCAGGTGCGGCCGTCGCGGCGTCGCGACGGCCCGGCGAAGGGGCGAAAGTCTACCGTGTTTCCGGCGCGGCGGCGCCGTCGAATCCCAGCGGCCGGCGCGCGCGCACGAAGCGTGCCTGGCCGTCGGTCTCGATGGCGCCGGGACGGGTGGCGCGGACCCGCGAGATGGCGTGCTCGGGAGACTCGCCGAGTTCCACCAGCAGCCAGGCGGCGACGGTGCCGGCGCGGCCGAGCCCGCCGCGGCAGTGCACCACGACGAAGCCCCCGGCCGACAGCCGCGAGACGATGTGCGCGCCGTGCACCGGCCAGCCGGACTCGAAGGCCGCCGAGGGCACCGAGACGTCGACGATGGGCAGGTGCAGCCAGTCCATGCCGTGGGCCTGGACCCGGGTCCCGAGGTCGGGCACGCCGAGCAGCGCCAGCTCGTGGTCCTCCACCAGGGTCACCAGCAGTTCGACGCCGGCGCCGGCGAGGTCGCCGAGGTCGGTGTCGAGGTCGCGGTCCCAGCCGCCACCGATGTCGCGCTTGCCGGGGCAGAAGGTGAGGCCGAGACGGCCGCCGCCGGGCAGCGGCAGGGTGTTGATCTCGATCGGGTGGGTGGCACTGGTGCGCAGGGTCATGGGCTGTCTCCTTCCAGGCTGTCGGCCAGGCACAGGGCCGAGGTGTCGTCGGTGAAGTCGCCGCGCGGCAGGCCGAAGGGACCGCCACCGACCATGTCGGTGATCGGCGTGAA
>CAYGJZ010000020.1:2441-34132 GCA_964350265.1 uncultured Gammaproteobacteria bacterium | reverse complement strand
CGCCGCGCGGCAGGCCGAAGGGACCGCCACCGACCATGTCGGTGATCGGCGTGAAGCTGCCCGGCGGGCGGAACTCCAGCGTGGTGCCGAGGGCGCCGCCCACCGCCAGGCCGAGCAGCGCGCCGCGGTCGCGCGCCCGCGGTGCCGGCCCGGCGCTCACGCCGGCTCGGTGTCGAACACCGCCGGGGAGACGATCTCGATCAGCTCCAGGTCGTCGGCATGACGCAGCTCGCGGTGGCGGATGCCGGGCGGCTGCAGCACGCAGGAGCCTGCCCGCAGCAGGTGCTCGCCCTCGCCCTCGTACTCGAACACCACCCAGCCACGCAGCACGTAGACCATCTGGAAGTCGAGGTCGTGGACATGCCAGTGGGGCTCGGCGCGGCGACCGGGCACGGCGCGGATGACGTGGGCGCCGAAGTCGCCGCCGCTGGCGCGGGCGATGCCGAGGTCGCGGTACTCGAAGAAGGCACGCAGGCCCTCGCCGCGAAAGGTGGAGTCGTCGGCGTGGCAGATGCTGAAGGCGGGGTTACGGAAGGGCCGGGCGGCGGCCTCGTGGATGGCCGCGAGGAGCTCGGCGCCGGAGGCGTAGATGGCCGAACACTGGCGCAGCATCGGGTGCATCTCGGCCTCGTCGTAGCCCGACGGCAGGCCGTCGTTGGCGCGCACCACCCAGGAATTGCGCGGGTTGCGTGCACCGAGCAGCGCGCCCACCGCCACCGCGGGCACGCCGAGCAGTTCGCTCACCGCGGTGTAGGTGGCGCGGCACTGGCGGCGGTTGAGGAAATCGACAATGGTGTGAAGTTCGACGGCCGTGTCGGTCATGCGCTGGACTCCCATGTGCTTCGGTTGCTGCCGGACGATGGCAAACCGATCAATTCGGCCAGTATACCGGAGTTGGCCGACGCGCCAATGCCCGGCGGACATGGCCTGGGAGGCGGGCTTCGCGCCGACCGGCGCGGGTCAGTCGGCGTGGTCTTCGGCCGAGACCTCGGCCAGGCGACGGGCGGTGTTCTCGACGTGGCAGCGCGCGGCGCGGCGGGCGGCCTCGGCATCGCCGGCCTCGATGGCCCGGTAGATGACGCCGTGCTCGTGCTGCGCCTCGCCGGAACGCTGGCGACGGCGCGCCGAGTGCATGCGCGAGACGCGGATGTTCTCGCGGATGAACTGGCTCAGGAATTCGTAGAAGGACAGGTAGTGAGGGTTGCCGGTGGCCTCGCAGAGCACGCGGTGGAAGCGCAGGTCCGCCTCCACCCCGGAGGACACGTCGTTGTCGGCAATGGCCTTGGCCATCTGCTTGATGGCCTCGTCCATCTGCGCAAGCTGCGCGGGACTGCGACGCTCGGCGGCCAGGCCGGCCGCCTCGGCCTCGATGCCCAGGCGCAGCTCGACGATCTGCAGCACCGCGTCGATGGGATGGTCGCTGCCGCCGGGCAGGGCGAAGACCTGCGGCGCGCGGGTGGCGATCACCATCACGCCGCGGCCCTGGCGGCCACGTACCAGGCCGTCGGCCTTGAGCTTGGAAATGGCCTCGCGCAGCACCGAGCGGCTGACGCCGAAGCGATCGGCCAGGGCCTGCTCCGGCGGCAGCCAGTCGCCGACCTCGTAGCCACCGCCGGTGATTTCCTCGAGCAGTGCCCGGGCGACCATCTCGGTCAGGCCCGGGCCACGGGAAATGGCGGTGGGACACACGGGGTCGGAACCTTGTCCGCCTAGCCGGCGTTGGCCGTGTCGACCACCGCCTTCGGCGCGCGACCGGCGACGGCGTCGAGCAGGTTGTCCACCGCCAGGTCGATCATCGCGCGGCGGGTTTCCACCGTGGCGCTGCCGATGTGCGGCTGCAGGACGACGTTGGGCAACTGGCACAGCACGTGGTCGCTGGCCAGCGGCTCCGCCGCCATCACGTCGAGGCCGGCGCCGGCGATGCGCTCTTCCTTCAGCGCGGCGATCAGCGCCTCCTCGTCGACGATGGTGCCGCGGGCGGTGTTCACGAAGTACGCGGTTTTCTTCATCAGGCCGAATTCGCGGGCGCCCACCGACTTCAGGGTGTTGGCCTTCAGCGGGCAGTGGATGGAGAGGAAGTCCGACTCGGCGAACAGCGCGTCGCGCTCGACGTAGGTGGCCAGGCCACTCGCCTCCGCCTCGGTATCCCGGCTCGGCTTATGATAGGTGACATTCATGCCGAACGCACGGGCGCGCTCGGCCACCATGCGGCCGATGCGGCCCATGCCGAGCAGGCCGAGGGTCTTGCCGGCGATGTCGCGGGCCAGCGGCGCCGGGCCCTTCTTCCAGTCACCCTCGCGCACGAAGCGGTCGTACTCCCAGGCGAAGCGGCCGAGGCCGATCACCAGGATCATGGCCACGTCGGCCACCGCCGCGTCGAGCACGCCGGGGGTGTTGCAGATCATGATCTTGCGCCGGGTCACCGCTTCCAGGTCGACGTTGTCGAAGCCCACCGCGAAGTTGGACACCACGTGCAGCTTCGGGCAGCGATCGAGGAACTCGTCGTTGATCTTCACGCGGATGGTGGTGAGCAGGCCGGAGGCGGTCTTCATCTGCTCGGCCAGCGCCTCGTCCGGGCTGGACAGGGCGTCCGGGGTGGTGACGATCATGTTGGTGTTGGCCGCGATCTTCTCCTTCAGGTCGTCGGGCAGCGGGGCGGAAACAAGAACCGTGGGCTTGTCATTGGACATGTTGAACTCCGTGGAATGGAATGAAAAGTAAACGGGCGGACCACCGCCGAACGGGAATAACGCGCCAGGCGGGTTCGCTCAGGACCGAAAGGCGCCGCGAAAGTACCGCAACACGGCCAGCACCACCACCGCGTCGAGCACGGTCATGATCACCGCCATCGCGGTCAGCTGCGGGAAGGATCCGTTCTCCCACAGGTCCAGCAGCACCAGTCCGACCACCGGGTTGGAGGGACCGGACAGCAGTGCCGAGGCGGTGATCTCCCCGGCCATCTGCACGAACAGGATCACCCAGCCGGCCACCAGCCCCGGGATCATCAGCGGAATGACGATGCGGCGGAAGGTGCGCAGGGTGGAGGCGCGGAACACGTGCGAGGCCTCCACCAGCTCGCGGCCGACCTGGGCCAGCGCCGAGGAGGCCGAGCGCTGCGACTGCGGCAGGTACATGACCAGGTAGGTGACCAGCAGCAGCGTCAGGGTGCCGTGGATGTTCAGCCAGCCCTGGCTGAAGGTGACCAGGAAGCCGACCCCGAGCACGGTGTGCGGGAAGGCGGCCGGCAACGCGGTGACCGCGTCGATGGTCCTGCCGAGGCGGCCGCTGCTGCCGCACAGCACCAGGAAGGCGGACACCAGCATGCCGATGGTGCCGCCAACGGCACCCAGCACTACGCTGTTGACCAGGGCGCTGGAGGTGAAGGCGCTTTCGAACAGCACGAAGCGGTAGTTGTCCAGGGTGAACACCGAGGGGTCGATGTTGGGCGTCCAGAACGGCTGCAGCGAGACGATCACCAGGCCGATCACCGGGATCACCGAGGTCGCCATCAGGTAGAGGAACATGGCCAGCCGGGCGACGATGCGCCAGCGGCCGAGACGCACCCGCGAGGTGCCGCCACCCTTGCCGCCGATGGTGGCGAAGCGGCCGGCGCGGGACACCAGGTGCTGCATCAGCAGGGCGATCTGCACGATGGCCATCATGAACAGGCTGAGCACGATGGCGATGTCGGTGCGCGGCGGGTAATTGTACAGCTCGCGGTAGATGCGCACCGAGAGCACGTCGATGCCGGCCCCGGTGCCGATGATGATGGGCACCGAGAAGAAGGCGAAGCCGAGCATGATCAGGATCAGCACCGAGGCGAAGATGGCCGGCTTCACCGCCGGCAGGGTGACCCGCCACAGGGTGCGGAACGGCCCGGCACCGTTGATCCGCGAAGCCTCTTCCAGGTTCGGATCGAGGTTGCGCAGGGCCGCGGAGACGATCAGGTAGACGTAGGGCACCAGGTACAGCGCCATCACCAGCACCAGCCCGGTGAAGGTGAAGATGTCCAGCGGTCCGCTCGGGATGATGCTTTCCGAATCGAAGCCGAAGATCTCGCGCAGCTGCACGTTGAGCAGCCCGGCGCGCGGCGACAGCAGCATCACCCAGCCGGTGACGCCGGCAATCTGCGGCACCAGCAGCGGAATCAAGGGCAGCACGTCCCGCGACCAGGCCGAGGTGGCGTCGGTGCGTTCGTTGATCCAGGCGAACACCGCCCCGACCACCAGGGTCAGCACCCCGGCGCTGCCGGCCACCGCCACCGTGTTGCCGACCACCTTGTGCACGCCGGGGTCGGAAAGGATGGTCAGGAAGCCGTCCACGTCCAGCTGGCCGTCGACGACGAAGGCATCGAAGACGATCCAGCCGATCGGGTAGAAGATCAGCAGCCCGGTGACCGCCAGCGTGGTCCAGGCGAGCAGCTGGAAGAAGCCGCGCCCGGCAAAGAAGGCACCGAGACGCTCCGCGAACAGGGCGCCGGCTTCGGCCTGTCGTTCCGACATGACGCTACCGGAATACCAGCACGTGGGCGGGATCGACCCGCAACGCCACCGGCTGGCCCTCCTCGATGCCCTGCTGGTGGGTGCTGCGCACCAGCAGCTTGCGCTCGCCGAAGGACACCAGGTACTCGTTGTACAGGCCGAGGAACATGGCGCTTTCCAGCACGCCCTGCAGGGTGTTGCCGGCGGCCTCCGCGGAGTCCGGGGCGGCGAACTGCAGGTGCTCCGGCCGCGCCATCACCGTGACCTCGTCACCGGCGGACAGCGACAGACTGTTGCGCGCATCGAGGCGGCCCACCGGGGTATCGATGCCGAGCATGCCGTCGGCGCTGGATACCACCGTGCCGGACAACTCGTTGGTGGCGCCGACGAAGTGCGCCACGTAACGCGATGCGGGGGCCTCGTAGACCTCCCGCGGACGGCCGACCTGGGCCACCTTGCCGACATCCATCACCGCGATGCGGTGACCGACGGCGGTAGCCTCGGTCTGGTCGTGGGTCACGTAGAGGGCGGAGAAGCCGAGCCGTCGCTGCATCGCCACCAGCTCCACGCGCAGCTGCTCGCGAACCTTGGCGTCGACGTTGGACAGCGGCTCGTCGAACAGCACCACGCCCTCGTGGCTGACGATGGCGCGGGCCAGCGAGATGCGCTGCTGCTGTCCGCCGCTGAGCTGGCTCGGGAAGCGGTTCAGCAGGGCCTCGCAGCCAACCAGCTTCAATGCCTGTTCCACCCGCGGACCGATCTCGGCCTTCGGCACCTTGCGGTTGACCAGCGGGTAGGCAACGTTGTCGCGCACCGACAGGTGCGGCCACAGCGCATAGGACTGGAACACCATGGAGATGCCACGGCGCTCCGGCGGCACCGAGATGCCGCGCTCGGAGGAGAACACCACTTCGCCGTTGATCTCGATCTCGCCCTCGTCGGGTTCCTCGAGACCGGCCACGCAACGCAGCAGGGTGGTCTTGCCGCAGCCGCTGGGGCCGAGCAGCACCACCTTCTCGTTGCCGGCCACGTTCAGCGAAACGTGGTCGAGCGCGGTGACCGCGCCCGCCTTGGTGTGGAAGCGCTTGACCAGGTTGCTCACCCGAATCCGCACCTCCGCGACATCCTCCGGCGGGGAGGTCCCCGCCGGCTTCGCGGTCTCCGCGCTGGTCATGCGGTCAGCCGAGGCCAACCAGCTCGACCACCTTGTCGGACTGCGCCATGCCTTCCTGGATGGCTTCGTAGCTGCCCTGGCGGTAGTCGCCCGGCAGCGGCAGGGCGCCTTCGATGTCGCCCAGCGGGGACGCGCCCACGTCCTTGGCCAGCAGTGCCTGGCCTTCCGGCGAGAGCACGTAGTTGACCAGCAGGCGGGCGGCATTGGGATGCGATGCCTCGGTGGAGATGGACACCAGCGACTCCAGGCCGGTGTTCGGCTCGAGCATGACGTCGTCCACCGGGCCACCGGCCTCGATCACCGAGTAGCTGACCATGCGCAGGTTCTGCAGCAGCAGTGCCGCCTCGCCCGCCGCCAGCATCTGCGTGCCCGGCACGGTGCTCGGCACCCAGCGGATGTCCTGCTTGGCGAGGTCGCGCAGGAAGTCCTCGCCGAAGGTCTGGATCATCACGTTGGCCCAGTGCATGTTGGTCGGGCTGGTGCGCAGGTCCGGGGCCAGGATCAGGCCCTTCCACTTCGGATCGAGCAGGTCGGTCCAGGCCTTCGGCTTGTTGTCGTCGTTGACCAGGTTGGTGTTGTAGGTCACGGTGCCGGGGAAGATGTTGGCCACCGCGTAGTGGGCCTGCTTGTAGGCCTCCGGCCAGGCCTGGTGGGCCGGCAGCTCGTCGATGTCGGTGAACCAGCCCTTCTCGCGGCCGTCGCGGATCAACAGCGGATCGCCAAGCTGCAGGATGTCGGCGACGAAGTTGCCGGCCTCGGCCTCGGTGGCATAGCGCTTGCCGAGCGGTCCGCTGGCCAGGCGCACGATGTTGACCTTCACCTCCGGGTAGCGGGCATTGAAGCCCACCGCCATGCGCTGGGACAGCGCCGGGTTGTTCGAGGCGTAGTAGTTGACTTCGCCCTCGGCCTTGGCGCCCTCGTACCACTGCTGCACGATGTCACCCTCGAGCACGTCGTTGCCCTGGGCGAACAGGCGTTGGGAGAACAGGGGCAGCATGCTGCCCGCCCCTGCCAGGGCGGCGGTGCCGGCGACGAAGCGACGGCGGGAAATCTTTCGGCTCATCGAGATCCTCCAAGCATTTCGGTTGCAGTCTGGCTGCCGAAGCCGGGCAGGCCACGGCGCTCGCTGGCCGCAGGCTTGCCGGATCGGGACCCGGAGTACATCGCGGCGAAGTCACGTTATCCTATAAGCGGTTAACCTGTCAATAATCCATCCTGGCAACGACAGAAGCACTCGATGCCCGCCCCGAAGCAGGTCGTGCAATGTCTTTAAATCGCTGTTTTTCCACATCTTTACCCTACATTCTTGCCTGCCTCGCACGCCATCGACATCTTGACACGGCGCGAATGGACGGCGTAAGGTTGTCCGCCAACCGGCTCTAATTGGAAGCGTTCTTCCAATTTTTTGCCGACCCGAACGACTCACAACCTACCGATGTCCGGACCAGGAGGAATGCACATGGCGATGGGGAATGATTCCCTCGAGCACCTGGTGTCGCCCGACGGCACCGTCAGCCGGGAAGTCTTCGTCAACCGCGAGATCTACGAGCGCGAACTGGTCGAGGTGTTCGGCCGGGCCTGGCTGCTGGTTGGCCACGAAAGCCTGATTCCCAAGCCCTTCGACTTCTTTCTCTCGCGCATGGGCGAGGACTCGGTGATCCTCACCCGAGACCGCCAGGACAAGATCCACGTGCTGCTGAACAGCTGCATGCACCGCGGCATGAAGGTGTGCCGCTACGACAAGGGCAATGCGCGTTCCTTTACCTGCCCCTACCATGGCTGGAGCTACTCGGTGGACGACCGGGTGGCGAAGACCCCGGGGCAACTGGTCGGCGTGCCCGGCTACGAGGAACACTATCGCTGCCAGCTCGACAAGGAGGCCTGGGGACTGGTGCGCTGCCCCAACGTGGTCAACTACAAGGGCTCGATCTGGGCCAGCTGGGACAAGGATGCGCCGGACTTCCTCGAGTACATCGGCGACATGAAGCTGTACCTGGACGCCGCGCTGGACCACCGCGACGGCAGCGAGGGCGGCTCGGAGGTGATCGGCGGCGTGCAGCGCTGGCGTGTGCCCTGCAACTGGAAGTTCGCCCCGGAGAACTTCATCGGCGATCACTACCACAACATCAGCCACCGCTCGGTGGACCTGGTCGGCATCGGCCCGAGCCCGGGTCGCGGCCGCCGCGACACCGAGGACTTCGAGAGCCTGATCATCGGCTTTCCCAAGCTCGGCCACGGCGTCATCGGCGCCCTGCCCCACTATGCCGAGTCGTCCTACAAGGCCGGCTATACCCACAACCCGGAAGTGGAGGCATACCACCGCCAGGTCTACGATCGAAGAGTGAAGAACCTCGGCGATCGCAAGCGCGTGCTGACCGGCGCCGCGACCATCTTCCCGAACATGTCCTTCCACGGCATCCAGCCACGCACCCTGGCCATCTTCCATCCCCAGGGGCCGACGGAAATGGAGATGTGGCGCTTCTACCTGGTGGACAAGGACGCGCCGGAGGTGGTGCGCGACATGCTGCGCCACTACTTCCTGCGCTATTCCGGTCCCGGCGGCCTGACCGAGTCCGACGACATGGAGAACTGGAGCTATGCCACCGAGGCCAGCAAGGGCACCATTGCCCGCCGCTTCCCCTACAACTACCAGATGGGCATGGGCTATGCGAAGCCGGTGGCCGACCTCACCGACGCGGTGGTCGGCGGCGACACCACCGAGGAGAACGCGCGCATCTTCTACGGTCGCTGGCGCCAGTTCATGGAAGGCCGTGGCTGGGACGAACTGATGCGCCCGGCGCGCGAAGGGAGGCAGGCATGATGGCCAGTGATCGATCCGCCGCCATGGACCGCATGTTGCTGCACCGCGAGGTCGAGGACTTCCTGCACCTGGAAGCGGACCTGCTCGACGAGCGCCGCTTCGCCGAGTGGCTGACCCTGTGCGCCGAGGACATCCGCTACTGGATGCCGCTGGTCTGGAACGTGCCCTTCTCCAAGGGTGACGAGGAACTGTCCCGCGAGAAGGTCGACTCGGCCTGGATCGACGAGGACTTCGTCACCCTGTCCCAGCGCGTCAAGCAATTGGCCACCGGGCTGCACTGGGCCGAGGAGCCGCGCTCGCGGGTCTCGCACCTGGTCACCAACGTGCGTATCGTCGAGGCCGACCCGAACCCGGCCGAGGCACGCAAGGTGGTGGTACGCTCGCGGTTCTTCGTCTATCGCAACCGCATGCAGGACGAGGTGGACCTGTACGTGGGCAAGCGCCAGGACACCCTGCGCCGCGAGGACGACGGCTGGAAGATCGCCCGACGGGAAATCTACATTGACCAGAACGTGCTGCTGGCCAAGAACCTGACCACGTTTTTCTAAGCGCCGGAGAACATTCCCGGCAGGAGCTTCGGCCGCATGAGCCAGGCCATCGAACGCGCCATCGACATCATTGACTGCTTCCGCGCGGAAGAGGCGATCAGCCTCACCGACCTCGCCGCGCGCACCGGTCACACGCTGAGCACCGTGCACCGCATCGTCGCCGTGCTGGAGCGGCGTGGCATGCTGCTGCGCGACCCGCGCAGCGGGCGCTTCACCATCGGCCCGGACGTGGTCGCCCTGGCCGCCCGCGCCGACCCGCATGCCCAGCTGCAGGCACTGGCGCGGCCGCTGTTGGCCGGTCTCAGCGAGTCCACCGGGGAGACCGCGGTGCTGTCGCTGCTGGTGGGCAGCCGTCGCATCGCCATCGAGCAGTGCGAGAGCAGCCACCAACTGCGTCGCCGGGTGGACCTTGGCCAGCCGCTGGACCTGCACTACGGCAGCGCCGGCAAGGCCATGCTGGCCTTCCTCGACGACGAGCGCCGCGAAAACCTGCTGCGCGAACTGCCGCTGAAGGGGCACACCCCGTTCACGCCGAACGACCGCGGCAAGCTCGCCTCCGAACTCGAGGGCATCCGCAAGCGCGGCTACGCGGTGAGCAAGAACGAGTACCTGATCGGCGTCACCTCCGTCGGCGCGGCGGTGCGCGACGGCGCCGGCCGGGTGATCGCCGCGATCAGCGTCACCGGTCCGCTGTCCCGGCTGACGCCGAACCTGTACGCGCGCATCGGCGCCGAGGTCGCCGCCACCGCGGCGGAACTGGCGGCGATGATCTCGCCGCGCCGCGACGCCGCCCCGGCACGCGCCGGCGACGCCGCCGACAGCGCCTGAGCACCGCCGATGAACCAGAGCATCCCGAATCGAACCGACCTGGCCATCATCGGCGCCGGCCATGCCGGGGTGGAGCTGGCCACGGTGCTGCGGCAGAAGGGCTTCACCGGCGACATCGACCTCGTCTCCGACGAGGATACCCTGCCCTATGACCGCCCGCCGCTGTCGAAGACGCTGCTGGCCGGCAAGGTGTCGGCCGAGCGCATCGCCCTGCGCGCGCAGAGCTTCTTCGACAAGCACCGGGTGCGCCTGCACACCGGCCACGCGGTGACCGCGCTGGACGCCGACGCCGGCCGCCTGGTCGTCGGTGACCGCAGCATGACCTTCGAACGCTGCGTGCTGGCCACCGGCGCCGGCGCGCGCAGCCTGCCGCTGCCCGGCATCGAGCTGGCCGGCGTGCATACCCTGCGCCACCTGCGCGATGCCCTCGGCCTGCGCGAGGCGCTGCGACCGGGCCTGCGCCTGGTGGTCATCGGCGGCGGCTACCTGGGCCTGGAGGCCGCCTCCACCGCCCGCGCCCTCGGCGCCACCGTGACGGTGCTCGAAGCCGCCGACGCGCTGATGCCCGGCAAGGTCTCCGCCGCGGTGGCGAAGGCCTATGCCGCGCTGCACCGCGAGGCAGGCACGCGGCTGTGCCTGGCCAGCGGCGCCCGCCGCCTGCTCGGCGACGACCACGTCAGCGGCGTGGAGACCACCGCCGGCGAGGTGCTGCCGGCGGACGCCGTGCTGGTGGCGGTGGGCGCGGTGCCGAACACGTCGCTGGCCGAGCAGGCCGGGCTGGCCTGCGACGACGGCATTCTCGTCGACACCCACCTGTGCGCGGTGCCCGGACGCATCTACGCCATCGGCGACTGTGCCCGCCCGCTGACCGACGGCGGCCAGCGGCCGCGTCGCATGGAGTCAGTGCACAACGCCGTCTCCCAGGCCCGCCTGCTGGCCGCCGAATTCCTCGGCCTGCCGCCGCCGGCGCTGCGCGCGCCCTACTTCTGGTCCGAGCAGGAGGGCGTCAAGCTGCAGGTGGCCGGCCAGTTGGCGGTGGGCCTGCCCGACGAGCAGCACCGGGTCGGCGAAGACCCGCGCGCCTTCTCCGTCTACCGCCTGCAGGCCGGCACGCTGGCCTGCATCGAGGCAGTGGGCGACCCGGCCGCCTTCGTTCGCGGCCAACGTCTCATCGGCCGGGCCGGCATCGGCGAGTTGCCGGCCACCGAGCAACCCTAGCCAAGAAGTACCGACATGCCCAAAGCCACCTTCCTACTCCCCGACGGCAGCAGCGAGACCCACGACATCGACGACGGCTGGTCGTTGATGGAAGGCGCCCGCCAGGCCGGAATCGACGGTGTCGTCGCCGAGTGCGGCGGCGGCCTGCTCTGCGCCACCTGCCACGTGCTGGTGGAACCGGAATGGATCGAACGCGTCGGCACCGCCGAGGGCACCGAGTCCATGCTGCTCGAGCTCGCCCCGGAGGTCTGCGAACGCAGCCGCCTGAGCTGCCAGATCGAGATGCGCGAGGAGCTCGACGGCATCACCGTGCGGGTGCCCGCGGAACAGGCCGACTACTAGTGACCCGGTATCGGGCAACGTTGCAGATCGCGCGGCCGTGGCCTGCGCCTACCCCGGAGAGTGCAAGAAGAAATGACCGCTGAAACCTTCAACCTGATCGAGATCGAGGCCGGCACCCGGCTGAAGATGGCCAACGGCGCAGTGGTGGAAGTGATGGAGAACCCCCGCGACGGCATGTGGCTGTTCTGTCGCTACCTGTCGCACCCGACCAACCCGGCGCTGGTCAACGACGAGGAGCAGACCGTCTTCGCCCAGGACATCGTCGCCCTCGCCGACGACCAATGAACACGAACAAGAAACTGACCACAACGAACCACGAGGACGGCGCTTGAGCACGCAAAAGAAAGGAATGCACGGCGGACTCGCCAACTACGGCGACCCGGAGTTTTCCCTGTTCCTGCGCAAGGCCTTCATCAAGGCCATGGGCTACAGCGACGACGCGCTGGACCGGCCCATCATCGGCATCACCAACACCTACAGCGGCTACAACGGCTGCCACCGCACGGTGCCCGACCTGGTGCAGGCGATCAGCCGCGGCGTCATGCTGGCCGGCGGGCTGCCCATCGAGTTCCCGGTGGTGTCCATCCACGAGTCGTTCTCCAACCCCACCTCCATGTACCTGCGCAACCTGATGGCGATCAGCGCGGAAGAGATGATCCGCGCCCAGCCGATGGACGCGGTGGTGATGATCGGCGGCTGCGACAAGACCGTGCCCGCGCTGCTCATGGCGGCGGCCAGCGCGGCCAAGCCGGCGCTGATGACGGTCACCGGGCCGATGCTGGCCGGCAGCTTCCGCGGCGAGCGCATCGGCGCCTGCACCGACTGCCGCCGGCTGTGGCAGATGCACCGGGCCGGCGAACTGGACAGCGCCGAGATCAACGCCGCCGGCAATGCGCTGATGCCCACCGCCGGCACCTGCGGCGTCATGGGCACGGCCAGCACCATGGCCCTGATCGCCGAGACCATGGGCATGATGCTGCCCGGCGGCGCCACCATTCCCGCCACCATGGCCGACCGCCTGCGCCATGCCGAGGCCAGCGGCCGCCAGGCGGTGGCGCTGGCGGCGGCGGAAACCAGGCCGCGCGAGATCATGACCCCGGGCGCCTTCCGCAATGCCCTGCGCATCCTGCACGCGGTGGGCGGCTCCACCAACGCGCTGGTGCACCTGGCCGCGGTGGCCGGCCGCTGCGGCATCGAGATCGACCTCGACGCCTTCGACCGCCTCGGCGAGGACACCCCGGTGCTGGTGGACTTAAAGCCCAGCGGCCAGAACTACATGGAAGACCTCTACCGCGCCGGCGGCCTGCAGCCGATCCTGCGCCAGTTGCGCCCGTTGCTCGACCTCGATGCACCCACCGTCACCGGGCGCACCCTCGGCGAGGAACTCGACCAGGCCCCGGCACCGTGGCCACAGGACATCGTGCGCCCCTTCGACAAGCCGCTGTCGCCCCGTGGCGGCCTGCGCGTGCTGCGCGGCAACCTGGCGCCGCGCGGCGCCATCCTCAAGGTGGCGGCCACCCAGGGCGATTTGCTGCAGCACCGCGGCCGCGCGGTGGTGTTCCACTCCCTGGCCGACCTGGATGCGCGCATCGACAGCGACGATCTCGACGTGCGCGCCGACGACGTGCTGGTGCTGTGCAATGCCGGCCCGCTGGGCGCGCCGGGCATGCCCGAGTCCGGCTACATCCCGATTCCGCGCAAGCTGGCCCGCCAGGGCGTGAAGGACATGGTGCGCCTGTCCGATGCGCGCATGAGCGGCACCGCCTTCGGCACCATCATCCTGCACGCCACGCCCGAGGCGGCGGCCGGTGGCGCCATCGGCCTGGTCCGCGACGGCGACATCATCGAGCTGGACGTGGCCGCCGGCCGCATCCACCTGGAGGTGGACGACGCCGAACTGCAACGGCGCCGTGAACAGGCGCCCGGGCGGCCCGCCGACCCCCTCGACGTGCGCGGCTACCGCAAGCTGTTCCTCGACGAGGTCAACCAGGCCGATGCCGGCTGCGACTTCGAATTCCTGGTCGAGCCGGGGGAGAAGATCCGTGTGCCCTAGGACCCTGCCAGGGGGTGGGCCGAGGGGCGCGCAGCGTGTCCCGGCAGCCCCGGCCGGCGGGGCGAGAGGGTCGGAGGCGGCCTCCCGGCAGGCCGGGCACGGCCCGGTTACATTGTCTTTTTCCGTTGCTGATTCAACGACTTAGAGAAGAAACCCTGTCGTTGACAGCGAAAAATTTGAGTTGTAGGATATCTGATATGTGACGGTAACTTGACCGGCTCGCCCCTTTCGCCGCGGGGACATCATCGGCGCGGGGCGCACCGGTTCGACACGCCGCCTGTCAGGCAAACGCGCCGCGCACCTGCCGGCCGAACCCCAGCCGATGAGCGAACGAACATGATGAACGTGCAAGACATCCTTTCCAGCCGCGAGTACCACCGCCTGGTCGACGACGACCACGGCCTGGTCGGACGGGAGATCTTCGTCAACGAGCAGATCCTCGAGCAGGAGCTGCACAGCATCTTTCACCGCGCCTGGCTGTTCGTCGGCCACGAAGACCTGATCCCCAACAACGGCGACTTCTTCTCCTCGCGCATGGGCAAGGACCCGGTGATCCTGGTGCGCGACATGCAGGGCGGCATCAACGTGCTGCTCAACAGCTGCACCCACCGCGGCATGAAGGTGTGTCGCTACGAGCACGGCAACACCCGCGCCTTCACCTGCCCCTACCACGGCTGGAGCTTCTCCATCGACGGCAAGATCGCCGACGTGCCCGGCGCCCTGACCGGCGTGCCCGGCTTCGACAAGTGGTATCACGGCGAGCTCGACAAGAGCCGCTACGGCCTGGTGCGCTGCCCGAAGGTGATCAACTACAAGGGCACCATCTGGGCGAGCTGGGACGAGAATGCGCCGGACTTCCTCGACTATCTCGGCGAGATGAAACTCTATCTCGACGCCGCGCTGGACCACCGCGACGGCAGCGAGGGTGGCTCGCAGATGATCGGCGGCGTGCAGAAGTGGCGGGTCAACTGCAACTGGAAGTTCTCGCCGGAAAACTTCATCGGCGACATGTACCACGACATCAGCCATCGCTCGGTGGACCTGGCCGGCATCGCGCCGAGCGGCAAGGGCCGCCGCGACCAGCTGCAGCCGCGCACCACGCTGTGCTTCCCCAGGCTCGGCCACGGCGTGATCGGCGAGGTGCCGACCTGGGCCGAGGCCGAGTACCGCCCGGTGTTCCAGGGCAACCAGGTGGTGGAAGACTACTACCGCAAGGTGCACGAGGACCGCGTGCGCAACCTCGGCGACCGCATGCGCGTGACCATGCGCGTGGGCACCATCTTTCCCAACATGTCCTTCCACGGCCAGCAGCCGCGCACCATCGCCGTGGCCCACCCGATCTCCGCCACCGAGATGGAGATGTGGCGCATCTACCTGGTCGACCGCGACTCCCCGGACGAGGTCAAGGACATGGCCCGCCACTACTACATGCGCTATTCCGGCCCCGGCGGCATGACCGAGTCCGACGACATGGAGAACTGGAGCTATGCCACCGCCTGCAGCGAGGGCTCCATCGCCCGCCAGCAGACCTTCAACTACCAGATGGGTCTTGGCCATGCGCGCCCGGTGGAAGGGTTGAAGACCGCGGTGCAGTGCGGCGAGTACAACGAGGAGAATGCCCGCGCCTTCTACCGTCGCTGGGCCGACTTCATGCGCGAGTCCTCCTGGGACGCCCTGCTGCCCCGCTGAACCGCATAGGAACCGAACACGATGAACGACGAAGAGATTCGCCTGACGATGACCCTCGAGCGCTTCTACTACGAGGAAGCCGAACTGCTCGACAACCGCGACTACCGCGGCTGGCTCGCGCTGCTCACCGACGACTGCACCTACCACGTGCCCATTGCGCGCAACGTGCAGGTTGGCCGCCGCGACCAGGAGTTCACCGCCGCGGGTACCGACATCAACTGGTTCGACGAGGATCGCGAGACGCTGGAGAAGCGCGTCAAGCAGATGGAGACCGGCATCCACTGGTCCGAGGAACCGGTCTCCCGCACCACCCACCTGGTCACCAACCTGGTGGTCACCGGGATCGAGGACATCCCCGGCGGACGACGCATCCAGGTGACCACCAAGTTCCTGGTCAACAAGAACCGTCTCGACGACGAGAACACCACCCTGGTCGGCAAGCGCCGCGACACGCTGATCGAGTCCGACGGCGTCTACCGCATCGCCTCGCGCACCGTGCACCTGGACCAGAGCGTGCTGCTGGCCAAGAACCTGACCACCATCCTGTAGCCATTTCCTGATCATCCGTCGGCGCCCGCGGGCGATGCCGGCATGCAGACAACGGAGGCCGACACCCAGACAGATTCACCACCGAAGTTCCTGATTCACACCAATGCATTAAACACTTGAATCAAGTGAGGAGTACCTGCATGAAACTGAACAAGTTCAAGAAATTCCTGGTGGCATTCGCCGCCTGCCAGCTGTTCGCGGCGCCGGCCTTCGGCTCCTTCTACGACGGCAAGACGCTGACCATCGTCGGTAACTACCCGGCCGGCGGCGCCAATGACATCGAGGCCCGCATCATCGGCAAGCACCTGGGCAAGCACCTCGGCGAAGACGTGCAGGTCATCGTCAAGGCCATGCCCGGCGGCGGCGGCAACATCGCCTCCAACTTCCTCGGCGAATCCGCCGAGAAGGACGGCATGACGCTGGGCTTCTTCACCTGGAACCCCATCGACCAGATCATCGACGCTCCCGGCCTGCGCGTGGACTACAGCGATTTCGACTACATCGCAGGCATCGCCCACCCGACCATCTTCTATGCCCGCAAGGATCTCGGTGACGGCCTTGCCTCGCCGCTGGACATCGTCAATGCCAAGGACTGCAAGGCCGGCACCTACTCGCCGACCATTCACCAGACGGTGCGCACCCGGCTGGTGGTCGACCTGCTCGAGATCGACTGCCAGGTGGTGACCGGCTACAAGGGCGGCGGCGGCGTCAACACCGCCATGCTGCAGGACGAAGTCCAGCTCTCCAACATCTCCATTCCCGGCTATCGCGGCGCGGTGGTGCCGACCCTGGTCGAGCCCGGCCTGGTGATTCCGCTGTTCTCCTTCGACTCGGTGACCGCCGACGGCGGCTTCGAGAAGAACTACGCGGTGAGCGTGGCCATGCCCGAGCTGCCGACCTTCCTCGAGGTCTACAAGCACAAGTTCGGCGCCGACGCCTTCCCGAGCGGCGAGCAGTGGGAGTTGCTGGACCTGATCAACCGCATCATGGAAACCATCTACCGCACCATCCTGATGTCGCCGGATTCCCCGGACGAGGCCGTGGCCGACATGGTCACCGCCTTCGAGGCACTGGCCGAGGACCCGGAGTTCGTCGCCGACTACGAGAAGACCGTGGGCATCGAACCGCGCATGACCATCGGCGCCTCCGGCGAGGAAGCGATGAGCTCGCTGTCGAAGATCGACGAGGGGCTCAAGACCTACCTCAAGAAGTACCTGTCGGTGGAGTAAGGACCGGGACAAGGGGCGGCACGGCCGCCCCTTTCCTTGTCGGCGCCGGCCCGGGCAACGGGTCGGCGCCCGCTCGATGAAGACCGGCCGCACCACGTCCAACGGGGCACCATTCCATGCTTGAACTGGCCATCGACACGCTGCAGAACCTGTTCCTGTGGCCTACCTTCGGCTACCTGCTGCTCGGCGTCGGACTGGGCCTGTACTTCGGCATCGTGCCGGGCCTGTCCGGCATCGTCGGCATGGCCATCATGCTGCCGTTCACCTTTTCCATGGACCCGGTGGCCGCCTTCGCCTTCCTCATGGGCATGTATGCCGTCACCAGTTCCAGCGATTCCATTCCCTCCATCCTGATCGGCATACCCGGCACCGCCGCCTCCCAGGCCACGGTGATCGACGGCTATGCCATGACCCGCAAGGGCCAGGCCTCGCGCGCCCTCGGCGCGGCCTTTACCGTATCCGCCTTCGGCGGCCTGTTCGGCGCGCTCGGCGTGGCCGTCTCGCTGCCGATCCTCAAGCCGCTGATCCTGACCTTCGCTTCGCCGGAGTTCTTCATGCTCGGCCTGCTCGGGCTGACCATGGTCGGCTCGCTCAGCGGCAACTCCCTGTACAAGGGCCTGACCGCCGCCTGCATCGGCGTGCTCATCGCCACCGTCGGCTACGCCGAGCAGGTGGCCATCCCGCGCTACTGGTTCGACGCCATCTACCTGATCAACGGCATTCCGCTGGAGCCGCTGGTGCTCGGACTGTTCGCCATTCCCGAGATCATCGAGGTGGCGCGCAGCCGCGGCTCGATCTCGAAGGTGGCCGAGGACGACAGCCGCGCCGGCCTGCTCACCGGCATCACCGACGTGCTGCGCAACTGGTGGCTGGCGGTACGCAGTTCCGCCATCGGCCTGTACATCGGCCTGCTGCCGGGGATCGGCGGCTCCATCGTCGACTGGATCGCCTATGGCCACGCGGTGCAAAGCGCCAAGGACAAGTCCGGCTTCGGCCAGGGCGACATCCGCGGCGTGATCGCCCCGGAGGCGGCCAACAACGCCATGAAGGGCGGCGCGCTGATCCCCACCATCGCCTTCGGCGTGCCTGGCACCGCGCCGATGGCCATCATGCTCGGCGCCTTCCTCATCCAGGGCATGACCCCCGGCCCGCAGATGCTCACCACCAACCTCAACGTGACCTTGAGCCTGTTGTGGACGCTGGTCATCGCCAACATCCTCGCGGTGGTGGTGCTGCTGCTGTTCTCGCGCAAGATCGCCAAGGTGGTGTTCCTGCCCTCGCACTACATCCTGCCGGCCATCGTCGTGTTCCTGTTCATGGGTTCATGGATCAGCACCAGCAACATCGGCGACTGGTACGTGCTGCTCGGCGCCGGCCTGCTCGGCTACGTGATGAAGCAGGCCGCCTGGCCGCGCCCGCCGGTGGTGCTCGGCTTCATCCTCTGCCCGATCATGGAAAACGCCCTGCACATCAGCTTCCAGTCCCACGGCATGAGCTGGATCCTGCGCCCGGTCAGCCTGGCCATCGCGCTGCTGGTGGCGCTGACCATCTTCGGCGCCCTGTGGCGCAAGCGGCGCAATGCTCCGCAGGCGGCCGGCCAGGCGTCCGCCACCGAAGGCAACTGCGAAACCGACCGTCGCTTCAACGCCCTGCTGATCGCCTTCGTCGTCGTCGCCCTGGTCTACACCACGGTGCAGGCGATGGAATGGCCGGCGGCGGTGAGCATCTTCCCGCTGGTGGCGTCGATCACCGGGCTGGTGCTGATGGCCCTTGGCATCTACACCGAGTACTTCGGGCGCAACCGCGGCCTTGGCCAGCGCACGCCCACCGGCCTGCTCGGCAAGGACTTCGCCCTGCTCGCCCTGCTCGCCGGGGTCATCGCCTGCACGCTGCTGTTCGGCCAGGTGGTGGCCATCCTGGCCTTTGTCGCCGTCTACCTGCACTTCTGGGGGCGCTGCGGCATACCCACCCGGCTGGTCTACCTGGTCGCCACCTGGGCAGTGCTGTACTTCATGTTCGGCAAGGTCATCGCCATCGTCTGGCACAAGCCGCTGTTCCCGCTGTTCTCGTGACCCGATGACCGCGATGACCACCGAAATACAGTGGTTCGCCGCCGCTTTCCGGCGACCGATTCCGCCGGTCAACGGCGCCTTCTATAATCGCTCGGGGAACCCGCCACCCGGCCTGACTGCCACGCACTCGACATGAACCCGATATCAAGACACGCGCTGGTCAACCGCGACCGCTCCAACCTCACCGACAAGGTCACCAAGGCGCTGCTGGAGGAGATCGTCTCGCGCAAGTACGCGGTGGGTCACGTGCTGCCCTCGGAGCAGAACATGGCGGAGAGCTTCGGCGTCAGCCGCACGGTGCTGCGCGAAGCGGTGTCGCGGCTGAAGGCCGAGGGCATTCTCGATTCGCGCCAGGGCATCGGCGTCATCGTGCGCTCCAATCGCCGCCTGTCGTTCCGCCTCAAGCTGCTCGAGCCGGACAGCACGGAAGAGATCGTGAAGATCGTCGAGCTGCGCATGGGCATCGAGACCGAGGCCGCGGCGCTGGCCGCCATGCGTCGCGACGACGACGACATCGCCCGGCTCACCCGCTACCTCGGCGAGATGGCCGAGGCCATCGAGTCCAACGACCTCGACCGGGGCGTCGAAGCCGACCTGGAGTTTCACCGCAGCATCTATGCCGCCACCAAGAACCCGCACTACGCCTCGCTGTTCGACTACCTGAGCCAGTTCTTCTACCAGAACATCACCGTCTCGCGGACCCGCTCCGCCGAGCAGGACCGGCGCCGCTACCTGGCCCAGGCCGAGCACGAGGAAGTCTGCAAGGCGATCACCGCCGGCCAGCCCGAGCTGGCCCGCGAGAAGGTGCGCACGCTGTTGATGAATACCGCCGAGCGACTGTCCACCTCGGACTAGTCGCGCCGCCGCGACGCGGCGTCGAGAAGCTTCCCTGAACCCGGAACGTCGACCACGTTCCTTCCATGCATTCCCCCGCGGAACGAGAAAACCATGTCCACGACTGCCGGCGGTGAACACCGCACCCTGAGCGCCCTTGTCCACGGAACCTGGGTACCCACCGAAGCCAAGCTGCCGAACATCAACCCTTCCGATACCAGCGACATCGTCGCCTGGTACGGCAACACCGCCGAGGGCGACGTGCGTGACGCCATCCGCTCGGCGCGGGCCGCCTTCCCGGCCTGGTCGGCCAGCAACATCCAGCAGCGCGCCAACGTGCTCAACGAGGTCGCGACCCTGCTCAAGCACCATCGCCAGTCCATCGCCGAGACGTTGTCCCGCGAGGAAGGCAAGCCGTTGCGCGAGTCCAACGGCGAGGTCGACCGCGCCGCCGACATCTTCCGCTTCTATGCCGGCGAGGCACTGCGCCTGGCCGGTGAGCTGCTGCCCTCCATCCGCGACGGCGTGGAGGTGAACATCTACCGCGAAGCGGTGGGCGTGATCGCCGTGATCACGCCGTGGAACATCCCGCTGGGCATCCCGGCATGGAAACTGGCCCCGGCCATTGCCTACGGCAACACCGTGGTGTTCAAGCCCTCGGAGTACACCCCGAGCACCGCGGTGATGCTGGTGGAACTGCTGCAGCAGGCCGGCCTGCCCGCCGGCGTGGTCAACCTGGTGCTCGGCGACGGTCGCGCGGTGGGCAGCGTGCTGGTGGAGTCGGAGGACATCGACGCGGTGACCTTCACCGGTTCCTCGGCCACCGGCGCCATGATCCGCGAGCGCGCCGCCGCCTCCGGCAAGAAGGTGCAATTGGAGATGGGCGGCAAGAACCCGCTGGTGGTGATGGCCGACTGCGACCTCGACCGCGCCGTGGCCTGCGCCGTGGACGGTGCCTTCTTCACCACCGGCCAGCGCTGCACCGCGTCGTCGCGGCTGCTGGTGCAGGCTTCGGTGCACGACGACTTCGTCGAGCGACTGGCCGAGCGCATGCGCACGCTGCGCGTGGGCCATGCCTTCGACGAGCGCACCGAGCTTGGCCCGGTGGCCAACGAGGACCAGTACCGCAAGATCCTCGGCTATCTCGACATCGGCCGCCAGGAGGGCGCCGAGCTGATCGGCGGCGGCGCCCGCGAGATGGCCACCGAGGGCTACTACCTCGCCCCGGGTCTGTTCGTGGGCAGTCGCAACGACATGCGCATCAACCGCGAGGAGATCTTCGGCCCGGTGGCGGCGGTGATTCCCTTCGACGACTACGAGGAGGGCCTGGCGCTGGCCAACGACACCCGCTACGGGCTGTCGGCGAGCATCTGCACCACCTCGTTGAAGACCGCCAGCCACTTCCGCCGCCATGCCGCCGCCGGCATGACCATGGTCAACCTGGCCACCGCCGGGGTGGACTACCACGTGCCCTTCGGCGGCAACCTGGCCTCCAGCTACGGCCCGCGCGAACAGGGTCGCTACGCCGCCGACTTCTACACCCGGGTGAAGACCAGCTACTGCCTGCCCGGCTAGCTCGCCGCGCGGCGCAGCGCGGCGAAGGCCTCCACGTAGCGGAGCACGTTAGCGGCCACGTCGAAGCGCTCGACCACCCGCGCCCGTCCCTGCCGCGCCATCGCCTGGCGACGCGGCAGGTCGGTGGCCAGGGCGACGATGTCGTCGGCCATGCCGTCGACGTCGCCGGGCTCGCGCAGCAGGCCGTTGACGCCGTGCTCGACGATCTCGGGAATGCCCGTGACCCGGGTGGAGACGCAGGGCAGCCCGGTGGCCAGGGCCTCGATCAGGGCATTGGGGATGATGTCGCGGCTGCCATCGGCGGCAATGCGGCTGGGCAGCACGAACAGGTCGGCGCGGTGGCAGGCCTCGACCACCTCGGCCAGGCTGCGCTCGCCGAGGAACGTCACCACCTGCTCGAGTCCCAGCGACGCGCTCAACTGCCGCAGCGCCTCGGCATGCGCCTCGCAGCCCTCCTCGGCACCGCCGATGATTTCCACCCGCAGCGCCACTCCGCGTCGACCCAGGGCGTCGGCAATGCGCAGCAGGTCATCGATGCCCTTCTGCTCGATCAGCCGGGCCACGCACAGCAGTCGCAGCGGCCGACCCTGCACCGCCCGCGGCGCGCGGACCGGGAAGCCGGCCAGCGGCAGGCCGTTGTAGATCTGCACCAGCTCGGCAATGGCGTCGCCGTAGGTCGCACGCAGGTAGCGGGCGTTGTAGCCGGTGTTGGTGATCACCACCTCGGCACGGCGGAAGGTGTCGGCCAGGCCGTGCAGGTAGCTGGTGCGGTGCACGTCGTGGGCGCGCGCCTGCACGGTGAAGGGCAGACCGAGCAGGCCCGCGGCGAGACCGCCGGTGACGGCGTTCAGGTCCGACCACGGGGCATGCAGGTGGGTGGCGCCGAGCTCGGCGCAGACCCCGGCGATGTACACCGTCTTGTGCAGCACGTGGCGACGGAAGGGGGCATCCTCGCGCTGGTGGTAGCGTTGCCGCGCGAGGTAGCGGCAGGTCTCGCGCAGCACCGCCGGGCAGCGACGGCGGAACTGCCGCAGGTAGCCGGCCAGGCGCGCGCGGTCCATCGGCAGGATGGCGACGGCGTCGTCCATCAACCGTCGCGCCGGGGCGAGCAGCCGGGGCGAGTCCACCAGCGCATCGGCCACCACGGTGACCGCGTGGCCCTGTTCGCCGAGGGCGGCGATCTCGCGCTGGATGAAGGTCTCGCTGAGCAGCGGGAAGTGCCACATGACGTAGACCGTGCGTGGCCGGCCCGCGTCCTGACCCGGCAACGCGGCTGCTGGTATACTGGGATTCATTCCCGACCACTATAACGGAACCGCGCGACCCCATGTTCCTCACGGCCGACGAGCGCTGTCGCCCGCAGACGATCGACCGTAGCCCGTTGGCGTCGCTGGCGGCCATCCGCATCGCCGTCGTCTACCGCAAGGCGCCGCTGCACACCCTCAAGCCCCACGACATGTCGGTGGTGCGCTGGCTGCGCGTTTCCGAGGAACTGGCCGCCGCCGGCTTCTCTGTGGACGTCATCGTGGCCGACGGCGAGGAGGCCGCCCGGCCCGGCCCGAACCTGCGCATCGTGCCCGCCTCGAAGGCCAACTGGGACGACTACCACGTGGTCAAGACACTGTTCCACAGCGGCTACGAGGCGCTGTGCGACTACGGCGGCGACCACCACCCCTTCCTCATCGCAAAGCTCGGCTCGGTGGTGGGCGACCGCGACGGCATCGACGGCGTGCACTTCTTCGGCGCCGAGCGCGAAGCGCTGTACGCGCTGCAACGGCAACTGGTGGAGCGGGCGCGCTACATCACCATCCTCACCGACGAAAGCCGCGTGCTGCTGTGCGACCAGCACGGCTGCGAGGACAAGGTATTGATGGTGCCCACCGGGGTGGACCGGCACGTGCCGCCGCCGGGCCAGAACCCCTATGCCGCGCTGTCGCAGCCGGTGGCGGTGTACATCGGCAACTTCTACACCGGCAAGCAGCGCGAGGTGAACCTGTTCTGGCAGCAGCGCTTCAACCAGGTCGGCGCGGCGCTGGCGGCGCGTGGCATCCGCCTGTGCGTGGTCGGCAACGGCGACACCGACCGCATCGATGCCGACGTGGTCAGCTGCCTCGGCGGCATCGACCACCATCGCATCTGGGACTACCACTACCATGCCGCGGTGGGGCTGGTGCTGGCCCAGGGCCCGGTGCAGCACAACGAAAGCAGCAAGCTGTACTACTACCTGCGCAGCGGCCTGCCGGTGGTCAGCGAGTCGCCGGTGCCGAACAACCACCTGCTCGCCGAGACCGGCATGGGCTACGTCTCGGACTTCAACGACACCGACATGCTGGCCGAGCTGGTGGCCAAGGCGGTCAACGCCGACTGGCCGCGCAGCGCCGCCATCGACCACGTGGTGCGTCACCATACCTGGGACCTGCGCATGGACACCTACCGTCGCCTGATCTGCCGCAGCTTCGGCATCGACGCCTGAACCGGGGAGCGCCATGCGCATCGTGATCTGCAATTTCGGGCCGCCGCGCGGCGGCGAGGACGACTACGACCGCTTCTGGCGCGAGACCCCGATCCCGCCGCAGGAACAGTCGCTGTCGCTGTTCGACTACCAGGTGGACTGGGGCTTTCATCTCTATGCCCTCGGCGTCTACCTGCGCGACATCGGCATCGCCAGCCGCATCGAGTTCTGGAACTTCGCCGACCCGGACGCCACCACCCCGGCCACCGCCCGCGGCGTGTCCTGGCACTACATGGGCGTGCTGCGGGTCAACTTCGCCAATGCCGAGGATGCCTTCGCCTACATCCGCCGAACCGGTGCGCCGGATCTCATCGTCAACCACGGCCGTCACGGCATGCCCATCCTCGAGCATCTCGAGGGCCGCTGCTTCCGCGTCCACGTGGCGGCGCTGCGCGCCGGCCTGCCGGATGCGTCCAACCACGGTGCCGAGTGCTACCTGGTGGACAGCACCGAGTTCCTCGACCACCGCTCCATGCTCTACATCCCGGTGGTCAACACCCGCCGCATCGCGCCGAACGGCGCGCGCAAGGTACGCGACTTCGTCTACCTGGCCTGGCCGCACCCGGAGAAGCGACACGACATCGTCATCGATGCCGTGCGCCGAAGCCACCTGCATGGCCACTTCCACCCGGTGGAGGAGGACGAGCTGGACCTGTCCGGCGTCGCCATCACCCGCAGCGCCCTGAACACCGTGGACCTGGTCGACCTGCTGGCCACCTCGCGCATCGCCGTCTACCCGGGGGACCGCACCTCCAACCCGGCGGCGATGTGGGAATGCGTGGCGGCCGGGTTGCCGCTGGTGATGAACGAGGACATGCTCGGCGGCCACCATCTCATCGTGCCCGGGGTCACCGGCGAGTTCGCCAACGAGGGCAACTTCGGCGAGGTGATGGAACGGGTGGTGGCCAACTGCGACCGCTACCGCGCCCGCCGGCACTTCGAGGAACACTGGGACACCGAGACCCTGCTGGCCGGCTACGTCGACTTCTTCCGCCGGCACGGCTGGACCGGCTGAGCCGTCAGTCGTAGCCCATCTCCGTGGCCAGCGCCTGGGCGGCGTCGGATACCGGCCGGCCGCTGCGCCGCCACACCCCCACCCGGGCATCGGACACCCTGCCGCTTTGCAGCAGGTAGTGGCGATAGCGCGGGTACATCATCGCCTCGCTGATCTCCTCCGCCGACCACTGCTCGCGGGTGGCCAGCGTACAGCCCACCACCTCGCCGACGCGGGCCATCGCCGCGGCCGGGTCGGCGACCAGGTCTTCGTAGCGGATCACCGCGTCGAAGCGGTGTCGCTCGGCCCAGATCTCCCGGTAGCGCGCCACCAGGCCAGCCTCGCCGCCGACGTAGGGCAGCAACGGCCGCACCAGCGCATCGCGCACGTCGCGCACGATGGCGACCACGGGCAGGCCGAGGCGATGGAACACCCGGGCATAGTCGAGGAAGGTGCGGTTGCAGAACTTGGCCGACAGCCGGTCGGGCGCGATCAGTGCCTGGCAGCGCGACATCAGCGCCACCGCCTCGTCGATGTCGAGGACGCGGTCCTCCGGCGACGGCAGGGTGATGCCCGGGTACTGCGCCTTCAGCACCGGCAGGCCGTTGTGGTTCTGCGCCGGGTCGTGGAAGTCCGGTTCGTTGAGGCAGGTCACCCCCGGCTGGTTGAGCAGCACCGCCAGCAGGGTGGTGCCGCTGTAGGCGGCGCCGCCGACCAGGAACACGGCGCTCAGGCCCCGGGCATCGGGTGGGTCTCGATGGGTACGCCGAGCTCGCGGGCGCGCTCGCGGGCGCGGGCGATCACCGTGTTGTACTCCCCGGCCACCGCCTCGCAGACCTGCTCGGCGCCGCGGAAGGTCCAGCCGGTGCGGTTCTCCACCACCCAGTCGCCGACGTGGCGCACCGGGTGGAACTCGATGCGCTCGATGGCCTCGTCGGCGAACAGCTCGATAAAGGGCACCACGTCGTCGAGGTTCTCCTTCATCACCACGTAGACCAGGATGACCTTGATGCCCGGTCGCCGCGCGGCGCCACGGGCGAAGGCGCGGATGTTGTCCACCACCCGGTCGAACACGTCGGTGCCGCGGATGCGGTGGTAGAGCGCGCGGTGGGCGGCGTCGATGGAGCACTTCAGGTGCAGCTCGTGGAGACCGTTCAGGGCTTCGACCACCGGCGGCTCGAACAAGGTGGCATTGGTGTTGATGGTCACCGCCAGCGGGTGACGGGCGAGCAGCGAGAGCACGTCGAGGATGCGCGGGTAGAGCAGGGTCTCGCCGCCGATCAGCGTGATGTGCTCGGCATGTGGCCGGATCGACTCGAACAGGGCCAGGAAGTCCTCGTAGGGCAGGCTGGCGCTGGGGTGATGACCGCTGGGCACGCACATGATGCAGCGCTGGTTGCAGGGCATGTGCAGGTGCACGTGGTAGTAGTACGGCAGGTGGCCGACCACGGCAGTGCGCCGTTGCAGGTCGTCGCGGATGCTGGCCACGCGGGCGTCGCCGGCGCTGGCGTCACGGGCAGGGGTCATCGGGATCCTCCGGCTTGGGCGACGGCGATGGCCGCGGTGGAATCGGTGGGCGGCGATGCCGCCCGCAGCAGCGCGACGCGGCCGAGCATGGCCTGCGGCCGAATCTCGGCGTGGTGGCGGTGGCGCTTGCGCGCGCTGACATGGCGCTGCCAGCGGACCAGGGTGCGCAGCACCTGCGCCGCGCCCGCGCCCTGGTGCTGCCAGCGCGCCAGCAATCGTTCCCCGGCGCGGGCATAGCGCTGGCAGGCAGCGCGCAGGCGGGCATCGTCCATCGCCTCCAGGCAGCCCTCGGCAAGACCGGCCAGGTAGGCGATGCGCAGGCGGGCGGCATGCTCGTCGGCAAGCCCGGCGTCCCCGCCGTCGAGGTCCGCGTCCGCGCTCGCCAGGTCCGGCCACCCGCCCGGATCGTACAGGTGGCGTTCGAGCTTCTCCAGCACCTCGGGGTACAGACGGCGGCCGTGCTCGAGCAGCAGCCGGGCATCGGACAGCCCCTGGCCGTGCTGGCGACCCAGGAAGTAGCCGATGCTGCAACGCTCCGGCCCGACCTGGTGGTCCACCGACATGGCCGGGACGAAGCACGGCGCCCGGCCCCCGGCCCGGGCCAGGCGAAGGCAGAACGCGATCTCGTCGTTGCACAGTTGCGGCCCGGAGCGGCCACGCATGCCGATGGCCTCGTCGAAGCCGCCGACCAGGTCGAAGGCGGCGCGGGAGACGGCGAAGTTGGCGCCGACCAGCGCGCTCTCCGGCACCGACCCCGGGGAGGGATCGAGCTCGGAGAGCAGTGCGCGGAAGGGTCCGGCCAGCCAGGGCGGCGGCGGACGACGGAACTTCAGTCGCACCCGGCCACCGATCACCGCCGTCGCCGGGTCTTCCCGGAAGCGGGCGCGGACGGCGCCCAGCCAGCCGGGCGCGGGCTCGCAGTCGTCGTCGAGGAAGGCGAGGATGCCGCCCCGGGCGCGCTCGGCGCCGGCGTTGCGGGCGATGTTCAGGCCGAGGCGGGGCTCGTGGTGCAGGACCACGTCCAGGGCATCGGCATGCCGTGCGACGAGCGCGGCGACGGCCTCGTCGCGGGGGCCGTTCATCACCACGATGACCTCGAAGCGGCGATCGTGCTGGGCCGCCAGGGCGGCCAGGGTATCGGCGAGAAAGCGCGGACGGTGCGCCGGGATGATCACGCTGACCCGGTCGGCCGGCATCGACACCCGCGCACGGCATTCGGCGACGCAGGCATGGCTGGCCAGCAGGGCCGGCGTCGAGGTCTCGCCCTGCCAGCGCCACTCGTGGTTCTTGACCACGCAGAAGGTGCCGAGGCGGAACAGCGCCTGCCAGCGTTCCGCGAACGCCGCCGTCGACAGCATCGACCACCACCAGGCGGATTCCCAGCCAAGGCGCGCGGCCACCCAGCCGGGCAGTCCCGCCCCGGGATGCAGGATCATGTCGATGTTCGCGCCGAGGGTGATGTCCGGGCAACGCGGCATGGCCGCGTAGGTCTCGGTCATGACCCGCGCGCCGGCCAGCGCCGGCGGCCGCGCCAGGGCATGGGCGAGGCACCGGCGCAGGAACGCGTTGCCGGGGGTGAAGCGCACCAGCGGGTCGGTGCCCAGGCGCAGGTACTGGTGGCCGTGGGCGCCGTGGTCGTCGCGGCGTGGTGCCAGCGCGCCGAAGCCGTCCTCGACCTCGTGCCGCACCGGCAGCGTCGCGGGCACCAGGTTGCGCCCGGCCGGCAGCGGCCGCACGCTGACGTCGTCGAGATCGACGTAGCTGCCGCCGAAGCGCCACAGCACGAGGTAGCGGAAGAAGTCGCTGAACATGATCCAGGTGGACATGTCGCCGTCGTGGCGCGCGGCGATGAAATCCGGGTCGAGTTCGCCGGCCCGCGCGGCGAACTCGGTGCCTTCCACCAGCGTGTGCGGCGTCCAGCGCAGCAGGCGGAAGCCGCGATCGCGCCGGGCGGCCTGGTCGAGGTCGGCCAGCTCCAGATCGTTGCTGAAGAGGAACAGCGGCTTGTCCGGGTTGTGGCGGCGGAAGGAGGCGATGGCGAGGTTGATCTGCGCCAGTCGGCCGGCGGGATCGCCGCCCCAGAAGAAGAAGACGTTGTCCGGCGACGGCGTGATCGGCAGGCTCATGCCCGGCCCCCGTCGTCGGGCTCGCGGTCCTGGGCGCTGTGGTTCTCCGGGTCCAGCACCGGCGGGCAGAGCTGGTCCCGGCAGGCGGCGGGCAGCTCGCCGCGGGCGAAGCTGCGCCGCATCTCGACGATGGCCTCGCTGTTCCACAGCGCCTGCATGGAGGATTCGCGGATGTTGCCGAGGGGCACCTTGGCATAGCACGGGCAGCAAATGACCTCGCCATCGGTGCGAATGCTGAAGATGCCCACCCAGGGCTCCTCGCAGAAGTAGCGCCGCGTCATCGGCTCAGAGCGCCTGCGCGCCGGGCAGCGCGGCCTGGCGGGGGAAGGCGGTCAGCAGGGACAGCAGGCGATCGAAGCCGGCGGCCTCGTCGAAGGCCGCGGTGCGTGCCGGCCATGGCCGGGCCAGGGCGGGGAGGATGGCGTCGACGAAGCCGTCGGCGTGGTAGCGGCGCACCTGCAGCATCGGCGGGCACAGTTGCACGTTGCCGCAGTTGGCCGAGGCCACCAGGTTGCAGCCCATGGCCGCGCCCTCGAACAGGATGCCCGGCGCGGCATCGAAGGACGACGGGCAGGCCAGCACCCGCGCCCGCCCCATCAGGGCCAGGGTCTGGGCATGGGCCAGCAGGCCGTGGTGCACCACCCCGGGCAAGGTCCGCGGCACCGCGCCGACCACGTGGATGGCGCGGCCGGCGAGGCGCGCGACGATGTCGGCGAGCAGCGAGTAGTTCTTCTCCACCCGCGCCCAGTCGCTGGCCACGAACAGCAGGTCGATGTCGCGCGCGGCAAAGGGTCGCGCCAGTGCGCGCTGACGCAGCGCGGCGCCGTGGATCCAGTCGTGGAACCACAGCACCTCGGGGTGCAGGCGATCGCCGAGGGCCGGGAAGCAGCGGCGGTAGAGCCGGTGCACGAGATCGGAATGGGCCACCACCAGGTCGGCGCCGGCCAGGGCACGGGGTTCGATGTCGTTGCCCGCGGGCAGCGCCGCGTCGCCGGCCAGCAGGCTCTGCACGTCGGCGGCACCCGCCGCCAGCGCATCCTTGACCTGCTGGCAGCCGGTGGCCAGCACGATCATCGGCAGGTCCGGCCTGGCCTGGCGGACGACGTGGGCGGCGATGTAGCCGATGGCCAGCACGAGGACCGGCACGTGGGCGGCAATGGCCTCGGCGAGCCCGGGCTGGGCCTGGTAGGTGGCCCGACCCAGGGCGAAGGTGTCGACACCGGGCAGTGCCTCGGGGTTGAGCACGTCCTCGCCGAGATCGCGCTGGAAGCGCGCCAGGTCGTCGGCACTGACCAGGTTCAGGTAGCGCGCATCCAGGCATTCGCGCAGCCGGCGGTACAACTGGTAGCCGGAGGTGGACGCACCGCCGTAGCCGGGGGGCTCGAAGCAGGCCAGCAACACGTTCCCCGGGGCGGCGTTCATCAGATCTCGAAGTAGCGAAAGCGCAGCGAGCCGGCCAGCCCGCCGACGCTCTTGCCGAGGTTGAACACGGTGTCGTAGAGGGCGGCGCCATCGGCGCCGGCACGCAGCCAGTGCCGGCCGCTGTCCACCGCGCGGCGCAGGCTGCCGAGGCGGTTGCGGGCGCGGCCGGCATGACCCAGGTAGCCGTCATGGTGACGCTTGAGCTGCACGCCGTAGTAGCCGTGCTTGGCACCCTCGCGGAACAGCCCGAGCACGCTGTCCTCGTTGTGGTGATAGATCACCGCGGCAGGGGCATAGCGAAAGCGGAAGCCGGCGCGGGCCACCCGCCAGGACAGGTCGACATCCTCGCCGCGCACGAAGCGCGGGTCGAAGGCGCCGACGTGGTCGAGCACGCTGCGGCGGATGGCCGCGTTCATGGAGATGACGTAGGCCGGGTGGTATTCGTTGATGGCCTTGTCGTGGTCGTGGATGGCCTCGCCGTAGCGTTGCACGGCATGGTCGCCGCGCAGTGCGCGGATGCGCCCGCCGACCATGCCCACGGCGTCGTCGTCGAAGCCGTCGACCAGGCCGGACAGCCAGCCGGGCTCGGCCACGCAGTCGGCATCGATGAAGGCGACCAGTGGCTCATCGCCGTCGCGCAGGCCGCGGTTGCGCGCCGCCGAGCGGCCGCGGCGGGGTTCGTCGAGCAGGTGGATACGGGAACCGTAGCGACGCAGCCGCTGGCGGGTGCCGTCGGTGGACGCGTTGTCCACCACCACCAGGCGGCGACGGGAGGCGGGGTAGTCCTGCGCCAGCAGGGAATCGACGCAGGCCTCGATGGTATGCTCGGCATTGCGTACGGGGACGACGACGCGGACGGGGGGGCATGGCGATTCGCTGGTCGACGCTGCTGCCGCACCACGCGCTGACGGCCCGCGCAATGCTGGCCTTGTACCTCCGGACCCCGATCCCATGCCTCATTATACGACCCGCGCCTCCATTGTCATCCCGCTGCGCGTGCAGCACCCCGCCTGGCTGGCGCAGTCGGTGCGCTCGGCACTGGCGCAGACCGAGCCCTGCCAGGTGATCGTGGTTGCCTCCCACGACACCCCCGGCGACAACCACGAGGTACTCGACGCGCTGCGCCGCGAGCATGACCGGCTCGAGATCCTGGTGGCGCCGGAGACCTGCGGCTATGCCTGTGCCTTCAATCTCGGCATCGCGCACGCGCGTGGCGAGCGGGTCGGCTTCCTGCTTGCCGACGACTGGCTGGCGACGGAGGCGGTGGCCCGGTGCCTGGCGCACGAAGAGGACATCGTCAGCACCCGCATGGCCATCCACGACGCCGACGGCAGCCGTGTCATCGAGCGCGGCAGCGAGACCAACGAGGCGCTGGCGGCCCTGGGCAGCGCCCAGGAGAAGGCCGACTACCTCGGCCACTTCCTGCTCTTCCGCCGCGAGGTGCTGCTCGCCGCCGGCGGTGTCGACACCCGGGTCGGCGCCACCGGCCCGGACGACTACGACCTGCTGTGGACCTTGATCGAGGGCGGTGCCAGCGTGCGCGTGGTGGAGCAGGTGCTCTACCACTACCGCGATCACGACGAGGACTGGCGGTTGAGCCTGCGCCCGGCCGGAGAACAGCTCGACAACCTCGAACGCATCCTCGACAAGCATGCCCTGCCCGACGAGCAGCGCACCACCGTGCGCGAAAAGCACGG
>CAYGJZ010000020.1:0-2341 GCA_964350265.1 uncultured Gammaproteobacteria bacterium | reverse complement strand
TCGACAAGCATGCCCTGCCCGACGAGCAGCGCACCACCGTGCGCGAAAAGCACGGGCGCTGGTATGGCCAGACCATCGGCCAGGTGCGCGCCAAGAGCTAGACAAGCGCTAGCCAGGCGTTAGCGCTTTGCGCCCGCTGCCTCGCCGATGGCCGCGCGCAGGCCGTCCCAGCCCTGCCACGGATCCAGCGTCGCCAGCAGCGACGGATCGCCGTCGACGGCATGGCAACGGTCACGGTGCTTGAAGCGGATGACCACCGCGTAGCGCAGTGACGACGAACGGTTCGCGGCGGCGCCGTGCACGCACAGCGGGTTGGTGAAGACCACGTCGCCGGCGGCGGCGATCAACGGTTCGGCCCGGGGAAAGGCGGCCAGCCCCGCACCGGTGAAGCGCTGTCCGCGCAGGGCGAGGTAGTCGCCGGCCCGCCGGTGGGAACCGGGATGGACGAAGAAGTTGCCCATGTCCTGGCGCGGGCAGTCCGACAGCAGCAGCACCGCGACCAGGGAAAAGCCCCGCTGGTAGGCACCGCCGGGAATGCCGTTGATGCCCGTGCCGAGGCCATCGACATGGCCGATGCCGGTCTTCGAGGCATCCCCCGGGTTGCCGGGATGACGCAGGGCCACCTGCACCCGGGACACCGGCAACGTGTTGCCCGCGCCGAGCAAGGCATCGGCCACCGCGCGCAGCGGCGCGGCATTGGCCACGCCGAGCAGCAGCGGATGCTCGCGCAGCGCGGGACAGTAGGAATCCGCGCGCAGCACCGGGTCGTCGGCGATCACCGACGGGTCGGCATCCACCAACTGGCGGATCGCCTCCGCCGCCTGCCTCGGCACCAGGCCACGCAGCAGCAGGTAGCCTTGGTGATACATGGCCAGGTAGTCCACGCCCGCCGGACCCGCCAGGTCCACCGTCGGCACACCCGGCCCGCCGCTCACGAGCCGGCCACCGCTCGTGGTGCGGCCAACGTCCCCGCGTCCACGAGCGGGCGTCGCCTTGCCTGTGCCGCCTCGACGAACATGGCCCCGGCCACCTCGTCGGCGCTCACCGTCCGCGCCAGGGCACCGATGGCCTCGAGCATGGCGTCGTAGCGCGGCAGCCAGTGCCCGGCATAGCAGTCGTGCAGGGAGAAGGCGACGAAGTCCCGGCGTCGAATCTCGCCGAGCAGGCGGTCGAACCAGCGCTCGAAGTCGATCTCCCCGGTGAACAGGGCATAGTCGTCGGTATCGATGGGCAGGTGGGCTATGCCGTCGACGACGAAGGGATCCGTCCGGCCGAGGCTGTAGGCCGACGTCGCCAGCCACTCGAAGTTCCACCAGGCCAGGTTGCGCGGCGACAGTTCCGGCGTGATCAGCGAACGCGGCGGGCGGTAGCCCTTCACCTGCAGGTCCACCTCGCGCACCCGGGGCAACTGGTCGTGACGATCCACGTCGTGGTCGAAGGAATGAAAGGCCAGCTCATGCCCGTCCGCGGCGATGGCCGGCGCCACCCGGGGAAAGATCGTGCCCAGCACGTTGTAGGTCCCGCGCACGTTGTGGTCGCGCTCCACCGCCAGCATCCGCGCCAACTGCGCACGGCACTGGGCCGCCGACGTCGGCGCATCCACGTCCTCCTCGATATCGTGGAAGATGCACACCGTCTTCCCCGGCAACCGGGCCGGCTCCTCCACCTCCAGGTAGCCACCCAGCCGCGCACGCAGCGCATCGTCCAGGCGCAGCCGCCAGTAGCGACAACCGTGGTGTATCACCGACGTCGCCCCCAGTGCCTGCGCCGGCGCGTCGTAGACCCGCGCGAACAACCGGCCATCCACCGCCCTGCGCAATGCCCCCGTAATGGTGCGCGAATCCGGCACCAGCAACGTCGACAGGCCCCGCGCAAGGCAGGCCGCGAGCACCGCCTGCAGCGCCATCATCGGCCAGGCGCGAAAGCGGTTCTCGATCCGCGAGCGCACCGACTTCCACGCCGCCGAGCGATGCACCTGCTGCACCAGGTCCGACTGCAGCAGGGTCACCATCGCCAGCCCATCGCCCGCCACGAACACCCCCGCCGCCGCCACCAGCCCGTCCCGCCCGAACCCCTGGCCATGCCAGTTCACCGAGCGATCGGCGAACAGCGCCGACGGCAAATCGCCGATCTCGCTGGCATACAGGTTCAATTGAAACAACGAACCCGCCGCCACCTCGTCCCCGGGTACACCCCGCCGCTCCAGCAGCAGCCGCGCATCGGGATAGCCCTTGGCCAGCTCGACGACCGCGTGGTCGAAGTAGCCCCGGCCGCGCAAACCCGCCGCAGCAAACCCCTGTTCTTCGCTCTGCCAGTGGCTCATTGGGTCGCCAGACGACGA
>CAYGJZ010000019.1:36041-56480 GCA_964350265.1 uncultured Gammaproteobacteria bacterium | reverse complement strand
TGTACGGCCAGATGACCGCCGGCTCGTGGATCTACATCGGCAGCCAGGGCATCGTCCAGGGCACCTACGAAACCTTCGTCGAGGCAGGCCGCCAGCACTTCGACGGCAATACCGCGGGCAAGTGGGTCCTCACCGCCGGCCTCGGCGGCATGGGTGGCGCCCAGCCGCTGGCCGCCACCATGGCCGGCTACTCGATCCTGTGCATCGAGTGCGACGAGAGCCGCATCGACTTCCGCCTGCGCACCCGCTACCTGGACCGCAAGGCCGACAGCCTCGACCAGGCGCTGAAGATGATCGAGGACGCCTGCGCCAGGGGCGAGGCGGTGTCGGTGGGCCTGGTCGGCAACGGTGGCGAGATCCTGCCCGAGCTGGTGCGCCGCGGGGTGCGCCCGGACCTGGTCACCGACCAGACCTCTGCGCATGACCCGGTGCACGGCTACCTGCCCGCCGGCTGGAGCATGGCGCAGTGGCGCGAGGAGATCGAGGCCAACCCGCAGCGGGTGGCGGCGGAGGCGAAGAAGACCATGGCCACCCACGTGCAGGCCATGCTGGCCTTTCACCAGCAGGGCATCCCCACCGTGGACTACGGCAACAACATCCGCCAGCAGGCCGCCGACCAGGGGGTGGAGAATGCCTTCGACTTCCCCGGCTTCGTACCCGCCTACATCCGTCCGCTGTTCTGTCGCGGCGTCGGCCCGTTCCGCTGGGTGGCCCTGTCCGGCGACCCGGAGGACATCTACCGCACTGACCGCAAGGTCAAGGAAATGATTCCCGATGATCCGCACCTGCACAACTGGCTGGACATGGCCGGCGAGCGCATCGCCTTCCAGGGGCTGCCCGCGCGCATCTGCTGGGTCGGGCTCGGCCAGCGTCACCGCCTCGGCCTGGCCTTCAACGAGATGGTGCGCAACGGCGAGCTGTCGGCACCGGTGGTGATCGGTCGCGACCATCTCGACTCCGGCTCGGTGGCCAGTCCCAACCGCGAGACCGAGTCGATGATGGACGGTTCCGACGCGGTCTCCGACTGGCCCTTGCTCAACGCCCTGCTGAACACCGCCGGCGGTGCCACCTGGGTATCTTTGCATCACGGCGGCGGCGTCGGTATGGGATACTCGCAGCACAGCGGGGTGGTGATCGTCTGCGACGGCACCGAGGCGGCCGACCGGCGCATCGCGCGGGTGCTGTGGAACGATCCGGCCACCGGTGTCATGCGTCATGCCGATGCCGGCTACCGCGACGCGAAGGACTGGGCCAAGAAGCAGGGTCTCAACCTCGGCGCCATCGACCTGTAGCCGACGGTAGCCGAGGGACAACAACCACGGGTGGACCATTCGAACATCGATCCCGATAACCTGGAGGTCATCATGCAAAGACGTCGTTTTCTCAAATCCGCCGCGGCCGGAACGGTCGCCACCACCGCACTCGCCGCGCCGGCCATTGCCCAGGACAAGCGCGAGTGGAAGATGGTCACCGCCTGGCCGAAGAACCTGCCCGGACCGGGCGTAGCGGCACAGATGCTGGCCGATCGCATCACCGCGCTGTCCGGTGGACGCATCGAGGTGAAGCTGTTCGCCGCCGGTGAACTGGTGCCCGGCCGCGGCGTCTTCGACGCCGTCTCCGAAGGTACCGCCGAGCTCTACCACGCGGTGCCGGCCTACTGGGGCTCGAAGTCCAAGGGCATCCTGCTGTTCGGCTCCCAGCCCTTCGGCCTGCGCGCCGACGAGCAGGTGGGCTGGCTCACCCATGGTGGTGGCCAGGCGTTGTACGACGAGATGTACGCGCGCTTCGACCTCAAGCCCTTCCTGTGCGGCAACTCCGGCCCGCAGTGGCAGGGCTGGTTCCGCAACGAGATCAACTCCATCGACGACCTGAAGGGTCTGCGTTTCCGCACCACCGGCCTGGCCTCGGAGATGTGCGCCAAGATCGGCATGGCGGTGCAGGCCATGGGCGGACGCGACATGTTCCAGGCGCTGCAGTCCGGTGCCCTGGATGCCGGCGAGTTCATCGGCCCGTGGACCGACAGTGCGCTGGGCTTCTACCAGGTGGCCAAGAACTACTACTGGCCGGGTGTCGGCGAACCGTCCTCGGCGGAAGAGTGCGGTGTCAACATGGCCGCCTACAGCGCCCTGCCGGATGATCTCAAGCAGGCGGTGAGCTTCGCCTGCGAGAGTCTCTACAACCCGGTCTGGACCGAGTACACCACCAAGCATGCGCTGGCCCTGGCGCAGATGGTGGCGGAGCAGGGCGTGCAGGTGAAGAAGCTGCCCGACGACGTCATGGTGGCCATGGGCAATGCCGCCGGCGAAGTCATGGCGGAACTGCGCGAGGACGACGACGAACTGGTGCGCCGCATCACCGAGAGCTTCCTTGCCTACCGCAAGTCGGTGTCCGAGTACATGGTGTACGCGGACAACGGCCAGATGAACGCACGCGTACTCGACTACAAGTACTGATCGCGCGCCCACCCGTCGCGCGTCGGCGCCAACACGGGGCGGTCCGTTGCCACGGACCGCCCCGCGTGGCTGGACACGGACCATGAAGACCTTTTCCGACCGCGTCGACACCATCAACCGCACCGTCGGTGCAACGGTGCGCTGGTGCGCACTGGCCATGGTGCTGCTGCAGTTCACCCTGGTCATCCTGCGCTATGTCTACGGCGTCAGCTTCATCGCCCTCAACGAGGGCGTGCTCTACCTGCACGGCGCGCTGTTCATGCTCGGCGCCGGCTACACGCTGATGGTCGACGGACACGTGCGCGTGGACATCTTCTACGCGCGGCTGTCGGCGCGCGGCCGCGCGCGCATCGACGTCGCCGGTCACCTGTTCTTCCTGCTGCCCTCGATGACCGTGCTGCTGGTCTACTCCTGGCCATCGGTGCGCCGGGCATGGTCGATTCTCGAAGGGCCCATCTCGGTGGGCGGCATTCCCGCTTCCTTCCTGTTGAAGAGCCTGGTCGCCGCCTTCTGCATCCTGCTCATCATCCAGGGCGTGGCCAACCTGGTGCGTGATCTCGGCCGCCTGCGCGGAGGCAGCGTGCAATGACCCTGCCGCTGGACCTCGTCATGTTCGCCGCGCTGATCGGCGGCATCCTCATCGGCTACCCGGTGTCCTTCACCCTGGCCGGCGTGGCGACCCTGTTCGCCGGGCTCGGCGCGCTCACCGGGCAGTTCGATCCCGGCCTGCTCGGCGCGCTCGGCCAGCGTGTCTTCGGCCTGGTGACCAACGACGTCCTCATTGCCATCCCGCTGTTCGTGTTCATGGGCGTGGTGCTGGAGAAAAGCCACATCGCCGAGGACCTGCTGGAAACCATGGGCCGTCTGTTCGGCCGCATGCGTGGCGGGCTCGGCATCTCGGTGGTACTGGTCGGTGCCTTGCTGGCCGCCTCCACCGGCATCGTCGGCGCCACCGTGGTGGCCATGGGCCTGATCGCCCTGCCCACCATGCTGCGCAACCGCTATTCGCCGAGCCTGTCCTGCGGCATCGTCTGCACCGCCGGCACCCTGGGCCAGATCATCCCGCCGTCGACGTTGCTGATCATCCTCGCCGACGTCATGTCCAATGCCTACCAGCAGGCCCAGTTCGCACAGGGCAAGTTCACCATCGACACCATCTCGGTGGGCCAGGTGTTCGCCGCCGCCTTCGTGCCGGGACTGATGCTGGTTTCCATCTACATCGGCTACCTGCTGGTGCGCGCGCGCATCACCCCGCACAGCCTGCCGGCGCTGTCGGTGCCGGCACAAAAGCCGGCCACCGCGGACGTGGTGCGCGCGGTGGTGCCGCCGGTGCTGCTCATCGTCGCCGTGCTCGGCTCCATCCTCGGCGGGGTCGCCACCCCCAGCGAAGCGGCCTCGGTGGGCGCGGTGGGCGCGGTGCTGATGGCCGGCTCGCGGCTCGGCGTGGCCGCGCGCATCATCGTGCCCGGGGCCGTCGCGCTGGTGGCGCTGGCGGTGGCGGCCGGCACGCTCCCGGTGCGCCTGCAGCGCGGCGATACCACCGTGCTGGACTGGCTGCTGGCCGCCGGCTACACCGCGCTGGCGCTGGTCGGCATGGCCGCGGTGATCCTGTCGTTGCTGCGCCTGGCCAGTGCCACCCGGCTGAAGCCGGCCATGGATTCCACCTTGACCATCACCGCGATGATCTTCGCCACCATCCTCACCGCCAGCATGTTCTCGCTGGTCTTCGTCGGCCTCGGCGGCGAGGAGCGCATCGAGGAGATACTGACCGGCATGCCGGGTGGCGCCTTCGGTGCGCTGCTGTTCTGCATGGCGCTGATCTTCGTCCTTGGATTCTTCCTCGACTTCGTCGAGATCACCGTCATCGTGTTGCCGCTGGTGGCGCCGCCGCTGATCCTCATGGGCCACGATCCGATGTGGCTGGCGGTGCTGATCGCCATCAACCTGCAGACTTCCTTCCTGACCCCGCCCTTCGGCTTCTCGCTGTTCTACCTGCGCGGAGCGGCGCCCAAGGAAGTCACCACCGGGCAGATCTACCGCGGCGTCGCACCGTTCATCGTCCTGCAGATGGTCGGCGTCGCCCTGATCTGGCTGGTCCCGCACATCGCCACCTGGCTGCCACGACTGCTCTACTGACGTGAACCGATGCCCCGCCCGGCGAGGCGGTGATGGTCACTGGTCCAGCTCGTCCCCGGCGCGGTTCTCGGTGTCCTCGCCGGGGGTGATGAACAGCATCGACGAGGGTGCGTGCACGCGGGCGGTGTGCCAGCAGCCACGCGGCACGCAGGCGAAGTCGCCGCAGCGCGACAGCGTGGTTTCCCGTTCGCCGCCGGCTTCCCGCAGCACCAGGGTGACCGAGCCGGACAGCAGGCAGACGATCTCGTCGCCCCGTGGATGGCATTCCCAGGTGCCCCAGTCGCCCTCGAAGTGATGCATCGCCACCAGGTGCTCGCGGTGGAAGTCGCCGAGTTCGCCGCTGACCAGTCGTGGCCAGAACCGGTCGTCGACCGGCAGGGCTTCCACCGACTGGTCGTCGCGGATGCGCAGGAAGGTCGAGGCAAGGTTGTCGGTCATGGCCCACCTGTGAGGGTTGTTGCCGGCGCTGTTATCATCCGCCGCCATTGATTGACTGCACGGAGTTTGACGATGACAAGCATAGCATCCTGGATGGAGCGAACCGGCATCGAGTACTGGGTGCTCGAGGTGTTCGCCATCGTGCTCGGTACGCTGACCGCCGCCCTGGTCGCGCGTATCGTGCTCTCCAGGCTGGAGCAGACCCTGACCCGCACGCGCAATACCTGGGACGACGTGCTGGTCAGCTCGCTGCGCGCACCGATTTCGGTGCTGATCTGGATCATCGGCATCTCCCTGGCCGCGCAGGCCGCCGGACCCACCGAGTCGACGGTGCTTTCCATGATCGTCGGTCCGCTGCGCGACGTCGGCGTCATCGCCTGCGTGGCCTGGTTCCTGGTACGTTTCATCAAGCGCGGCGAGAGCCGCCTGGTGGCCGCCCGCCAGGCCCGCGGCGAGACGGTGGACAGGACCGCCGCCGACGCCATCGCCAAGCTGCTGCGCCTGTCGGTGGTGATCACCGCGGTGCTGGTGGCGATGCAGACGCTGGGCTTCAGCATCGCCGGGGTGCTGACCTTCGGCGGCGTCGGCGGCATCGCGGTGGGCTTCGCCGCCAAGGACCTGCTGTCCAACTTCTTCGGCGGCCTGATGGTCTACCTCGACCGGCCGTTCTCGGTGGGCGACTGGATCCGCTCGCCGGACCGCAGCATCGAGGGCACGGTGGAACACATCGGCTGGCGGGTGACACGCATCCGCACCTTCGACAGCCGGCCGCTGTACGTGCCCAATGCCACCTTCGCCAACATCGCCCTGGAAAACCCCTCGCGGATGCAGAACCGCCGCATCTACGAGACCGTGGGTATCCGCTATGACGATGCCGCGCGCATGGGCGACATCGTTCGCGAGGTCGAGGAGATGCTGAAGGCGCATGGCGAGATCGACCAGCAGCGCACCTTGATGGTCAGCTTCAATGCCTTCGCCTCCTCGTCGCTGGACTTCTTCATCTACTGCTTCACCCGTACCACCCAGTGGGCGCCGTACCACGCGGTGAAGCAGGACGTGCTGCTCAAGGTGCTGGACATCATCGAGCGCCACGGTGCCGAGTGCGCCTTCCCCACGTCGACCCTGCACCTGGCCTCGATGCCCGAGGCGCGGGAGAACCCGGCCGGCTGACGCCGGCCTGGGCGGTCGCCGGCCTAGCGGCCGGCGTTGGTGAGCGCGCGCAGCATCGGCGCGTAGTGGGCGAAGTCCGGCGTGGCGACACCGGCCACCTTGCCGTCGTCGTCGAAGCGTCGCACGGCGAGGATGGCATCGAGGTCCGCCTGCCTGGAGAACGCCTTCGCCTCCGCGTCGCCCATCACGCCGCCCTGCAGCGACAGGGTATGGATGGAGGCGTCGGAGAGCCGCCCGTAGTAGTCCGCTTCCACCGCGCACAGGTAGCGCTTGGCCTGCACGTGCCAGCGCACCGCCGTCACCGTGCGCGGCGGGAACCACGGTGCCAGCACCGCGGCGCCGGCGCGGTCGTGGCGGTTGTCGAGGCCGCGTTCCAGGGCGTCTTCGGGAAACTCGTTGGTGTAGTGGCCGATGTCGTGGAGCAGGGCGGCGGCGACCAGTTCGTGGTCGGCGCCGGCCCGTTCGGCCAGCATCGCCGTCTGCAGCATGTGCTCGGACATGGTGACGTCTTCGCCGAGATAGGAGTCGGCACCGCGACGATGGAAGATGTCGGCGATGAAGTCGACGATGGTGTCGGCGTCGAGGGATGACCCGGCGTTGCTCATCGCGCCGCCCCGGCCAGCTCGTGCTCGATCACCAGGCGGGTCGAGCGCAGGCCGTCGATGTCCGCATAGCAGCCCTGCAGGTGGCGGCGACCGGCGCCGGAATAGGCCCGCCGGCCGTGCAGCACGCGGGTGTTGTCGACGATGAAGCATTCCCCGGCGGCGAGTTTCATGGTCACGGCCATGGCCGGGTCGTCGATGATGCCTGCGAACTGCCGGGCGGCGTCGTACCAGGCCGACATCTGCGCATAGGGCACGTCGGTCACCGCCGCCGACGAGCGGTTGTTGAAGCGAACCGCGCGCAGTTCGCCATCCGGGGCGAGCTCGATCAGCGGTCGTCTCGCGCGCAGGTGCACGTTCGCCGAGCCGGCATATTCGAAGCGGGCGCAGTAGCGGCTGAGCAGGGTGAAGCCGTCCGGATTCTCCGCGCGCAGCCGGTGGGCGGCGCGAAAGCCGTCCACCAGGATCGACTCGCCGCCCTCGGCGGTGCTTTCCAGGCAGTACAACAGTTGCAGGGTCGGAACCGGGTCGCGGTAGGGGTTGTCGGTATGCGGCTGCAGGCCGGCGCGGGTATAGGCAAGGTTGCTCGGCGCCACCTCGCTGACCACGTCGAACCAGCGCCCGTAGCCGGTTTCGCGGACGAAGCCGAACAGGTCGACGACCCGGCAAAGGGCGCCGCTTTCCCGCGGGCAGCCGTGCAGGCGGGCAAAGCCGAAGCGCTCGATGGCCGCCAGCCAGCGATGCAGTGCCCGGCGATCGCTGCGCACTTCGTCGAAGTCGGCGTCGGGTAACGGCTGGCCGAAGCCGCCGTCCCAGGTCTCGATGCCCGGATCGAGCCAGCCCGGGGTGGTGTCGCGGGGGGCGTCGTAGGCCACCGCGCGCAGCCAGTCGGCACGGTAGCGGACCGTCCTGCCCTCGGGCGCGAAGCGCACCGCCAGCGAGCCGTCTTCGTCCGCGTCGACCTGTTCCACCCGGGTATCGGCGGGGATGTCGGCGAGGGTGATGAGCTTCTGCCCGTTGTCCGCGGAACGGGTCTGCGCATCCGCTGCGTTGTCGCGCAGCCAATGGGCATGGAAGCGTGCGCTGTCGCCGTCGCCGAAGCCGACCTGCACGGCGACGCCGTGGTCGATGATGCTGGCTGAAACAACCTGTGACATGGCCGGAAACTCCGCGAATCGGGTGGTGTTGCTCGCAGTGGCGTGCCTGCCGAACGGCATGCAGCGGGTGTCGAATCGGTGTATGCTGCGCCGAGCCGACGGAAAACGGAAGTATAAACCCGCGGCGCGTCGTCGGTCACAACGCGCGTGGGAAACGAAAGGGGTGAAGGCATGCCACAGGTCATGGTGCTCGCCGGGGGGCGGGGTACGAGGCTTGCGCAACCGGACGTGCCCAAGGCACTGGCCACGCTCGACGACCACAGCATTCTCTGGCACATCATCGACCGCCTGGCCGCACACGGCCTGGCGGAGGTGTTCGTGGCGCTGGGACATCTCGGCGACCGCGTGCGCGCGGCACTGCCCGACGAGTACCCACGCTGTCGAACCCGTGCCTTCGCCGACTGCCTCTCGCTGCGTCCCGCGCACGGTGGCCGGGTGGAGCTGGTGGACACCGGTGAGGATACGCCGGTGCCCGCGCGCATTGCCCGCCTGCTGCCCCGCCTGGACGCCGCTCCCTTCCTCGTGCACTGGACCGACGTGCTCAGCGACATCGACTACCAGGCGCTGTTCGAGCAACACCGCCGCGGCGGTGCACGGATGACGCTGGCGGCGGTGCGGCCACCGGCCCGCTTCGGCCGCATGGTGTTCGGTAACGACGGCGTGTTGCAGCAGTTCCACGAGAAGGACCGGCTGGCCGAGGGCTACGTGTTCGGTGGCATCGCGGTCCTCGATCCCGACCTGTACGGCGAACTGGCCGGCGACAGCTTCGAGAACGGCGTGGTGCAGACCCTGCTGGCGCGCGGCGCGGTGCGCGTGTTTCGCCACGATGGCTTCTGGCAGTGCATGGACTACCCCCACGAGCGCGAGGGACTGGCCGGCCTGGCGCGCAGCGGCCGGATGCCGTGGCGGCGCCGCGACGCCGCTGCCCGGGCCAGCGCATCGTGAACGTCCTGGTCACCGGGCATCGCGGCTACGTCGGCAGCCTGCTGGTGCGACGGCTGGCCGAGGCCGGCCACCAGGTCACCGGCCTCGACACCGGCTGGTTCGAGGGCTGCGATCTCGGGCCGCCGCCGGCGCCGGCGCATCGCAGCGTGGATGCCGACGTGCGCGACGCCCAGCCGTCGTGGTTTCGCGGCATCGACGCGGTCATCCACCTGGCGGCCTTCTCCAACGATCCCCTGGGCAGCTTCAACCCGTCGCTGACGGCACGCATCAACCACCTGGCGGCATCGAACCTGGCCCGGATGGCGCGTGCCGCGGGGGTGCGGCGGTTCGTCTTCGCCTCGACCTGCAGTGTCTACGGCGCCGGCGGCGAAAGCCTGCTCGACGAGTCCTCGCCGCTGGACCCGCTGACCCCGTACGCCGCTGCCAAGGCCGCCGCTGAGCACGAGATCCTGGCCCTGGCCGAGCCGGGGTTCTGCCCGGTGTCGTTGCGACCGGGCACCGCCTACGGCGCCTCGCCGCGGCTGCGCGGCGACCTGGTGGTGAACAACCTGCTCGCCCATGCCCTGTTCGACGGCGAAGTGCTGCTGAAAAGCGACGGCCGACAGTGGCGTCCCATCGTGCATGTCGAGGACATTGCCCGCGTCTTCGTCGCCGTCCTCGAGGCACCGGCGCAGGCGGTGCGCGGGGCGGTCTTCAATCTCGGCTTCGAGGGCGAGAACTACCGGGTCGCCGAGCTGGCGACACGGGTCGAGCAGGCGGTTCCGGGCAGCGTCATCCGCCACGCCGACGATGCCGGCCCGGATACCCGCAGCTACCGTGTCGACTGCTCGGCGCTGGCGCGTGCGCTGCCCGACTTTCAGCCGATGTACCGCCTCGCCGACGGCATCGCCGACCTGGCCCGGCGGCTGCGCGGGGACGGGGTGACGAGGGAGGCGTACTTCGGCCCGCGCTTCTTCCGCCTGGAACAGGTGCAGGCGCACCTGGCGAACGGCGCGCTCGACGCCATGCTGCGCTGGCGCCGGCTCGACGCCTCGTCCGCCTCGTGATCGCGCCGCGATGCCGCGCCTGCGGCGCCGGCGGCATGCCCGGCCTGCTCGATCTCGGCACGCAGCCGCTGTCCGACGGCTTCGTCGACGCCGCCGCGGACGCCGCCGCCACCCCCCGCTTTCCACTGGTGCTCGGCATGTGCGGTCAATGCGCGCTGGTGCAGCTGCTCTACCCGCTGGATCGCGGACTGTTGTTCGGCGAGCAGTACCGCTACCGTTCGGCCTGCTCGGACAGCTGGCTGGCGCACGTGCGTGGGCAGGTGCTGCGGCAGGTGCGCGAATGCGCCCTGGACAGCCAGTCGAAGGTGGTGGAGATCGCCAGCAACGACGGCTACCTGCTGCAGTACTTCGCCGAACGCGGCATCGCCTGCCTCGGCGTGGAACCGGCGCCGCTGCCGGCGGCGGCGGCGCGTGCACGCGGCATCCAGACCCGCGAGGCCTTCTTCGACCAGGCGCTGGCCGAACGGCTGGTCGACGAGGGCTGGCAGGCGGACCTGGTGCTGGCCAACAATGTCCTCGCCCATGTCTTCGATCTCAACGGCATGGTCGCCGGCATGGCCCACCTGCTGCGGCCGGGCGGGCTGGCGGTGCTGGAGTTCGCCTGGCTGGGCGATACCCTGGCCCACGATGCCTTCGACACCCTCTACCACGAGCACCTGTGCGTGTTCTCGCTGATCGCCGCGCGGCGCCTGTTCCGCGCGCACGGCCTGGTCGTTACCCGGGTCGAGCGCATTCCCACCCAGGGTGGTTCGCTGCGCACCTTCGTTCGCCATGCGCCGGCCGACGTGGAGCCCTGCGTCGAGGCGCTGGTGCGGGTGGAGCGCCAGGCCGGGCTCGACCAGCCGGCCACCCTGGCCGCCTTCGGCGAGCGCATCCGCGGTCACTGCGATGCCCTGCGCAACTTGCTTCAGGCCCGCGTCGCCGCCGGCCGTCGCATCGTCGGCTACGGCGCCGCCGCCAAGGGCACCATGCTGCTCAACCTGGCCGGCATCGGCCGCGAGCTGGTCGGGCGGGTGGTGGACCGCAACCCGGACAAGCAGGGACGCTGCGTTCCCGGCGTGCATATTCCCATCGACGACCCGGAGATCCTGCGCGAGGATCCCCCCGACGACCTGCTGGTGCTGCCGTGGAACCTGCGCGGCGAGATCCTTGCCCAGCAGGCCTGGTTCGCCGGCCGCGGCGGTCGCTTCATCCTGCCGCTGCCGCGCCTGGAAGTGCTGCCGTGAACCACGCCTCGGCCTGCACCGCCTGCGGCGGTGCCTTGTCGGCGCCGCTGGCGCAGCCCGTCGTCACCCCCTGCCACAGCGCGGTGCTGGTCGACGATGCGGCGCAGGCGTCCGCCTTCCCGGTGGCGAGCGTGGAACTGCGTCGCTGCGGAAGTTGCGGCCTGGTGCAGAACGCCGTCTTCGACCCGGCGCACATGCACTACGACACCCGCTACGAGGGCTCGCAGCTGTACTCCGGCCGCTTTCGCGACTTCGCCCGCGAACTGGCCGACCGCCTGGCCGCGCGCTTCGGCCTGGACGCCGGCAGCCGGGTGGTGGAAGTCGGCTGTGGCCAGGGTGACTTCCTGGAACTGCTGTGCGCGCGTTCCGGCTGCGACGGTGTCGGCATCGATCCCGCCGCCCGCGACGGTGCCGGCGTGACGGTGGCGGTGGAACGGGTGCGTGGTCCGGTGGAAGCGCATCTGCATCGCCTGCGTGGCGCCGACCTGGTGCTGTGCCGTCACACCCTGGAACACATCCACCGGCCGGTGGACTTCCTTGCCGCGCTCGGCCGCGGCATGGACGACGGCACGCCGCTGTTCGTCGACGTGCCCGGGACCCGGCGCATCCTCGCCGAGGGCGCCTTCTGGGACGTCTACTACGAGCACTGCAACTACTTCGACAGACAGTCCCTGGGCGCGGTGGTCGAGGCCGCCGGGTTCGCGGTGGAGGCGGTGTCCGAAGCCTTCGACGAGCAGTCGCTGGAGATCGTCGCCCGCCTCGGTGCGGCCGGCGCGCGCACCGCTGGCCGGTCCGTGTCGGTGTCCGCGACGGACCCTGTCGAAGGCTTCGGCGAGCGCCTGCAGGCAGCGCGCGAGCGCTGGCAGCACAGGCTCGGGTCGATGCCCGGCAACTGCCCGGTGGTGCTGTGGGGGGCCGGGTCCAAGGCGGTTGCCTTCCTTGCCGCACTCGGCAACCCGCCGGTGGTGGTGGCGGCGGTGGACATCAACCCGGTCAAGCAGCGGTGCTTCCTGCCCGGCAGCGCGGTGCCGGTGATCGCGCCGGCGGCCCTGCCCGCGGTGCGACCCGCGCTGGTGGTGGCGATGAACCCGGTCTACCGCGAGGAAATCCGCCGATCGCTGTCACAGCTCGGCCTGGACACGCCGCTGGCCTGTCCCAACGACGTCGACCTCGACGCGGCGACCTAGCGGCCGTCGCCGTAGAGGCGGCGATACAGGCGCGGGCTGATCCGCCAGGCGATGTCGCGGCGCAGGGTGCGTTGCATGAACGGCGTGCGGGCATAGTCGCGCACCACCGCCAGGCAGCGTCGCCACTCGGCCAGCGAGCGGGTGTTGCGCCAGGTCACCCCGGCCAGGCGCAGCAGGAAGGTCAGCCGACGGTCGCCGCGGCGCGCCGATCGACCGGGATCGAACCAGTGCATGGCCGCGGCGCGGCTGCGCCACACCGAGCGGGAATAGCTCTGGGCGTGGCGGCGATGGATGAACAGTGGCCGCGCACACTTGGCGAAGCGCCCGCGCAGCGCGGCCTCGGCCAGCAGCACCACGTCGGATCCCATGAAGTCGCCGTGCAGCTGCGAGCCGACCAGCGCCTGGCGGCGGAACAGGCCGAAGAAATAGTGGAAGGTGTTCGGCGCAAGCACCGCGGCAAGACGTTCGGCGGGGTCTTCGCTGGCCAGGCCGCGCAGCGACAGGTCGGTGTACTCGATGGTTTCGCCGGCGGCGTTGACGTGGCGGGTGGCGAACACGCACAGCACCGCCGCCGGGTCGGCGTCGAGCCGCGCCACGGTCTGGGCCAGGAAGTCCTCGCGCAGCATGTCGTCGTGCGCCGCCCACTTGAAGAACTCGCCGCGGGCGAGGTGGAAGCACTGATCGTAGTTGGCGGCGGCGCCAAGGTTGTGCGCATTGCGGTGGTAGATCACCCGCGCATCGCGCGCGGCATAGTCCTGGCAGATCGCCGCGGTGGCGTCGGTGGAGGCATTGTCGCTGATGATCAGCTCGAAGTCGTCGTAGGTCTGCGCGAGGATGCTGTCCACCGCCTCGCGCAGGTAGTTCTCGCCGTTGAACACGGGCAGGCCGATGCTGACCCTGGGTGTGGCTGTGGACACGCGCGTACCTGGTCGATGCCGACGACGGAGCGCGGGGCGGGTCGTCGGAGGGGTGGGTGGCCGGCGCCCCCCGGTGCCGGTCCGGGGGGCATTGTAGCCCAGGCGAGCGGGATCGGTGCGTTGCGGCTAGTCCTGCGGCGGTTCGGCCGGTCCGTCGGCGCCGTGCTCCACGCCGGCGCCGTGTTCGACCCGGCGCAGGCGGGCAACCTGGCTGCCGAAGCCGCCGCCGTTGCCGCCGGGGGTGACCACGCCGAAGTCCGGATCGTCGTCCACCGGCTGCCCGGCCAGGCCGAGATCGGTCAGTACCGGGTCGCCGGGCACCGCGCCCGGGTTGCGGGCCTGGTCCTCGTCCACCGGCTTGCCGGCCAGCACCAGGTCGCTGATCCACTCGCTGCTGTCCGGGGCGGCCTGCCCGCCCTGGCCGGCATCGTCGTCCACCGGCTGTCCGGCAAGGTCCACCGGGCGCGGCATGCGCTCGAGCAGTTCCTGCTGTTCCTCGGCGGTCAGCGGCGGCGGCGCGGATTCCTCGTCCGGGCGCGGCTTGTCGTCATTGGTGCCGAACACGTCCACCGGCGTCTTGCCGCGCTCGTACTTGGTCAGCACGTAGTTGCCGTTGCTGTCGGTGATCTTCACCCAGACCGTGTTCTCGTCCTGGGTGAGGATGGTGCCGGTTTTCTCGCCGCTGGGCGACTTCCAGGTGGTGCCGTCCATGCCGCCGGTACTGGCCTCGCCGAAGGTCACCTCGTAGAACACCTTGGTGTCGTCGCCGGTGGCCTCGTCGTCGTCGCTGGCGGCCATGCCACGACCGCGGCGAGCGGCCGCGCGGACATCGCCGTCGTCGGCGCTGGCCGACTCCCCGGGGCGCGTGCCGCGGAAGCCGTCGGCGCCGAAGCCGCCGCGCACCAGGTCCACCGACTTGCCGGTGCCAGGGTTGGTGGCGGCGGTGCGACGGCCAACCGGCATGGACTCCCCGGTGCCGGGGTGGTCGCGTGTCGCGCCGGGCTCGATCTCGGGCCCGATGCCGGCCTGCTCGGCGGCGTCGCGGTCGCGCATGCCGGCCCAGGCTTTGCGGTCGATGCCGGGAATCACGCGCGGGCCCGGCACCACCAGCGCCGGCGCCGCCAGCGGCGCGGCGATGGCCGGGGTGTGCAGGGTGGCGGGCCGTGCGCCGGGGCTGACCGCGGCGGGTGCCACGAGCTTGGCCTGGGCTTTGCCGGGCTGCTTGGCCGGGGTCTTGGCGGGAGCAGGATTCAAGGTCCTGGCCGGCGCCTTCGGTGTCGCGATGGACGGCTTGGCGACCAGCGGGCGCTTGTCCAGCGGTTCTTGCTCCACCGGCTTCGGCTGCCTGGCCGGTTTCGCCGGAGCGTCGTGGTTGCCGCCCTTGTCCTTGGCATTGGCCGGCAACGGCAGCACCTGCGCGGCGGGAGCGGGCTGCACCACCGGAACCATCGCCGGCGAGGAGTTGGGCAGGATCGGCTTGGCGGCTTGCGCCAGGGGCGAAAGACAAAGGGCGAGGCCAGCGACGAGCCAGGTCAGCGGACGCGGTTCGCGCGTCGGTGCGGGAGCGAAAGGCATGTGGTTCCCCATCGATTCATTGTTGGTTGCCCGATGGGTCGGCGGATCGCCCCCGGTGGTTCAAGCGGTCTGTCGGCACCACCGCGCGGTGATGCCGGCAGACCCTTGGCTCAGGCGGTGACGATCTCCACGCCCAGCGCCAGGGTGCACAGCCAACCCACGGCAAAGGCGCCCGTGCGCAGGCCGGGTATGGCCAGGGCATAGGCAACGGCATGCACCACCCGCGCCCACAGGTAGACCGTGCAGGCGAGGGCGGTGGCCGGGGTGTTCACCGACACCAGGTGGGCGACCACCACCAGCGGGGCGAAGACGACCAGGTTCTCCACCGCGTTGTAGTGCGCCGCCTTCAGGCGCGCCGCCCAGGGTGCCAGCGGTTTCGGGTTGTCCGGGTATCCCAGCGCGTCGGCGAAGCCGCGCACGGAGACGAGGTTGAGTATGTAGGGGATCCAGAGGATCGCGGTAAGCAGCGAGACCAGGGTGAGGTGGTTGAGTTCCGTCGTCATGTTTCTCTCCTTCCGTGCGCTCCGGCACGGCAAAGGTGTCGGGGAGGTTGATCATGCCACGAGCAACGGTCGTGCCACCAGCGCCGCGCCGGCCCGGCCGCGGTTTGCTATCATGCCCGGCGGCGTGGCAAGTGGCCCCTTGCGCGCCACCGGGTCTCGTCCCCCCGGTCACCGATGACAACCTCTTGGAGCAGCCCATGATCCGATCCGGCCGTGGTTTCCCGCTGCGATGGTGCCTTCTGCCGTTGCTTGTCCTTCCCGCCTCGCCGTCGTTCGCCCAGGCCGATCCACTGGTGCAGGGAGCCGGCCAGCATAGCTGCCGCCAGATGGTCGAGCTGTCGCGCAGCGAGTGGAATTCCAACCGCGACGTGGCGCCGTTCTACCAGAGCTGGGTGCGCGGCTTCATCACCGGCATGAACGTGGCCAACTTCGCCCGCGCCAGCGAGCGGCAACCGGTGCAGCTGGAGGCCCGCGCGCTGCGCGACTGGATCAGCGCCTACTGCGACGAGAACCCCGACCACGACCTGGTCACCGCTTCGGTCAAGCTGTACTACGCACACGCCCGCTGAGCCGGCCCGCGCCCGCGCGGCGTCCCCGGCCGGTAGTCGCCCCGGCGGGCCGGACACCATCGCGGGTGCTGCCGCGACCTGTCCGCAGGTGGACATCCTGGCCCTGCTACACTGGCCACCACGTTTCACCACGGGAGAGTTCGCCAGATGGATTCGATGTCACCCTTTACCAAGGCCTATCGCAACGAGGCCTTTCTCAACAGCCGCGACGGACGCAGCCTGCGCATCCTTGCCGAGTACCTGGAGCCGGCCAGCCGCTTCGCCCATCACCAGGTGGAAGACACCATCGTCTTCATGGGTTCGGCGCGCACGCTGTCGAAGGCGCGTGCCGAGGAGGCCCTGGCCGAGGCGCGTCGCGCGGGAGGCGACGTCGAGCGGGCAAAGATCGACCTGGAGATGTCGGTGTACTACGAGAAGGCCCGGGAGCTGGCCACCCGGCTGACCGAGTGGTCGAAGGGGCTGGCCGATCCCGAGCGTCGCTTCGTGGTCTGCACCGGCGGTGGCCCGGGCATCATGGAAGCCGCCAACCGTGGCGCATCCGAGGCCAAGGGGATGAACGTCGGATTGACCATCTCGCTGCCCAAGGAAGAGTTCGACAACCCCTATACCACCCGCGAGCTGGCCTTTCACTTCCACTACTTCTTCATGCGCAAGTTCTGGTTCGCCTACCTGGCCAAGGCGGTGATCGTCTTTCCAGGCGGCTTCGGCACCCTCGACGAGCTGTTCGAACTGCTGACGCTGCTGCAGACCGGCAAGATCCGCAAGCACCTGCCCCTGGTGCTGTTCGGCAACCGCTACTGGGACGAGGTCATGAACCTCGATGCGCTGGTCAAGTACCACAACATCGATGCCGTCGATCTCGACCTGATCATGCGCACCGAGTCGGTGGACGAGGCCTTCGACTACATCACCCGTGAACTGTCGGCCCATGCCATGGACGAGCCGGGCGCGATCCTCTAGCCGGGGCCGCGCGCCAGCCATGTCGCGATGTCGGCATCCCAGTACGGCGTGCCGGCAAAGCGCGCGGCGAGAAAGTCGATGAAGGCGCGCACCCGGTAGGACAGGTGCCGGGTGGGCGGGTAGAGGGCGAAGGCCGGGCTGACCGGCCAGCGCACGTCGGTGAGCACCGGGACAAGCTCGCCGCGCAGGACGTGTCGATGGGCGATGAAGGTCGGCTGCAGGGCCATGCCCAGCCCGGCAATGGCCGCATCGCACAGGTACTCGCCGCTGTTGGCGGACAAGGCCACCGCCATGCGCACGCTGGCGGTTTCGCCGTTCTCGTCGAGATAGCTCCAGCGATCCGGTGTCGCCACGTTGCTGTAGACCAGCGCGACATGGTCGGCGAGGTCGGCGATGGTTTCCGGCCTGCCGCGGCGTTCGAGGTAGGCGGGGCTGGCGCAGACCACCGTGCGCGCATCGAACAACCGCCTGGCCAGGGCGCTGGAGTCGGCCAGGCGGCCGATGCGCAGGGCGAGGTCGAAGCCCTCGTCCAGCAGGTCCACGCGGCGGTCATTGAAATCCAGGTCGAAGCGGATGCCCGGGTGGGTATTGCAGAACTCGGTGATGGCCGGTGACAGGTGGCGCAGGGAGAAGGACATCGGCAGCGCCACCCGCAACGTGCCGCGCAGTTCGCCATGGGCCTGCGCCAGCCGGTTCTCCGCCTCGGCGAGGTCGTCGAGAATGCGCCTGGCCTGCTGGTGGAAGGCGCGGCCGCTGTCGGTGAGGTTCATGCGCCGGGTGGTGCGGCGGAGCAGTTGCACGCCGAGGCGTTCTTCCAGTTCCACCACCCGTCGACTGACCACCGACCGCGCCACGCCGAGGCTGTCGGCGGCGGCGGTGAAGCTGCCCGCGTCGACCACGGTGACGAAGGTATGCAGTTCCTCGAAACGATCCATGGGACAAGAGTGGACGTATTGTTCGTCAAACAGGAATAATGTTTTCGAAAATACACCATTTATTGCGAAATCATCAATCATCACAATCTGCTCCAACACCGGGCGACGGTCCGCGGATGGCTCCGCGGCGCGCCGGATTCGAAACCCAACCGAGGAGCATGCCGACATGAGCAAGACATTCGCCGCCAGGGGCGGCCAGGCCCTGAACATCCTGCGCGTGGATTCCAGCGCGCGGGGCGACGATTCCACCACCCGCTCGCTGGCCGACCGGCTGGTCGCAGCCATCGCCAGGCACGGGCCGGTGTCGGTGACCCGGCGCGATGCCGCCCGTGGCATCCCGCTGGTGGATGCCGGCTTCGTCGATGCCACCTTCACCCCCGCCGATGGCCGCAACGACTGCCAGCGTGCCGCGCTGGCCACCTCCGACGCCCTGGTGGCCGAGCTGGCCGCCGCCGACGTGCTGGTGCTCGGCCTGCCGGTCTACAACTTCGGGCCGCCGGCGGCGTTGAAGGCGTGGATCGACATGGTGGCCCGTGCCGGTGTCACCTTCCGCTACACCGAGCAGGGTCCGCAGGGCCTGCTCGGCGGTATCCGCGCCTTCGTGGTGGTGGCCAGCGGTGGTGTCGAGGTCGACGGCGCGGCGGACTTCGCCACGCCGTGGCTGCGGCAGATGCTGTCGTTCCTCGGCATCGACGACGTCGTGGTCATCCACGCCGATCGCCAGAACATCGTCGGCGAACAGGCCCTGGCCGAGGCGGTGGCCGACATCGAGTCGCTGGCCCTGTCCCCGGCCGACCTTCGCCGGGCGGCCTGAGGCCGTCGTCGCGCACCCCTGTCACTTCCTGGTGTTTACTTCCTGGAGCATTTCGATGAACGATTCCCGACAAGCCGACATCGCCGCGCTGCTGCTGCGGCTCACCCTCGGTACCGCCTTCCTGGCCCACGGCCTGCTCAAGGTGCTGGTGTTCACCGTCCCCGGCACCATCGCCTTCTTCGAGTCGGTGGGTCTTCCCGGGCTGCTGGCGCCGCTGGTGATTGCCGCCGAGTTGATCGGTGGCGCGCTGCTGCTGGCCGGCATCGCGGTACGCTGGACAAGTCTTGCCCTCGTCCCCATCCTGCTGGGCGCATGGTTCATCCACCTGCCCGCCGGCTGGGTGTTCAGCAACGAGGGAGGCGGCTGGGAGTACCCGGCCTTCTGGCTGGCGACCCTGCTGGTGCAGGCGCTGCTCGGGCCCGGCCTCGGCCGCTTGCCCGCACCGCGCATGCGGCCGGCCTGACCACCGCCTGGCATCGGTCTGTCGTGCGCGCCGCGAAGGCGCGCACGACGTCCATCACCACGAGGAACCGGACATGACACCACGCACCGTATCCGCACGCATCGCCGCCCAGGCGGTTTCCGAGGGCGCCGGGGTGACCGTGCACCGAACCATCGGTACCGCCGCCCGTCGTCATCTCGATCCCTTCCTGATGCTCGACCATTTCGGCAGCGACGACCCGGACCAGTACATCGCCGGCTTCCCGGCGCATCCGCACCGCGGCTTCATCACCTTGACCTACATGCTCGACGGACACATGCGTCACCAGGACAGCATGGGCAACCAGGGCGACCTTCGCGCCGGCGGCGCGCAGTGGATGCGGGCGGCCAGCGGCGTGATCCACTCGGAGATGCCGCAGCAGGACCAGGGCCTGATGCGCGGCTTCCAGTTGTGGATCAACCTGCCGGCGGCAGAGAAGATGTCGGACCCGGCCTACCAGGAGATCGAGGCGGCGTCGATTCCCGAGTCACGCGTCGACGGCGCCTCGGTGCGCGTGCTGGCGGGCACCTGCCACGGACTGCGCGGACCCATCGAGGACCACGCGACCGCGGTGACCTTCCTCGACGTGAAGCTGGAGGCGAAGGCCGACTTCCACGTGCCCTTGCCGCCCGGTCATGCCGCCTTCGTCTACCTCTACGAAGGCAGCGGGCAGGTCGCCGGCGAGGCGCTCAACCGCCACGAGCTGGCGGTGCTGGAGGACGGTGACGGCGTGGCGGTGCGCGCCGCTGAACACGGCGCGCGCTTCATCGTGGTCGCCGGCCAGCCGATCGGCGAACCCATCGTGCAGTACGGTCCCTTCGTGATGAACCGGCCCGAGGAGATCGAGCAGGCCATGCGCGACTACCGGGACGACCGCCTGGTCCAGCGCAAGGCCGCCTTCCACGTTCGCTGAAGGCGGCCTGCGCGGGGCAGCCGGCTAGGAGGCCGAGCGGCGTCCGCGACCAGGGCCGGTGTCGCCGCGACGGCCCTTGCCCGGGCGGGCATGGGCAGACGGCTTGCCGTGTCGCGGGCGCGCCGGTCGCGGCGCGGCATTGTCGCGGGCCGCGTCGCCACGGCCACCACGGGCATGGCGTGGCCGCGAGCCCGGCTCGGCGCCGGGTTCGGCCCGCCTCGGGCGGTCGCCGCGGTTGCCGGCGGGGCTGCCGTCGCGGAAGTCGCCACGCCGGTTGCCGCGGTTGTCGTCGCGGAAGTCGCCACGGCTGCTGCCGCGGTTGTCGTCGCGGTAGTCGCGTCGGCTGTTGCCACGGTTGTCGTCGCGGGAACCGCCCCGCTCGTTGCCGCGGTTGTCGTCGCGGAAGCGGCCG
>CAYGJZ010000019.1:22671-35941 GCA_964350265.1 uncultured Gammaproteobacteria bacterium | reverse complement strand
TCGCGGAAGCCGCCGCGGGCACTGCCGCGATTGTCGTCGCGGGAGCCGCCCCGGCCGTTGCCGCGATTGTCGTCGCGGAACTCGCCCCGGGCATTGCCGCGGCTGTCGTCGGCGAAGTCGCGTCGTCGACCACGGCCGGATTCCTGGCCGGTGCCACGCGCATCGTTGCGCGCACCGCCGCGGCCATAGCCGCGTTCTCCGTCGCGCACGCCCTTACCGCCCCGGGCATCGTTGCGCGGCTTGTGCGGTCGAGCCGCGCGCGGCTCGGATTCCCGGTGGTCGCGGCGCGGCCTGCGCTCGTCGCCCTCGTCGGCGGCGGAGGAGGCCAGCGGACCGTCGTGACGGCGCTGCTGGATCTTCTCGCCGAGCAGGCGCTCGATGGCGCGCAGGTCGGCGCGTTCATCCGGTGACACCAGCGAGATGGCCTCGCCGTGCTGCCCGGCGCGTCCGGTACGGCCGATGCGGTGCACGTAGTCCTCGGCACTGGCCGGCAGTTCGAAGTTCACCACGTGGGGGAGCTGCTCGATGTCCAGGCCGCGCGCGGCGATGTCGGTGGCGACCAGCGCCCGCACCCGCCCGTGCTTGAAATCCGCCAGCGCGCGCGTACGTGCGTTCTGGCTCTTGTTGCCGTGGATCGCGGCGCTGGTGATGCCGTCGGCTTCCAGCTGCGTCGCGACCCGGTTGGCACGGTGCTTGGTGCGGGTGAACACCAGCACCTGGCGCCACTGGCCGGTGCCGATCAGGCTCGACAGCAGCGCGCGCTTGTGTTCGCGCGGCACGGCGTAGACGGCCTGCTCCACGGTGCGCGCGGAGGTGGCCTCGGGCTCGATGTCCACGGTCACCGCGTCGCGTTGCATGCCGGCGGCGAGACGGCGGATCTCCCGGGACAGGGTGGCCGAGAACAGCAGCGTCTGGCGATCCTTCGGCAGCATGCCGATGATGCGGCGAATGTCGTTGATGAAGCCCATGTCGAGCATGCGGTCGGCCTCGTCGAGCACCAGGTGGGTGATGTGCGACAGGTCCACGGTCTGCTGGTTGAGATGGTCAAGCAGTCGTCCCGGGGTGGCGACCACGATGTCGACGCCGCGGCGCAGGCGATCCACCTGCGGACCGTACTTCACGCCGCCGAAGATGGAGGTGGCGCGGAAGGGCAGGTGACGGCCGTACTCGGTGACGTTGTCGTTCACCTGCAGTGCCAGTTCCCGGGTCGGTGCCAGCACCAGCACGCGCGGGGTGCGCTGACGCGAGCCCTGCTCACCGAGGTGATGCAGCAGGGGCAGGGTGAAGGCGGCGGTCTTGCCGGTGCCGGTCTGGGCGCGGGCGAGGATGTCGTGGCCGGCCCGGATCACCGGGATGGCCTCGCGCTGGATCGGGGTCGGCGTTTCGTAGCCCAGGTCGGCAATGGCGCGCATCAGCGCATCGCTCAAACCGAGCGAGGAAAAAGTCATGGGTGTGTGTCTCCACGAAGAAAAAACCCGGGTGCATTGGCATGCCGGGCGGGAATCGGCTTGTCCGGATCAACGGCCCGTCGATCGCGGTTGCAGGGCAAGCGCGAAAGCGGGGCCACCGTTCCCCGCCGCCGGTTCCTGGGGGAACGGCGTGCACGGGGATCGGGACACGGGCATTGGGCCGGTGATGGCGGACACGGCCTGCGTCGTTCGGCGCACGACCCGTTGCACGCAGTTGGTGAACGGGCAGTGTGACCACGGTGGTCGAAGCCATGCATGCCCGGTGCAACAGGATCCGGGGGCCAGGGTCGAACAGTGGACGTGGAAAGAGGCAGGAAGAAGCAGCGAGGCTGTAGAAGATCGATTCGCCGCGACGCGGTTCCGCGTGGCGCAAGTATAGACGATGGGCGCCGCCGATGCCATCGTCTTTCGCATCTACGTCAAGCGGTCGCGGGTGACCGTCCGTGCGGAGGACGCGTACACTACCCAAGGTTCGTCATCCCTCCGTCAATCGCCACCCACGACAAGCCCTACCGTGTCCGTCTCGCCCGTCATCGATGCTTCCCGTCGCCTGGTCATCGGCACTGGCAGCGGCCGCAGCGGCACGCTGTCGCTGGCCGCGCTGCTGGGTGCCGGCGACGACGTGGTGGCCCTGCACGAGGGCCAGGGTCGTTGCCGTGGCGTCGACGTCAACCGCGTCGACGGCGTCGAGCCCCTGGCCGATCACCTGCCCTGGCGACATGACCGGGCGGCACTGGTGCATCGCTTCGAACGACTCGCCGCCATGCCTGCGTCGGTGGTCTGCGACGTGGCCTTCTACTACCTGCCCCATGTCCCCTGGATTGCCGGGCAGTTCCCGGGCCAGGTGACCTTCCTGTGCCTGCTGCGCGATCGCCAGGCCACCGTCGACAGCTTCCTCGCCGACAGTGCCGGACGCAACCACTGGACCAGCCACGATGGCAGCCTGTGGCGCCACGACCCGGTCTTCGACCACTGCTTCCCAAGCTTCGACGGCGCGGACAAGGCCAGCGCCATTGCCCGCTACGTGGATCACTGCCATGCCGAGGCGGCGCGGCTGGCGGCCAGCGTGCCCGGCTTTCGCGTCTTCCCGGTCGAGGCCCTCGGCGATGCCGACGGCTGTCGCCGGATTCTCGCCCATGCCGGCATCGATGCCGAGCCCCGGCCACGGCATCTCAACCGTGGCCGGCGCCGGCGGCGCTTCCACGCGGTGATGACCACCTGCCAGCGACGCGACGCGGACTATCTCGGCGATACCCTGCGCTCGCTGTCCGATGGCGGCTTCTTCGACTACCCGGGCATGCACCTGGACATCTTCGATTCCGGCTCCGACGACAGCAGCTTTCTCGACGTTGCCGACGACTACGGCGAAGCCGTGTCCGTGCATCGCAGCGAGCAGCGCCTCAACCAGTTGCAGAACACCATCCGCGCCTGGCAGGCCGGCGCCGCTGCCGATGCCGACTACGTGGTTTTCCTCGAGGACGACATCGAGGTGGTGCCGGACATCGCCGAGCGCATCGAACGCTTCGTCGCCGAGCATGCCGCAGGCAACCGCGCCTGGTCCTTCCATGCCGCCTACGACGAGATCGAGTTCGCCGCCGAGCGCGGCGAGGATCACCACCTGCTGCCCTGCCCGAACTTCTACGGCAGCCTGTGCCTGGTGCTCGGCCGGGCCGATGCCGCCGCCTTCGCCCGCTGGCTGGAACGTTTCCGGCAGAGCCGTGGCCGACGCGATGCCGCCGACCTCGAGTTGAACCACTGGCTGGTCGAGGAGGCCGGTGTTGCCCATGTCTGCTGCGCCGCGCCCTGCCTGGTCCAGCACGTGGGGCGGACCTCGTCGCTGCGTCGTGACGGCTTCATCGACAACGGCAGTTACTGGATGAACGTGCGCTGGCTGGTGCGCGGGCACCGGCCACGGCTGCGCGAAGCGGTGGAGGTGGTGCCAAGCGGCGACGGCTACCGCCTGGCGCGTCCCGGCCACGAGGCGCTGTACGTGAACGATGTTGCCGCCTACGTGCTCGGCGCCTGTGACGGCGAGGTCACCGCCACCGCCCTGGCCGAGCAACTGGCGCGGGACTTCGGGCAGCCGCTGAACCGGGTGCGCCGCCACGTGCAGGTGGCCATCGAGCGCGCCCATCGTCACGGCCTGCTCGACTGGCGGGGACCTTGAACCAGGCGGCCGCCAACCGGCGCCTGCTGGCGGCCATCGAGGCCGGCGACGACGAGGCGCTGGCCGCCGCCCTTGCCGGCGGTGCCGATGCCAATGCCCGCGACGGTGCGGACAGTGCCCTGCACCGCGCGGTGCAGGGCGGCCATGCCCGGCTGGCGGCGCGCCTGCTGACCGCCGGCGCCGACCTCCACCGCCCCAATGCCGCGGGCGCCTCGGCATTGTCCGTCCACTGCGCCGACCTGGCACTGCTGCACCGCGTGCGCCAGCACCATCGCCGTCTGCCCTGGCCCGGCCAGGCACGGGGCGACGGTGACCTGCTCGCGGCACTTGGCCGGGACGGCATCGTCGGCGTGGCCGGTCACCTGGGCGAGGACCGGCTGGGTGTCCTGCGCGCCGAGTTCGCCCGCTTCATCGACCGTCTCGACCGGCTGCGTGCCCGTGGCGGCGGGGCGAAGCGGCACTACGACGAGGAACTCCACGACTGGCCGGGGGATGCGGCGAGGATCAGCAACAATGCCCTTGCCGAGGGCACGGCGCTGGCGACCCTGGCCTGCGATCCGTTGCTGGTGGACACCGCGCGGGGCTACTTCGGCAAGCCGGTCTGCCTGAACCGCGCGCTGGCCATGCGCTACCTGCCGGACGCCGGCAGCGGTCGCGACATGTTCCGCTGGCACCACGACATGGAAGACCGCATGGTGAAGGTGATGATCCTGCTCACCGATGTCGACGAAGGCGACCAGTACATGACCTACGTGGCCGGCTCCCACCAGCAGTTCCGGCCGCTGCGCGAGTTCGCCGACAACGCCGTCCACGGCGAGGTGGATGCCGACGCGGTAGTGCGCGCCACCGGCCGCGCCGGCGACCTGTACCTGTTCGATCCCAACGGCACCCACAGCGCCAACCGCCGCGCAGACGGTCGCCAGCGCGATGTCTTCGTGCTCGAGTACCGTTGCGATGCCATGGGCGTCTACGGTGGCCGCGTGCCGAGGGCGCTGGCGCGGCGGGCGAAGGACCCGGCGCACCCGCTGGCGGCCATGCACGCCATCCTGCCGCGCTATGCCAGCGGCAGCCTGCGGGTCGAGTCTGCCTGGCGCGAGAGCCTGCCGTTTCCCGCCACCTGGGTCTGCGCCGAGACCCCGGCGGTGTCGACGTCCATGCCGGCCAGGCCCATCAAGCTGCTGTACGTGTTGCGCGCCGATGACCTCGACGAGCAGTGGCCGACGCGACTGCGGCGCAGCATCGACAGCGTGCGTGCGCAGCACGGTCCCGGCTATGCCGTGCGCATCGCCGACTATTCCTCGACGCCCTGCCGCGACCGGGTTGCCGATCTCCTGGACGAGCCGTGCGACTACCTGCACCGACCGCTCGACGGCGTCTTCAACCTGGCATTGTGTCGCAACCATGCCTGGCGACACTTCGTCGACGACTCAGACGACTACGTCGGCTTCTGCGACATCGACATGCTGCTGCCGCCGGACCATGCCCTCACGGCCTGGCGACGCTACCTGTCCAGCGGCCACGAACTCACCTTGCTGGCACCGGCCTACTACCTCGACCAGGCCTCGTCGGACCGACTGCGGGCCTGGGCCGATCCTGACCGCGACGACCTGCGCCACTGGCGCGTCTTTCCCGGCGGCTGCCTGTTGTTCGCGCGCACGCTGTTCGAGCGGTTGCGCGGCTACGACGAGCGCTACCGCGGCTGGGGCGCGGAGGACGAGGATCTGGTCGAGCGGGCCGCGCGCCAGGCGCCGCTGGTCGTCGACCGGCTGGTGAAGCTGCTGCACCTGGAGCATCCGCGCCGGGAGGCCAGCGAGGCGGCCTGGCGCGACGAGAACCGGGCGCGCCTGGAACGCAAGCGCAGCGGGCAGACGCCGTGGACGGGCTGGACGCGGTTCGGCGACATCGAGATGGATCCGGGGCCGGCCATCGAGCGCTACCGGCAGCCGGCCTGGAACGGCTTCGGCGCACCGCGCGAAACCGGCGACGGCTGGGTCATCCAGCGCGGCGAGCACGGCATTTCGCTGAACCCGTCAGCGATGCTGGTGTATCACCTGTGTGCCGGACACCTCACCGTGGGCGGCGTGATCGACGCGGTGCAGGCGCTGGCGCAGGAGGAGGCGGGCACGCTGGAGCGTCAGGTGATCGAGACCATCGTCTGGCTTCGCGACCACGACGCGCTGCGTCTTCACTAGGCTTCGACGCGGGCCCAGGCGACGCGCCGCGGCGCCGCCTGCGCGGGGTCGCTCAGTCGTTGTCGCGGTAGCCGTCGTTGTAGCCTTCGCGAAAGGCGTCCTCGGTGGCGCGGCTGTACTCGTCGTCGTGGCGGTCGTAGTCGCGACGACGATCGTCGCGGGCATCGCGGCGACCGTAGTAGTAGCCGTCCTCGTAGGCATCGCAGCCGCGGCTGCCGTACTCGTTGCGGATCGACGAAGGGCAGTTGCCACGGTTCCCGTTGCCGCTGTTGCCGGCGCAGCGCTGGCCGCTCTGGCAGGTGCGGATCTGGGTCCGGGTGTCGTCGCAGAACAGGGCATAGGCATCCCCCGAACGGCACACGGCGCGATCGGAGTTCAGGCCGATGGACTGGCAGGTGCGACCGTTGCTCGCCTGCCACGGCGTGCTGTTGCACTGGGAGGCGGCACTGGCGGGAAGCGCGTAGCCGGCCATGGCGATCACGCCGAGAGCCAGCAGGATTTTCATCGTTGGCCTTGTCAACATCGCTGTCTTGCCTGGATCGGGTTGCGGGGAGGCTTGGCAATGTAGCACGGACGCCTGAACGCAGCCTGACGGAATGCACCACCGCAGACCACCGCCGCGGGCCGGGGAGGGCGGCCAGCCGCTACAGGCCGGCCCGGTCGAGCAGGCGGTTGACGGCGATCGCCGGGGCGAGGAACCACGGCCGGCCGTGGTAGAGCGCCCGGGTGGGGAAGGGCAGGTCGTCGAAGGCGGTGACGCCGTCGGCGGCGCCCGCCGCGCGTCGCCCGATGCGCATGCCGAGATAGCTGGCCATGCCGACCCCCGAACCGCAGTAGCCCATGGCATGGTAGAGGCCGTCGTCGTCGCCGACGTGGGGCAGGGTGTCGAAGGTATAGGCGACGAAGCCACCCCAGGAATGGCTGACGCGCACCTTGCCAAGCTCGGGAAACAGGCGCAGGAGTTCCGCGCGCAGGCGCGGTGCGCTGCGCCGGGGGTCGGATTCCGCCAGCGATACCCGGCCACCGAACAGGATGCGGCGACGATCCGGCGACAGCCGGTAGTAGTACATCATCCTGCGGGTGTCGCAGAACACCCGGTCGCCGGGCAGCAGCCGGTTGACCAGCGCCTCGTCCAGCGGTTCGGTGGCAATGATGTAGGAACCGATGGGCACCAGTCGCCGGCGGTGCCAGGGCGTGGCCGGCCCGGTATAGCCGTTGGTGGCAAGCACGACGCGTTCGGCGCGCAGCTCGCCGCGCCCGGTGCGCAGGCGAAAGCCGCCCGCGCCGCGCGACAGCTGCTCGAGGGCGCAGCCGGTGACGATGCGCACGCCGGCCGCGCGGGCGACTTCGACGAGGCCGTGGTGATAGCGGCCGGGGTCGAGGCTGGCATAGCGGGGAAACACCGCGCCGCCGTGGTAGCGGCGGGTGCCGATCTCCTCGTGGACCCGGGACGGCGGCACCAGCCAGGCGTCGTCCCCTGGTCTTGCGTCCAGCGTGGCGCGCAGTTTCTCGTACTGGCCGGGCTTGTGGGCGCCGTGGAAGCGGCCGACCACGGCGAAGTCGCAGTCGATGCCTTCGTCGGCGACGAAGCGGCTCACGTAGTCCAGCGAGGCCCGGCCCTCGGCCAGGATGGCGCGGGCGGGCGCGTCGCCGTAGCGCCTGGCCAGCGCCGCGTGGCCGGGCTTGATCGAGGTCGACACGTGGCCGCCGTTGCGGGTGCTGCAGCCATGGCCGGCGGCAGCGGCCTCGATCACCAGCGTGGACAGGCCGGCACGGGCGGTGGCAATGGCGGCATGCAGGCCGGTGTAGCCGGCGCCGACCACGATCACCTCGGTGTTCGCCGGCGGGTCGTCGTCGAAGTGACGCGGCGGGCTGCGATCCCACCAGTACGGCTGGCCCTTGAAGTCGTCTGTGAAAATGGCCGGCATGGGGTGGCTCCAGCGGGAAGGGGCGAACCGTCGTGTTCACGGTGGCGATATGATACCTGCCGGGTGTGGGCCATGCGCATCCGTCGTGCCGATCTGGTATACCGTGGCGACGCAACACTTCCCGGCGGCGAGGCCATGAAGATTACCCGAATCGAAACGTTCAGCGATCCCTTCGTCTGCATGGTCCGCGTGGTCACCGACAGCGGCGACGAGGGCTGGGGGCAGACGGCGCCCTACTGCGCCGACATCACCGCCGAGATCCTGCACCGCCAGGTGGCCCCGCATGCCCTCGGCCACGACGCCCTGGCCATCGACGCCCTGGTGGCCATGGTGCCGGAGCGCGAGCACAAGTTCCCCGGTTCCTACCTGGCGCGTGCCCTGGGCGGCGTCGACACGGCGTTGTGGGACCTGCGCGGCAAGCTCGAGGGCAAGTCGGTGTGCAGCCTGATCGGCGGCAGCCCGGGTCCGTTGCGCGCCTATGCCTCGTCCATGCGACGCGACATCGGTGCCGTCGACGAGGCCCGCCGCCTGGCCGCGTTGCGCGATCGCCACGGCTTCACCGCCTTCAAGTTCCGTGTCGGCGCCGAGTGCGGCCACGACCGAGACGAGTGGCCCGGTCGTACCGAGGAGATCGTGCCCTGCCTGCGCCGCGTGCTCGGCGACGATGCCTGCCTGCTGGTCGATGCCAACTCCGGCTTCTCCCCGGCCCGCGCCATCGAGGTCGGCCACCTGCTCGAGGCCAACGGCGTGGTCCACTTCGAGGAGCCATGCCCGTACTGGGAGTACGAGCAGACCCGGGAGGTCACCCGCGCGCTGGCGCTGGACGTGACCGGCGGCGAGCAGGACTGCGACCTGGTCAACTGGCGGCGCATGATCGAGATGCGCGTGGTGGACATCGTGCAGCCGGACGTGTGCTACCTCGGCGGACTCGCCCGCACCCTGCAGGTGGTGGCGATGGCCGATGCCGCCGGCCTGCCCTGCACGCCGCACAGTGCCAACCTGTCCATGGTGACCCTGTTCACCATGCACCTGCTGCGCGCCATACCCAATGCCGGCAACTACCTGGAGTTCTCCATCGAGGGCGCGGACTACTACCCCTGGCAGGAGGGCCTGTTCGTCGAGTCGCCCTATGTCGTGCGCGACGGCCAGGTGGTGGTCGGCGACGCCCCGGGCTGGGGGGTCACCGTGCATCCGGCCTGGCTCGGGCGTGCCCGCCAGCGCGCCAGCGGGCTGGCCGCATGAGCCGCGAACAACTGGCGCAGCAGGTACTGCGCGACGGCTTCATCGACGGACTGCCGGCGGATCACTTCATCGACGGCGTCTCCTGCGGGCCGGTCAACGGGCGACGCATGGGCAGCTTCGATCCCGCCCGTGGCGACGCCTTTGCCGCCTTTGCCCGCGGCGATGGCGACGACGTCGAACAGGCGGTGGCCAGCGCCGCCCGTGCCCTGGCCGGGCACTGGCGCAGGCTGGCCCCGGCCGAGCGTGGCCGCATCCTGCATCGCGTCGCCGAGTCCATCGCCGAACAGGCCGACTACCTGGCGGTGGTCGAATGCCTGGACACCGGCAAGCCGCTGCGCGAGGCGGCAGGGGACGTGGCCGCCGCGAGACGCACGTTTGAATACTATGCCGGCGCCTGCGACAAGCTGCAGGGGGACACCTTTCCGCTGGCACCGGGCTATCTCGGCTACAGCCTGCACGAGCCGGCCGGGGTCACCGCCCACGTGATTCCCTGGAACTTTCCGCTCACCACCGCCGCCCGCGGCATCGCGCCGGCGCTGGCGGCGGGTTGCACGGTGGTGGCCAAGCCGGCCGAGCAGACGCCGTTCACCGCCCTGCTGCTGGCCCGGCTGGCGCGCGATGCCGGCCTGCCGGAGGGGGTCTTCAACGTGGTCACCGGCACCGGTGCCGAGGCCGGTGCCCCGCTGGTGGCGCATCCCCGGGTGGACCACGTCACCTTCACCGGCTCGGTGGCCACCGGCCAGGCGGTGATGCGTGCCGCTGCCGAGCCGGTGACCCGGGTGGTGCTGGAACTGGGCGGCAAGTCACCGGTGGTGGTGCTGGCGGACTGCGACCGGGAACGCGCCGTCGACGGCGTGCTCGGCGCCATCTACTGCCATGCCGGCCAGGTCTGCTCGGCCGGTTCACGGCTGGTGATCGAGCGGTCCATCCACGAGCCGTTTCTCGACGCCTTGCTGGCGCGGGTGGCGCGGCTGGTGCCGGGCCACGGGCTGCGCGACGCACCCCTTGGGCCGCTGATCAGCCAGGCGCAGCGCCAGCGGGTCGACGGCTTCCTGGCCCGCGCGCGAGAGCGCGGCGCCCGGCTCCTGGCCGGGGGTCGGCCGACCTGTGATCCGGAAAGCGGCAAGGGCTGGTTCTTCGAGCCCACCGTGGTGCTCTGCGACGACCCCGGCGACGAACTGGTGCAGGAGGAGATCTTCGGCCCGGTGCTGACCGTGCAGGTGGCGGACGATGCCGCCCACGCCCTGGCACTGGCCAATGGCACCCGCTACGGGCTGGTGGCCGGCATCTTCACCGCCGACGTGCACCACGCGCTGACCCTGGCCCGCGATCTGGATGTCGGCCAGGTGTTCATCAACGAGTACTTCGCCGGCGGTATCGAGCTGCCCTTCGGCGGCAACCGCCAGTCCGGTTTCGGCCGCGAGAAGGGCATGGAGGGGCTGCGCAGCTACTGCCGCACCAAGAGCGTGGCGGTGCGGCTGTAGCCGCCGCGGGCGTGTCGACGCCCGCGGCGGGCCGGGATCGAGCTACTGCATGGCGCGTAGCATCCAGGCGGTCTTCTCGTGGATGCGCATGCGGTCGGAGGCCAGTGCCGCGGTGGACTCGTCGCCGGCCGCCTGTGCCCGGGCGAGCACCTCGCGGCAGGTCTTCACCACCTGCTCGTGACCACGGGTCAGCGTGGCGACCATCTCCTCCGCCGACGGCACGCCGTCGATTTCCTCGATGGAGCCGAGCTCGGCGAAGGCCTTGTAGGTACCCGGCGCGGCCACCCCGAGGGTGCGGATGCGCTCGGCAATGTCGTCCACCGCGGTGGCCAGCTCGGTATAGTGCTCCTCGAACATCAAGTGCAGTTCGCGGAACAGCGGGCCGGTCACGTTCCAGTGGAAGTTGTGGGTCTGCAGGTACAGCGTATAGCTGTCGGCGAGCAGGTGCTTGAGGCCCTCGGCGACGTGCACGCGGGCTTCTTCAGGGATGCCGATATCGATCTTCTGCATGGTGTGTGCTCCTTGGGCTTGGGGTTCTCGGCACCGGCAGGGGCACTGCCGGGCAACGCGTGGGGGAGAGCATATCGATCACCGCTTGATAGGTAAAATCGTTAGTATGGATTGTATCGATCGGCAGTACCGATTATTCGTTGAACACGTCCCCGTCGCGCTTCCCGGTGTCGGGTGCGGGGTGTCCGCGCGAGGTGGTGTCACGGGTACAGCCCCTGGCGGGGTCGGCATCACCCCCGGGCAAGCCGTTTTGGCGGGCCGGTGCGGCTTGCTAGAATGTGCCCCCGCAGCGGCGCGCCACACGCCGCCCCACTGGCTGAAACGGAATCATCGACTTGAACAAGAACGAGAACCTCTACGCGCTGTTGCACGGCCGTTTTCCCGGCCAACCCGACGCCGTCGCCATGCAACTGGCCGATGGCTCGGTGCTGACCTTCAACGATCTTCATGCCGGCAGCGGCCGCATGGCGCAGATGCTGCGCGAGCTCGGCGTGCGCCGCGGCGACCGCGTGCTGGTGCAGGTGGACAAGTCGCCGCAGGCGGTGCTGCTGTATCTTGGCTGCCTGCGCGCCGGCGCCATCTTCCTGCCGCTGAACACGGCCTATACCGCGCGCGAGGTGGACTACTTCCTGAACGATGCCACGCCGACCCTGGCGGTGTGCCGCCCGGCCGATGCCGAGGCCTTCGCCGGGCTGACCGCGTCGATGGCCGATACCCGCGTGCTGACCCTGGGCGACGACGGCAGCGGCACGCTGATGGACCACTATGCCGAGGCCGAGGACCAGGGGCTGGTCGAGCAGATGGCGGCCGACGAGCTTGCCACCATCCTCTATACCTCGGGCACCACCGGCCGTTCCAAGGGTGCCATGATCAGCCATGGCAACCTGTCCTCCAACGCCCAGGTGCTGCATCGTCACTGGGGCTTCCGGGACGACGACGTGCTGCTGCACGCACTGCCCATCTACCACGTGCACGGCCTGTTCGTGGCCCTGCACACCTCGTTGCTGAACGGCACGCCGATGATCTTCCAGCACCGCTTCGAGGTGGACCGGGTGATCGAGGCGCTGCCGCGGGCCACCGTGCTGATGGGCGTGCCGACCTTCTACGTGCGCCTGCTTGAGCAGGCCGGCTTCAACCGCGAGCTGGTGGCCCACATGCGCCTGTTCGTGGCCGGCTCGGCGCCGTTGCTGCCGGAGACCTTCGCCCGCTTCGAGGAGGTCACCGGGCACCGCATCCTGGAGCGCTACGGCATGACCGAGGCCGGCATGGTCACTTCCAACCCCCTCGACGGCGAACGGCTGCCCGGCACGGTCGGCTACTTCCTGCCCGGGGTCAGCGGACGCGTGGCCGACGCCGATGGCGTCGAGGTGCCCCGCGGCGAGCCGGGGGTGCTGGAGATTCTCGGACCCAACGTGTTCAAGGGATACTGGCGCATGGCCGAGAAAACCGCCGAGGAGTTCCGCGACGATGGCCATTTCATCACCGGCGACATTGCCACCATGGCCGAAGATGGCCGCATCAGCATCATCGGCCGGGCCAAGGACCTGATCATCTCCGGTGGCTTCAACGTCTATCCCAAGGAGATCGAGCTGATCATCGACGAGATGGCCGGGGTGCGCGAATCGGCGGTGATCGGCGTGCCCCACCCGGACTTCGGCGAAGGCGTGGTGGCGGTGCTGGCGGTGGATGCCGACGCCCCGCCGGAAGCGGAATCGGTGGCCTCCGCGTTGCGCGAGGCACTGGCGGCCTTCAAGCGCCCGAAGCGCATCCTGCTGGTGGATGAACTGCCCCGCAATGCCATGGGCAAGGTGCAGAAAAACCGGCTGCGCGAGATCTACGCCGACCTGTTCACCGCCTGACCGGCCCCGCTGCGGGCGACCCGCCGGGGTCGTTCCGCAGAAAAATCGAAAAAATCGCTAAAGATTCCCGCAGCGTGTCCGACCATTCCCCTGACAGACGATACCGGGGGGAAGGGCGGCAAGCGTCGTTGCATCCAGATACGTATCGGTGTCAGGCGGGCGTTTCCCAAGTTGTGATGCCGATCGTCGCACGCGCCCGAATACAACGAGCGCGTTTGCGCGCACAACTGGAGGATGCCGTCATGCGACGATCTTCACTTGCCCTTGCCATGCTCGGTGCGCTGGCCCTGCCGGGTCTTGCCCAAGCCCAGACCACCGCCGATTTCCAGGTCCGCGTGGAGGTGGTGGATGCCTGCGAAATCACCACCGCGGACGGTGCCACGCTGGACTTCGGCACCTATGACTTCCTCGACAGCCTG
>CAYGJZ010000019.1:0-22571 GCA_964350265.1 uncultured Gammaproteobacteria bacterium | reverse complement strand
CACCGCGGACGGTGCCACGCTGGACTTCGGCACCTATGACTTCCTCGACAGCCTGGTGCCGGCCACGGTATCGGTTTCGGTACGCTGCACCCTGCTCACTCCCTATGCCATCGGCCTCGACCAGGGCCTGCACGGCAGCGCCACCAACGACCGCAAGATGAAGCACGAAACCGAGGATGAATACCTCGACTACTCGCTGAGTTGCGCCGGCCTGACCGGCTTCGACTGCCTGACCCACTGGGGCAACGTCGACGGTGAACGCTACGAGGGCATCGGCCTTGGCCTGGTGCCCGAGCTCATCCTGGTGACCGGCACCATCGCCGCGTCGCAGGATGGCGCCGCCGGCGTCTACACCGACACCGTGACCGCCACCGTGACCGCGCTCGACTGACCGTCCACGCGTCATGCCAGGGGCAACGGCTCGCCGACGGTCAGGGCGGGCCGGCCCTTCGACGGGGTCCGGCGACAGGGTCGCCGGACCCGGACCACGCTTCCAGGGGGCGCGATGAAGTGTCGTTCTCGACGCCGTTGGTGCCTGCGCCAATGGCCACTTCGCATGCTGGCCGCGCTGCTCGCCGTGGTGCTCACGGGCACTGCCGCGGCATCGTCCATCCGGGTTTCGCCGGTTCGCCTGCAGGTCGACCCGCAACGGCCGGTGACCAGCCTGGCGGTCACCAACACCGGTGACGAGGCCATCTTCATGCAGACCAGCACCTGGCGCTGGCGGGAGGAAAACGGCGCCTCGGCCTACGATGCCACCGACCGGATCACCGTCTCGCCACCGATCTTCGAAGTGCCCCCGGGGCAGCGACAGGTGGTGCGTTTCGCGGTGCACGAACCGCCGCAGCCGGGCCTGGAAAGCATCTATCGCATCTACCTGACCGAAGTGTTGCCCGAGGCCGGGCAGGCCGGGGCCGGCGGCGGCATTCGCATGGGCATCCGCTTCGGCGTGCCGCTGTTCCTGACCCCGCCCGATGCCGCCGCCGACCTGGCCTGGCGATACCTGGTCGACTGCGGCGAGCCGCGCATCGTCGGCAGCAACCAGGGCAGTGCCCATGCCCGCGTGCACCGGCTGGCCGTGGCCGCGCATCCGGATGGCGGTGGTCGCACCGAGATCGAACGGCCGGCCTACCTGCTGCCCGGCATGGAGAAGACCTGGCCCATCGCCGACGGTGACGGGCCGTTTCCAGGCAGCGTGTCGCTGACCGTCAAGGACGACCGGGGAGAGACGAACCTGGTCCTCGATGCGCAGGGGCCATCGACCTCCTGTCACTGAACCGGCCATGCCGCTCCATCCCGTTCCCTTCGGCCGATGGCTGCTGCTCGCCGCGCTGCTGCTGGCAGGGTTGCCGTCGGCCGCCGAAGACGACGCGTCGCCGGGCCCGCGCATCACGGCCATCGAACCGTCGACCCTGCTGGCCATGGCACTGCCCGCGCGGCAGCGGCTGGTGATCCGCGGCGACGACCTGGCCCGGGTGGAATACCTCGAGTTCACCGACAGCGAGGGGCGTCGCTACCGTCGACGGCCGGACGCGGTGACCAGCGATGGCCGTGCGCTGGTCTACGACATCGCCGTCGGCCGCGCTACCGGGCGCTGGCGGGTGGAGACACGGGGTGCCGACGGCGGCCTGGACGCGGCAGGATTCGACGTGCTCGGCTCTCGCCACGCACCGGTGCTGTCGATGTACACGCACATCGACCGCGCCGCCGGCGCGCCGGCCGCAAGCACGCGGGGCGACGCGGCAACACGGCCTGCCGCCGAGCCCGGCCGCCGCTCGCCGGTGGTGGTGGCGGTGGCGCTGAACGGCCACACCGTTTCCGACGGCGAGCTGGTGCTGCGTGAACAGGGCCAGTACTGGCTGCCGGTGGAACTGCTGCAGGGACTGTCGCTGACCCTGCAGCCGGATCATCAACGGGTGCGTTACGAGGGCACCGACTATGCCCCGGTGGCGCAGCTCGGCGGCGTGCAGACCCGTCTCGACCCGGCGGTGCAGCAACTGGAGCTGTCGGCGTCGCCGTCCGCCTTCCAGGGCAACGAGATCACCGCCGGATCGCTGGCCGACGTCGATGCCAGTCCGGGCGAGGCCGCCTTGTTCCTCAACTACAACACCACGCTGGTCAGTCACGACGACGAAGAGCAGGTCAACGCGGCGCTGGAAGTCGGGGTGAGCAAGGGCGAGTACGTCTTCCTGGCCAGCGGCGTCGGCGCGGATCTCTCCGGGGACGACGACTGGCGTCGCCTGCAGACTTCGCTGGTCCACGACCGGCCGGCCACGCGCACGCGCATGGTGCTCGGCGACGCCACCGCGCGCCCGGTGGACCTGTCCGATCCCGGCAATCCCTATGCCTTCGCCGGCTTCCAGTGGTCGCGCAACTTCGACAACGATCCCCGCTACGTGCCCTATCCACTGCCGACGCTGTACGGCGAGGCATCCGGCCGCTCGGTGGTCGACCTGTACGTGGACCAGGCCCTGCGCCTGCGCAGCGAGGTGGACACCGGTCCCTTCGCCATCCACACCCCGCCGCTGGCGGACGGAAGTGGCGATGTGGAAGTGGTGGTGCGCGATGCCAGTGGCCGCGAACGGGTGTTCGCGGCGCCCTACCAGGTCAGCACCCGCCTGCTGGCCACCGACGTCGTCGACTTCGAGTGGAATGCCGGGCTGCTGCGCGACGAACCCGGCCAGGGCAGCGACCAGTACGAGACCGGCTTTGCCTCCGGTCGCTATCGCCGTGGCCTGAACGACCGGCTCACCGGCCAGGTGGTGGCCGAGGCCACCGGGGACCATGTCATGCTCGGCGGCGCCGGGGTGGTGCTGGTGCCCGGGCTCGGGCTGGCGTCGCTTACCGTGGCCGGCAGCCATGCCGACGAGTCCGCCGCCGCCTTCGGCGCCAGCATTGAACACGATGCCCGGCGCTGGCGCGCCAGCCTCTCCGCGCGGCACTGGCAGGAGGACTTCGCGCAACTGGGTCGCGAGGACGGCGGTCGACAACTGTCCTCCCTGTACACCGCCGAGCTCGGCTGGTCCATCGGCCGGCGTGCCTCGCTGTCCCTGCGCTACGTGGACCGCGAACGGGTGAACGACGCCCAGGCGAAGCTGTTCAGCGCCAGCTACTCGCAACGTCTGCCCGGCAACCTGCAGCTGACGGTGTCGGCATCTACCGGCGAGCGAAGCGAGCGGCAGGTGGCGGACGTCGGCTTCGAGTCGGTGGAGGACACCCGGGTCGCCGTTTCCCTGCGCAAGTACCTCGGCCGGCGGCAGAGCATCGGCGTCGGCTACGACTACCACGAGGAGAAACGCGCCTCGCGCAGCCGCGAGTCCAGCGGCTCGGTGCTGAACTACCGTCGCAATGCCGCCGGGCCGCTTGGCGTGGGCTACGGCTTCGCGGTGGAAGGTGGCGATCGTGATCGCTACAGCGGCGCGGTGGACTGGAACACGCGCAACGGCAACCTCGCCGCGCGGGCACTGCGCGACGACCACGGCACCACCTGGTTCGCCAACCTCGAGGGCTCGCTGGTGGCAGCGCGGGGCAACGTGTTCCTGGAACGTCCATTGCGCGACGGCTTCGCGGTGGTGTCCACCGGCGACTATGCCGACGTGAACATCTACCGCAACAACCAGCCGGTGGCGCGTACCGGCGCGGACGGCGTCGCGGTGGTGCCCGGTCTTGCCCCCTACCTGCCCAACGAGTTGCAGGTGCGTGCCGACGAACTGCCGCTGAATGCCCGCGTCGACGCCGGCAGCCAGGTGGCGGTGCCGTACTTCAAGGGTGCCGCGATGGTGGACTTCGCCATCCGTCGCGAGTACGGTGCACTGCTGACGCTGGTGGACCAAGCGGGCGTGCCGCTGCCGGTGGGCACGCGGGTGGCGCGCGCCGAAGGCGGCGAGTCGTTCCCGGTGGCCCGACGCGGCGAAGTCTATGTCACCGACCTGTCGAGCAATGCCCGTTACTTCGCCACCCGCCCCGACGGCCGCCGCTGCGCCATGGTGGTCTCGCCGCCGGATGACGTCGACGACAATACCATTCCCCGGATCGGGCCGGTGACCTGCCAGGAGTCGATGCATGGTACGCAGTAAATCCGCGCTGGTGGCGTGGTTCCTCCTTTCCTTCTTCGTGGTTGGCCAGGCCGGTGCCTGCGTGGGCGTCAACGTGTCCACCCAGACCCTGGACTTCACCCGCTACGAGCCGCTGAGCGGACAGCCGGCGCAGGCGGAGGTGGAACTCGAGGTGGAATGCTTCTTCCTGCTGCCGATCAACGTCGTCTCGAGCCTGCTGACGCTGTCCCTGGACGGCGGCATCAGCGGCAATCGCCAGATGACCCGGGAAGGCGGCGGAGCCTCGCTTGCCTACGGCGTGTTCCGCGATGCCGCGCGCCTGCAGACCTGGGGCAGCGGCGAGGGTTCGACCATCTCCAACCTGTTCTCGTTCGTCCTCGGCTCGCTGTCCAGCATTCGTCGCATCACCGGCTTTGCCAGCATTCCCGCCGGCCAGGACGTGCCCGCCGGCATCTATTCCGACTCGCTCACCGTGACCGTCGAGTTCTAGCGACCCGCCCGGTGGTCGGGCGGGTGGTGGTTTATACTCGCCGGCACGCACCCGGGAGCACCGCCTTGCAGTTCCTGTTCCTGCAGGGGATCAAGCGCAGCGGAAACCACCTGTTCGTCGACTGGCTGTCGGCCCAGGCCGGTGGGCTGGCCCACTGCAACAACTACTTCTACCAGGTCGACGAGGAACTCGACGACGCCGGCCACGGCATGATCGAGGTGCCCTTCGAGGACAGCCTTGCGCAGGCCATGACCTTCCTGCACGCCGAGCGACGGGTCATGGCCGTGGTCTCCTTCGAACACCCCGGCCGCCTGGCGCCGGCGCAGGTGCAGCGGATCTTCACCCGTGCCGCCGAACACCTTGAGCCACGGGCCATGCATCACCAGCACATCCTGCGCGACCCGTTCAACTGGATGGCCAGCTATGCCCGCATGCAGGCCGCCAACCGCCTGCGCGGCGTCGCCGACGGCGAGCCGGCCAGCTTCGACGAGACCCGGGGCAACTATGCCGTGCACCAGGCCGACTACTGGCAGCGCTGGCTGCGCGCGGCGACCCTGTGGTCGGCACAACCGGAAAGCGGCCGGATCGACTACAACCGTTTCGTCGCCCATCGTGCCTACCGCCAGGCACTGGCATCGCGATTCGGCCTGGACTTCGCGGCCGGGGACGACGCGCGCGTGCTGGGGGCGCTGGCCAGCCAGGGATCGTCGTTCTCCGCGGATACGACCCTGTGCGGCGACGTCGCCCAGCGCTATGCGTTTGCCCTGCCCCTGTTCCGCGAGTTCCCGCCGCCGGCGGCGGTCTGGCAGGCGGCCGGGCAACTCTACCCGGCACTGGCCGAGGACGTCGCCAGCGCGCTCAGCGCGTAGCGCTGCGGTCGCCGAACAGCCGCCCGAGACCGCGCTGGCGCAGCGGTGCGCCGGCCAGGCGCAGCGCCTCCCACAGCGTCACCGGATTGGCGCCGAGCACCACCCGGCCGAGCGTCTGCTCCAGTTTCGGCACCAGCGACACGGTGGCGATGGCGGTGTCCGGCACCAGCAGCGCACAGTGATCGTCAATGGGCAGCGCATGCGCGGCGGCGGTGATCTCGCCGGGTCCCAGTTGTGCCGCCATCGGCCCGGAGAGAATGTTCAACGCGTGGTGGGCAACGATCTCCACGCCGGCCTCGGCCAGCAGGGCGTGGAAGGCCCGGGCGGTACGCGCCGGGTAGCTGGACAGCACTGCCACCCGCGCGATGCCGAGGGCTTGAAGGGCCGAGACGAAGGCCAGCGAGGTGCTGGAGCAGGGGGTGGCCAGGGCATCGGACAGGGCCGTTGCCTGCGCACGCGCGAAGCCGAGCCCGTCGACGAAGCTGCCGCTGGTGCAGGCCCACATCACCGATGCCGGCGCCAGCGGGGCAAGGGATCGTGCCGACAGGAGCAGGTTGTCGATGGCCGCGGTACGCCGCAGGTGGCGCAGTTCGTGTTCCCGCGCGCCACCGTGAATGCGTACGCCGGCCAGGCAGATGGTCGGCCGCGGACGCAGGGTTTCGGCGGCCGCGTAGTACTCGTGTTCGCTGCCCGTGGGCGGGTACAGGATGCCGATGCGCAACGGGGTCTCCGGGTGGACGTGACGAGGTGGTGAACACTAAGATGGATGGCGTATCCAGGGCAAGTAGCCGACCACGCGGAGGTGACACCATGACCACGAGCTATTCCATCGACGACTACGTGCGCGACCTGCGCGCGATCACCGCGAACACCGACGACGAGGACACCATCCTTGCCCGGGTGTCGCCGCTGGCGCAGCGGCTCTACCACGATCGTTCCTGGTTCCGCGAGTCGTACTACGGCACCGATGCCGAGCAGGGCTTCGGCGTGCACCTGGTGCACGAGGAGCCGGATCACTCGCTGGCCATCCTCGCCCTTGCCTGGTTGCCCGACCGCGGCACGCCGCCCCATGACCACGGCACCTGGGCGGTGGTGGTCGGCATCGAGGGCGACGAGCGCAATACCCGCTACAACCGCGTCGACGACGGCACCGACGAGGCGCATGCCGAGCTTGAGGTCAAGCACGAGTTCATCGCCCATCCGGGCGAGCTGGTGTGCATGAAGACCGGCGGCATCCACAAGGTCTGGAACGAGTCCGACCAGGTCAGCGTGTCCCTGCATACCTACGGGCGCCACGTGAACCACACCAACCGCTCCCAGTTCGACCTGGAGAACAACCGGCGCAAGGCCTTCGTCGTCAACGTGTCCTGAGCCGGCTCCGCCTCCGGTTCTGCGTTTCCGTTCCCGTTGCCTGGGGTCCACCGCATGATTGCCCTGCCACCGTCGTTCCGCTACGCCACCATCGGCGACGCCGAGGCGATGACCGTGTTCGTCAACCTCGCCGGCGAGGGCCTGCCCCTGTACCTGTGGAGCCGCATGGCCTCGGCGGACCAGTCACCCTGGGACGTCGGTCGCCAGCGAGCGCAGCGCGAGCACGGTGCCTTTTCCTGGCGCAACACCGTGCTGGCCGATGTCGACGGCGAACCGGCGGCGGCGTTGATCGGCTACCCGCTGGCCATGGACGTGGAGACCACCGACTACGACGAACTGCCGCCGATGTTCGTGCCGTTGCAGCAACTGGAAGACCTGGCCCCTGGAAGCTGGTACGTGAACGTGCTGGCCACCGTGCCCGAGCGTCGTGGCGCCGGACTCGGCAGCGCCCTGCTGGGCATCGCCGAGCAGCTTGCCGCCGAGGCGGGGCGCGCTGCCCTGTCCATCATCGTTTCCGACGCCAACCATGGCGCGCGGCGCCTGTACCAGCGCAACGGCTACGTGGAAACCGCGTCCCGGCCCATGGTCAAGGAGGAATGGCGCAACCCGGGCGAGCACTGGCTGCTGCTGGTGAAGTCTCTGCGCGGCGAGGCGGTGAGTGAGCTGGCGTAGCGGGCTTTGTTGAAGACCGTGTCCGAGGCGGCTGGCGGACGCTAGGCGGACTCGCGCATCCAGCCGTCGAGGGTGTCCACGGTCTGCGTGGCGGCGGCCAGCAGTTCGGCCACCAGGGCATCGGTCAGGCGCGGCGCGCGTCGCTCGCGGGGCTGCATCAGCTGGATCTGGAAGGCGAGGTCCGGGGTAAACGGTCGCCAGGTGAGGTCGCCGCCCGCGTAGTCGCGCGCGGTGAGCGCATCGACGATGGCCACGCCACGCACCCGCGCCGCCAGCTCGCAGGCGACGTAGGTGGTGAAGGAATCGATGCGGCGCGCCGGGCGTACGCTGTCCTGCTCGAGCACCTGTTCCACCGCCAGGCGCCAGTGATCGAAGTTGGACAGGCCGATCAGCAGCTGCTCGTCGAGATCCTCCGGCGCGATGCTGGTCTTGCCCGCCAGCACGTGGTCCGCGCGCAGCACGCAGACCAGCGGCAACGTCATCAATGGCTGCTGCACCACGCCGGGGTACTCGCGCATGGACAGGCCGACACCGATGTCCGCCTGCCCGGTGGCCACCGTTTCCAGGATCCAGCGCGAACTGCGCACCGGCAGGGACAGGGACAACGTCTCGTGGCTGCGGATGAACGGTGCCAGCACGTCCGGCAACCAGGCCCGTGCCAGCAACGGCATGGCGGCCACCGAGACCTCGTCGAGCTGGTGGCGTCGCAGGTCGGCGGCGAAGCGGCTCAGGTGATCGAGCCCGCGCCACATCAGTTCCACCTGTTCGAACAGCCGCATCGCCTCGGCGCCGGGAATCAGCCGGTTGCCGGTGCGGGTGAACAGCTGCACGCCGATGGCTTCCTCGAGCAGGCCGAGGTGCTTGCTGATGGCCGGCTGCGAACGGCCCAGACGTTGTGCCGCGGCCGTCACCGAACCGGTTTCCATCACTGCCTTGAACACTTCGACCTGGCGAATGTTCATCTCCCGTTCCCCCTTGTTGTTGTATTCAGCATAACTATTTTTACCTGTGCTCTCAATTAATCACAATAGAATGCAGACTCGACATCTTCTAGTATGCGTGGAAAGGGTCTGCCCGCGCGCAGGACCCGGTACCGCAACACCGATCACGAACCGCACCCATGAACCATGATCTTTCCGGCGACCGGCACGTGGTTGCCGGCATGCCGCCCCTGTCTGCGGCGCTCTATGCCGAGCGCCTGCAATGCATCCAGGAGGCGCTCGGCCAGCGTGACCTCGGCGGCCTGCTGCTGTTCGATCCGGAGAACATGTTCTGGCTGACCGGCTACCAGACCATCGGCTACTTCACCTTCCAGGCCATGCTGGTCCCGCTTGCCGGCGCACCGGTGGTGATCAGCCGCATCGTCAACCGCGACCTTGCCCTCGCCCATGTCACCATCGGTGCCTTCGAGGCGGTGGTCGACACCGCCGACCCCGTCGAGGTGCTGGCGCAGGCACTGGATCGGCACGCCGCCGGCAGCCGTCTCGGCCTGGAGCTGTCCTCGCGCTACCTGTCGGTGCGTGATCACCAGCGCCTCGGCGCATTGACCGGCGCCGAGCTGGTCGATGGCAGCGGCATCATCGAGCCGTGGCGACCGGTCAAGCACGACAGCGAAATCGAACGCATGCGCCGCGCCGCCCGTGCCGCCGAGGCGGGCCTGGCCGCGGCCATCGACGCGGTGGCGCCGGGTCGCACCGAGAACGATGTCGCCGCGGCCATGTTCCAGGCCAGCATCGCAGCCGGCAGCGAGTACCTGGGCCACCCGCCGCTGGTGGTGGCGGGCGAGGCCACTTCGCTGTGCTTCGCCATGTGGCAGCGGCGCGAGATCCATCGCGGCGACGTGGTGCTGCTGGAGACGGCTGGCTGCGTGGATCGCTACCATGCCATGCTGTCGCGCCCGGTGGTGGTGGGTAGGCCGAGCGCGGAACACCAGCGCGCCGCCGATGCCCTGCAGGCGGTGCTGGAAACCGCCATCGCCGAGATCCGTCCGGGCGTTGCCGCCGCCGAGGTGGATCGCCGCTGTCGACGGGAAGTGGAGAAGCGCGGCATGGGCGCCTACTTCCGCCATCGCTCCGCCTACGGCATCGGCATCGGCTTTCCGCCGAACTGGTCGGAGGGGCACATCTTCGCCATTCGTCCCGACGACGACCTGGTGCTGGCACCGAACATGACCTTCCACGTGATCCCGACCCTGTTCACGCCGTCCTTCGGCATGTGCTTCAGCGACAGCGTGCGGGTCACCGAGGACGGCTGTGAAGTGCTGACCGATTTTCCACGCAAGCTGTTTTCCGTCGACGCCTGATGGCCATCCACGTCCACCCAAGAGGTTACTGACCGATGAACGAATTGAAGATTTCCCGTCGCCGCCTGCTGGAAGCCTCCGCGGCCTCCGTCCTGGTCGCCCAGTTCGGCGCCACGCGCAGCGTGTTCGCGGCCGAGAACTGGGACATGCCTGCCGCCTACAGCGGCTCGAACTTCATCTCCAAGAGCTATGCCGCCTTCGCCGAGGCCGTGGCTTCGCGCACCGGTGGCGAATTGAACATCACCGTGCACCCGGGTGGTTCGCTGTACGGCGGCGCCGAGATCCTGCGCGCGGTGCGCGAAGGGCAGGTGCCCATCGGCGCCCGCTTCCTCGCTGCCCACTCCAGCGAGGCGCCGATCCTCGGCGTGGATACCATCCCCTTCCTCGCCACCGACAAGGCCCAGGCCTGGAAGCTCTACCAGGCCTCCAAGCCGGCGCTGGAGGCGGCCCTGGCCGAGCGCGGCATGATGCTGCTGTTCGCCCCGGTCTGGCCGCCCCAGGGCCTGTTCTCGAAGCCCGCGGTGAACCAGGTCTCCGATCTCGACGGGGTGAAGTTCCGCGCCTACGACAACTCCACCACCCGTCTTGCCGAACTGCTCGGCGCGGTGCCTACCAAGACCGAGGCCAGCGAGATCGCGCAGGCGTTTTCCACCGGCATCGCCGAGGCCATGATCGCCTCCGGCGCCATCGGCGTGTTCCAGAAGATGTGGGACTACGTGGACAACTTCTACCTGGTCAATGCCTGGCTGCCGAAGAGCGGCGTGCTGGTCAACCTGGATGCCTTCAACGCCCTGTCCGACGACGTGCGCAGCGCCATGACCGAAGCGGCGGCCGAGGCCGAGGCGGCGGTGTGGGACGAGATGGAAGTGCAGAACGAGGGCTACAACAAGACCATGAGCGAGAACGGCATCTCGGTGCAGGAGCCGTCGGCGGAGCTGAAGGCCGGGCTGGAAGAGATTGGCCGCACCATGGTCGATGAGTGGGTGGAGGAGAACGGCGCCGAGGCTGCCGCGGTGATCGACGCCTACCGCGCCGCCTGAGCGCGTACCCGCGCCGGGCGGCAGCAGCCGGTACCGTGAACGGCTTCCTCGAGCGTCTGTCCACGCTGTGCGCGGCGCTGGCCGCGGCCGCCGTGGTCGGCCTGGCGTTGCTGGTGCTGGCCAGCATCGCCAGCCGGCTGCTCGGCGTGTACATCGGCGGTCTCACCGAGGGCGCCGGCTACTGCATGGCGGCGGCCGGTGCACTGGGCCTGGCGCATACCTTCCTGCGCGGCGAACACATCCGCGTGGACATCGTGCTCGGCCGGCTGTCGTCGCGGCCGCGCGCGGTGCTGGAGCGGCTGGCCCTGGTGGTGACCGCTGCCATCGCCCTGTACACCGCCGGCTACCTGGTGCGCATGACCTGGCTGTCGTGGCAGTACGGCGACGTCAGTTCCGGTTCCGACGCACTGCCCCTGTGGCTGCCGCAGTTGCCGGTGGCACTGGGTTTCGCCCTGTTCGCGCTGGTGGTCTGCGGTGCCGCCGTGGCGTCGTTGTGCGGTCGCCGCGCGAAGCAGGAGGGCTAGGTCGTGGACGGCGTGACGCTGGCCTTCGGCCTGGTGGTGGCGCTCCTGCTGCTGCTGGCCGGCGGCATCTGGATCGGTATTGCCCTGCTCGCCGTCGGCCTGGTGGCGGTGGGCGTGTTCACGCCGCGGCCGGCGGGCCCGGCCATGGCCACCGCCATCTGGTCGCAGATCTCCCTGTGGGGCCTGGCCTCCCTGCCGCTGTTCGTGTGGATGGGCGAGATCCTGGTGCGCACGCGGCTGGCACAGTCGTTGTTCGATGGCCTGTCGCCGTTGCTGCGACGCCTGCCCGGCGGCCTGCTGCACGTGAACGTGGCCGGCTGCACCACCTTCTCCGCCATCTCCGGCTCCTCTGCCGCCACCTTGCTCACCGTCGGCCGCATCACCATGCCCGAGCTGCTCAAGCGGCGCTACCCGGAGCACCTGGTGTGCGGCACGCTGGCCGGTGCAGGCACCCTTGGCCTGCTCATTCCGCCGTCCATCACCATGATCATCTACGGCGTCATGGTGCAGGAGTCGGTGGCGAGGCTGTTCATGGCCGGGCTGGTGCCCGGGCTGCTGCTGTCCGGCCTGTTCCTGGCCTACCTGGTGGCCTGGGGATTGTTCAGCGAGAACGGGCGACGTTTTCGCGAACAGCGTTCCAGCCTGGGCGAGAAGCTCGCCGGGCTGCGCGCGCTGGCACCGGTGCTGGCGCTGGTGGTGGGCGTGATCGGTTCCATCTACCTGGGCATCGCCTCGCCCACGGAGGCGGCGGTGGTGGGCGTGGTGGGTGCCCTGGCCATTGCCGCGGCACAGGGCGATCTTCGTCGCGAGGCCTTCATCGCCTCGTTGCTCGGCACCGTGCGCACCACCTCGATGATCACCCTGCTGCTGGCCGGCTCCGCCTTTCTCACCATGGCCATGGGATTCACCGGCCTGCCCAGGCACCTGGCCACCTGGATCGGTGGCATGCAGCTCGATGCCACCACGCTGATCCTGTGCCTGATGCTGTTCTACATCCTGCTTGGCTGCTTCCTCGACGGCATCTCGATGATCGTGCTCACCATCGCCGTGGTCGAACCGCTGGTGCGTGCGGCGGGCATCGACATGATCTGGTTCGGCGTGTTCGTGGTGCTGGTCGGCGAGATGGCGCTGATCACCCCGCCAGTGGGCTTCAACCTGTTCCTGGTACAGGGCATGACCGGTCGCGACATCGGCTTCGTCGCCCGTGCCACCGCGCCGATGTTCGTGATGATGCTGGCCACCGTGCTGCTGCTGATCGCGGTACCGGAGCTGGCGCTTTGGCTGCCGGAGGTGCTGACCGCCCGTGACTGATTCCTCGTTTCCCTCGCCCCGCTTCGACGCGGGCCCGTTCCCGCGCGGCCGGATCGGCTTCGTCTGCGTGGCCAATGCCGGGCTGACCGAGCACGAGATGTCCGCCATGTGTCCGCCGGGCGTGGGCCTGAGTTTCACCCACATGCGCATGGGCACGGCCTGCACGGTGGAGAACCTGGCCGCCATGGCCGACGACATCGACGAGGCCCTGGCCGGCTTCCTGCCGGCGCGGCAGGACGTCGACGTGCTGTGCTACAACTGCACGTCGGGCAGCTTCGTCATCGGCGAGGACATCCTCCGCGCCAAGCTCGAACAGGGTCGGCCGGGAACCCGCGGCACCACCTTGCTGACCGGCGTGGTCGCCGCCCTGCATGCCCTCGGTGCCAGGCGGATCGCGGTGGGCACCGCCTATACCGCGGACATCGACGCATTGGAGCGCGACTACCTGGAATCCCGCGGCTTCCAGGTGGCGGCCATGCATGGCCTTGGCCTGCACACGGACGAGGAGATGAACCGCGTGACGCCGGCATTCCTGCACGACTTCGCCGTCTCCCTGGACCGGCCGGACTGCGACGCGGTGTTCCTGAGCTGCGGCGCGTTGCGTTCCCTGGCCGCCATCGAGTCCATCGAGGCGACCATCGGCAAGCCGGTCATCTGCAGCAACCAGGCCAGTTTCTGGCACTGCCTGCGGCTGGCCGGCGTCGACGACCGCATCGCCGGCTTCGGCCGCCTGCTGGCCGAGCACTAGCGCCGCCCGCGCCGGGGCCGGTTCGCCGGTGCCGGCAGGCGCGGTACAATGCCGGGGTCCTGCGCAGCCGTCGACGGATCCCGCTGATGATCTCGATCATTCCCACGCGCTGCCGAAGCCGTGCCCTGGCCTGGGCGCTGGCGCTTTCGGCCTGTCTCGGCCCGGTCGACCACCGGGTGCACGCCGATGATGCCGTGGCCCCCGGGGAAACCTGGCACGTACGCCAGCCGGCGTGGTCCACCGCCGACGAGCTGGCCTACCAGGACTTCGTCCGCGCCCTCGGCTACGTGGCCTTCGAGAAGCGCTGCGACACCGACGACGGGGCCTGCGGCGGCATTGCCGACCTGCTGGCCTCCAGCGGCAACCGCTACCGCGCCTCCGACCCGGCCTGGGTCCGGCGGCTGCACACCGACTGCGCCGACTTCCCGCTGACCCTGCGCGCCTACTTCGCCTGGAAGAACCACCTGCCGCACGCCGTCGCCCACGGCATCGTCCCGGACGGTTACTGCGGCGTGGTCATCGACACGCGTTTTTGCAAGAACGGCAACCGCATCGTGTCGCGCCGCGCGGTCACCACGGGCACCCCGGCGCGGGAGGTGCTGCGTCGCTGGAGCGTCGACCCCACCACCGCCATCTTCCGTACCCACTTTCTCGACGACAAGGGCATCGGCTCGGACTTCTACACCCCCGCCATCCGCCGCGACAGCATCACCCCGGGCACCATCATCTACGACCCCAACGGTCACACCTCGATGGTCTTCGACGTGCTCGACGACGGTCGCGCCCTGTTCGTCGAGGCGAAGATCAGCGGCGAGATCGATGCCGGCTACCTGTCGCCGGCGAAGATGCCGATCCAGTCCGACAAGCTGGGCTGGGGATTCAAGAAATGGAAGCCGGTGACGCTGGTGGGCGCCACCCGCAACGGGCAGGGCGACTATGTCGGCGGGCGCACCGTGCTGCCGCGGGCGCCCGAGGTGCCCGGCTATGCCAGCACCCAGTACACCGCCAGGCAGGCGGACAGCGACGACCGCTACCGCCACGGCGAGCAATGGGTCAGCTACCACGACTTCGTGCGCCTGCGCCTGGCCGAGGGCGAGCGCGGTCTCGACCCGGTGGCGGAGATCGGCCAGCAGGTCGATGCCGCCTGCATCGGCTTCCAGGACCGGGTGCGTGCGGTGGATCACGCCTTGCGCGTGGGCATGGCCAACGACCCCCATCCCGAGCGCCTGCCGCCGAACATCTACGGCACCGGCGGACACTGGCAGTGGAACCACTGGGAAACCTATTCCTCGCCATCGCGCGACGCCCACCTGAAGACCGCCCTGGTGCACCTGCTCGACACCGCCCGGGACCGGCTGACCCGCCACCGCGACGGCGACCCGGTGATCGACTACCACGGCGACGACCTCGCCGGCGACATGCTCGACGCCTACCATGCCGCCGCTGCCCGCTGCCAGGTGACCTACACCAACAGTGCCGGGCAGCCGGTCACGCTGGACTTCGCCGAGCTCAGCCGCCGCGTGTTCCGCCTGTCCTTCGACCCCTACCACTGCGCGGAACTGCGCTGGGGCGCCACCGGCGAGGAACTGGCCAGTTGCCCGGCCGACCCCGGGAAGATGCGCTGGTACGAGAACCAGCAGTACCTGCGCAACCAGGTCGAGCGCCGCTACGAGGACCGCACCGACTTCACCGTCGACGAACTGGCCAGCCCACGTCCCGGCAACGGCGTGGTCGAGCCGCCGGACATCGACGTCGCCGGCTACCTGCGTTCCCGCTCGGCAATGCGTACCGCCGACGCGATGTAGTCCGGGCAGGGCAGGCGACGGGCGTCAGCGAAAGTCGGTGACGACGGTGGTGCCGGTGCCGGCGAAGCGGTCCATGGCCACCAGCGCGTCGATGGCCTGTTCCAGGTTGATCTCCTCGCCGACCAGCAATTCAGGTTCCAGCCTGCCGGACTGGATCATGGCCATCATCGCGTCGTAGCGATGGGCCTGCATGCCGTGGCTGCCGAGAATCTCCAGTTCGTTGGCCACCACGGCACCCATCGGGATCGGCGGCGTGCCGTGCTCGCCGAGCATCAGGCCGACCTGCACATGTCTTCCCTGCTTGCGCAGCCCAAGCACCGAGTTGACGCAGGTCTGCGAGTGACCGAGGGCATCCAGCGACACGTGTGCACCGCCCCCGGTGGCATCGCGCACGGCAGCGGCGACGTCGTCCACCTGGCCGGCATGGATGGTCACGCTGGCGCCGAGCTTCCTGGCCAACGCGAGCTTGTCGTCGGCGATGTCCACGGCGACCACGTTGGCACCGACGGCATGGGCAATCATGATGGCGGACAGCCCGACACCGCCGCAGCCATGCACGGCCAGCCACTCGCCCGCCCTCGTCCTGCCCTGGTCGACCACGGCGCGGAACGAAGTGACGAAGCGGCAGCCAAGGCTGGCCGCGGTGGCAAAGTCGATGCTCTCCGGCAGGCCGACCAGGTTGAGGTCGGCGTGCTGCAGGCCGACGTACTCGGCAAACGAGCCCCAGTGCGTGAAACCGGGCTGGAACTGGTCATCGCAGACCTGTTGCTGGCCTGCCTGGCACCGCGGACAGGCGCCACAGCCGGCAACGAAGGGAATGGTGACCCGGTCGTCGCGCTGCCAGCGCGTCACGTCCTTGCCCACCGCCACCACCACCCCGGCCAGTTCGTGTCCGGGCACGTGCGGCAACACGATGTCGGCATCGTGTCCCACCCAGCCGTGCCAGTCGCTGCGACACACGCCGGTTGCCTCGACCTTGACCACGACACCGTCGTCCACCGGCGCCGGGTCGGGAACGGTGGCGAGGCGTGGGCGCTCGGAGAAGGCTTCGATCAGTACGGCTTTCATCGTGGTTGTCCTGCTTGTGGCGTCCATGCAGGGTGGGTGGGTGCTGGGCCGGGAAGCATCCTCCAGCCCTGTCGACGCGTATCGGCCCGGTCGGTCGGTGCGAGATTACCAAAGGCTGCAACCGGCTTTCCAAGGATCGTGGCCAGCGCCAGGCACCCGCACGGTTGATCCCGGCCGCCGAGATCCCCACGTTCCCTGTGCAGTCCAACAACGGCATCGCGGTTGGTGCGCGGCGGATCGCCGACCAGGTCCCCGGTGTACACGAGAACCGGGCGGCCGTCCGGTCACCCCGAACGACATTCCACAACGACAGGAGCCGCGCCGATGGGCCAGGCCAATTCCCCCGTACGAATCGACATCGTCTCCGATGTCGTCTGCCCCTGGTGCATCATCGGCTACCGCCAGCTGGAACGTGCCGCGCGCGAATCCGGCATCGAGGTGGACATCCACTGGCACCCCTTCGAGCTCAATCCGCACATGGCGGCCGAAGGCGAGAACCTGCGCGAGCACCTGGCGGCCAAGTACGGAACCACCCCCGAGCAGTCCATCGCCGCCCGCGAACGGCTCACCGCCCTGGGCGCCGAGCTGGGCTTCGTCTTCCAGTACAGCGATGACATGAGAATGTTCAATACCTTCCTCGCCCACCAGTTGCTGCACTGGGCGGATACCCTGGGCCGCAAGCACGCGTTGAAGCAGGCGCTGTTCGAAGCGTTCTTTACCCATCGACGCAACATCGGCGACATCGACGTGCTGGCGCAGATCGCCGCCGAGCAGGGCCTCGACCACGACCAGGCCGAGCGCGTGCTGCGCACGCAGACCCATGCCGAGGAGGTACGAAGACAGGAGCAGGACTGGCTGTCCCGGGGCATCAGCGGCGTACCGGCCATGATCCTGGAGCAGAAGTACCTGGTCACCGGCGCACAGGGCGTCGCCAACTACCGCTCCATCCTCGCCGAGATCGCCGACACTGGTGCGGCGCAGGGGCTGAACGGCAGGCGGAAGCACCAAGCCCCGACGGACTAGCCGACAGGGCGGCTCACCGTGTCGGCTACGGCGTCGTCGGCACGTGGTTCCCGGTTCGCAATATCAACTGGACGCTCACGTCTTCCAGACGTATCGCTATTCCTGGAACACGGTGTCTCTGTTCTTGCGCACTGATGGCACGATAACCGCCACCAGCAGGAGCGCGGTGAGCGCCAGGAAAGTGAGGGAGATCGGACTCCTGACAAACGTGCCAGGGTCGCCCCCGCCAAGCAACATTGCCCGGCGAAGGTGTTCTTCCATCAGGGGGCCAAGGATGAATCCGAGAATCAATGGGGCAGGTTCACAGTCGAGCTTGAACCAAACGTAGCCGAGAAGCGCGAATGCGCCCATGGTGAGTATGTCGAGGGAACTGTTGTTGATGCTGAAGACGCCGATGCAGCAGAAAAGCAGTATGGCTGGGTAGAGCAGGCGGTAGGGTACGGTGAGCATCCTGATCCAGATTCCGATCAACGGCAGATTCAGGATCACCAGCATCAAGTTGCCGATCCACATGCTGGCGATAATTCCCCAGAACAGGTCGGGTCTTTGCGCCATGACCTGTGGGCCTGGAACGACGCCTTGTATCAACATGGCGCCCATCATCAGCGCCATGACAGGATTTCCGGGAATACCAAGGGTCAGCATCGGAATGAACGAGGTTTGCGCACCAGCATTGTTCGCGGATTCCGGGCCGGCCACGCCGCGAATGTTGCCGCGTCCGAACGATTCGGGGTTTTTCGAGAGTTTCTTCTCGATCGTATAGCTGGAAAACGAGGACAGCATCGCGCCGCCGCCAGGGAGTATGCCGAGCAACGAGCCGATCACGGTGCCACGGGCCGAAGAGGGGAAGGCGTCCTTGATGTCGTTCCATGAAGGCAACAGCTTCGATACCCGGTGGGTAAACAACTCGCGTTTCTCTGTTCCTGAAACGTTCACGATCGTTTCTGCAACGCCAAACACACCCATGGCGATGACAACAAAGCCGAAACCGTCCGCAAGGTGCGGGAGTCCAAAGGTAAACCGTTGTACCCCGGACGTTACATCGGTGCCAATCAACCCGAACAACAAGCCGAGAATGACCATGGCGAATGCCTTGAGGATGGAGCCATGGGCCAGAACCGTGGCGGCAACGAGCCCGAGCAACATCATCGAGAAGTACTCGACCGAGCCGAAATTCAATGCCACCTCGGCCAGGGGCTCGGCCGCGACGGCGATGATGAAGGTTGCCACGCAGCCAGCGAAAAAGGAGCCGAGCGCCGCGATCGCCAGTGCGGGTCCTGCCCGGCCCTGTCGCGCCATCTGGTAGCCATCCAGCGTTGTCACGACGGAGGAGGCTTCTCCGGGCAGGTTGACAAGAATTGCGGTTGTCGAGCCGCCGTACTGAGCGCCATAGTAGATTCCGGCCAGCATGACGAGCGCGGAGACCGGTTCCAGCGAAAAGGTAACCGGTAGCAGCATCGCGATGGCGGCGATTGGTCCGATCCCGGGCAATACACCGATCAGGGTTCCCAGCAGAACGCCGAACAAGCAATACAACACGTTGTGTAGTGCAAGTGCGACGCTGAAACCAAGGCCGAGATTCGAAAGAAGTTCCATAGTCAACTAAACGTCAGGCAGCGGGCAGAATGCGGATCGGCAGCCTGAGTCCATAGTGGAACACCAGAATCGAAAAGCCCGCCAGAACGACCCAGAGAACGATGGCGCGTCGAAACGTGAAATCCGGTCCGGCTGCCGAGGAGACCAGTACCAGCAGGGCGCTCGAGAGAAGAAGTCCCAAGCGTTCCAATGTGAAGGCGAAGAGAGTGATGGATGCCAGCACCATGATCAGCGGGCGCAGGCCGAACCCCGCAATCGCTTCCCGGGACCGATACAAAGAGTGCAGCGCGATCACCAGGCCCAGCAGCGCCAGCAGTCCACCAAGCAGGGTCGGAAAGTAGGATGGTCCCATGCGTGCTGCCGAGCCCATCGCGTATCCTCGTGCCACGATAACGAATCCGAGACCGAAGCCGAAAAACATGATGCCGGCCCAGAAGTCCTTGCTGCGCAGTACAGTCATGATTGCCTCACCTTGCAGGACCCCCGTGGGGTCGCAGTACCGGGAAGGAGTAAACCCCCATCTCGTCGGCACTGCGCTTCATGGGATCCCACTCCGGCAGTGCTGCCCAGGTTGCCTCGGCGAGGTCCTGCGTGCGTGCCAGGAGTTGATCGGTGTCGAGTCCAACCACTCTGCCGTTTTCCACGGTTGTTTTTCCTCCCACGAAGACGGTGTCTGCATCGTCTCCGATGCCGCAGTCTACGAGGTACTGGATCGGGTCGCGCAAAGGAACCTTGCGAAAACTTCCTTGTAGATTGAAGATCACGATGTCCGCACAGGCTCCTTCGGCCAGTCGTCCAAGGTCGCCTCGGCCAACGGTTCGAGCACCGCCAATCGTTGCAGCGGTGAATACTTCGCCGGCCGTTGCGCAGAAAAGGTCACCTGCTGTGACTTTCCCCAGCCACGATGCTGTTCTCATCTGCGCCACCATGTCCCGCGGATAGGTGTCGGTTCCAAGGGACAGGTTTACCCCGGCATCCTTGTACCTGGACCACGTGTCCAGCACCCGAGCCCGTCGGACAAGGTTGACCGGACAATGGGAAATGCTGCAACCATGGCTGCCGATCCGTTCGATGTCACGAGCTCCCGAGTAGCCAAGCACGGCATTCTCACCCACGAAGTTGCAGTGCCCCAGGTTGAGCAGCGGCCCCAGGTCCAGAAACCCCTTCTCTTCCAGGTACTGGATCGGGGTGCGCTGACGTCCGTTGACCAACTGGTAGAACTCGTGGATGTTGTATGCCGCGTGTATGGCTAGAGGCAATGAGTCGGTCTTCGCTATGTCGACGGCTTTGTCGAGTACAGTCGAAGTGCTCGTTTCCACCTTGTTCGGTACGAGAATGCCCTTGATCAGTCCCTGGTGTGCACCGTCGATCTCCTGGATGAACGAGATTGCCTCGTCGAGTTCGCGCAATCCGCGAGCTTCGTCCCATTCAAAGCGCAAACCGTGCTGGCTGTCATATCTCCACTCACCGGATTCCGTGTTGCCGGCAAGGTAGGCACGAATGCCAAGGCGCGCAACCTGCGAAATCAAAGCACGCTGCACTTGCTGGTTGCTGCCGAACTCGACGAAGGTTGTCACTCCGTTGCGTAGTAGTTCGGCAACGGTGTACTCCGCCTCCAATGCCAGTCGCGCAGCACGATCCATCCCGCTCAGACGATCGAGTGTGTCACCGGATCCAACTTGACACCCGGTGCGCGCGAGCTGAACTTCGAGAAACGGTTGCCCGAAAAACTCCGGACGACCAGTGTCGGCGATCAGGCGATGGAGGGACCGGTTTCCAAAATGAACATGCGTATCGATGAACCCGGGGCTGACCAGCTTGCCCCGGGCATCGATTGTTCGGTCGACCGGTCCATCAAAATCGTGACCAACATGAATAACACGGTCGTCCTGGAACACGACAACCCCTTCGGGAATCAGTGTGTGTTCGTCGCCACGGCTTGCGACAACCCACCCACCTTGAATCAGGGTTCTCATCGGCGTTCAGTTGACGGGGATGCCAGCAGCTTTCACGAGTTCCTTGTTGGCGGCGACTTCCGCGGCGATCAGTTCGTCGAACTCGGAAGGGCTCATGGGCATGGTCTCTGCACCGAGAGACTTGAGTCGTTCCTGTACATCGGGTTCATCGAGTGCCCGGCCGGTTTCCTCGTACAGTTTCTCGATGATGGCCGAAGGCGTACCGGCCGGGGCGAGCAGTCCGATCCAGAAGTTGTATCCGGCATCGGGATATCCGGCCTCGGCGATCGTCGGTACTTCGGGCAGTACGGATGCGCGGTTGTTACTGGTCACGGCGAGAACTTTCACCCGTCCTTCTTCGACCAGCGGCAACGCTGGCAGGATCGTGCTGAAGGAGAAGTCGACGCGCCCTGCTGCGACTTCGCGCAAGGCCTGCGGGGAACCCTTGAACGGCACGTGTTCCGTTTTGATGTCAGCGGCCAGTTGAAAGCGTTCGCCGATCAGGTGGGTCGCATTGCCAACCCCGCCGGAGCCGAAAAACAGCGCGTTCTCCCTGGACGCTGCAACGAGGTCTTCAACCGACTCAAAGGGCCGGTCACCAGGGACAAACAACGCCGTCGGCTGACTGGCCATCGGTCGTACCCCTGAGAAGTCTTTAACCGCGTCATAGCTGAGACTGGCAAACAATGCCGGAGCGACCGTATGGGACGACGAATGTGCCAGGAAGGTGTACCCGTCGGGTTCGGCCCCGGCGACAGTGGCGGCGCCTATCGTGCCGCCCGCGCCGGTACGGTTCTCGACCACGATGGGCTGGCCGAGTGACTTGGAGACGTGGTCCATGACCACTCGGGTGACGACATCCACGGCGCCACCGGCGCTGAATGGTACGACAACCGTGATCGAACGGTCGGGCCACTGCTGGGCACTGGAAGGGGCGGACGCCATGCCCAAGGCGAGGGCAAACACGGTAACCAATTTCTTCATCGCAAAGTCTCCTTTATCCTGTAAATGGATTGAACGTGACTCCTGCGGTAGACGGCCTTGCTACTGGCCCGAACGCCTGACCATCTACGGCCAGTTTCCTCTTTTTGTTTTGGGCACTTTCGACCGGACTGACGGCAGAGCGGCCTCAATGTTCGCTTCCATGGCGATGATGCCGCGAGCCGCTCAAACAGCCTTTCATCAAGGTATCGAACGCTCTCGATCGGTTCGATAATCTGGATTCGTTACCCCATCCCTCCATGGTCGGAAGCAAGCCTGAAAGTGAACAGACTATGTATCAGCGGTGTCTCGTGAAGTCCAATAAGGTATACCGAACGCCTGATCGGAATTTCCGAGAATGAGCAGTCGCGAGAACAGGGTTGTCGTGGAGCCGGGCCATGTCTCGCGAGACTCGGATCGATCTCTCGGGCGTTTGCGCGCTTGCTTCCGCGATGCAGGAAAACTGTACCGCGAGCAGGATTGTAGATCGGTGTCGGTATGCACACGGCCTGTATCTGAGCCGGGTGCGTCACCCGGAAGTCCTGCCGGGGGTGGGCACCGGTGTTGCCGAACCGGCGCGTGAGGCCGGTGAGGCGCAAACCGTGGGTCGACCATCGGGCGCGTGATTTCCCTGTCGCCGTCCGTGCCAGTAGACCCGTTCCGGGTTTGTCATGATGCGGCAGGACGTGGCGTCGTCTCGACAGGGTACTGGTGGGCCCGCCAGGACTCGAACCTGGGACCAATGGATTATGAGTCCACTG
>CAYGJZ010000018.1:0-56800 GCA_964350265.1 uncultured Gammaproteobacteria bacterium | reverse complement strand
CGCTACAGGCCGTTGATGGGCACTTTCAGCATCGGTCGGCCGTCCTTGTCGGTGGGCACTTCGCCGGCGCGCATGTTGACCTGCAGGGAGGGAATGATGAGCCGGGGCATGGCCAGGGTGGCGTCGCGTTCCTCGCGCAGCCTGACGAACTCCTCCCGGGTACGACCGCCGCCGACGTGGATGTTGTGCTTCTTCTCCTCGCCCACGGTGGTTTCCCAGGCGATGTCGCGGCCGTTGGGACCGTAGTCGTGACACATGAACAGGCGCATGTCGTCGGGCAGCGCCAGTACCTTCTGGATGCTGTCGTAGAGGGTCGCGGCGTCGCCGCCGGGAAAGTCCGCCCGCGCCGAGCCGCCGTCGGGCATGAACAGGGTGTCGCCGACGAAGGCGGCGTTGCCCATCACGTGGACCATGCAGGCCGGGGTGTGCCCGGGCGTGTACATGGCAAAGGCGGGCAGGTTGCCCACCTGGTAGGTGTCGCCGTCTTCGAACAGGCGGTCGAACTGCGAGCCGTCGCGCTGGAACTCGGTGCCCTCGTTGAAGATCTTGCCGAAGGTGTCCTGCACCAGCATGATCTTCGCACCGATGCCGATCCCCCCGCCGAGGGCCTGCTGCAGGTAGGGCGCCGCGCTGAGGTGGTCGGCATGCACGTGGGTCTCGATGATCCACGCGGTTTCCAGGTGGCGGTTGCGTACCTCGCGGATCAGCCGGTCGGCATGGTCGTAGGTGATGCGGCCAGCGGCGTAGTCGATGTCCATGACGCTGTCGACGATGGCACAGGCATTGGAGGTCGGGTCCTTGACGATGTAGCTGATGGTATTGGTCGCTTCGTCGAAGAACCCGTGCACCTCGGGCTCGATGTCCATGTTGACGGGATAGGCGGGCATGGTTCGCGTCTCCTGGTTCGGTGGGTGGGTATGCGGTGGGCGTGGTCCGCTCAGCGGCGGGCAGCCAGTTGCCGGGCGAGGAAGATCCCCGCGATCAGCGCGGCGGTAAAGACGAAGGCATCCCCCTGGCCGGTGCCGAGGGCGGGCAGGGCGCCGCCCGGGCAGAAGCCGGCAATGCCCCAGCCGATGCCGAACATGGCGGCGCCGCCGACCAGCCTGCCATCGATGCTGCGCGCGGTGGGCAGCGCGAAACCATCGGCGAACAGTGGCGCGGTGCGCGCGAGAACCCGCCGGTAGCCGAGATGCGTGGTGACCAGCGCACCGCCCATGACCAGGGCCAGCGACGGGTCGAAGGCGCCGGCGATGTCGAAGAAGTTCAGCACCTTGGCCGGGTTGACCATGCCCGAGAGCACGATGCCCGTGCCGAAGACGACGCCGACGAGGTAGATGGCGACGAGTTTCATGTCAGTGACCGATGACGTGGCGGACGAGATAGACGGTGGCGAAGGCGGTGGCCATGAAGGTCGCCGTGGCCACCACCGAGCGTGCACTGCCGCGGGCGATGCCGCAGACACCGTGCCCGGAGGTGCAGCCATTGCCGAGGCTGACGCCGAAGCCCACCACGAGGCCGCCAAGCGCCATCATCGGTGTCGAGGTCGGCACCTGTACCGCCGGCATGGCGCCGCTGGCGACCAGCACCAGCAAGGGCCCGGTGAGCATGCCGGCCAGCAGCGCGACGCGCCAGGCGAGCTCGGACCTGGAGGCGGGAAACAGCAGCCCCGTGAGAATGCCGGTCACGCCCATGATGCGCCCGGCCAGCAGCATCAGTGCCGTGGCGGAGATCCCGATGAGGATGCCGCCGAACAGCGATGACCACGGTGTGAAGGTGGTTTCCATCAGCGCCGCGCGCGGCAGGTGGACAGGCCGACCAGGCGGTACAGCGGGCAGTGGCCCAGCAGCGAGGTCACGGTGAAGACGGCGGCCACCGCCAGCGCCAGCCAGAACAGCATGCCCTCGCCGAGGGTGGTGGTGCCGAGGGCGGCCAGCACCAGCAGCGCGGCGATGACCAGGCGCAGCCCGCGATCCAGTGTTCCCATGTTGGTCATCGTCGTGTACTCCGTGGTGGATGAAGAAACATGATCATGACACACGGTGGCCGCCGGCCACGGTGACAAAGTCACTGTCGGGGGTTTGCCGTCGGTGGTTCGCCGCTGGATCGCGCAAAGCCCTGCAGGGCAGGGCGGTCGACCAAGGTGATCTCGCCGCGGGACTGCGTGACCCAGCCCCGTCGCTGGAATTCGGCGAGGGTCCGGGAGACCACCTCCCGGGCGGTGCCGAGCTCGATGCCGAGCACCGCGTGGGTGGCATGCACCACGTCATCGGCGTCGGCCAGTTCGAGCAGTCGCGCGGCCAGGCGCACGTCCATGCGCTGGAAGACGATGTCGTCGATCAGCGTGAACAGGTCGGTGATGCGGCGGGAATAGGCGGTGAAGACGAACTGCCGGAAGACCGGCGAAGCGGCGACCAGCTGGTCGAAGGTGGCCCGTGGAATGGCCACCGCGGTCACGTCCGTCTCGGCGATGCCGTCGGCGGAGTAGTTCTCGAAGGCCAGCATGCAGGCGGTGGTCAGCACGCAGCTTTCCCCCGCGTGCACCCGGTAGAGGGTCACCTCGCGGCCGGTTTCCGAGCGTTGCTGTACGCGCACCGAGCCTGCCAGCAGCAGCAGGAGGTTGTCCGCTGCCTGGCCGGGGCCGAACACCCGGGTGCCTTCCGGGACCGAGACGATGCGGCTGCCGTCTTCCAGCGCCGTGCGCAGTTCGGGCGGCAGGCGGCGCAGGCCGGCGAAGCTTTCGATCCAGGAGGCATTCATCGCATCGTGGCTCCAGTGAGCGTGTGCATGTCCGGGGCGGTGGAGGGCGGCTGCCGTCTCAAGCGCTGGCCGGCCGGGCCGGGTCGCTGCCGATGCCGGTGACTGCCGCCACCGCCTCGTCCAGCGTGGCATGGGACAGCGCCAGGGCATCGGTACCTTCCGTCCTGGCCCGGGCCAGGGTGCGCAGGGGCTGGAACTGCCAGTTGGAAAAGCGTACCTGCACCCCGTGTTCCTCGCAGTGAAGGATGAATCGCTCGATGGCGGACCTTCCCCCCGCGTCCAGGTAGCTGCTGTACTGCATGTGCACGATGCAGCCATCCAGCCCGGCAACGCGTTGCGACAGGTCGCCGAGCATGCGATCGGCGGCGGCGAAGAACAGCGCCCCGCGAATCTTGAACACTTTCCAGTTGCCTGGCAACGGCGCGGACAGGAAACGCCTGTCGTCGGTGATGTCCACCACCCGTGTCAGCGATGCGATCTCCTTCATGAACAGCAGCGAGGCAAGCAGCGTGCCCACGGTAATGGCGACGACCATGTCGACGAATACCGTCAGCGACAGGCAGGCGCCGAGGACCACGACATCGCCCGGCGGCGCCTTGCGGGCGAGTTTCACGGTCTTGCCGGCCTCGCTCATGTGCCAGGCCACCACCATCAGCAGGGCCGCCATGGCGGGCATCGGCACCAGCGCCAGCGCGTCGGCCAGCAGCAGCAGGCCGAGCAGCACCACCAGTGCGTGCACGAAGGCGGACAGCGGCGAAAAGGCCCCGGCCTTGACGTTGGTTGCCGAACGGGCGATGGCCGCGGTCGCGGTAATGCCGCCGAAGAACGGCGTCACCAGGTTGCCGAGGCCCTGGGCGAGCAGCTCGCTGTTGGCGCTGTGCCGCTTGCCCGTCATGCCGTCGAGGACCACCGCGCAGAGCAGCGACTCGATGGCGCCGAGCATGGCGATGGCGAAGGCCGCGGGCAACAGCGCGTAGACCAGGTCCAGCGACAGCCCTGGAACCGTGCCGTCGGCGCCGGCGCGGTTCCAGGGCCAGTCGAAGCCGGGCAGGTAGGGCGGGATGCCGCCCGCCGCGGTGCCGTCGGGAAGCAGGTACTGGAAACGCGAGCCGATGGTCTCCACCGTCATGCCGAACTCGCCGACCAGTGCACCGAGCGCCGCGGCCAGTACCAGTGCCGGCAGGTGCGGCGGGATCGGCGTGCCAAGCCGCGGCCAGGCGAGCATGACGGCCAGGGTGAAGCCGGCCACCAGCAGGCTGGCGAGGTCGATCTCGCCGAGATGCTCGACGATGGCGAGCAGCTTGCCGGGAAAGTGTTCTGGCCACGGTTCGATGACCAGGCCGGCGAAGTCCGGCACTTGCAGCACCGCGATGACGATGGCAATGCCACTGGTGAAGCCCAGCGTCACGGCCTCGGGGATGTACTCGATGAAGCGGCCCAGCCGGGCCAGCGCCATGGCGACGAGGATCATGCCGGCCATCACCGAGGCCAGCAACAGCCCGGCCAGGCCGTGGCTGGCGGCCAGCGGGTGCAGGATGACCACGAAGGCCGCCGTCGGGCCGGAAATGCTGTAGCGGCTGCCACCGGTCAGCGCGATGAGGCCGCCGGCGATGATGGCGGTGTACAGGCCGTACTGCGGGGCCACGCCGCTGGCGATGGCCAGCGCCATGGCCAGCGGGATGGCGATGATGCCGACGGTGAGTCCGGCCACCACGTCGCGCATGGCCGCGTCCCGCGAATAGCCCTCTCTCAGTGCCTCGCCGAGCGCGTGTCCCAGGCGCAGGGAAAACAGGTGCTGGCGGTGGGGCATGGCGGCGTCTCCGGGATGCATGGCCTGGCTGGGGTGTGCCGATCCCCCACGGGGCCAGGAAAGCCGGCGGCGGTGGCCACTGTATGATAATTGAATTATCATCAAAGGCAATGATGATGATCATAGCCTGGTCGGGTGTCCGGTTGCCCGCGGCCCGGCCGTCGGGTCTAATCCCCGCTCCGCAGTTCGAGCCGGTGGCGAGCGAAGCCCCGGTCAGTCCCTAACAGATGAGTTCGCCATGACCGACCTGGAGAAAGCCGGCCTTGCCGTCGAAAACCGTACCGCGCGCATGACCGTGCTGGTGGATCCGCAGAAAAAGGCGGTGTTCGAACAGTTGTGCGAGCGCGAGGACGTGACGCCGTCGCAGAAGATTCGCCAGTTCATGCGCGAGTACATCGAGCAGGCACTGGGGCCGGACTGGAAGCAGCAGGTGTTCGGCCGAAACGATTGATCGACCGATGGCGGGGTTGCGGCGGGGCAGCCCGGGGGGTCAGCAGCGCCCCGCGATCTCGTCGCCCTTGTCGACGTCGCCCTTCTTCAGTCCGTCGAGCAGCAGGCCGACATGGTCGCCCTTGCTGGCGCTGTCGAGGATCTTCCGGAACCGCTCGATGCCGCCGATGGTCACCTCCTGGCGGGCACCGTTCGCGCGCACCAGGCACACCGTGTCGCCGCTGGCAACGTTGCCTTCGGCAACCACCCCGGTGACCACCACGACGCCGCCGCTGATGGTGAAGGTGTCGACCACGGAGAGTTCGAAAGCGGCATCGGCCGCGGCGAACCGGGGCAGGACGGAGAGCAGCAGGACGGGCAGCAGGATTTTCATGGTCGATGGGCGTGCGCGGTGGTTGTGCGGGTGGCGCCTTCCGGGGAAGGCGGTCACCGAGTATAGCGAACTTGCCCGGTGCGCTGCCCGTGGTCACCGTCCGGCGCCGATGACGACCCGGTTCGCGCCGCGTACAGGTCCGGGGTACGATGTGTTGATGAACGATCACGAGTACTGGATGCGCATGGCGCTGGAGCAGGCACGGCGGGCCGGCGAGGCCGGCGAAGTGCCCGTGGGCGCGGTGGTGGTGGACGGCGGCGAACTGGTCGCGGCGGCGGGCAATGCCTGCATCGCCGATCACGACCCCAGCGCCCATGCCGAGATCGTGGCGCTGCGCCGTGCCGGCCAGGCCCTGGGCAACTACCGCCTGGCCACGGCGATCCTCTACGTGACCCTGGAACCGTGCATCATGTGTGCAGGCGCGATGGTGCATGCCCGCCTCGCCAAGGTGGTCTACGGCGCTGCCGATCCGCGCTGCGGTGCGGCGGGATCGGTGGCCGACGTGTTGCGCACGCCGTTCCTGAACCACCGCTGCGAGGTGCTTGCCGGGGTGCTGGAGGCGCCGTGCCAGGCGCTGTTGCACGACTTCTTCGACCAGCGCCGGGAAGGCGCGCGAGGCTGATGCCCGTGTACCGTGCGGATTCGCCATGAAGTCCCCGCCTGAGCCGCCGCGGCAGGCGGCCGACACCGCCGAAGCCGGCGACGTGGTGCAGTGGTGCCGCGCGCAGGTGCGTGCCGAGGACGATGCCGGGCGGCGCGAGCTGGAGGCGGTGGCCACCGCCCGCGCACAGATCCTCGAGGCGGTGGGTGCGGGCGCCGAGGCGGTGGACGCGGTGTGGCTGTACACCGCCTTCGAACGACTCGGCTTCGACATCGAGGTCGTGTCGCGGCGGTTCGGCGCCGAACGGGCCTCGCTGCTGGCCGGCATCGCCCGCATGGACGTCATTTCCAACCTGTCCGACCGGTCCGCGCAGGGCAACATGGACGAGAACTTCCGCAAGATGCTCATCGCCATGATCGACGACGTGCGCGTGGTGCTGGTGCGGCTGGCCTGCCAGCTCGAGCTGATGCGTCGTGCGCGGGACTTCGCCCCCGAGCGGCAGCAGGCACTGGGTCGCGAGACCCTGGAGGTGTTCGCGCCGTTGGCCAACCGCCTCGGCATCTGGCAGTTCAAGTGGGAGCTGGAAGACTATGCCTTCCGCTTTACCAACGCCGACACCTACCGCGACCTGGCCCGTCGGCTGGCCGAGCGGCGGGTGGACCGGGAGCGCTACATCGACGAACTGGCCGGCACGTTGCGCGAGGCGCTGTCCGCCGCCGGCGTCGCCGCCGAAGTGGCCGGCCGACCCAAGCACCTGTACAGCATCTACCGCAAGATGCGTCGCAAGGGCCTGGCGCTGGACGACATCCACGACGTGCGCGCGGTGCGCGTGCTGGTGGACGACATCGCCGCCTGCTATGCCGCCCTCGGCGTGGTGCACACGCGCTTCTCCCCGGTGCCCGGGGAATTCGACGACTACATCGCCACGCCCAAGGAAAACGGCTACCGCTCGATTCACACCGCGGTCATCGGCACCGCCGGCAAGATCGTGGAGGTGCAGATCCGCACCCACGAAATGCACGAGGAGAACGAGCTCGGCGTGGCCGCGCACTGGCGCTACAAGGAACGCACCGGGCGCGACCAGGGCACCGACTCGAAGATCGCCTGGCTGCGCCAGTTGCTGGAATGGAAGCAGGAAGTGGGCGAGGGCAGCGAGTTCTTCGAACGCTTCCGCAACGACACCGCCGAGGAGCGCATCTACGTGTTCACGCCCCGCGGCAAGGTCATCGACCTGCCCGGCGGCGCCACGCCGCTGGACTTCGCCTATGCCATTCATACCGATGTCGGCCATCGTTGCCGCGGCGCCAAGGTCAACGGTCGCATGGTGTCGTTGAACTCGCCCCTGGCCACCGGCACGCAGGTGGAGATCCTGACCACCCGCAACGGTACGCCGAGTCGCGACTGGCTGAACGCATCGCTTGGCTACGTGAAGACGCAGCGCGCCCGCTCGCGCATCCAGCGCTGGTTCAAGGGCGAGGACTTCTCGCACAACGCCGCCGCCGGCCGCGCCGCGCTGGAACGGGAACTGGACCGTCTCGGTGCCCAGGACACCGCCTACGAAAAGCTGGCGGCATCGTTGTCCTACCGACGGGTGGACGAATTCCTCGCCGCCATCGGCAGTGGCGACCTGAAGCTGTCGCAGGCGGTGGCATCGCTGCGGCCGGCGGTGTCACGGCACGAGGTGCCGCCGCTGCCGACAACCACCGAGCGCGGCGCCGAACGCGGGGCGCGGGGCATGACGGTGCAGGGTGTCGGCAACCTGTTGACGCAGTTCGCCGCCTGCTGCAACCCGCTGCCCGGCGATGCCATCGTCGGCTACATCACCCAGGGGCGCGGCATCACCGTGCATCGGCGCGACTGCCACAACGTGGTCGGCCTGGCGCCACCGCGCCGGGAGCGGGTCATCCACATCGACTGGGGCAGCGACGGGCAGACCTTCCCGGTGGACCTGGTGATCATTGCCTTCGACCGCAAGGGACTGCTGCACGATGTCAGCCGCGTGTTCCACGACGAAGGCATCAACGTGCTGTCCACCGCCACCGAATCACGGCCGAAGGACCATCGCGCCGAGATGCGTCTGCGCGCCGAGTTCAACGACGTGGAGCAGTTGTCGCGCCTGTTGTCCCGGCTCGGCCAGGTGCCCAACGTGCTCGATGCGCGCCGGGTCGGCGCCAACCATCCATCCACGAACAACCCGTGAACGAGAGGAAACCCGTGAACGAATCCACCCACGGCACCGATCCTGCCATCGACACCGTGCTTCGCTTCTGGATCGGCGACGCCGACCGCAGCGCCGAGGCGGCCCGTCGCCGCCAGTCCACCTGGTTCGGCGCCGATGCGAACACCGACCAGGCCATCCGCCGCGACTTCGGCGAGCTGGTGGCGAAGGCCCGTGCCGGGCACTGCGACCACTGGCTGGGCAGCCCGGTGGGCGCGGCGGCGCTGATCATCGTCCTCGACCAGTTTCCGCGCAACCTGTTCCGCGGTACCGCCGATGCCTTTGCCAGCGATGCGCAGGCACTTGGCCACTGCCTTGCGCTGCTCGATGCCGGGCAGGTGGAAGCGCTGGGCTGGATGAGCGCGGCGTTCGCATTGATGCCGCTGCAGCATGCCGAGGATGTCACCGTGCAGGAGCGTTCGGTGGTCGCCTTCGATGCGTTGGCGCAGCGCTGCACCACCGACCACCGTACCCTGCTGGAGAACAATGCCGACTATGCCCGCGAGCATCGCGACATCGTGGTGCGCTTCGGTCGTTTCCCGCACCGCAACCGCATCCTCGGCCGTGACAGCACGGCGGAGGAATCGGCCTGGCTCGCCGATGGCGCACCGACGTTCGGGCAGGGATAGACTGCTGTCAGCGATGTCGTATCGGGTGCCACCATGGTGCACCTGGCCAGTGGTTGTCCGCTCTTGGTGCAGCGCAGCACATACGAGGCCCCGTTGTAACAATTCGCGGGTTCTGTGTCATACTTGGTCAACGAACGGAAACATTATCTGGCTAGGATCGACAGATTCTCGTTGCCAGGCAGGATGCCTGTAATCCTTGTATAACAATCGTTTCGTAAGAGGAATTGTCCATGAATCCCAAGTCACTGTTCACCCGGACGCTGGGTGGGGCGCTCGGTGTCGCGCTCGCCGTCGGCGCGAGCACCACGCTGGCCGCCACCGAGTTGACCGTGTATACCGCCATCGAGGCGGATGATCTGAAGCGCTATGCCGAAGAGTTCAACAAGGCCAACCCCGATATCGAGATCAAGTGGGTGCGCGATTCCACCGGCATCGTCACCGCCAAGCTGCTGGCGGAGAAGGAGAACCCGCAGGCCGACATCGTCTGGGGCCTGGCCGCGACCAGCCTGATGCTGCTCAAGTCCGAAGGCATGACCGAGCCGTACACGCCGGTCGGCGCCGACAAGCTGGACAAGAAGTTCGTCGACAAGGATTCCCCGATGCACTGGACCGGCATGGATGCCTGGGTGGCGGCGATCTGCGTCAACACCATCGAGGCAGAGAAGAACAACCTGCCCATGCCCACCACCTGGAAGGACCTGGTGGATCCGGTCTACAAGGGTCACGTGGTGATGCCCAATCCGAATTCCAGCGGCACCGGCTTCCTCGACGTGTCGAGCTGGCTGCAGCTCTACGGTGAAGAGGGCGGCTGGGAGTTCATGGACAAGCTGCACGAGAACATTGCCTGGTACACCCATTCCGGCTCCAAGCCCTGCCGCCAGGCCGGCGCCGGCGAAGCGCCCATCGGCATCTCCTTCGCCTACCGCGGCGCCAAGGTCAAGGCCCAGGGCGCGCCCATCGAGATCGTGATCCCCAGCGAAGGCGCCGGTTGGGACATGGAAGCCACCGCCATCATCAAGGGCACCAAGAACCTGGAAGCCGCCAAGAAGCTGGCCGACTTCTCGGTCTCCAAGGAAGCCAACATGATGTACAACACGGTGTATGCCGTGGTCGCCTACCCGGGCGTGGCGCAGCCGGTGGAGTTCTACCCGGAAAACACCGAGTCGCTGATGATCGACAACGACTTCGAGTACGCAGCCAGCAACCGCGAGAAGATTCTCAAGGAATGGCAGTCGCGTTACGATTCGAAGTCCGAGCCGAAGAGCTGAGCCGAGGGTTTTCCAAGACTCTGCGATGGCTCTGCGATAACGTGGCCGCCGCCCCGCGCGGCGGCCCGGTGAAAGGCGCCGGCAAGTACCGGCGCCGCATTCGCGAGACCGCCCGGGCACCGTCCGTCGCGGTCTTCGTGGTTCGAGCCTGCCGCGCGCGCAGCGCGGGGGTGAACATCCTGGGGGTACCTACGGTTTGACGTCCAATCCCTACCTGCGCATCGAACACGTCACCAAGAAGTTCGGTGATTTCACCGCGCTGAAGGACATCTCGCTCGAGGTCCATGACAGCGAGTTCGTCTGCTTCCTCGGCCCATCCGGCTGTGGCAAGACCACGCTGCTGCGGGCCATTGCCGGTCTCGACATCCAGACCACCGGTCGCATCGAGCAGGGTGGTCGCGACATCTCGGCACTGCCACCGTCGGAGCGCGACTTCGGCATCGTGTTCCAGTCCTATGCCCTGTTCCCCAATCTCACGGTGGAGCGGAACATCGCCTTCGGACTGGAGAACCGCGGCATGGCGCGCCAGCGCATCCGCGAGCGGGTCACCGAGTTGCTGGAAGTGGTTGGCCTGCCCGACCAGGGTCGCAAGTACCCGGCCCAGTTGTCCGGCGGCCAGCAACAGCGCGTGGCGCTGGCCAGGGCACTGGCCACCTCGCCCGGCCTGCTGCTGCTCGACGAGCCGCTGAGCGCCCTCGACGCCCGGGTCCGCGCCCACCTGCGCCTGGAGATCAAGCTGCTGCAGCAGAAGCTGAAGGTCACCACCATCATGGTCACCCATGACCAGGAGGAGGCGCTGACCATGGCCGATCGCATCGTGGTCATGGATCACGGCGTGATCGAGCAGGTCGGCACGCCGCGGGACATCTACGGCAACCCGTCGTCGACCTTCGTCGCCGATTTCATCGGCACCATGAATTTCCTTTCCGGCACCGTGTCGGCAACCAACGAGGTCGAGGTGCGCGGCCAGCGCTTCGCCTGCGACACCGGCGCCATGGCCAGCGGAACCCGGGTCAATCTTTCCATTCGTCCCGAGGACGTGGTGCTGTGTGCCGACGATGCCGAGCTGGTCAACGGCGTCGATACACAGGTGCGTTACGTCGAATTCCTCGGCTCCTTCTGCCGGGTCGGCCTGACCGGCGCATTGTTCGAGTCCGAGGACTTCCGCGCGGACCTGTCCAGCAACATGATGCGCGAGCGCACCGTGGACGCGGGCACCCGGCTCAAGGTGCAGTTCCCCGAGGCGCTGATCCGCGTCTTCCCGGCCGCGTAATGGCAGGCCACGCGAACGTCGCCCCGTCCGCGGCCGTGCTGGTCAAGCCGCGACTGTCCCGCGACGACTGGATCATGCGCGGCTGCATGTCGGTGATCGCCGTCTTCCTGCTGGTGTCGGTGGTGCTGCCGCTGTACAGCATGATGTCCAAGAGCATGGAGAACGGCGACGGCGAATTCATCGGCCTGGCCAACTTCTACGAGTACTTCTCCACGCCCTCGCTGTTCCTGTCCGGCATCAACTCGCTGGCCATCTCGCTGCTGGTCACCGCCATCGTGCTGGTCACCGCGTTCGTCTACGGCTATGCACTGACCCGCACCTGCATGCCGTTCAAGTGGTTCTTCCGCCTGGTGGCCATCATCCCGCTGCTGACGCCGTCGCTGTTGAGCGGCATCTCGCTGGTCTACTGGTTCGGCAACCAGGGCGTGGCCAACTGGATGCTGATGGGCGAATCGATCTACGGCCCCATCGGCATCGTCATCGGCTCGTCCTACTGGGTCTTTCCGCATGCGCTGATGATCGTCATCACCGCGCTGTCGATCACCGACGCACGGCTGTACGAGGCCGCCGCGGCGCTGCGCACCAGCCCGGTGCGCACCTTCTTCACCGTGACGCTGCCCGGCTGCAAGTACGGCCTGATCAGTGCCGGCTTCGTCATCTTCATCCTGGTGTTCACCGACTTCGGCGTGCCCAAGGTGATTGGCGGCAACTTCAACATGCTGGCCACCGACATCTACAAGCAGGTCATCGGCCAGCAGAACTTCCAGATGGGCGCGGTGGTCTCGGTGGTGCTGCTGGTGCCGGCGGTGATCGCCTTTGCCGTCGACCGCCAGGTGCAGAAGAAGCAGGTGGCCCTGCTGTCGGCGCGCGCGGTGCCGCTGGAACCCAAGCCCAACCGCCGCGTGGACACCGCCATGCTGGTGTTCTGCTCCATCGTCGCCGCGCTGATCCTGCTCATGATCGGCATGGCGCAGTTCGCTGCGCTGGTGAAGTTCTGGCCCTACAACCTGAACCTCACCCTGCACAACTACAATTTCGACATCGCCAACGGCGGCGGCTGGGATGCCTACTTCAATTCCATCCGCATGGCCCTGTACACCGCCTTCTTCGGCACCGTGGTGGTGTTCTTCGGTGCCTACCTGCTGGAGAAGGGGCGTGGCTTCAACGTCGGGCGCAGCGTCTTCCACGGCGTGGCCATGTTGCCGCTGGCGGTCCCCGGCATGGTGCTCGGGCTGTCCTACATCTTCTTCTTCAACAACCCGTCGAACCCGTTCAACTTCCTCTACGGCAGCATGGCGATCCTGGTGATCTCCACCATCGCCCACTTCTACACCGTCAGCCACCTCACCGCGGTTACCGCGCTGAAGCAGATGGATGCCGAGTTCGAATCGGTGGCGGCCTCGCTGAAGACGCCGTTCTACAAGACCTTCTTCAAGGTCACCGTGCCGGTGTGCCTGCCGGCCACCATGGACATCTTCATCTACCTGTTCCTGAACGCCATGACCACGGTGTCGGCGGTGGTCTTCATCTATTCCACCGACACCCAGCTGGCCTCGGTGGCGGTGCTGAACATGGATGACCAGGGGGAACTGGCCTTCGCCGCGGCGATGGCGATGATGATTGCCTATACCTGTGCCGGCGCGCGCATCTTCCACATGCTGCTGACCCGCGGCATCATGCGCAGCAGCCAGGCCTGGCGCAGTCGCTGACGCTCAACGGCCGACGCAGTACAGGTTGACCAGTTCAAAGGCAATGGTGGCCGCCGCCAGCGACGTCAGTTCGGCGTGGTCATAGGCCGGCGCCACCTCCACCACGTCGGCGGACACCAGTTTCAGTCCCTGCAGGCCGCGCAGCACGCCGACCAGTTCACGGCTGGTCATGCCGGCGATCTCCGGGGTGCCGGTGCCCGGCGCATGGGCCGGGTCGAGCACGTCGATGTCGATGGACAGGTACAGCGGATGCTCGCCCACCCGTTCGCGGATACGCTGCACCACGTGGTCCACGCCATGGGACTGGAACTCGTCGCAGTGCACCACACGGAAACCGAATTCCTCGTCCTCGACCAGGTCGTCGCGGCTGTACAGCGGCCCGCGAATGCCCACGTGCATGGAGGCGTCGTCGCGGAACAGCTTTTCCTCGGCGGCACGGCGGAAGGGTGTGCCATGGGTGTAGGGAGCGCCGAAGTAGGTGTCCCAGGTGTCCAGGTGGGCATCGAAGTGGACCAGCGCCACCGGGCCGTGGTGGTGGTGCACGGCACGCAGCAGGGGCAGGGCGATGGTGTGGTCGCCGCCGAGGCTGATCACCGCGCCGACCTCGCCGAGCAGGGCGGTGACATGCTCTTCCACCGCCGTCACCGCCTCGTCGATGCTGAACGGGTTACAGGCCACGTCGCCGGCATCGGCCACCTGCACGCTGGCAAAGGGCTCGGTGTCATAGGCCGGGTGGTACTGGGTGCGCAGGTGGCGGGAGGCCTGGCGGATGGCGGCCGGTCCGAAGCGCGCTCCCGGCCGGTAGCTGGTGCCGCCATCGAAGGGGATGCCCAGCACCGCCACGTCGCAGCGTGTCACGTCGCGCAGTTCCGGCAGCCGGGCAAAGGTGGACGGCCCGGCGTATCGCGGCAGGATCTTGCCACTGACCGGTCCGATGGGTGGTTGCTCATCGCTCATCGTCTGCCCTCCTCGTCGCCGACGCGCAGTCGTGGTTCAATGGCACCATGAGCATAGCAAAGTCCGCCCGCCAGGCGTTGCCGTCACCGTGTCGGGCACGATGAGGGGCATGCGGCGGATCGAGTGTCTGGGACACTCCGCGGCCGGCTTCCACCGCCTGTCGCGGGTGGAGTGGGGTGACGCGGACAATCCCCGCGTGCTCTTCTGCGTCCACGGCCTGACCCGCAACGCGCGGGACTTCGACGTGCTCGCCGAGCACCTGTCGCATCGCTACCGGGTGGTCTGCCCGGACGTGGTCGGTCGCGGGCGCTCCGGCTGGCTGGCCGACGGCGCCGCCTACCACTACGCGCAGTACCTCGCCGACATGACCGTGGTGCTGGCGCATACCGGTGCCCGCCGGATCGACTGGGTGGGCACCTCCATGGGTGGGCTCATCGGCATGATGATGGCGGCCGCCGCGGGCAGCCCGGTGGATCGGCTGGTGCTCAACGATGTCGGGCCGCGGCTGCCGCTGGCGGCACTGCGGCGCCTTGGAGAATACGTCGGCCAGGACACCGTGTTTCCCGACCTCGACGCCATGGTCGCCCACCTGCGCACGGTCTCGGCGGGCTTCGGCCCGCTGACCGGGGCGCAGTGGCGTCACCTGGCCCAACACGGCGCCTGCGAGCGGGACGGCGGCGTGGCCTACCGCTACGACCCGGCCATCGGCGAAGTCTTCTCCGGGCTGACCGGGGACGTCGACCTGTGGCCGGTGTGGTCGGCGGTGGACTGCCCGGTGCTGGTGCTGCGCGGCGCCGACTCCGACCTGCTCGATGCCGCCACCGCCGGGCGCATGGCGCGACGCCAGGCACCCACCGAGGTGGTGGAGTTTGCCGGCATCGGCCACGCGCCGATGCTGATGAGCGACGACCAGGTGGCGGTGGTGGCGCGCTGGCTGGACTAGCGGGGTTTGGCCTGGCTACTTCGGCGCCAGGCCCTTGCCGACGCGGTCGAAGTCCTCCTGCGCGGTATGCGCCTCGTCGAGGATCCAGGTGATGAAGGCGCGAATGCTGGGGTGCTGCTCGCGGCCCTTCTGGCAGACGATGTAGTAGGCCACGCTGGAGGGACTGAAGACGTTGAACAGTTTCACCAGGCGGCCGGCGGCGAGGTCGTCGGCGACGTGGGCGCTGCGCGCCAGGGCAATGCCCTGGTCGTCCACCGCCGCCTGCACCGCCATGCCGGTATCGGGGAAGCGGGTGCCCTTGGGCAGCGACTTGACCTCGACCCCGGCGTCGCGGAACCAGTCCCGCCAGCGCGGGCAGATGTCGGTGCTGTGGCGGTAGAGCAGCGGGTAGCGCATCAGGTCGGCGGGCTCGGCGGGCCGGCCGAGGCGTTCCAGCAGGCGCGGTGAGCAGACCGGGAAGACGTACTCGCGGAACAGCAGGCGGGTATACAGGTCCGGCCAGTTGCCCATGCCCAGGCGGATGGCGACGTCGACGTCGGAGTGGAGCAGGTCGACCATCTCCTCGGTGGTGCTGATCCACACTTCCAGGTTGCGGTGGCCGGCCTTCAGTCGTCCCAGCCGCGGCACCAGCCATTTCACCGCGAAGGAGGTCACCATGGAGATGCGCAGCGCGGTGCCCTCGCGGTGGCGGTGTACCTCGTTCAACGTGCGGTCGAGCTTTTCCAGGAACTCGCGCACCACCGGGGCCAGCAACTGCCCGGCCTCGGTAAGCACCAGGTTGCGCCCGCGCCGGTCGAACAGCTTGACCTTCCAGATGTCCTCGGCGTGCTTGATCTGGTGGCTGACGGCGCTCTGGGTGATGAACAACTCTTCCGCCGCCCGGGTATAGCTCAGGTGCCGGGCGGCGGACTCCAGCGCCCGCAGGGAGGCGGTCGGCGGCAGCCGCACGCTCATGACGCGAAGCGCCGCGGCATCCTGCACCATGAAGAAAAACTCATGGGTCGGATGACGAAATTTCGTTTGTGGTGCGCTGCAACAAACCCTATATTCCCGGCATCGGATGCTGGACACCAGCTCCACGGTTTTTCCCGTAATTTCAAAGTATAGACGAGGTTCGTAGAAATGGCGCTCGAAATGCACACCCGGGTTGGACTGGCCTTCATCACGGCGGTGTCCCTGCTCACCCTGTTGGTGTCCGTACTATAACCGATCGCTCATTACCCACAGGAGTACCAAAATGACCGAGAAAATCATCAACCTTCCCGCAACGGCTGCCCCGGTGGCCGGTTTCCGTGCGCTGCTGGACGGCCTGCGCGACTGGAACACCCGTCGCCTGGCCAAGGCCGAGCTGCGTGCCATGCCGGCTCACCTGCTCAACGACATCGGCATCCGCCGCGAGCTGATCGACCAGTACGTCGACGGCCGTGTTGCCCGCCGCGTCGCCAGCGTGGTCGAGTTCGAGCGCGTCGCAGCGCCCATCGACGGGCCCGCCTCCAAGGCTGCCTGATCGACAAGAAGGCCCGGATCCCGGGCCTTCTTGTCGTTCGGGGCCGGCCTGCCCGGACCCCGCACCAAGGCCGCATCCGCGGCCGTTTTCATGTTCCCGCCCGCCGTTCCCGCCAGGCGATGTACAACCCCGACGCCGCGATGATGGCAATGCCGAGGAAGGTGGTGGCACCGGGAACCTCGCGCCACAGCAGGTAGCCGAACAGGGTTGCCCAGGCCAGCGCCGTGTACTCGTAGGGCGCGACCACGCTGACCGGTCCCACCGCGAAGGCCTGGGTGAGCAGGAAGTGCCCGGCCAGCGCCAGCGCGGACACCACCAGCAGTACCAGCCACTGCTCGCCGCTGATCGATGCCCAGAACCATGGCAGCAGCAGCGTGAAGCCCACCGCCGAGGCGAGGTTGTAGAAGAACACCAGGCTGAAGGTGGACTCGGTGACGGACAGCCAGCGGCCGAGCAGGATCAGCGCGCAGTACAGGCCGCTGGCCAGCAGTACCAGGAAGATCTGCGGCTGGAAGGAGTCGGCTCCCGGCCGGGTCACCACCAGCACCCCGGCGAAACCCACCAGCACCGCGCCCCAGCGATGCGGGCCCACCTGCTCGCCGAAGAACAGCGTCGAGCCGATGGTGATCAGGAACACCGAGCAGAAGAACACCGCGGTGGCCTCGGCCAGCGGGATGGTCTTCAGGCCGACGAAGAAGGCCAACGGCGCCGCCATGCCGATGCCGGCACGCAGCAGGTGGTGGCCCGGCCGCCGCGTGGCCAGCGCACTGATGCCGGCGCGTTGCCAGATCCAGGCCGTCATCACCACCAGCAGGATCCAGCTGCGCACCGCGATGAGCTGGATCACGCCCATGCCGTCGAGCACCAGGTAGCGCACGGTGGCGTCCATCGCCGACAGGCAGAAGATCCCGCCCACCATCAGGGCGATGCCGCGGTAGGCGTCAGCGACCAAGGGCGACGCCCTCGCGGCGCGGGTCGGCGGCCCCTGCCAGGCGCCCGTCGGCGCCGATGGCGATGACGTGCAGACCGCTGTTCATGTCGCCGATCTCCACCTCGTGGCCCCGTGCTCGCAGTGCCTGTGCCCGGGTCGCGGCAGCGTCGCCGGCCTCCACCTCGGTGGCGCCGTTGCGGTTGCCGAAGTGGGCCGCGTCCACCGCCTGCTGCGCGGACAGGCCGTGGTCGAGGATGCCGACCAGGGTCTTGGCCACGTAGCCGATGATGCGGCTGCCGCCGGGCGAGCCGACCACCAGCACCGGGGCGCCGTCATCGAAGACGATGGTCGGCGCCATCGAACTGCGCGGGCGCTTGCCGCCGGCGATGCGGTTGGCCACTGCCACGCCGTCGACCCTGGCCACCGGCGAGAAGTCGGTGAGCTCGTTGTTGAGCAGGAAGCCGCCGGTCATCAGCCGGCTGCCGAAGCCGGACTCGATGGTGGTGGTCATCGACAGCACGTTGCCCGCCGCGTCGACGATGCTCAGGTGGCTGGTGCCCGGCCGCTCGCGCCCGGGATCGGCGGCGCGCGCGGCGAGGGGGGCGAGGCTCGGCGGCTGGCCGGCCTCGGCCCGGCCGCCGGCGCGGTGCGCATCCAGCAGGCCCGCGCGCCCGGCCAGGTAGGCCGGGTCGAGCAGCCCGGCCACCGGCACCGGCACGAAGTCGCTGTCGGCGACGTAGGCGGCGCGGTCGGCAAAGGCCAGCCGCCCGGCCTCGGCGAAGCGGTGCACCGCGTCGACGTCGAAATCGCCCTCGCCGGGCGGGAAGTGCCCGACGATGCCGAGGATCTGGCCCACGGTGATGGCGCCGGAACTCGGCGGACCCATGCCGCAGACGCGGTAGCGCCGGAACGGCGCGCACACCGCCGGCCGTTCCACCACCCGGTAGCTGGCCAGGTCGTCGGTGGTGATCGAGCCGGGGCGGCTGGCATTCACCGTGGCGACGAGATCGCGACCGATGTCGCCGTGGTAGAAGGGCGTCGAGCCGTCCGCGGCAATCGCCCGCAGGGTGGCGGCGAAGGCCGGGTTGGCCCGTCGCGTGCCCGCTGCCAGCGGGCGGTCGCCGGGAAGGAAGTAGTCGCGGGTGCGGTCGAACTCGCGCAGCCCGCGGTCCGCCGCCTCGGCGATGGAGGCGGCCAGCCGCGGCGACACCGTGAAGCCCTGCTCGGCCAGGGTGATGGCCGGCGCGACCAGCGAAGCCCAGGGCAGGCGGCCGAAGCGGGCATGGCCCTGCTCGAGCAGCGCCAGCGTGCCCGGCACGCCCACCGAGCCGCCGCCGGTCACGCGCTGCCACCAGGGCAGCGGTTCACCGTCGGTGCCGAGCAGGCGGTCGGCCTCGATGGCGGCGGGGGCGGTCTCGCGACCGTCCAGGGTGGTCAGGCGGTCGCTGGCGGCGTCGTAGTAGACCAGGAAGGCGCCGCCGCCGATGCCCGAGGACTGCGGTTCGACCAGGTTCAGCACCAGCTGCGCAGCAATGGCCGCGTCCATCGCGCTGCCACCGCGGGCAAGCTGGTCGTAGCCGGCACGGGCTGCCAGCGGGTGGGCCGCCACGATCATGAACTCGCCGGCTTCGACCATCGTCTTGTCGTCGCGGCCGAAGCCGCGTTCGGGCTGGATGTCGCCGCTGGCACGGACCAACGGCGCCATGCCGGCGACCAGCAGTGCGAGCAGGATCCGGCGCAACGCGGACCGCGTCGCGATGCCGTTGCGCGGCACGCGGGCAGTGATCATGATGACGGTCTCCAGTGGCGTCGTCGGTGCATGGTCCGGGCAGGTGGCGTGGTAGAATCCCGGGCCTTGCGGAAACGGTGGCATGTTCTGCCCCCGCGGACCGAGACGCCGGCAACGCCGCCACCAGGCCGGGCGATTCCCCGCTGGCGTCGGGCGCAGCCGTTTCCCGGACCGTTCCGGTCATTGTCCGGCATCCACCCCGATGGCGCAATGAACCGGCAAGCCCTCGCCGGGCATCGCCGGGCATCACCAGGGACCTGGGCGAACCCGCGCGCATCGACGAATTCGACCGGTAGTTGAATGGGAGAGACCTGCATCAACGCGATGGAATACACCGCCACCAACCTGAAGGCGGACAAGTTCACCTTCCCGGTGCTGGAACTGTTCAGCGGCGACATGGACCGCATCGCCGCCGAGGTCGGCAACAAGGTCGACCAGGCCCCGGCGTTCTTCAAGAACGCCCCCATCGTCATCGACGTCAAGTCGCTGCCCGCGGACGAGACGGTGGAGTTCGCCGTGCTGGTTGGCCTGCTGCGCTCCTTCGGGCTCAACCCGGTGGGCCTGCGCGGCGGCAGCAGCGAGCAGGAAGAGGCCGCCATGACCATGGAGCTGGCGGTGCTGCCGGAGGAACGGCGCAGCGTCTCCCGCGCCACCTCCAGCGTGCGCGAGGCCGAGGCCGAGACCGTCGAGGCACCGCAGCGGCCGACCACCGCGGTCAACCGCGTCCACCTGCGGCCGGTGCGCTCGGGGCAGAAGCTCGGCGCCGCCGGCGGCGACCTGGTGGTGGTGGCCAGCGCCAGCGCCGGCTCGGAGCTGATCGCGGCGGGCAACATCCACGTCTACGGCGCCCTGCGCGGCCGCGCCCTGGCCGGCGTCGGCGGCGACGAGAGCTGCCGCATCTTCTGTCACCGGCTGGAGGCGGAGCTGGTCTCCATCGCCGGTCACTACCGGGTCAGCGAGGACATCGACGAGTCGCTGCGCGGCCGCGCGGTGCAGGTCTACCTGGATGGCGACCGGCTGAAGATTTCCCCCCTGGGCGAGCTGTGACGCGCCCGGGATATCCCCCAACCAACCCGGCAGGGTAAAGGAGCGAACTTGGCACAGGTTATCGTAGTCACCTCCGGCAAGGGAGGCGTGGGCAAGACCACCACCAGCGCGTCGTTTGCCACCGGCCTGGCCCTCAATGGCCACAGCACGGTGGTCATCGACTTCGACGTCGGCCTGCGCAACCTCGACCTCATCATGGGCTGCGAGCGGCGCGTGGTGTACGACTTCGTCAACGTCATCAACGGCGAGGCCAACCTCAACCAGGCGCTGATCCGCGACAAGCGGGTGGAGCAGCTGTCCATCCTGCCGGCCTCGCAGACCCGCGACAAGGCGGCCCTCACCGAGGACGGTGTCGAGCGCGTGATCCAGGAACTGAAGGAGAAGTTCGACTACGTCATCTGCGACTCCCCGGCCGGCATCGAGCAGGGTGCGGTGATGGCCATGCGCCATGCCGACGAGGCGCTGGTGGTCACCAATCCGGAGGTGTCCTCGGTGCGCGACTCCGACCGCATGCTCGGCATGCTGTCGAGCAAGACGGTACGCGCCGAAACCGGCGCCGATCCGGTCAAGGAACACCTGGTGATCACCCGCTACAACCCGAACCGGGCGAACACCGGGGAGATGCTCAACGTGGAGGACATCTGCGAGTTGCTGTCGATCCCGTTGCTGGCGGTGATCCCCGAGTCCGAGTCGGTGCTCAGCGCCTCCAACCTGGGCACCCCGGTGGTGATGGACGAAGACAGCCGCGCCGGCCAGGCCTACCGCGACTGCGTCAAGCGATACCTCGGCGAGACCCTGCCGCATCGATTCCTGGAGGCAAGGAAGAGCTCCTTCATCGGCCGACTGTTCGGGAGATAGACCATGGGTTTGTTCGACTTTTTCAAGAAGAAGCAGCCGAGCGCGGCGGTCGCCAAGGAGCGATTGCAGATCCTCGTCTCCCATGAGCGTTCCGCGCGCGGGGCGCCCTCGTGGCTGCCGGAACTGAAGAACGACATCCTCGAGGTGGTGAAGAAGTACGTCGAGGTCGAGCCGGATGCGATCAGCTTCAAGGTCGGTCGCGAGCACAACCGGGAACTGCTGGAACTGAACATCGCCCTGCCGGGGGGCAGCACCCGGGTGAAGGTGGCCGGTGCGGTGGATGCCGCTGCGCCGAAGCCGGCGGCCGAGGCCGCTGGCAAGGACGCGGGCACGGACGCTCCGGCAAACGCGCCGAAGGCCGCACCCGCGAACCCGGGCGCTGCGTCGGCGAAGGGCAATCCACCGGGCCAGGGCAATCAGCCCGGCCAGGGCAACCGCCAGGGCAAGGGCCGCGGCGGCGGCAAGGCCGGCAACAAGGCCGGCGCACCGAAGGCGGGTCCGGCCAGCCGCTAGCGGGTCAGCCGGTGTTGCGCATGCCCGCGGCAATGCCGTTGATGGCCACCAGCAGGGCGTCTTCCACGGCGCCCTTTTCACCGTCTCGCAGGCGCTTGAGCAGCTCCACCTGGAGAATGTTCAACGGGTCGACGTAGGGGTTGCGCAGGCTGACCGATTTCAGCACCACCGCCTCGTTGGCCAGGGGCGCCTCGTGGCCGCTGATCTTGAGCAGTTGCGCCTCGGTCACGCGGCAGCGTCGCCGCAGTTCCTCGCCCATCGGCGCCAGCGACTCCGGCACCAGCCGACGGTCGTAGAGGGCGGCGACGCCGAGGTCGACCTTGGCCATCACCATCTCGATGGAGTCGATGGTGGTGCGGAAGAAGGGCCAGCGGGCGTGCATCTCCCGCAGCGCATCGAGTTCGCCGCCTTCCACCGTCAGCCGGATGGCCTTGCCCACGCCCAGCCAGGCCGGCAGCATCATGCGGGTCTGCGTCCAGGCGAAGATCCAGGGAATCGCGCGCAGGTGCTCGATGCCCGAGCCCTTGCGCCGACGGGCCGGGCGGCTGCCGATCTTCAGCCGGGCCAGTTCGCCTTCCGGGGTGGCCTGGTTGAAGTACGCCACGAAGCTGGCCTCGCCGCGGACGAAGCCACGGAACTCCTCCTGGGCCAGCTCGGCGAGATGGTCCATGTGCGTGCGCCAGGCCGGCCGCGGCTCCGGCGGCGGCCGCAGGGTGGCCTCGAGCACGGCGCCGACGTAGGTTTCCAGGGTCTGCATGGCCATGGCGCCGATGCCGTACTTGGCCTGGATGACCTCGCCCTGCTCGGTCACCCGCAGTGACCCGTTCACCGAGCCCGGTGGCTGCGAGAGGATGGCGGCGTGGGTGGGTGCGCCGCCGCGGGCCACGGTGCCGCCGCGTCCATGGAACAGGGTCAGCTCCACGCCGTGCTGGCGCGCGCTGGCCACCAGCGCCTCCTGGGCCCGGTACAGTCCCCAGGCGGCGGCGATCTGGCCGGCGTCCTTGGCCGAGTCGGAATAGCCGATCATCACTTCCTGGCGGTCGCCGATGTGCGCCCGGTACCAGGGAATCCCGAACAGCCGCGCCATGCAGTTGGCGGCCCCGGCCAGTGCCTCCACGCGCTCGAACAGCGGCACCACGCGCAGCGGCTGCGCGACCTGGCATTCCCGCTGCAGCAACTCCACCGCGAGCACGTCGGACGGTGTCGAGGCCATCGAGATGACGTAGGCGCCGAGTGCATCCGGGTCCTGCCGCGCCAGCATGCGAAAGGTCTCCAGCACCTCGCGTGCCGGCCGCTTCAACGGCAGCCCCGGCGGCAGCAGCGGGCGACGCTGGGACAGCTCGCTGGTCAGCCAGGCGATGCGCCGTTCCTCGTCCCAGCGGGCATAGGCGCCCAGCCCCAGGTAGCGGGTCACCGCGTCCAGCAGCTCGGTGTGACGGGCGGCCTCCTGGCGGATGTCCAGTCGCATCAGGTGCAGGCCGAAGCCGTGCAGGCGGCGGATGATGTCGGTCAGGCGGCCGTCGGCAATCACCGCGTCTCCGCACTCGTGCAGCGACTCGTGGATGGCCATCAACGGTGCCAGCAGCGCCTCGGCGGTGGGGTAGGGCAGCTCCTCGGCGGGCAGTTCGCCATCGGCCCGCGCCAGCAGGGCGCGGGTGCGGGCCAGCTTGTCGAGCACCGTGGCCAGTACCGCGCGATAGGGCTCGTGGCCGCTGCCGCCCACCGCGCGCAGGCGGTCCGAGCAACGCCGCATGGACAGCTCCTGGCGCAGCACGGTGATTTCCTGGTGGTACAGTTCCAGCGCCTTCAGGCGGCCCAGGCGGCAGACCTGCTCGGTGATCTCCGCGGTGACGTTGGGATTGCCGTCGCGGTCGCCGCCCATCCACGAGCCGAAGCGAACCGGGGCGGCGTTCAACGGCAGCGCCTTGCCGGTATGGCGGCGACAGGCCAGGTCCAGGTTGCGCAGCAGCGCCGGCACCACGTCCCACAGGCTCTGCTCCACCACCACCTGGCCGGCGCGGGCCTCGTCGATGGGCGTAGGACGGGTGCGGCGGATCTCGTCGGTTTCCCAGATCTCGGTGATGGTGCGCTTCAGCGACTGTTCGAGCAGCCGTTGCCGGTGCGCGCCGAGGGCGGGATCGTCGCGTTCATCGAGCAGCGCGGCGATGCGCTGGTACTTCATGGCCAGCGTGCGGCGCATGACCTCGGTGGGGTGGGCGGTGAGCACCAGCTCGATGCGCAGCGAGGCCACCGCGCGGAACAGGCTCTCCGCGTCGATGGGCAGGGCGCGCAGCGTGGCCAGCTCGTCGTCGAGGAAGTCACCGCTGTCGCTGCCGCCCCCGGCACCGTAGTACTGGCGGCGGCTGCGCACCTGGTGGTGCTGTTCGGCGATGTTGGCGAGGTTCAGGAACTGGCTGAAGGCGCGGGCCAGGTGCAGCATCTCGCTGCCCTGCATGGCGGCCAGCCTTGCGTACAACGCGTCGGGATCGTGCAGTTCTTCCTGGCGTGCACGCTTGGCCTGGGCGCGGACCTGCTCCACGGTGTCGAACAGCGACTCGTCGTGCTGTTCCCGCAGGGTGTCGCCGAGCAGGGCGCCGAGCAGGCGCACGTCGTCGCGCAGCGCGGCATCGGGATCGCCGGCGGTGCTGCCGTTGTCGTGTTGCGGTGGGGATGACTTCATGGCGGGGCTCGTTGCTTCCGGTTTGCAGGCACCACGACGCCTCGCCCGGCGCCTCGCCGGCGCCGGGCGGGACGCGGGCGATGTCAGCGCAGGGTGGCCAGGGTGGCGTCGAGGCTGGCCCGCGCGCGGTCGACGAGCTCGTCGATCTGCGGCGGGTCGAGAATCAGCGGCGGCGCGATGATCATGGTGTCGCCCACCGCGCGCATCACCAGGCCGTTGTTGAAGGCATGTTCGCGGCAGGCCAGACCGGCGCTGCCGGGCTTGTCGAAGGGACGGGCGCTGTCCTTGTCGGCGACCAGTTCCAGCGCACCGAGAAAGCCCAGGCCGCGGGCCTCGCCGACCAGCGGATGGTCGGCCAGCTCACGCCAGCGCGACTGCAGGTAGGGCGCGGTTTCATTGGCCACCTTGTCGATGATGCCCTCGCGCTCGAGGATGTCGAGGTTGGCATTGGCCACCGCGCAGCACACCGGGTGTCCGGAGTAGGTGAAGCCGTGGGCATACTCGCCGCCTTCCTCGGTCAGTACCCGCGAGACGCGGTCGGAGACCATCACCCCGCCGATTGGCAGGTAGCCGGAGGACAGGCCCTTGGCGATGGGCATCAGGTCCGGCTCCAGGCCGTAGTAGTCGCTGCCGAACCAGCGTCCGGTGCGGCCGAAGCCGCAGATGACCTCGTCCACCACCAGCAGGATCTGTCGCTCGCGGCAGATCCTGCGAATCTCCGGCCAGTAGCTGTCCGGCGGGATGACCACGCCGCCGGCGCCCTGGATCGGCTCGGCGATGAAGGCGGCGACGCGGTGCTCGCCCAGCTCGTCGATTTTCTGTTCCAGCTGGCGGGCCACGCGCAGGCCGAACTCGGCCGGGTCTTCGGTTCGTCCCTCGCGGAACCAGTGCGGCTGGCCGATGTGCACGATGTCGGGAATCGGCAGGCCACCCTGCTCGTGCATGAACTTCATGCCGCCGAGGCTGGCGCCGGCCATGGTGCTGCCGTGGTAGGCGTTGGTGCGCGAGATGATGACGCTCTTCTCTTCCTGGCCGAGCAGCGCCCAGTACAGCCGCGCGGTGCGCACCACGGTGTCGTTGGCCTCCGACCCCGAGCCGGTGAAGAAGACGTGGTTGAGGTCCTTGGGGGCCAGCCTGGCCAGGCGGCTGGCCAGCTCGATGGCCGGCGGGTGGGCGGTCTGGAAAAAGGCGTTGTAGTAGGGCAGTTCGCGCATCTGCGCATGTGCCGCCTCAATCAGTTCCTCGCGGCCATAGCCGAGGTTCACGCACCACAGGCCGGACATGCCGTCGAGGTAGCGGTTGCCGTCGGTGTCCTCCAGCCAGGCGCCGGCGGCGCGGGCGATGATCCGCGAGCCCTTGGCATTGAGTTCGGAGAAGTTGGTGAACGGGTGCAGGAAGTGATCGCGGTCCAGCGACTGCCACTGCTTGGTGCTGCGTTCGGCGTTTGCCATGTTGACCTCAGACGTTGAGTAGCAGGTACTCGCGCTCCCAGGAGCTGATTACCTGCAGGAAGGTGGCGACCTCGGATTCCTTGACCGCGGTATAGGCGCGCACGAACTCCTCGCCGAGGATGTCCTTGAGTACCTCGCTGGCGGTCATCAGGTCCAGCGCCGACGGCAGTGCCCGCGGCAGGTCATAGGGCATCTCGTAGGCGCTGCCGGAGATCGGCTTGGTCGGCTCCAGCGCCTCGACCATGCCGAGATAGCCGCAGGCCAGCGACGCAGCGATCACCAGGTAGGGATTGGCGTCGGCGCCGGCGAGACGGTTCTCGACCCGCCGCGACTGCGCGCTGGATACCGGGATGCGCAGGCCGGTGGTGCGGTTGTCGTAGCCCCACTGCAGGTTGATCGGCGAGGCGAAGTAGCGGGTGATGCGACGGTAGGAGTTGACGTTCGGCGCCAGCAGCGGCATGGCGGCCGGCAGGTACTTCTGCAAACCGGCGACATGGGACAGGAACAGCGACGACACCTCGCCATCGGCGTTGGAGAAGATGTTCTCGCCGCTGGTCTCGTCGATCACGCTCTGGTGAATGTGCATGGCGCTGCCCGGCTCGCGCTCCATCGGCTTGGCCATGAAGGTGGCGTACATGTTGTGCTTCAGCGCCGCCTCGCGCAGGGTGCGCTTGAACAGGAAGGCCTGGTCGGCCAGTTCCAGCGGGTCGCCGTGCAGCAGGTTGACCTCCATCTGCGCCGCGCCGGACTCGTGGATCAGCGTGTCGATGGCGATGTTCTGCTTCTCGCAGTAGTCGTAGAGATCCTCGAACAGCGGATCGAACTCGTTGACCGCGTCGATGCTGAACGACTGCCGGCCGATCTCCGGCCGGCCGGAGCGTCCCACCGGCGGCTCCAGCGGGTAGTCGGCATCGATGTTCGGCTTGACCAGGTAGAACTCCAGCTCCGGGGCCACCACCGGCTTCCAGCCGCGCTCGGCATACAGCTGCAGCACCTTGCGCAGCACGTAGCGCGGCGAAAGCTGTACCGGGGTGCCGTCGGAGTAGTAGCAGTCGTGGATGATCACCGCGGTGGGGTCCGAGGCCCAGGGCACGTGGCGCACGGTTTCCGGGTCCGGCCACAGCACGATGTCGCGGTCGGTGGGAGAGACCACGCTGAAGTCCTCGGGATACTCGCCGGTTACCGTCTGCAGGAAGATGGCCTCGGGCAGTCGCAGTCCGGCCTCCTCGCTGTACTTCGCCGCGGGGATGATCTTGCCCCGTGCGATACCGGTCATATCTGGTATGATCCCTTCGACTTCGTCGATGCGGTGTTCGCGCAGCCACTCCCGGATCGGGTTGATCAGGGCCGGGTTGACGCGCTGGTGGGTGACGTTGTTCTCGATACTCATAAAGTGACAGGCGGCTTTCCAGTCATCGGATTATGGCGGCTTTCTTCGCGTTTCGCACCTTGACCCCGGGCGGCAGGCGCCATCGGCATGGCTGACACCCGTTGGCTCGACGGCCTGCGTCACGTCGACGCCCTGATCCCCGACCTGAACGGCGTGTTCCGCGGCAAGCGGCTGTCGGTGGAGGAGTTCGACAAGCTGCGCGACGGCGGCCTGCAACTGCCGGGCACCGTGTTCACCACCGACATCACCGGCGCCACGGTTTCCTTCGAGGATCGCGGCTGGCTGGTCGGCGACCCGGACCTGCTTTGCCGGCACTCGGAACCCACCCTGTGCCCGGTTCCGTGGGACGAGGGCGTGGCCCAGGTGCTGATGTCCATGTACACCCTCGACGGCGAACCCTTCTTCGCCGATCCGCGCCACGTGCTCGAACGGGTGCTTGCGCGCTTCCGCGCACGGGGCCTGTCGCCGGTGATGGCGATGGAACTGGAGTTCTACCTCACCGAGTACGATGGCCGCGCGCTGGCGCCGCGTCCGCCGCGTTCCCCGGGCAGCGGTGAACGGGAGTGGGGCATCCAGGTCTACGGCATGACCGAAATCTGGGATTTTCGCGATTTCCTCGGCGACGTGGAGCGCTACTGCCGCGCCCAGGGCGTACCGGCGGCGGCCGCCAGCTCGGAGTACGCCCCGGGCCAGTTCGAGGTCAACCTGCTGCACGGCGACGACATCGTGCTCGCCTGCGAACACGTGCTGATGCTCAAGCACATCATTCGTCACGCCGCGGCTGCCCACGACATGTGCGCCACCTTCATGCCCAAGCCCTTTGCCGAAGGTGCCGGCAACGGCTGTCACGTGCATGTCAGCGTGCTCGACGCCGACGGCGCGAACATCTTCGCCGACGACGACGAGGCCGGCAGCGCGGCCCTGCACCACGCCATTGCCGGGCTGCTCGATACCATGCCCGACTGCACCGCGATCTTCGCCCCCGGCGCCAATGCCTACCGTCGCCTGGTGAAGGGCGCCTTCGCCCCGGTGCAGCAGTCCTGGGACGTCAACAACCGCACCGTGGCCCTGCGCATCCCCGCCGGCGACCCCGCCTCGCGGCGGGTGGAACACCGCGTTGCCGGTGCCGACGTGAATCCCTTCCTGCTGGCGGCGGGAGTGCTGGCCGGCATCCACCACGGTCTCGAGCGCGCCGTCGAGCCACCGCCGCGGGTGGAAGGCAATGCCTACCGGCAGTCCCTGCCGTCGTTGCCGGAGACCTGGAAGGAGGCCCTCGACCACTTTTCCGCCTCGGACTTCGTGGTCGACTATCTCGGTGCCAACTTCGCCACCGTCTTCGCCCGCGTCAAGGAACACGAGCGGCGACTGTTCGAGCGAGAGATCACGCCGCTCGAATACCAGTGGTACCTGCGACGGATCTGATTCGCGGGCCGGGTCAGCGCAGCAGGATGCGGCGAGCCTCGCCGGCGTCGGCAACGGGCAGGCCATCGGCCGTCAGTACCTGGCGGGCCAGCGACACCGACTCGGCGGTGGAGGCCAGTGTCGAGCCGTCCGCACGCACGGTGTTGTTCTCGAAACCCACCCGCAGGTGGCCGCCGTTCGCCGCCGCCGAGCGCATGCAGTCGAGCTCATGCGGGCCGAAGGCGCACACCATCCACGGGTCGTCGCCGTCGTAGGCTTGCAGGAAGGGCACGAGGTCGTCGGGGGTGGAGACCTGTTGCCGATGGTAGCGGCCGAGCACGAACAGCAGCGGCATGCGCCCGCCGGGCAGCACGCCGCGTTCGCGCAACGCGGCGAGGTCGCGGACCTGCTCCGCGGAGTAGAGAATGAGCTGCACCGTGGTGCCACGGCGCCCGAGGTCGGCGAACACCCGGGCAGCCGCTTCCAGCGCCGACGGGCTGCCGTCGCCGGTGATCTCGGCCAGGGCAATGGACAGGAACTCCGCTTCCAGCGCGCCGATGGCAGCGATCTGCGCGGCGGTGTCGTAGACCCCGGCCTGCTCGCTGGTCAGCTGCACCAGCAGGGCGTCGCCGCAGCGGCGACGCACGGCCTCCACGGCATCGTTGTACAGGCCGGCATCGAGGCTGTGGCGGCCATCGGTGCTGCGCACGTGCAGGTGCAGCATGGAAGCGCCGGCCGCGAGACAGGCCTCGGCCTCGTCGGCGATCTGCGTCGCCTCCACCGGCAGCGCGGGGAAGTCCTGCCGCGACTTGTGCGCCCCGGTGGGCGCGGCGGCGATGATGACCGGCGAATGGTCCGTGGTGTTGTCGTTCACGCTGTGCCTACCCGATGTCGTTGAAGACGTTGTCCAGGGAGGTGGCGAAGCGCTCGACGATCTCCTCGACATGTTCGCGACCGATGGTATACGGCGGCGCCAGCAAGACGTGGTGGCCGTTCCTGCCGTCGATGGTGCCGCTCATCGGGTAGCACATCAGCCCGTTGGCCAGTGCCTCGGCCTTGACGAAGGCATGCAGCGGGATCGACGGCTCGAAGGGTTGGCGCGAAGCGCGGTCGCGAACGAACTCGACGCCCAGGAACAGGCCGCGGCCGCGCACGTCGCCGACGTGGGGGTGGTCGGCGAAGCGCTGCGTCAGCGCACTCATCAGTTCCTCGCCGCGGACACGCACGTTGTCCAGCAGCGCGTGGCGCTCGATCTCGGTGAGGGTGGCGACCGCCGCCGCCGCGGCGCAGGCATGACCCATGAAGGTATGGCCGTGCTGGAAGAATCCGCTGCCGTCGCGAATGGCATCGTAGACCTGGCCGGACACCAGCACCGCGCCGATCGGCTGGTAGCCGGCGGCAAGACCCTTGGCCACCGCGATGATGTCGGCGGTAACGCCCTCCTGTTCGCAGGCGAACAGCGTTCCCGTGCGGCCCATGCCGCACATCACCTCGTCGAGAATCAGCAGGATGCCATGGGCGTCGCAGATCTCGCGGATGCGTTGAAAGTAGCCGGGTGCGGCGACCAGCGCGCCGGCGGTGGCACCCACCACCGGCTCGGCGACGAAGCCGATGACGTTCTCGGCGCCGACCTCGACCAGCTTGTCTTCCAGTTCGTTGGCCACCCGCAGGCCGTACTGTTCCAGGCTCTCGTCGTCGCCGCGATCGCGGTAGGGATAGCACGGCGCGATGTGGTGCGAGGCCATCAGCAGTGGCCGGAACTGGGAACGTCGCCACTGGTTGCCACCTACCGCGAGGGCGCCGAGGGTGTTGCCGTGGTAGCTCTGGCGGCGCGAGATGAACAGGTGTCGCGCATTCTCACCGCGCTCGAGAAAGTACTGCCTGGCCAGCTTCAGCGACGCTTCCACCGCTTCCGAGCCCCCCGAGACCGGGTAGACCCGCTCGATGCCCGACGGCGCCCGCGCGATCAGCATGTCGGCAAGCTGCTCCAGCGGCTCGTTGGTGAAGAAGCCGGTATGGGCAAAGGGAATGCGGTCGAGCTGGGCCTTGACCGCGTCGATCACCGCGCGGTTGTCATGGCCGAGGCAGGATACCGCCGCACCGCCGGAGGCATCGAGGTAGCGGCGGCCTTCGGCGTCGATGATGTACGGTCCTTCGCCGTTGACGGCGAGCGGGGGTTCGACACGGGTGTGCCGATGAAAAACGTGCTGCATGGAGTATGGTCCTTACGCGGTTGTGCCGGCGTTGGGTTACAACGAGATGCCAAGAGACTGGAACAGTGCCTCGCGCGAGCGCAGCGTGGCCACGGCCTCGTCGCCGAGGTCGCGTGCCACCAGGGTCAGCAGGCCTTCCAGCAACGCGCTCCACGCGGCGGTGCTGTTGACGTAGAAGTCGCCGCTGGACGGGATGACGAAGACGCAGTCGGCACTGGCGGCCAGCGGCGAGGCACTGGAGTCGGTAAAGGCCAGCACCGGGATGCCGGCCTCGGCGGCGACGCGGCCGGAGTCCACCGTCGCCCGGGTATAGGGGTTGCAGCCCAGCACCACCAGCAGGTCGTCGCTGGTCAGCTGCGACAGCGAGTGGGCGATGCCGTGGCCGGCCTCGCCGAGAATGGAGACGCGGTTGCGTATCAGGCCAAGACCGTAGGACAGGAAGGTGGCCATGGAGTAGAACTGGCGAAGACCGTGGATGCGCACCTCGCGGGCTTCGCGCAGCATGTTGCAGGCCCGCTCCAGCAGGGCGACGTCGATGCTCGATGCCAGCTTGGCGAGGTTGTTCGACTCGTCGCCGACGACCTTGAGAAACACGTTCAGCGATTCGCTCTCGACATTGTCGCGACGCATCAGGCGGTCGACCTGGCGCACGTAGAAGTTGCTTTCGGTGCCGGCGACGTGTCGTCGGAACACCGCCTGCAATTCGTTGAAACCGCTGTAGCCGAGCCGCTTGGCCAGCCGGGTCAGCGTGGAGGCATTGACCTCCAGCCGGCGACCCAGGTCGGTGATGCTGGATACCGCCGCCAGGTGGGGTTCGTCCACCAGCCGGGCGAGGGTCTGGAAGGCGCGGGGCCCGAGGGAAATGCTGGCGACGCCGGCGTGCATGTCGCTGACCAGGCGTTTCAGATCTTCCAGGGTGGCGGGTGCCGGCGTGTTCACGGATACTCCGGGGGCGAACGGGGTCGGAAATGGTACTTCAGGGCAAAGTTGATGTGCAATTGTCAGTTGCGCTAGTATTTCCCCGGCAAATACCCAATGCATGCCCGCGCGGGATCGCCGGTGACGGACGCAGGCCTGCATCGGCCGTTTGTCGACGGGGCCGGAGTGCCCTGGTCGAGTTTTCAATCCCAATGAGTCCCTGGAGGAACCCATTCATGTTCACACCCAAAGCATTGACGTCCACGCTGGTTGCGGCAGGCATGGTCATCGGCGGCGCCGTGGCCAGCAGCAGCGCCGTTGCGCAGGACAAGTACATCACCATCGGCACCGGCGGTGTCACCGGTGTGTACTACCCCACCGGCGGCGCCATCTGCCGCCTGGTCAACAAGGGCCGCAAGGAACACGGCATTCGCTGCTCGGTGGAGAGTACCGGTGGTTCGATCTACAACCTGAACACCATCGCCGCCGGTGAGCTGGACATGGGCGTGGCCCAGTCCGACTGGCAGTTCCATGCCTACAACGGTACCAGCAAGTTCGAAGAGCAGGGCGCCAACAAGGACCTGCGCGCGGTCTTCTCCGTGCACCCGGAACCGTTCACCGTGGTCGCCCGTGCCGACGCCGGCATCAAGACCTTCGACGATCTGAAGGGCAAGCGCGTCAACATCGGCAACCCCGGCTCCGGCCAGCGCGGCACCATGGAAGTGCTGATGTCCGCCAAGGGCTGGACCACCGACGACTTCAAGCTGGCTTCCGAGCTGAAGGCCGCCGAGCAGTCCAAGGCGCTGTGCGACAACAAGATCGACGCCATGATCTACACCGTCGGCCATCCGAGCTCCTCCATCCAGGAGGCCACCACGGCCTGCGACAGCGTGCTGGTGGAAGTCAGCGGCGCGGAGGTCGAGAAGCTGGTCGCCGACAACTCCTACTACCGCATCGCCACCATTCCCGGCGGCATGTACCGTGGCAACGACAACGACGTGCAGACCTTCGGTGTCGGCGCCACCTTCGTGTCCTCCACGGCCACCCCGGCGGACACGGTCTACGAGGTGGTCAAGGCGGTGTTCGAGAACTTCGAGGACTTCCAGAAGCTGCATCCGGCCTTCGCCGTGCTGAAGAAGGAAGAGATGACCAAGGACGGCCTGTCCGCACCGCTGCATGACGGCGCGGCCAAGTACTACAAGGAAGCCGGCCTGATGTAGGTCGGGTCGACAACGAAAACGGGCAGCCAGGCGCTGCCCGTTTTCGCATTGCCCGGTGGCGTCGCGACGCCCGGGCAAGTGGACGCGGCACGGGGGAGAACACCGAGTGGCACGCGTCCGGCCGGCAGCGGCGGGTTGCGTTTCCGGTCAGAAGACAACCCAGGAAGAGGAAGCATCGTGAGCGAAGCAAACAGCGCACAAAGTGCGCAGGACTACGTGGCCCAGGTCGACACCGGTGCCCGTGTACCCGCCGGTGGCATCGGCAAGTTGATCCTGTTCACGGCCTTTGCCTGGTCGCTGTTCCAGATCTGGATCGCCTCGCCGCTGCCGTTCCTGTTCACCGAGTGGTTCGGGTTCTCCTTCGGCATCCTGAACAACACCGAGTCTCGGTCGATCCACCTGGCCTTCGCCGTATTCCTCGCCTTCATGTCCTTCCCGGCGCTGAAGACCTCGCCCCGGGACCGGGTGCCGGTGGTCGACTGGGTGCTGGCCCTGGTCGGTGCCTTCTGCGCCGCCTACCTGTTTCTCATGTATGCCGAACTGGCAGGTCGTGCCGGCAACGCCACCACCTACGACATCGTCGTCGCCATCGTCGGCATCCTCATCCTGCTGGAGGCCACCCGGCGCGCCCTGGGCCCGCCGCTGATGATAGTGGCCTCGGTGTTCCTGATCTACACCCTGTTCGGCCAGTACATGCCGGACGTCATTGCCCACAAGGGGCAGAGCCTGACCAAGGTTGCCCAGCACCAGTGGCTGACCACCGAGGGCGTGTTCGGCATCGCCCTTGGCGTATCCACCGACTTCGTCTTCCTGTTCGTGCTGTTCGGCGCCCTGCTCGAGCAGGCTGGCGCCGGCAACTACTTTATTCGCATGGCCTTTGCCGGCCTCGGCCACCTGCGTGGCGGCCCGGCGAAGGCCGCCGTGGTGGCCTCTGCCGCCACCGGCCTGATCTCCGGTTCCTCCATCGCCAACGTCGCCACCACCGGCGTGTTCACCATTCCGTTGATGCAGAAGGTGGGCTTCCCCGGCACCAAGGCCGGCGCGGTGGAGGTGGCCTCGTCCACCAACGGCCAGTTGACGCCCCCGGTGATGGGCGCCGCGGCCTTCCTGATGGTGGAGTACGTCGGCATCTCCTACCTGGAGGTCATCAAGCACGCGCTGCTGCCGGCGCTGATCTCCTACATCGCGCTGGTGTACATCGTGCACCTGGAAGCCTGCAAGGCCAACATGCAGGGCATCGAGAAGTCGGTGCGCACGACGCTGGCGCAGAAGCTCACGACCATGGCCTTCATCGTGCTCATGCTGTGCGTGATCGGCCTGGTGGTCTACTACGGTGTCGGCTGGATCAAGGACGTGTTCCCGGGCGCCTCCGGCTACATCATCGGCGCGCTGCTGTTCGCCATCTACGTCGGCCTGCTGGCGTTTTCCACCCGCTACCCGGAACTGCCGGAAGACACCGACATGTCGAAGCTGCCGGAGCTCGGGCCGACGACCAAGGTGGGGCTGTACTTCTTCCTGCCCATCGTGGTGCTGATGTGGTGCCTGATCGTGGAACGCTTCTCGCCCGGCCTGGCCGCGTTCTGGGCCACCGCGCTGATGCTCTTCATCGTCGTCACCCAGCGCCCGATCCTGGTCATGCTGCGCGGGGCAGGGGACATGGGCATGGCGGTGCGCCGCGGCCTCGACGAGTTGGTGGACGGCATGATCGCCGGTGCGCGCAACATGATCGGCATCGGCGTCGCCACCGCCGCCGCCGGCATCGTGGTCGGCACCATCACCCTGACCGGCATCGGCCAGGTCATGATCGAGTTCGTCGAGCTGATCTCCGGCGGTAACCTGATGCTGGCACTGATCTTTACCGCCGCCATCTGCATCATCCTCGGCATGGGTCTGCCCACCACTGCCAACTACATCGTCGTCTCCAGCCTGATGGCGCCGGTGGTGGTGGCGCTCGGCGCCGACAACGGCCTGGTGGTTCCGCTGATCGCCGTGCACATGTTCGTGTTCTACTTCGGCATCCTGGCGGACGACACGCCACCGGTGGGCCTGGCCGCCTTCGCGGCGGCGGCGATCTCGGGCGCCGACCCGATCAAAACCGGTATCCAGGGCTTCGCCTACGACATTCGTACCGCGGTGCTGCCGTTCATGTTCATCTTCAACACCCAGTTGTTGATGATCGGCATCGGCAACCCGCTGGAATTCGTCGTGGTGGTGGCCGGCGCCGTCTTCGCCATGCTCATGTTCGCGGCCGCGACCCAGGGCTACTGGTTGACCCGCAGCCGGCTGTGGGAATCCGCGGCATTGCTGCTGGTGGCCTTCGCCCTGTTCCGTCCCGGCTTTTTCTGGGACCGGATCTTTCCGCCCTACGAGCAGCGGCCGGGCACCGAGATCGCCCAGGCGGCCGCCAGCCTGCCGGCGGACGGCTTCCTGCGCATGCGGGTGGCCGGGGAAACCATCGACGGCGACCTGCGCGAAACCACCGTCCGCCTGCCACTCGGCGAGGCCTCGGACGACGGCATGGCGCGGGTCGAGTCCGCCGGGCTCGAGCTGCGCGAGGAAGAGGGCAAGGTGCTGATCGACAACCTGATGTTCGGCAGCCCGGCCGAGGAGCTGCAACGGGAGTTCGGCGTCGACTTCGACTGGGAGATTCTGTTCGTCGAATCGCCGGCCGATCGACTGCCCAAGCAGCTGGTCTTCATTCCCGCCCTGGCACTGCTGGCGCTGGTCGCCATGGGGCAGTTGCGACGCAGGAAGCAAACCGCCACGTCATCATGACCAAGGAGGCACCCATGTTCAGCAAGATCCTGGTACCCGTCGACCTGGAGCAGCAACGCGCGTCGATGACGCTGCTGGAAACCGCGCTGCGATTCGCGGACCGTCCGAGCAGCGCCATCCACGTGATGACCGTCATGCCCGGCTACAGCATGCCCATTGTCGCCGCCCATTTCCCCGCCGAGGCCAAGGCCACCGCGAGGCAGGCGCTGGAAGACAAGCTGCGCGAGTTCGTCGCCGGCTGTCTCGGCGAGCGCAAGTTCACCTGCAGCGTTTCCGAGGGCCGGCGTGCCGAGGAGATTCTCAAGGTGGCCAGGCGACGCAAGTCGGACCTGGTGCTGGTCGGTGGCTTCCCCCATCGTCGCCTGAAGGACACCCTGCTGGGGTCCTGCGGCACCAAGGTGGCCCAGGAGGCGTCCTGCTCGGTGCTGGTGATCCGCGACTGAGGCGGCTTCCACCCGGCGGTGCCTGCGCCGGGTGCTGTTCACCGGGCGTCCGCGGTGCTGGACGAGTCGCCGGGGCAGGGCACAGGGACGTGGAACCACGCGGCCCGGCCGTTGTCCAACGGCCGGGGTAATTGACTGGAGGTTTCCATGACCAGACTCGCCATTTCCTGCCTGTCCCTGTTGTCCCTGTCCCTGGCCGGCTGCGCGGTCAGCGGCCAGGCCGGTGGCGGGCTCGGCGGTGCAAGCGCCGTGCAACTGCATCAACCGCTCACCGTGGAAACCGGCTGGGCGCGCTCCTTCGTCCAGCACGGGCGCCCGGCGCATCGCGCCGAACTGGGCAAGTTCGACCCGTTCTGTTCCTTCGAGGTCAAGGAGGTGGCCGGCGAGGGCGATCGTATCGAGGTCAATCCCGATACCTTCACCATCACCCGCGTCACCCACAAGCAGCCGGTGGGCGGCGTGTTCGCCGGGGCCCTGAACATCGAGGAAGACGTCGGCCCGGTGGAGCCGGCGGTGGATATCTACCTCTCCAGCGCGGCCCAGCCGGGTGTCATCCGCCTGCGTTGCAGCAAGTGGGAGTCCGACGCCCTGTTCGCCACCCGGGTGGATCTCGACGACATCCGCGCGGTGCTCGGGCCGGTCGCCGACATTCGCTGACCGCGTCGGCGGGGCCACGTGGAGGCCATCACCGCCGCCGCGCTATAATCCCGCGCAAACGCGCCGGCAACCGTGCCGGCGCGTCGTCGTTTGACCATCAGCGGGGGAGATCCTTGGCCCGAGGCGCAGCAAAACGGAATCCGAACATCGCCTGGCACTGGCCGGTGCCCATCCTCACGCGCAGGTTCGGCCAGTACCAGCAGGTCAACCCGGAGTTGTTGACGCTGTTCTACGACTACCGACAACGGCATCCGCGCAATGCCGGCTCGGTGTATTCCTCGCCGGACAACCTGCACGAGGAGATCGTCCATCCCGCGCTGGAGAAGCTGACCCGCTTTCTCACCGACGGCGTGTTCGAGGTCGCGTCGGAGGTGAACGGGCCGTACTGGCGCAAGGCGAGCAACATCCGCATCAACCTCACCGGCATCTGGTTCCAGATCACCAACGGCTACGGCTTCCACGAGACCCACGTGCACGGCAACTGTTCCTGGTCCGGGGTGTACTACGTCCGCGCCGGCAACTCCAGCCGGGGTCCGGGGGAGGTCGGCGACAACGGCATGCCCAACGGCATCACCCGGTTCTACGGCCCGCACATGGAATACACCGCCGGTGGCCATGGCGACCTGGGCAACTACTACCTGCAGGACCACTGCTACGACAGCTACCCGGAAGACGGTCGGCTGGTCATCTTCCCGGCCCACCTGAAGCACATGGTGTTTCCCTACCAGGGCGAGGAAGACCGGGTCATCGTATCCTTTCATGCCCAGGTCTTCGGCGACGCGGAACTCCGCTACGACTACGGTTTTTCCTAGTGTCCCGGGCCCGGAAAGCCGGCACGCGCAAGCCGGTGGCCAACCCGGCCAAGGTGCGCGAGCTGTTCTCCCGCGCCGTTGCCGCCCTCACAGCCGGGGACGCGGCCGGCGGACGCGCCTTGCTGGAGAAGGCCGACAGGCTGGCGCCGGGCAACCCGCAGATCCTCTACAACCTGGCCTATGCGCTGCACGCCGAGGGGCGACTGGCCGAGGCGGTGGACGGCTATCGCCGGGTGCTGGCGGCGGATCCCTCGTCGCTGCCGGCCTGGCGCAACCTGGCCACGGCGGCCCGCGCCGCCGGCGCCGTCGACCAGGCCATCGGCGCATGGCGCGAAGTCATTCGGCGCGAACCACTGGACGTCGCCGCGCACAACGATCTTGCCAACCTGCTGGTGGAATCCGGTCGGCTGGACGAGGCGTTGCCGGCCTATCGACGGGCACTCGACCTCGACCCCGGGGCGACGCGGACCCGCGCCAACCTGGCGGCGGCGCTGCGGCGCTGCGGCCGCAGCGAGCAGGCCAGGGCCGAGTACCAGGCCATTCTCGACCGGGATCCCGGCCAGCGCGAGGCGCGCATGGCGCTGGTCGAGTTGCTCGACCAGGACAACCGGGTGGACGAGGCCGCCGAGGTGCTCGATGCCCTGCCCGGGGGATCGGTCACGGTGGCCGACCGCTTGCTGGCCGGCAGCCTGGCCCTGCGCGGTGGCCACAGCGCCCGCGCGGAGCAGGCCTACCGCGCGGTGCTGTCCGCACAACCCGGACACGCCGTGGCCACCTGCAACCTCGGCCTGGTTCATGCCCTGCGCGGGGAACGCGGCGAGGCCGAGCGCCTGTTCCGCGAGGCCATTGCCGCGGACCGGCAGCTCACCGATGCCTGGCGGCAACTGGCCGCGCTGAAGACCTTTGCCGAAGGAGACGACGACCTCGAGGCCATGCGCCGCGTGGCGGCCGGGGCGCTGCCGGAGGCGGCCCGGGTGCAACTCGACTTCGCCCTGGGCAAGGCGCTGGATGACTGCGGCGAACACGATGGTGCCTTCGCCGCCTACCGGCGCGCCAATACCACCCATCGTCGGCACCTGGCCTTCGACGCCGAGGCGCTGGCCGCGCACGCCGAGCGCATCCGCACGGTGTTCTCGGCCGACTGGCAATGGCCAATGGGCAACCCGAGCCTGCTGCCGGTATACATTGTCGGCATGCCGCGCAGCGGCACCACGCTGCTCGAACAGATCCTGTCCGCGCACCCGGCATTCCACGGCGGCGGCGAGCTGTTGCTGGTGAACCGCCTGCTGGCCTCGCTGGAGGAAGCCGGCGACACCGGGGAGGCCAGTCCGTACCCGGAATGTGCCCGGGCGCTGACCGCGGAGGGGATCGGCCGCCTGGCGGACGGCTACCTGGCTGACCTCGCGGCGGTGGCGGGGGATTCGGCGGTTTCCCGCATCAGCGACAAGATGCCGTACAACTTCTTCCACCTTGGCCTGGTGCGCATGCTGTTTCCCCATGCCCGCATCCTGCACTGCCATCGACACCCGGTGGATACCTGCTTGTCGGCGTACTTCCACTGGTTTCCCCGCGGCCTGGACTTCACCTATGACCTCGACGACCTGGTGGCGGTGTACCACGTCTACCACCGGGTGATGCGTCACTGGGCAGAACACCCGGCGGTGCCCTTCCACACCGTGCGCTACGAGACCCTGGTGGAGGACCCACGCGGGGAACTGGCCGCTGTCCTGGCGTTTCTCGACCTGCCCTGGCACGACGGTGTCACCGGTTTTCACCGCCTGTCCCGGGAAGTGCGCACGCTGAGCGCCTGGCAGGTTCGCCGCCCGATCGACCGCGCGCGCCGCGGTCGCTGGCAGGCCTATGCCGCCCACGTGGGTCCGTTGCTCGACGGCTTGTCCGACCTGGTCGAGCCGGTGTGCTGGTCGGCCGCCGGCGATTGAGCGGATCGCGCGGGGTCCGGAATTGCCGATCTGCAAGAATTCCGCGCCGGTCGGTGCGCGTGGACCGGCGGCGGTGCTAAAATGCGCTGCTACTCTCCGTGTCCGCCCGCTGGCGGATCACTTCATTGACGACGTTTTGAAAGTACATGATGGCAATGCAAGGTAAATGCATCGGCCTGCTGGCCCTGGCAGCCTTCGTGCTGACGGGCTGCGCGTCGGATGGACCGCCGGTCACCGACCCGGGGGCAGGCGTGTCCGGTCGCAAGCACTACGGCAAGGAGAACGAGATCTCCCTGTACCGCCTGCTGCGCGGCGGCGACGAGCAACAGCGCACCGGCGAGCCCGTGGTCGGCGATGCCGAGTTCCAGGAGTACCAGGAATGGAAGCGCTGGCGCGAGTTCAAGGAATACCAGAAGTGGAAGCAGGAGCAGGGCGGCCAGGCGCCGTCCGGCAACGCTGCCCAGCCCGGCGCCAGCCAGGGATCCTGAGATCCGGACCGGCTTCGCCGGGATCGTCCACCGGGTTGCCCGACCGGGCCTTCCGTGCCCGGTCCAGCCGTGATGCGCGCTACAGTCGCTCGATGGTCCACAGCACGCCGGCCACGCTGATCGCCAGCGAACCGGGGATCACCACGAACCGGCGATAGACGTCCGCCCGGCGGCTGATCAGGAAGACCAGCGCAAAGGCCGCCGCGACCACCGCCAACTGCCCCAGTTCGACGCCGACGTTGAAGGCGATCAGCGCGGCGACGAAGTCCTCCCTGGGCAGTCCCAGCTGCAGCAGCACGCCGCCGAAGCCCAGTCCGTGGAGCAGGCCGAAGGCGAACACCACCAGTATGCGCCAGGTGTGCAGGCGACGGGTCAGCAGGTTCTCCACGCCGACGTAGGCAATGGAGGCGGCGATCAGCGGCTCGACGATGGTGGCCGGTACCGCGACCACGCCGTAGATGGACAGCGCCAGGGTGAGGGTGTGGGCAACGGTGAAGGCGGTGATCTGCCATAGCAGCGGTCGCCAGTGGAGGCTGAGCAGGAACAGCCCGAGCACGAACAGGATGTGGTCGGCGCCGAGCGGGACGATGTGGGTGAAGCCGAGCACCGTGTAGCGCACCACGTTGTCGAGCAGGGAAGCCGGCACGGCGTCGTCGCCGAGCACCACCGGCGGCGTGGCCTCGCCGCCGGTGAGCCAGAAACTCTCGGTCTCGCGCTCGCCGACCTGCAGTCGAATCACCGCGTCGCCGTACTCGGCCGGGTAGGCGACGACCACGGACCGCGCGCCGGCCGGCAGCGTGGCGGCATAGCGAATGGTCGACAGCCGCGCGTCGCGCACGTCGGCCACCTTCGGGATGTCGATGCCGCGGTAGGCGAGCGGCAGCCGCGCGTCGTCCACGCGCAGGGTCAGGCGTTCACGATAGCCCGGTTCGAAGTCGGCGAAGTGCGTGGCCAGGGCTTCCGGCGCCAGCGCGCGGAGGGTATCGTAGCGCTCGGCCTGCGGTGCGTCCTCGCTGTTGTCGTGCTCCGGGCCGATGCCGCTGAGCAGCGCCTCGGCATTGGCCGATATGCTCACCTGCGCGCTGCCGTCGGCGATGCGCAGGTCGACGATGGCTGGCCGCAGGGTGTGCGCCGTCGCCGGCGCGACCAGCGTGAACCCGGCAACCCACGAGAAGACGATGACGAGAAACAGGCGAATGAACAAGGTGGGGTTACTCCTGTGGCTGGCCTGCCTGGCCGCCCCGGGCGTGGCCGTGGCGCACAACTTCTGGCTCGAATCCCATCCCTTCCGCGCCGGGGTGGACCAGCGCGTGGATGTCTCGGTGCATGTCGGCATCGACATGCGGGGCAACGTGCTGCCCAACGTGCCCAACTGGTACAGCGACTTCAGCTACGTGGACGCCGACGGTCGACGGCCCATGTCCGGTGCCCTCGGCGACGATCCCGCCGGCCACCTGTGGGTGCGCAAACCGGGCCTGGTGGTGGTGGGATACCGCAGTACCGAGAAGTCCGTGGAGATGGACGCGACGCTTTTTCACACCTACCTGCTCGAAGAAGGGCTGGAGAAGATCATCGCCGCACGCGAAGCGTCGGGGCAAAGCGGGCAGCCGGTTCGCGAGGTCTACTCGCGCTGTGCCAAGAGCCTGGTGCAGGTGGCCGGCGACAGCGGCGGTGACACCTTTCGCACGGTGCTCGGCTACACCCTGGAGCTGGTGCCGCAGGTGAATCCCTACACCCTGCGGGCCGGCGACGAGCTCACCGTGCAACTGCTGTTTCGCGGTCGTCCGCTGGCCGGTGCCCGGGTGGCGGCGCTGCGCAAGGAAGCCCCGGAAACGGAGGTGGCCACGCGCACCGACGACAACGGCATGGCCAGCGTGCGGCTGCCGGCCGGCGGGCGATGGCAGGTCAAGGCGGTGGAATCGGTGGAGCGGTCCGGGCAGGACGCCGACTACGAGAGCTTCTGGGCCAGCCTGACCTTCGAGCTGTCGGACTAGTCCGCGCACCGGCCCGGTGCCGTCGGCGAAGGCGGCACCACCCGGCCTACAGTTTCTCGCGCAGCAGGCCGAGGATGGTGTCGGCGGTCTCGCTCGGCTGGCCGGTGGCGTCGACCACCCGCAGCACGCTGCTGGTGCCGGTATCGGTGATCTCCACCGCGTAGACGTCGGCGCCCTCGGCGAGTTCCTGGTCCTTCTTCCAGAAGGCCAGCTTCTCCAGCCCCTCCCGCTCCTCCGGGATCTGGTCGTCGGTGAGGTAGCGGATGCGGAAGGACAGGTCCTCGGGATTGCGCTCGATCACCGTGAAGCCGATCTGGTCGATGACGTAGTCCACCTGGCTCCAGACCAGCTGGCTGTCGTCGGGCAGGTCGAGTTCCAGGTGTCCCACCGGGGTGGTGCGCATGGTGCCGCGGGCCTGGCGGGATGCGGCCACCCGGTTCTCCACTTCCAGGCGGACCTTGGCCAGGCGCAGCTGGCCGGCGAGCCGGTTCATGAACTGGCCCGCGGGCGGCGAGGAAACGCGTTCGCCGTTGCCGTCCACCAGGGCGACGACCATGTCCTGCTGGTCGCGGCCGACCTGCAGCGAGAACTCGTCGGCATTGGGACGGAACAGGGTGGAGGCGCGAACCTCGGGCAGCGAGATGTCGAACCGGTAGTCGTCCGGGCTGACGTTGAGCACGGTGACATCCATCGCCGCCAGCGCGGCGTCGATGAACGACATGGTGGATTCGGCGGTGGCGCGAACACGCACGTCCCGCGACTGGTCGAAGTTGTTCTCCACCGAGACGCCGGCGCCGTCGCTGCCTTCCTGCTGCACCGCGCGCCGTGCCTCGACGAAGGCCTGGAAGTCGAGCTGCTCCTCGGCGCCGCCCTGGGCCTTCCACTGGCGGTACTGCTCGAACTCCTCCCACTGCTCGAACTGCTTGAAGTTCTCGAAGCCCTCGAGATCGCCGGCGCTGGCCTCGGCGGAGACCACCTCGGGAATGCCGCCACTGCCACTGGGGGTGGTCAGATCGGGCGGGACTTCAAGGTTGCGGATCTGCGAAGCGCGCTGGTAGCCGGGTTCGTCCGGCGCCTGGAACACGGAGCAGGCCGACAGCAGCAACATGCTGCTCGGCGCGATGAGCCATCGGGCGGCACTGTGGCGGAACGTTGTGAATCTGTTCATGCTGACCTGGTGGTCCGAAGGAATGTCGACGTACACCGCGCCGGTCGTCAAGCCCGTACCGTTTTCGGCGGGGGCGTCGCGGCGTCGCGGCGGTAAAAGACGGTATTATAACGTCTATCCCCCCCGGCGAACGCCCACCGGCGAATTTTGCCGCCGATTCCCGAACGCGAAGGTGCCCGACGATGCCCGAGTCCCGAACATGCTGATCCCAACGGCGGCCGAGGCCACCGCGGTGGTGCTCTGCGGTGGCCGCGGCCGGCGTCTTGGCGGTGTCGACAAGGGCCTGTACGAAGTGGCCGGCCGACCCCTGGTGGAGCACGTGCTGGAGCGCCTGCGCGGGCAGGTGTCCACGGTGGTGATCAGCGCCAATCGCAGCCAGGCCGACTATGCCGGCTACGGTTTCGACGTGGTCGGTGACCGGGGCGGGGACTACGACGGCCCGCTGGCCGGGGTGCTGGCGGCGATGCCGCTGTGCCGGACGCCGTGGCTGGTCAGCGTGCCCTGCGACGCGCCGGCCCTGCCCACGGACCTGGTCGGTCGGCTGCTGGACGGCGCCGACGCCGATGCCGCGTCGGCCACCCGCTGCGTCTTCGACGGCGAGCGCCTGCAGCCCACCTTCTGCGCCTACCGGCGGGAACTGGCGCCGCGCCTGGCCGACTACCTGGCCGGCGACGGCCGCAAGATCGATCGGTTCCTCGAAGCGGTCGGGCTTGCCCGCGTGGACTTTGCCGGCCGGGGCGAGGAGTTCGTCAATCTCAACGACGCCGACGAGGTTGCGCGCTTTGAGCGAACGTTGCGCGGTGCGACGTAATTTCCGGTGTAATTTCCGATACTTGTGGAAGACGATTCGCGCGCTGTGGTTGCGTTGGTCACGCCGATGACCGTATGATCCGAAGCGAAAGACCAGTGTTGGCTGCCCCGGGTTTCGCGGGCCGTCGCCTGCCGCCCGGCTTCGTCCCCGGGGACAGGCAACGGGTGGTCGGTGGTACCGGTCGCCCGGCGACGCATTGTTGATAACGACGACGTTGGTTACACAGGATGGATGTTTTCCAGGAGGCCGAACGCCTCCAGCAGATTCCGATGTTCAACAAGCTTGACCCGGCCAAGCTGAAGTTGCTCGCCTTCACCAGCGAGGCGACCAGCTGGCACGACGGCGAGATCCTGTGCCGCATCAACGAGCCCAGCGACACCGTGTTCGTGGTCCTGCAGGGCGAGGTGGAGATTCTCGGCCAGGTGGACGACGAGGAAGTAGTGCTGTTCACCAAGGGAACCGACGAGCTGGTCGGCGAGATGGCGGTGCTGAGCAATGCGCCGCGTTCCGCGACCCTGCGCGCCAAGGGCGGGCTGCGCACGCTGAACATTTCCAACGATGCCTTCTTGAAGCTGATCACGGAAAATTCCACGGTGGCACTGAGCGTCATGAAGCAGCTCAGCGACAAGCTGGCGTTGTCCACCCGTGCGCTGGAACGCGTGAAAAGCGAAATCGCGGCCTGACCCCGGCCCCGATCCCGGTCGCCCCTTACCGAACAGCCTGTCCCTATGGATGAACAACGCTTCATTGCCTTGTGGAAACGCGCCGGTTCCCGTTGCGACGAGGCGAAGGCCCGGCAGGTGTTCGCCGAGATGGCCGCTCACTACGACGAACCCCACCGCCACTATCACACCGCGGAGCACATTCGTCACTGCCTGCGCCAGCTTGATCTGATCCCTGGTGACGACCCCCATCGCGACGCGGTGGAATTGGCCATCTGGTTCCACGACGTCATCTACCGCATCGGCGATCCGGCCAACGAGGCGAACAGTGCACGGTGGTTCCGCGAGCAGGCGACGGGCGACCTGCCCGACGCGCTGGTCGACCAGGTCTGCCGGCTGATCGTCGCCACCGAGCATCGCCAGGCGCCCACCGAGCCGGACACCGCCTACGTCATCGACATCGACCTGTCCAGCTTCGGTCAGCCCTACGAGGCCTTCATCGCCGACAGCGCCCTGGTCCGCGCCGAGAGCACCCATCTCGATGACGAGGCCTATTTCCGCGGGCAGCGGGAATTCCTCGACAAGCTGCTGCGCCGCGATCGCATCTTCGTCTCCGACCTGTTCCATCGCCTGTTCGAGGAACGGGCGCGGGACAACATCCGCCGCACCCTGCAGCAGATCGAACAGGCTCGCCACCGAGCCTGACCGCCCGCCCACCCGGCGGTTGTCCGGTTCGCTATACTATGCGCCGCGCGGGGCAAGCCGCCCGCGTGCCCGATTGACCACAGTTGTGACCATGCCGAAGAAGATCCTCATTGCCAATCGCGGCGAAATCGCCTGCCGCGCCATCCGTACCGCCACTGCCATGGGCATTCCCACGGTGGCGGTGTTCTCCGAAGCCGACCGCGATGCGCTGCACGTATCCATGGCCGACGAATCTCGCCTGATCGGCGGACCGCTGCCGGCGCAGAGCTACCTCGACATCGAGCGCATCGTCCAGGTCTGCGAAGAAACCGGTGCCGACGCGGTGTTTCCCGGCTACGGCTTCCTGTCCGAGAATGCCGCCTTCGTCGAGGCGCTGGAGAAGCGTGGCATCGCCTTCATCGGTCCGTCCACCGCGGCCATCGCCGCCATGGGCGACAAGATCGAGTCCAAGCGCCTGGCCAAGTCCGCCGGCGTCAACACCATCCCCGGCTACGACGGCATCCTGCGCGATGCCGAGCACGCGGTGGAGCTGGCCAACGGCATCGGCTACCCGGTCATGCTCAAGGCGAGCAAGGGTGGTGGCGGCAAGGGCATGCGCATTGCCTGGAACGAGGAAGAGTGCCGCGAGGGCTTCCTGCGCGCCAGCAGCGAGGCCAAGGCCGGCTTCGGCGACGACGCGGTGTTCGTGGAGAAGTTCATCGACCAGCCGCGCCACATCGAGATCCAGCTGATCGCCGATCGTCACGGCCACTGCATCTATCTCAACGAGCGCGAGTGCTCCATCCAGCGGCGACACCAGAAGGTCATCGAGGAAGCGCCGTCGGCCTTCATCGACGAGGATACGCGTCGCGCCATGGGCGAGCAGGCGGTGGCCCTGGCGCGGGCGGTGGACTACCACTCCGCCGGTACCGTCGAGTTCATCGTCGACGGCGACAAGAACTTCTACTTCCTGGAGATGAACACCCGCCTGCAGGTGGAACACCCGGTGACCGAGTACATCACCGGGCTCGACCTGGTGGAGTTGATGATCCGGGTGGCCGACGGCGAGGAACTGCCCATCCGCCAGCAGGACGTCAAGCGCAATGGCTGGTCGATGGAAGCGCGTGTCTACGCCGAGGATCCCTACCGTGGCTTCCTGCCCTCCATCGGCAGGCTGTCCGAGTTCGCGCTGCCGCGCACCGGTGAGCACGTGCGGGTGGACAGCGGCGTCGAGGAAGGCAGCGAGATCACCATGTACTACGACCCGATGATCGCCAAGCTGGTGACCTGGGACCGGGATCGAGACAGCGCCATACAACGCATGCACGAAGCCCTAGACGGCTTCTACGTGCGTGGCGTGCAGAGCAACCTGCCGTTCCTCGCCGCGTTGATGCGTCACCCGAGGTTCCTGGATGCCCGCCTGACCACTGCCTTCATCGACGAGGAATATCCCGAGGGCTTCACGCGCCAGCTGCCCGGCGAGCGCGAACGCCTGCGCTTCGTGGCCGTGGCCGCCTACATGCACGACCGCTACTGCCGCCGCGCGGCACGGATCGACGGTGTCCTGGAGGGCCATGCCCACGCGGTCCGCGACCGGCTGGTGGTGATGGCCGGGGATGCCGACTACGAGGTGGTGGTCAGCGAGGACGACGACCGCGTGCTGATCGACATCGGCGATGTCGGCATCGAGGTGGAGACCGACTGGCAGTTCGGCTGGCCATTGATGTCGGCCTGCCTGAACGGCGAACCGTGGACCTTCCAGGTGTCGCGTAACGGCAGCCACTACGAGGTGCGCCAGGGCGGCTACGACATCACCTTGTCGGTGTATACCCCGGCCGGTGCCGGCTACCGTCGGCTGATGCCGGAGAAGCCGCCGCTGGACCTGTCGCGCTTCCTGCTCTCGCCGATGCCCGGTCTGTTGGTGTCGTTGCTGGTGGAGGAGGGCCAGGAGGTCAAGGCCGGACAGCAGCTGGCGGTGATCGAGGCGATGAAGATGGAGAACACCCTGCGGGCGGAACGCGACAGCGTGGTGGAGAAGGTCCACGTCGAGCCCGGCAGCACCGTCGAGCTCGACCAGGCCATCCTCGAATTCGCCGCTTGATGCCAGGGCGGGGCCTGCGTTGCCGATGAGCGTGGACATCCCGTTGCTGGCCGACGCGGTGCGTGGCGGCGAGCGTCGCGCCATCGCCCGTGCCATCACCCTGGTGGAGTCCAGGCGCGACAGCCACCGGCGCGATGCCGAGGCACTGCTCGCGGAGCTGCTCGGCGATGCCGGGAAGGCGGTGCGCATCGGCATCACCGGGGTGCCGGGGGTCGGCAAGTCGACGTTGATCGAGGCCCTTGGCACGGTGGTGGTGGAAGAGGGCCACCGGCTGGCGGTGCTGTCCATCGACCCCAGCTCGGTGGTGACCGGTGGCTCCATCCTCGGCGACAAGACGCGCATGGAGCAGCTGGCGCGCAACCCGGCCGCCTTCATCCGCCCGTCGCCGTCCGCCGGCAGCCTCGGTGGCGTGGCCCGCCGCACCCGCGAGTCGATGATCGTGCTGGAAGCCGCCGGTCACGACGTCGTCATCGTCGAGACGGTGGGGGTGGGGCAGTCGGAGACCCTGGTCGCCGAGATGACCGACCTGTTCCTGCTGGCCCTGCTGCCCGGTGGCGGCGACGAGTTGCAGGGCATCAAGCGCGGCATCATGGAACTGGCCGACATCATCGTCGTCAACAAGGCCGACGGCGAGATGCGCGCCGCGGCGGGGCGCGCGGTGGCCGACTACAAGAACGCCCTGCGCCTCCTGCCGCGCCGCTATCGCCAGTGGCCGGTGCCGGTGCTGTCCTGCTCGGCGCTGCAGGGCGAGGGCATCGTCGAAACCTGGCAGAAGATCGAATCCTTCGTCGCCATGAGCCGGGAAGGCGGGTACTTCGACCGGCGCCGCGAGCACCAGCGCGTGCAGGGCTTCCGGCGCGAACTCCACGACGGTCTTCTCGAGGCCCTGCATGCCGACCCGGGTCTCGGCGAGGCACTGCGCCAGGCCGAGGACGCCGCCCGCGCCGGGACCACCACGGCCGCCGCTGCGGCGGACCGGCTGATCCGAATCCTGTTTCCGCAAAGGCACTCGTCATCATGATTGGAAAGCTCAACCACGTCGCCATCGCCGTGCCCGACCTGGCCGCCGCCAGCGCCACCTACCGCGAGCAGCTCGGCGCCGAGGTCTCGGCCCCGCACGACCTGCCCGAACATGGCGTGACCACGGTGTTCGTCGACCTGCCCAACACCCGGCTGGAACTGCTGCACCCCCTCGGCGAAGACTCTCCCATCGCCGCCTTCCTCGCCCGAAACCCGGCCGGCGGCATGCACCACATGTGCTTCGAGGTGGACGACATCATCGCCGCCCGTGATCGGCTGGTCGCCGGCGGCGCACGCGTGCTCGGCGACGGCGAGCCGCGCATCGGCGCCCACGGCAAGCCGGTGCTTTTCCTGCACCCGAAGGACTTCTACGGCTGCCTGGTCGAGATCGAGCAGGTCTGACCACGACCCTTGCCAGCCCCGCGCGACCGCGGTCGCGCACCGCCCCGGGGAATGGTTGCCAGCATCGACGAGCGCGGTAATACTTGGAGCGCGCCGACGGAGGAACACGACCCATCCACGGACGACCATTCATCGCAAGTAAGGAAGGCAACATGAGCAGTAAAGACTTCGAACGACTCTCCCTGGACTACCATCGCGCCCGTCCGGCGGGCAAGCTGGCCATTGCCGCGACCAAGCCGCTGGCCAACCAGCACGACCTCGCCATGGCCTACTCCCCGGGGGTCGCCGCGCCCTGTCGCGAGATCGCCCGCGACCCGGCCAGCGCCGCGGAGTTCACCGCCCGCTCCAACCTGGTGGCGGTGATCAGCAACGGCACCGCGGTACTGGGTCTTGGCGACATCGGCCCGCTGGCGTCGAAGCCGGTGATGGAAGGCAAGGCGGTTCTGTTCAAGAAATTCTCCGGCATCGACGTCTTCGACCTGGAAGTCGACGAACACGACCCCGACCGGCTGGTGGACATCATCGCCAGCCTCGAACCCACCTTTGGCGGCATCAACCTGGAGGACATCAAGGCGCCGGAGTGCTTCATCGTCGAGCGCAAGCTGAAGGAACGGTTGTCGATCCCGGTCTTCCACGACGACCAGCACGGCACCGCCATCATCGTCGCCGCGGCCATGGTCAACGGCCTGCGACTGGTGGAAAAGGAGTTCGCCGACGTGCGCCTGGTGGTCACCGGCGCCGGCGCGGCGGCACTGGCCTGCCTTGACCTGCTGGTCAGTCTCGGCATGCGCCGCGAGGCGATCACCGTGGTCGATCTCGACGGCGTGGTCTACCGTGGCCGCGAACAGATGGACCCGTTCAAGGAGCGCTACGCGGTGGACAACGACTGGCGCACGCTCACCGATGCCATCGAAGGGGCGGACATCTTCCTCGGCCTGTCCGGGCCGGGCGTGCTCAAGCCGGAGCAACTCAAGCGCATGGCACGGGACCCGCTGGTCTTCGCGCTGGCCAACCCCGAGCCGGAGATCCGGCCGGAACTGGCCCGCGAGGCGCGACCGGACGCCATCATCGCCACCGGCCGGTCGGACTATCCCAACCAGGTCAACAACGTGCTGTGCTTTCCCTACATCTTCCGCGGTGCGCTGGATGTCGGCGCCACCGCCATCAACGAGGAGATGAAGGCGGCCTGCGTCTATGCCCTGGCCGACCTGGCCAAGGCCGAGTCCTCGGACATCGTCGACAAGGCCTACGGCGGCGAGTCGGCGCAGTTCGGTCGCGACTACCTGATCCCCAAGCCCTTCGATCCGCGCCTGATCATGGTGCTGGCCCCGGCGGTGGCCGAGGCGGCCATGCGCACCGGTGTCGCCACCCGTCCCATCGACGACTTCGACCAGTACCGTCAGCGGATGTCGCAGTTCGTGTTCCGTTCCGGGCTGGTGATGAAGCCGGTGTTCGAACGCGCCCGCGAAGCCGGGCGACGTTTGATCTATGCCGAGGGCGAGGACCGGCGGGTGCTGCAGGCGGTGCAGCAGGTGGTGGACGAAGCCATGGCCCGTCCGATCCTGGTCGGTCGGCCGAAGGTCATCGAGGACCGCATTCGCGAACTGGGCCTGCGCATCCGCGAGGGTGAGCACTTCGACATGATCGACATCCACGACGATCCGCGCTTCTTCGACTACTGGAACGAGTACCACCGCATCATGGGTCGACGCGGCGCCACCCCGGACGAGTCGAAGAAGGTGGTCAGCACCAACAACACCGTGGTCGCGGCGCTGGCGGTGCGACGGGGCGATGCCGATGCCATGCTGTGCGGTGGTGTCGGCCACTTCACCCAGCACCTGGACCACGTGCGCGAGATCATCGGCCGCACCGGCCAGCTCATCGACCTGTCCACGGTCACCGCGCTGGTGCTGCCGAGCGGCACCTTCTTCATCTGCGACACCCACGTCACCCCGGACCCGGGCCCGGAGGAACTGGCCGAGATGACCCTGCTGGCGGCGGAACAGGTGCGTCGCTTCGGCATCGAGCCGAAGGTGGCGCTGCTGTCGCACTCGAACTTCGGCAGTCACCACGATGCCGCCGCGCGCAAGGTGCGCCGCGCCCGCGAGCTGCTGGCCGAGAACGCGCCGGACCTGACCGTCGACGGCGAGATGCACGGCGACGTCGCCCTGTCCGTGGAACTGCGCGAACGGGTGCTGCTCGAATCCACCCTGAACGGCACCGCCAACCTCCTGGTGATGCCCGATCTCGACGCCGCCCACATCGGCTACAACCTGCTGAAGATGCTCGGTGGTGGCGTCTCCATCGGTCCCATCCTGCTCGGCACCCAGCGCCCCGCCCATATCCTCGCCAACTCGGTGACGGTGCGTGGCATCTTCAACATGAGTGCCGTGGCCTGCATCTCCTGAACCGACACCGCGGAGGACCCTGCGCATGAAGAAACCCGGGTTTCGCTGGCTGGCGCTGGCCGCCGGCCTCGTCGCCGTCGGCGCCGTCGCCGACGACCGCGAGGCGCGCCTCGGCGAGGAGATGCGCATGAACCTGTTCGACGGCGAAGTCGTTACCCTGGCCACGGAGGAACGGGAGTTCCTCGCCGCCTGGATCGGCACCGCCGATGCGCGCGGTACCGTGGTGCTGCTGCATGGCCGCGGCTTCCACGCCGACTGGCCGGAGGTGGTGGGGCCGTTGCGTGTGCGCCTGGCCGAGGCCGGCTGGAACACGCTGTCGCTGCAACTGCCGGTGCTGGCGGTGGATGCCACCTACTACGACTACCTGCCGACCTTTGCCGACGCGAAGCGCCGCATCGATGCCGGCATTGCCTTTGCCCGTGAACAGGCCGACGGACCGGTGGTGGTGTTCGCGCACAGCTGCGGCGCCCACATGATCATGCACCGCATCGACGACCAGGGCATCGACGGCATCGATGCCCTGGTCACCGCCGGCCTCGGTGCCACCGACCGCGGCCAGGACCCGGTGGCGCCGTTTCCCATCCCGCGCATCGACGTGCCCTACCTCGACCTGCTTGGCAGCGAGGAATACGAGCGCGTGCTGGCACTGGCCGCCGAACGCGTCGACGACGTCAACGCCAGCCATGCGAAAAGCCGCCAGCAGTTCCTGGCCGATGCCGATCACTACTTCCGGGGCGACGCCGTGCCCCTCGGCGACGCCGTCTCCGGTTGGCTCGACACCGTCTACCCGTCGCACTGATCCCGCCGCCGCGCGGGATCAGCGGCCCGACATCGCCTCCGGCAGGTAGGTGGCAATGCCGGGAAACACCGACAGGATGGCCACCGCCAACACCATGATCAGGAACATCGGCGCCGCGGCGCGGGCGATGAAGGCCATGTCGCGCCCGGTCATGCCCTGCAGCACGAACAGGTTGAAGCCCACCGGTGGCGTGATCTGCGCCATTTCCACCACCACCATCAGGAAGATGCCGAACCAGATCATGTCGAATCCGGCCTGGCGTACCAGCGGTTCGATCACCGCCATGGTCAGCACCACCGAGGAGATGCCGTCGAGGAAGCAGCCGAGGATGATGTAGAACACGGTGAGGGCACCGATCAGCATCCACGGGGTCAGGCCCAGTTCACCGATCCAGGTGGCCAACGTGCGCGGCAGCCCGGTGAAGCCCATGGCCAGCGAGAGGAAGGTGGAACCGGCCAGGATGAAGGCGATCATCGCCGAGGTGCGAGTGGCGCCGAGCAGGGCCTCGAGAAAGTTCGCGCGACTCAGCGAACCCTGCAGCGCCGACAGCACCAGCGAACCGATCACGCCGAGCACCGCCGCCTCGGTGGCGGTGGCAATGCCGGTGTAGATCGACCCCATCACCGCCGCGATCAGGGCGATCACCGGCAGCAGGCCAAGCACGTCCCGCCACCGCCCCGGGTCGGTGGCCTGCGCTTCGGACAGGCGGCGTCGCCTGATCATCGACCAGGCCGCCACGTAGCCCATGAACAGGCCGGCCAGCATCAGGCCGGGCAGGATGCCGGCCACGAACAGCCGCGCGATGGACTCGTTGACGGTGACGCCGTAGATGATCAGCGTGATCGACGGCGGGATCAACAGCCCCAGGGTGCCGGCACCGGCCAGCGTGCCGATGATCATGCGCTCCGGGTAGCCACGCCGTCGCAGCTCGGGAATCGACATCTTGCCGACGGTGGCGACGGTGGCCGCCGAGGAGCCGGAGATGGCGGCAAAGATGGTGCAGCCGCCGATGTTCACGTGCAGCAGGCCGCCGGGCAGCCGGTGCAGCAACGGCGTCAGGCCTCGGAACAGGTTCTGCGACAGGCGCGTGCGAAACAGGATCTCTCCCATCCAGATGAACAGCGGCAGCGCGGTGAGGGTCCAGCTCGATGCCGCGCCCCAGATGGTGGTGGCCATGGCATCGCCCACCGGGCGGGAGGTGAACAGCAGCATGCCCACGGCGGCCACCGCCACCAGGGAAATGGCTACCCAGACACCGCTGCCGAGCAGGGCGAAGAGCACGCCGAGGAACACCACCGTGAGCAGCATCTCGCTCATCGCGGACGGTACCCCGGGTCGAACAGGCAGCGCAGGAAGTGATGCACGAAGGCGATGGCCAGTACCACCGCGCCGCAGGCGGCGAGCAGTTGCGGCTTGTACAGCAAGATGGCGTCAGCGCCTTCGCTGTACTCGCCGAAGCGGAAGGAGAACCAGGCCAGTCGCACCATGTACCAGGCCAGGAACACGCTGACCGCCACGGCCACGCCCAGGCACCAGAACTCCACCGCCCGTCGCAGCGACGGGGACAGGCGGCCGAGCACCAGCTCGACGCGGATGTGACCGCCTTCGTGGAAGGTGTACGACAGTGCGAAGAAACTGCCCGCGGCCATCGCATAGCCGGAGTACTCGGTCAGCCCGGGCACGTAGGTGGCGGTGAGACGGGTGACGATGCTGGTCGTCACCAGCACGGCGATGGCGACCAGGCACAGCGCGGCCAGGTAGCCGCAGCCCCGGTACAGGGCGCACAGGCCGGCGTCCAGCCTGGTCAGCCATCGGTGCACGGCGACGGGCGCGGTGCGACTTGGGTTGCGTGGCGTTGCCGGCCTACATGCCCCGGTAGGCGTCGATCACCGCCTGGCCCGCTTCGCCGGCCTTTTCCAGCCACTCGCCGGTCATGGTCTCGCCGATGGCGAGAAAGTCGTCACGCAGGCGGTCGCTGGGGCCCTCCACGGTCATGCCGTTGGCGGCGAGCTGTTCCTTGTACCAGTCGGACAGTTCCCGGGCCTTGTCCCAGCCGGCCTGCTCGGCGTCGGCGGCGGCCTCGAGCAGCACCGTGCGGGTCTTCTCGTCGAGGGCGGCGAAGGCCTCCTGGTTGACGATGACCATGTTCTTCGGCAACCAGGCCTGCACGTCGTACCAGTACTTCACGTGCTCCCACATCTTCTGGTCATAGCCGGTGGAGCCGGAGGAGATCATGCTCTCGGCGACGCCGGTGGCGAAGGCCTGGGACAGTTCCGCCGCCTCGATCTTGGTGGGCACCGCGCCCATCAGCTCGGCCAGTCGCGACGTGGCGGCGTTGTAGGCACGGAACTTCACGGACTGCATGTCCGCGGCGCTGGCCACCTCGCGGGTGCTGTACAGTCCCTGTGGCGGCCAGGGCACCGCGTACAGCAACACCAGGCCCTTGTCGCCGAGGGTCTTCTCCATCGCCGGCTTCGAAGCCTCGTACAGTTTCCTGGCATCGTCGAAGCTGGTGGCGAGGAAGGGCAGGGCGTCGATCTCGAAGATCGGGTCCTCGTTGCCCAGCGCCGAGATCAGGCGCTCGCCGATGGGTGCCTGGCCGGTGCGCACCGCGCGGAAGATCTCGTCTCCCTTGTACAGGGAACCGCCGGGATGGGTCACGATCTCGAGCGCACCGCCGCTGGCGGCGGTGACCGCCTCGGCGAAGCTGGCGGCGTTCTCGGAGTGGTAGTTGGTGGCCGAGTAGGCCAGCGGCATGTCCCATTTCTCGGCATGGGCGACGCCGCCCAGCAACATCGCGGCGGCGCAGAAGGTGGTCGTGAGGGCCTGGGTACGGTTCATCTGTCACCTCGGTCGTGGCGGGGGTTTGGACGCCATGCAAGTTTACGGTATGTTGCCTTGCCAACGTCAATCCAGCGCGTCCACGGACTGCCGAACCGCAGGTCCCCGTCGACGCGAGGAATCCATGCCAGCCACGCCTGTTCCTGCCAGGGCGCCGGGTTCACGGCGCTTCATCGTCGGTGCCGCGATCGGTTCGGGCATCACCGCGCTGGCCGCCGAGCGCGGCGGTGCCGACCTGTTGCTGGCGCTGAACGCCGGGCGCTTCCGCGCCATGGGGGCGCCGTCCATCGCCTGCATGCTGCCGATCTTCGATGCCGCCGCGATGACGGCGACCTTCTCGCGCCGCGAGGTGCTCAGCCAGTGCCAGGTGCCGGTGCTGCTCGGCATCAACGTCTGGGACGACCGTGGCGACGTGGCCGAGCGGGCGCTGGCCGTGCGAGATGCCGGCTTTGCCGGCGCCGTGAACTTTCCAAGCGCCATGCACTATGCCCGCCCCATGCAGCAGATCCTGTCCCGCGCCGGCCGTGGCATCGAGCGGGAAGTGGAACAACTGCGCGCGGTGCAGGACCTGGGCATGACCGCCATGTTCTACTGCGCCACTCGAACCCAGGCCCGGCTGGCGGCGGATGCCGGCATCCACATGGTCTGCCTGAATCTTGGCTGGAACGTCGGCGGCCTGCTTGGCCACCGCCATCGCGCCAGCATCGAGGAGGTGGCCACGGTGGCGCGGGAAATCGGTCGCCTGGTGAAGAGGATTCACCCGGACACGCGGTTCCTGCTCGAAGGCGGACCGATTGCCAGTGCCGCCGACCTCGGCCGGGTGGCCGCGCTGGCGCCCATCGACGGCTATGTCGGCGGTTCCACCATCGAGCGCATCCCGCTGGAGCGGTCGGTGGCCGACCAGATCGACCGCTTCCGTCGCGCCGGTGCTCGCCGCGTCACCCTGGACGCCGCCGAGGCGCGGCTGGTGACCTGGGCCGCCCGGCTGGGGTTCAGCGGTCGCGGCAGCGCCCTGCGCGCCTTCCTGCGACCGCTGCAGGCATTGGCCGCGGGCCGCGCGCCACTGTTGCTGGCGGTGGAACACGGCGGCGACACCCGGGCCACGCTGGCGGCGCTGGCACGATCGCGGCGTGGCCGCGGCAACAGCGTGTGCATCGACCTCGCCGGCGAAGAATTCCCTGCCCGTGCGCGCCGGCTGCTGTTCGGGCATCGCGAGTTGCCCGCCTGGCAACGGCCCGCGCTGGCCGATGACGAGGGCGCCCTGCTGGTGGTGCAGGCCCCGGAGCGGCTGCCGTTGGATACCCAGTCCCGCCTGCTGCGCGCCCTGCGCGAGGGCGAGTTCCGGGTCACCGGAACCCGCACCACGTTGCCGGTGACCGCCCGCGTGGTGCTGGTGGTCACCGTGCCCTCGTTGTCCGCCGACGCCGCCAGCGACCTGGTCGGCGCCGGCTTGTCGGAGGCACTGGTCGGCTTCCTGCGCGGCGGGCTGCTGCGCCTGCCACCGCTGCGCGAACGGGTCGAGGACCTGGTGACGCTGGTGGAGCGCTACAGCGCGGATGCTGCCGGCCGTCCGCTGGGACGGGGATCGTTCTCCGCCGACGCCATGAAGCTGTTGCTGGCGCATCGCTGGCCGGGCAACGAGGAGGAACTTTCCGCGGTGCTGTCCCTGCTTGCCGCGCCGGCCTCACGCGGGGTGGTGCAGGCCGCCGACCTGCAACCGCTGCTGGTGCCGGCGGCTGTTTCCGACCCTGCACGGGGCTCGGAGAAGGACCTGATCGTCGACGCGTTGTGGCGCAACGGCTTCAACCGTACCCGCACCGCCGCGGCCTTGGGCATGGCGCGCAAGACGCTGTACAACAAGATCCGCAAGTACGGGCTGTCCGGCTAGC
>CAYGJZ010000017.1:35895-56951 GCA_964350265.1 uncultured Gammaproteobacteria bacterium | reverse complement strand
TTCTCGTCGGCCTCGAAGCCGAGAAAGACCAGGTTGGCGCGTGGCAGGCCGTCGACGAACTCGGCGAACAGGTCCGCCGGCATGCCCAGTTGCCGGGCTGCGTGGAGAAAGGTTTCTGCCGGTGCCAGCCGTGTCTCGATGCCGAGCAGGTAGCGATTCGCCAGCACGGCGCCGGGTTGCAGCTTGAAGGATCGCTCGTAGCCACAGGGCAGGCGCAGGGATTCGACCAGGCGAAAGGGCCTGGCGGCGACCTCGGCCAGGGCGTCGATCCCGCTCACCGGCGATGCCTCGCCGCGGCGAGGACCGCTACCGCGAAGGGCTTTTGGCCGGTGCCACCGGGCACGGCTGTCGACGGAACGTCGGGCATGATGATGTTGCAGTGCATGATGAGCGTATTCTTCGCAACTGGCGGCCGGGTCGAGACGGTTGCACAAACGCGAAAGAAAATCCATTTCGAATAGGATTGCGCCGTTGGGAGTTCCGTTGTTATAGTCATCCAAGGCAGCGAGTTCGGTGACGCTACTTGGCAGCGTGGCCGGGCTGACGTTTCTCGTCGGTACAAAGAGACTGCTGGATTGCTTTGTGGGTATCGCCAAGCCGGGTGATGAGTGCTCGGGGAAGCGTCGTGGATCGGCAACCTGTTGACACGGCGAAACCACCGGGCGCAACAAGGTGCGCAAGAATTACACATGCGGCAAGGTCGTGCCGCGAATCGTCGATCACGTTCAGCCTGTTGCAAGGAGGCGACGCTAGAACCTGCGGTCGTATCTGCTTGTACCGATACGGCACAGCGTGGCAGGGCCAGTGTCGACGGGAGGTAAGACCGTGGGGTTTGATTGCCGGATGGGGCGAAGGCAGGCCGGAAAGGGTTCGGTCCTGTCGGCTTCGTTGTCGTGCGTGGTTTCCTTCCTGGTCGCTGCCACGGGCACGGCATTCGCACAGTCCGATGCCAGCGATACCTTGTTCGATGTCGCGGCCGCGCCGGTGGTCGAATCCGGCGACCGCTTCAACCTGCTGCAGGTCTACCAGCTGGCCCTCGGCAACGACCGCGTCTTCAGCGCCGCCACCAACCAGTTCGAGGCCGTCAAGCAGACCCTGCGCCAGGCCAAGGGACTGTACCTGCCGACGCTGGAGCTCAGTGCCGAGCACATCGAAACCGACCAGACCATCAAGCGCAGCGAAAACGATGTCTTCGGCTCCGGCGAATCCGACTATCCCACCGATGTCCTGACCCTCTCCCTGGCACAGCCGCTGTTTCGCTGGGATTTCGTCAGCGAGCGTCGACGCGCCGGCGCCGAAGTCGACCAGGCCGAGTTCCAGTACATGGCCGCCGAGCAGGAACTGATGCTGCGTTCGGCCGAGGCCTACCTGCTGGCGCTGGCCGCGGAAGACAACCAGTTCGTCACCGAGGCCGAGCTTGAATCTGTCGGCCGACAGCTACAGATGGCGCGCAAGCGGATGGAGGTGGGCCTGGGCAATGCCACCGAGGTGTCCGAGTCCGAAGCCCGTGTCGACCTCACCCAGTCGGAGATCTTCCAGGCGCAGACCGCCGTCGCCGACCGCCGCGAGGCACTGGCCACCATCACCGGGGTGCTGCCCGCGGCGCTGGTGCCGCTGCGCGCCGACTTCGTCATGGTGCCGCCCGAACCGGCCGACCCGGAGGCGTGGATCGGCCAGGCACTGGCCAACAATCTCGCGGTGAAGGCCCGCCAGGCCGCGGTGGAAGTGGCCATGGCGGAACATCGCCTCGACAAGGCGGATCGTTATCCCACCGTGGACCTGGTCGCCAGCCTCAACAACCGCGATACCCAGGGCAGCCTGTTCGGCGGCGGCAGCGAGGTCGAGACCACCGACATCTCGGTGCGCGCGGCCTGGACCATCTTCCAGGGGGGCACCCTGCGCGCCCGCATCAAGGAATCCATGTACCTGCTGCAGCAGGCCGAGGACGAGCTCGAGTTCGAGCGACGCAACGTGCGACGACAGACCCGCAGCGCCTATCTCGGCGTGGTCAACAACATCTCCCGGGCGAATGCGCTGAAGTCGTCCCTCGATGCCCAGGCCGTGACCGTGCAGGCCAAGCAGAAGGGCTTTGAAACCGGCGCCAACTCGAACCTGGAAGTGCTCGACGCCAAGCGTGACCTGTATTTCGTGCAGCGCGACTTTCTCAAGGCGCGCTACGACTACCTGCTCAGCTTGCTCAATCTCAAGCGCCAGGTCGGCAGCCTCGGGCCCGACGACCTGTCGGCCATCAACAGCATGCTCACCACGGCAGCACAATGAATACCCACCCCGCCATCGGCAACATGCTGCGCGGCGGCAGGGGGATGAACATGCACGGTTGCCTGCACCATGCCGCCTAGTCACAAGAAGCGCAAACCGCATCTGCCCCTGCGGCCACTGGCCGCGGACAACGCGGCCTACATGCGTACGCTGACCCAGTCGCTGTTCGCACGCGCCCGCCTGCGCGCCAGGACCCGGCGCGGCAACCCGGCCACCATTGCCGACGTCAGCCAGTTGCTGCGCGGGATCAGTGGCGTGCCCGAAAGCCCGGAACGGTCGTGGTCCACCGGCTACAACGAGGTGCTGTTCGAGGCGCTGGAGCCGCGCATCCTGCTTTCCGCCGACGGCTTCATGCCGCCGCCGACGCCGGACATGTTCAACGACAATCCCGACGTCGAGGATGTGGTGCTGCCGCCTTCGGAGATGGATCCGGAGATGGCCGGGCAACTTCCCGAGGAGGAAGTCGACACCCTGGAGCCGATGCCCGCTGCCGGCCAGGCCGCGACGCAACCGGCCGATGACCCGGTGCCGGGGGAGGCCGATGGCGATGGCGGCGAAGCGGCCGCCGCGGCCACCAACGAAGCCGGCGCCGCCGCGGCTTCTGCCCGCGTCGACACCGTGGTGGTGGTCGATGCCGAGGAGACCCGGCCAGGCACGTTTACCTTGAGCTTCGGCGAGTCCTTCGCCTTCGAGATCTTCGGCGAGGACGGCGAGCTGCTGTCCGAGGGCGTGTTCGACCCGGACGATCCGGTGATCGTCTTCAGCGGCCTGGAGATCACCATCGACGGCGCGCCGACTGCCGGCGACGACCTGGTGTTCAACTTCCCGGGCGACGTCACCACGCCGACGCAGGACTCGTTCGCCGCCGAATCTCCCGCCGCCGGTCCGGCGGAATCTCCGCTCAGCAGCCAGGGCGACGAGGCCCCGGCGGAAACCGCGGACGCCGCGGAAGCCGAGCCTGGCGAAGATGTGGCCGCGGACGAGGCCGGGGCGCCGGTTGCCGCCGACACCCCGGAACCGCCGAAGTCGTTGCAGATCGTCTTTGTCGACGCCGCGGTGGCCGACTACCAGGGACTCATCGACCAGCTCGCCGGCGAACAGACCACGGATGCCGACGAGGCCGAGGCCGCGGACGCGGGCAACGCCGACGACGCTGACGTCTACACCGGGTCGGGCACATCGTCATCGACGTCCGAGCCGTCCACGGCGCCCGTCGACGGCGACCCGGTCACCGGCCAGCAGGTCGACGGCGCGGCACCGGAGGCACAGCCGGCGCCCACCCGCACCCTGGTCACCAGCCAGGCCGAGATCCGCGTCTACCTGGTGGACTCGAAGCAGGACGGCGTTGCCCAGGTCGACCACGTGTTGCGTGGCTACGAAGGTGTCGACACGGTTCACATCCTGTCCCACGGCTCCGCCGGCGCGCTGGCGCTCGGCACCACGCGCATCAACGCCGACAACATCGACCGCTTCGCCGAGAACCTGGAAGGCTGGGGCCGGGCATTGGCCGCCGACGGCGACATCCAGCTCTACGGCTGCAACGTTGCCGACGGCGAACAGGGCGCCCGCTTCATCAGCGATTTCAGCCAGGCCACCGGTGCCGACGTGGCCGCGTCCACCAACGACACCGGCGCGGACGGCTTCGGCGGCGACTGGACCCTGGAGTACACCGTCGGCGTGGTGGAATCCACCATCGTCAACGACACGCTGGCCGCGTCGAACTTCGCCTACCTGCTGGCAGCACCGAACATCGTCGGCAACAACAGCGCCAACGTCACCGTCACCGGCAGCGGCGGCAACGATCACTGGCGCATCGTCGACTCGGGCACCACGCTGACCCTGTCCAACCTCGCCACCGATGCGTCGACCTTCAGCGAGGTGCTCACCGTCAGCGCCGGCGGCACGCTGACCATCGACCTTTCCGGTGGTGCCGACATCTTCGAGTTCGACGGCGCCTTCGACTTCGACTTTTCCCTGGTCGTGCGTGCCGACAGCATCACCGTTGGCGACGACATCTTTGCCGGCGCCAACGATCTCACCCTGGTGGCCGAGGCCGCGCACGAGATATCCGGCGCCACCGAGAGCGCGGCACCCAGCGCGACGCTGAACATCGCCAACGCCGTGCTTACCGCCACCAACGTCACCCTGGGGGCGAGCGCCGGGGTGACCGACACGGTGGGTTCGTCGGTGTCGGACATCGACTGGGACGTGACGTCGTCGGCCACGGTCAGCCTGGATGCCAGCACCATCAACGCCAGCGGCGTGGTGGACATCTCGGCGAGCAACAGCGTTGTCCTCGAGGCCACGCCCGATGCCAGCGTGTTCAACCCGTCCGGGATCTCCAGCGGCACCGACATCACCATCGACAACGTCACCAGCGTGACCATCAGTGGTGGCAGCGTCATCGACGACGATGCCACCGAAGTCTCCATCGCCGCCACCGATACCTCGCAGGTGGACGTCGAGCCGCAGAACGCCGATCGTTACCTGGGTGGCGCCGGTTCGCTGGGTGCCATCCCCGGCTTCCTCGACGTCAGCAGCACGGTGGAGCTGAACCGCACCACCAGCGTCACCATCACCGGCTCGAACATCGGCGCCAACAGTGCCGCCGAGGCCGCCGGCGCACTGACCATCTCGGCGGGCAATGCCGGCGGCATCGACAGCGTGATCGAGTCCGACAGTGTCGGCACTGTCAGCCATGTTGCCGAAGACATCGTCTCGGTGGTGATCTCCGATTCGCAGCTGGAAGGCGCGTCGGTGGAGATCAGCGCCAGCAACACCGCCACCTACAATGCCGAGGGCAAGTACCTCACCAACAACATCGGCGGCGGCGTCACCATCGATGTCGACCCGACCACCATCACCGCCACCGATGGCGGCATTACCATTGCCGCCACCGACAGCGTCACGGTCACCGCCACCACGCACATCGCCGAGATCGATCTCTCCGCGCTGGAAGCGGCGCTGTGGGCGAGTTCCTTCGACCTGGAGGTGGCCACGGCCTTCAACCACGTCGACCGCGACGTGCGCGCAGCGGTGTTCGATCACTCCACCCTGGACAGCACCGATGGCGACATCGAGGTCTCGGCCACCCGCGAGGCCGAGATCACAGCCCACACCGAGTCGGCCTCGCTGACCGAGGGCACCCTCACCGGTTCGTCGGTGAACATTGCTGCCGGCGGCACCTTCTCGCAGAACACCATCCTCGGCAACGTCACCGCCTACGTCCAGGACAGCACGGTGCGGACCCAGGGCAGCGGCGACGTGCGCGTGTCGGCCAGCGACGACTCGCTGATCGATGCCAAGGCCTATGCCAGCGTGGCGGTGACCCTCGACGAGCTGGATACCCAGTTCTCCCTCGGCACCCTGGCCGGCGCCATCGGCGTGTCGGTGGCGCTGAACACCATCGGCTGGGAGGTCGGCAACCTGGCCGCCTCGGCGCTGGAGAACCTGCTCGGCGACGCCGAGCTGCTGTCCAACGAGCAGCCGGTGGAGGTCAAGGCCTACATCGAGGACTCGTCGGTGGTCGCGGCCGGCGCGGTGAGCGTGGCCGCGGTGTCCATGGCGCAGGTCAACTCCACCGTCAGCAACGCGGTCTCGTCGACCACCTCGACCCTCTACAACGGCCGCGGCGCCGGCGCCAGCGGCCTGTTTTCCGGCAACAAGGTCAATGCCCAGGTGCAGGCCTACATCGACCAGGACGCCACCTTCGCCTACCAGTCCGGGGCCACCACCGAGGACCTGGTGACCGGTGACCGCGTGCTGCACGACGGCATCGTCTATGAATACCTGGGCAGCGGTGCCACCGGCGCCAGCCTCGACGACGACGATCAGAACTACGCCGGCAACGACACTACCTGGCGGGCGCTGGCGGTATCCGCCGATGGCAACGTCAGCGTATCTGCCCAGGACCAGTCCGGTATCAGCGCCAACAGCAAGGTGGTGTCGAGCTCGATCACCAGCAACGATGGCGGCGCCGACTTTGCCGACGATCTCACCGGCTACCTCTACGAGGTCGAGTTCGTCAGCGACGGTGACGCGGTCACCACCGATCCCTACTCGCTGAACCCCACCACTTCCGGCGACGCGGTGGCCGACCCGACCATGGTGGACGTCGAGTTCGGCGACCGGGTGCGGCTCGCCGACGACTTTCCCGGCGCCGGCAGCGGCAGCGGCACCGGCGGCAGCGTGTACAAGTATCTCGGTCTCGACGATACCCTGGACCTGGCCAACCAGGACTACACCGACCTCGACCTGTGGAAGGAAGTCCAGGCCACCCAGCTGGTTCCCACCGGCAACAACCTGACCGAGTCCGACTCCGTCGCCATCGGCGGCATGGCGGTGCTCAACGACGTGCGCGGCGATGTAGAGGCCTGGATCGAACAGGCGGCGGTGACCACCGAGAACGGTGATGTCAGCGTGCAGGCCCTGGACCGCGGCACCCTCACCGCCATTGCCGACAACACCGCGACCTCGTCCGGTGGCAGTGCCTTCGGCGAGGGCACCTCGCTGGCCTTCAACGGCACCGTTGCCACCAACGTGCTGCAGGGTTCGGCGAGTGCCTGGGTCAACAACAGCACGTTGCAGACCAGCGTCACCGGCGACGTGCTGGTGGGCGCCAACAACAGCGCCGACCTGACCGCCACCACCAAGGCCGTGACCGAGACCGGCGACACCGGCATCGCCTTCATCATCGCCTTCAACACCATCGGCTGGGAATCGCAGAACATCCTGTTCAACGCGGTGGACGCGTTGATCGGCAATCGCATCGGCAGCGAGAGCGGTTCCGATGCCCTGGCCTACATCGCCGACTCTGAGGTGCGTGCCGCCGGCGATGTCGGGGTCGAGGCGATCAGCGGTTCGACCCTCACCGCCGAGGTGTCCAATTCTTCCACCGCCGCGGCCTCGGCCCTGCTCAAGGCCACCGCCTCGAACTATGCCGGGGTGCTGTCCAGCAACGCGGTCAGCGGCGCGGCGCAGGCCTACATCGACAACAGTGGCGCCGACCCGGACGAAGTCATCGTTGCCGGCGGCGGGGTCACGGTGTCGGCCAGCGATGCCGCCGTCATCGATGCCAGCACCAGCCTGCTGGCGCCGACCTCGTCCTCCAACGACCTTGGCGCCGGCCAGCTCAACAGCCTTGCCCAGGCCCTGCTCGACGACTACCAGTTCAGCACCGAGTCGGGACTGAAGACCCTCGACCAGGGGGACAAGGTGCGACTGGCCTCCGGTTACGCCGGCCCCGGCGGCGAGCCGGAGGCGGTCTACGAGTTCATGGGCGTCGACGGCACCGCCGTTGACCTGTCGGGCGAGGACTACAGCAACAAGACGCTGTGGAAGAAGCTCAACGAGACCAACATCGTACCCAAGGCCATCGCCGTCACCGCGTTGAAGGCCACCGGCATCGAGGGTGCCGCCGGCGGTTCCGAGGCCCTCGGCGGCCTGGTCGCGCGCAACGACGTGCGCACCGACGTCAGCGCGGCCATCCTGCAGGCCGATGTCACCGCGCTGGATGGCGACATCACCGTGCTGGCCAACGAAAGCGCGCGCATCAAGGCACGCGATACCAGCGTGATTTCCGCCGGCGGCGCCGCCAAGGGCGGGGTGATCGTCAACAACCTGGTACTGAGCGATGCCGAGGCCAAGGTGGTCGACAGCATCCTCAATGCCGCGGACGGCACCGTCGATGGCGAAACCCTCGGCAACGTCACCGTCGAGGCGATGAACGAGGCGGTGATCGACGCCAAGGCCAACGGTTCTGTCAGCGGTGGCAAGGCGATCGGCTTCACCATCGCCATGAACACCATCGGCTGGGCGGCGCAGGACATCTTCACCCAGACCATCGACGCCATCATCGGCGCGCCGTACCTGGCGCAGATCGGCGACCCGGACCACGACATTTCCGACTCCGGGGTCGACAGCATCGTGCTTGGCTACGGCGACTCGGTGCGCATCGACGACATCGACCTGCTCGACGACCCGGCCCATGCCGCCGAGGGCGAGGTCTACCTGTGGCAGGGCGAGGATGACGAAACCCTCGACCTGTACGGCGAGGACTTCACCGATACCGAGCGCTGGCGCAGGGTGCTGGCGGCGGACGTGTTCGGTGGTGTCGAGGAGTCCGGCGCACTTGCCTACGTGCAGGACTCGGAAGTCATCACCAGCGGTGATCTCGACGTCGTCGCGGTGACCGCGGCACAGCTCGCCACCGAGGTCAGCACTGCCACCAAGTCGGAGAAGGCCAACAATTTCGCCATCCGTGCCAAGTACGGTGCCAGCAGTTCCGCGGCCGGCGGCCTGATCTCCGGCAACAAGGTGGCCACCGAGGCGCGTGCCTTCATCGACAACGGCGGCATCGCCGACCCGACCCACACCTTCTCCCAGGTCAGCGGCAATGTCGACCTGGTCGACGGCGAAACGGTGCTGGTCGACAGTCTCGGCGGCGCCACCGGTGTCGAAGGCGCGCGCTACCAGTGGATCGGCGGCGCCACCGAGGGAACCGACCGCGATCTCGCCGGCGAGGACTTCACCGATACCGGCCTGTGGAAGCGGGTTGCCGCAGACATCATCGACGTCGGCGGTGATCTCAACGTGCATGCCGCCGACACCCCCGGCGACAACGACGTGGTCGGCCTCGAGCCGGACTTCACGCTCAGCGAAACCGACGGCACCGCCAACCTGGTCGAGCCGCGCAACGTGGTCACCATCGACGATGCCGGCGCCTTCGACGGCGGCGATGGAGAGCAGGGCCGTTCCTATCGCTTCCTCGGCGACGCCACCCAGAGCCTGGTGCTGCAGAACGAGGATTTCACCGACGAAAGTCGCTGGGAACTGCTCCGCCCGGCCGGCATCGAGGCGCTGATGAGCCTCGAGGTGGTGTCCAGCGCCACCAACGATCTCACCGCGCTGAAGCAACTGGCCGGCCAGCTCGGCCTCGACGACTACGACTGGACCACCGCCTCCGGCAGCAAGACGCTGGCCCCCGGCGTGGCCGTGGCCTATGCCACCGGCGACGATCCCTACAGCGAGGAAGACGGCTTCTCGCCGCGCGTCGCCGGTGCCCGTGTCTATGTCTCCGGCACGCACATCGCCGACAACAACGACCCGGGTACCGACTTCCTGGTCGATGGCAACGACGACCCGATCAAGGAAGGAATCTACGAGTACATCGGCGCGTCCGGCGAACTGGTCGATCTCGCCGCCACCAACTACGGTGACGAGACCCTGTGGCAGCGACTCAGCCAGCAGGACTTCGAGGACATCCTGTTCCCGCAGGTGGGCAACCTGTCGGAGTCGAACTCCACCGCCGCCGGCGGCATGGTGGTGATGAACGACGTGCGCGGCGAAGTCGAGGCCTATATCGACGACGCCGTGGTCGAGGTCGACGGCGATGCCGAGATCGAGGCGATGGAGGATGCCTCCATTCGCGCCTTCCTCAAGAGCAACGTATCCTCTTCCGGCGGCAGCGCACTCGGCGAAGGCAATTCCATCGCCCGCCAGGGCCAGGTGGTCACCAACCTGGTGCTGTCCACCGCCGACGCCTTCGTCCGGGACAGCCTGCTGACCACCCACGGCACCGCCGACGGCAGTCTTGGCGATCTCACGGTGAAGGCGGAGAACGCGGCACTGCTCGACGCCACGCTGCTGTCGTCCACGCAGACCGGCGATACCGCCGTTGCCGTGTCGCTGGCCTTCAACACGATCGGCTGGAAGCCGCAGAACATCCTGTTCAACGCCATCGACGCGCTGCTCGGCGATCCGCTGCTGTCCGAGGCCTTCGAGCTGGAACAGCCGGCCCGCACCGAAGCCTACATTCTCAATTCGGGCATCGACGTTGCCGGCGATCTGCACCTCGATGCACTGGGCAATACCCAGCTCAATGCCACCGTCAGCAATGCCGCGGAATCGGCGGCCTCGGCGCTGAAGGGCGCCGGTGGCAAGGGCTATGGCGGCGTGCTTGCCAGCAACAAGGTGTCGACCAACGTCCGCGCCTACATCGACTACGACAACGTCGACTTCGTCGCCAGCAGCAGCGAAGATTTCCAGGTGCTGCGCAACGGCGACTGGGTCGAGTACGACGGCGAGGTCTACGAGTACAAGGGCCGCCTGGACACCGTCAACCTGTCCAACGACGAGCAGCAGTACGCCGACAACGCCGCCGACTGGAAGCTGGTCGCCGAGGTGTTGCACGGGGTGCCCACCGAGATCGACGCCGGCGGCAGCATCGGCATCAATGCCGAGGACAACGCCGGCATCTACTCCAACATCAAGCTGGTGCTGTCCTCGGTTACCACCAATGACGGCGGCGCCGGCGTCATCCAGGAAACCATCAGCGACCTGGTGCCGGTGGACTACGATTCCGCCAACCCGCTGTACACCGACGTCGCCCTGCAGTTCGGCGACCGCGTGCGCGTGGCCGACGACCACGTCGACGGTGGCGAAGCGGGCAGCGTCTACCGCTACATGGGTCCGGGCGAGGGCGAGCTGGTCACCCTGGCCAGCGAGGACTATTCCAATCTCGACCTGTGGAAGCTGGAACCGGAGAGCGACCTGGTGCCCGACGGCATCAACGTCAGCGATTCGAACTCGGTGGCCGCCGGCGGCATCGTCGTGGTCAACGACGTGCGCAGCGGCGTGGATGCCTTCATCAACGAGTCCAACGTCGAGGCGCTGGACGGCGACGTCACCCTGGAGGTGACCGAGAACGCCACCATTCGCGCCACCGCCGACAGCAGTGCCCAGTCCGAGGGCGGCGGCTCGGTGGATGGCAGCCAGGGCGAGTCCAAGGCCATCGGCGGGGTGATCTCGACCAACGTGGTCCAGGGCAGCGCCCAGGCCTACATTCTCGACAGCACCGTCACCGCCAGCGACGCGGTCACGGCAACCGACTACGACACCACCGAGGTCGGCCCCACCGACGTCACCTTCGGCCAGAAAATCCTGGTCGACCCCGCCTACGATGTCGGCGGGGAGGACGAGAACCTGCCCGGCCGCGTGTTCCGTTTCGTCGGTTCCGATGCCGAGGGGGTCGGGCTCGATCTCACCGCCATCGACTACAGCAACGATGCCAACTGGGTCGAGCTGGGCACCGGCTCCATCGTGCTCGATGCGCAGAACACCTCCACCCTCGAGGCGGTGACCAAGCAGGCAACCACCTCCGCCGGCGATGTCGCCAGCGTACTGGCCGCCTTCAACACGGTGGGCTGGAAAGAACAGAACATCCTCTTCCAGGCCATCGACGCCCTGCTGGGCACGCCGATCGGCGTGGAGAACCCGTCGACCACCACGGCCTTCATCAAGGACAGCACTTTCTCCGCCGACGGCGACGTGCTGCTCGACGCCGAGAACAAGGCGCATCTCTTCGCCGAGGTCTCCAACAACGCCACCGCGTCCACCTCGGCGATCACCGGCGCCAATGCCACTTCGCTGGCCGGCGTGCTGGCCGCCAACCGGGTCAGCAGCGGCGCCACCGCCTACATCGACAACGGCGCCCTGTCCGCGACCATGAACGTCGGCGGCGACGTCTCCGTGCTGGCCGCGGACGATGCCCGCATCGAAGCCGAGACCCGGCTCGAGGCTATTGCCTCGGCCAGCAACGACGCCGGCTCGGGAATTCTCAACGACCTCGTCGGCCTGCTGTTCGACGACTACGACTACACCTCGAGTTCGGGCATGCGCCAGGTGGCCTTCGGCGAGAAGGTGCGGGTCGACGGCGCCGACCACCAGGAAGGCGACACCCTGTTCGACCTGCTCGCCGGCGAGTCGGTCACCTTCGACGGCGACGGTACCTACCAGTACGTCGGCGACGACATCAACAGTGCCGACCCCATCGACCTGCGCGCCATCTTCGATCCGGTGGCGGTGGAATGGGTCAAGTTGAGCGGCGACACCGGTCGCCTGTACGAATACCAGGGCTCGATCAACTTCGACTACACCACCGCGTCGGCCAGCGAGGCCGAGCCGGTCAACCTGGCCGTCGGCGACATCGTCCAGGTGGACGTGGTCGGCGAGATCGAGGGCATCGCCGACGCGGTGGACTTCATCACCAGCGGCAACGAGAAGAAGTACTACGAGTACATCGGCGACCCGATGGCGGTCACCAGCCTGTCCGATGCCTACCAGGCCTATGCCACCAGCCCGGACTGGGTGGAAGTCGAACTGCCGCAGATCGACCTGTCGACCTCGGTGCAGGACTACGACGACCGTGACCTGTGGAAGCCGCTGGACGACACCAACATCATTCCCAAGGCCATTGCCTCGGTGCTGCTCACCGAGTCCGGCCTGGCCAAGAAGGCCGACCCGACCAAGGCGCTCGGCGGCCTGGCCGCGCGCAACGACGTGCGCAGCGATGTCGAAGCCTACATCCTCGATACCGCGCTGACCGCTGCCGACGGCAACATCACGGTACAGGCGACCGAATCCGCGGCGATCAAGGCCACCGACGAAAGCGTGCTCAGCGGGGCTTCGGAATCCACCGCCGGCTTCATCGTCAACAACCTGGTGTTGTCGCAGTCGGATGCCTACATCAGCGGCAGCACGGTGCAGGCACTGGACGGCGACGCGTCTGGAGAGGAGGGCAACCTGCTCATCGAGGCGACCAATCGCTCGACCATCGATGCGCTGTCCCGGGGCACCGTGTCCAGCGGCAATGCCATGGGCTTCACGCTGGCCTTCAACACCATCGGCTGGAAGGCCCAGGACCTGCTGACCCAGGGCATCGATGCCATCATCGGCGCGCCGTACATTGCCGAGGCGAACGATCCCGACTTCGTCATTTCCGACGCCGAGACCACCGCGCCGCAGGATCTGGACTTCCGCGACATCGTCGAGGTGGACGATGTCAGCCTGCTCTCCGATCCGGCGCATGCCGACGAGGGCAAGCACTACGAGTGGCAGGGTACCGCCGAAGAGGGCATGAACCTCGACCTGCGTACGGAGAACTTTCTCGACACCGACCGTTGGCGGCAGATTCTCGACATCGATGTCTTTGGCGGCGTCGATCCGGCGCGGGCCACCGCCTTCATCGCCAACTCCGAGATCACCACCGACAACGACCTGACGCTCAACGCGGTCAACGAGGCCCAGCTCAGTGCCGAGATCAGCACCGCGTCAAAGGCCGAGAAGGAACGCACCTTCGCCATCTCCGCCAAGCACGGTGCCAGCAGCGCCGCCGCCGGCGGCATGCTGGTCGGCAACAAGGTGGCGACCGAAGCGCGTGCCTACATCGACAACAGCAACATCGTCGACAGCACCGAAGACGCCATCGATGTCGGCGGCAAGCTGACCATCCATGCCGCGGATACCCCGGGCGACAACGACCTGCTGGCCATCGAGCCGGCCTACAAGGCGTCGGAGTTCACCGCCGGCAACCACGACGTCGAATACCGCGACGTGGTCGAGATCGACGACCTGTCCGCGCTGGTCGACGGCGTCGCGGAGGAGACCGGGCACTATCGCTTCCTCGGCGAGGACACCGAGTCCATCGACCTGCAGAACGAGGACTACACCGACGGCGAGCGCTGGCAGCTGCTGCGCGCCGCCGGGATCGAGGCCCTGCTGCACCTGGAGGTGGTCTCCAGCAGCACCAGCAACGTCGATGCCCTGAAGGGCGCCGCCGAGCTGCTCGGCCTGAACGGCTACGAGTACACCACGTCTTCCGGCACCCAGGTGCTGGTCAGCGCCGAGGCCGCCGACCCGGGCACCGGTGCGCCGCGTATCATCGGCGACCGCGTGTGGGTGTCCCAGGCCTACATCACCGCCAACAGCCTGACCATCGACGAGGGTGTCTACGAGTACAAGGGCGACGACAACGTCCCGGTGGACCTGGCCACCACCGACTACTCGATGAACTCGCTGTGGAACAAGCTCGACAACCAGGACTTCGAGGACATCCTGTTCCCGAACATCGGCAACCTCACCGATTCCAACTCCATGGCCATGGGCGGCATGGTGGTGATGAACGAGGTGCGTGGCGGGGTCGAGGCCTTCATCGAATCGGCCGAGGTCGAAGTCGACGGCGACGTGGATATCGACGCGGTGGAGGATGGCTCCATCCGCGCCATTGCCAAGAGTACCGTGAGCTCCTCCGGGGGCAGCGCCTTTGGCGAAGGCAACTCGGTGGCGCGCAACGGCCAGATCGTCACCAACCTGGTGATGACGAGCGCCGACGCCTTCATCAATGACAGCACCGTCACCACCACCGCCGGCAGCGACGGCGACGTGCAGGTCACCGCCACCAATGCTGCCCTGCTCGACGCCACCCTGCGCAGTTCCACCCAGACCGGCGATACCGCCCAGGCCCTGAGCCTGGCCTTCAACACGGTGGGCTGGAAGCCGCAGAACATCCTGTTCAACGCCATCGATGCCATCCTTGGCGATCCGCTGATCTCCGAAGCCTTCAACGGCGAGCAGCCGGCACGGGCGCATGCCTTCATCAGCGGCTCGGAGATCGATGCCGATGGCGACGTTACCGTCGAGGCCTTCAACAACGCGCAGTTGAACGCCACCGTCAGCAATGCTGCCGAGTCCAATGCCTCGGCGCTGAAGGGCGCCAACGGCAAGGCCTTCGGCGGCGTGCTGTCGAGCAACAAGGTCAGTGGCGAAGCCCGGGCCTATGTCGACGACGGCTCCGAGATCACTGCTGGCGGCGGGGTCACCGTCAATGCCGAAGACAATACCGGCATCTATGCCAATACCAAGGTGGTGTCGTCGTCCATTACCACCAACGACGGCGGTGCTTCGGCCATCCAGGAAACCCTGAACGACGTCGTTCCGGTGGACTACGACACCGGCAACTCGTTGCTTTCGCCCAGTGTCAATCTCAAGTACGGCGATCGCATTCGCCTGTCGGACAGCTTCAGCGATGACACCACCAGTGGCGTCGGCAACGACGGCAGCATCTACCAGTTCCTCGGCGACGACGATGCCGGCCAGAATCTGGACCTGAAGGAACTCGACTACACCAACCTGGACCTGTTCAAGGAAGAGCTGGAAACCAACCTGGTGCCCGAGGGATTCAACGTCTCCGAGTCCAACTCCCAGGCCATCGGCGGGCTGATCGTGGTCAACGACGTGCGTGCCAGCGTCGAGTCGTACATCGACGGTGCCGACGTCACCGCCAACAACGGCGACATCCAGGTCAAGGCGCTGGAGAACGCCACCTTGAAGGCGACCACCGACGGTTCGGTGATCTCCTCCGGCGGCAGTGCGCTGGGCGAAGGCGAGTCGGTGGCCATCAACGGCGTGGTCGCCACCAACCTGGTGCAGAGCCTGGCCCGGGCCTGGTCGCAGAACAACACGTTGACCGCCCGCGACGACGGCGGCGACGAAGGCCTCGGCAACATCCTGGTCAAGGCCGACAATACCTCGACCATGGACGCCACCACCCAGGGTTCCACCCAGTCCGGCGACAAGGCGGTGGGCGTGGTGCTGGCCTTCAACTCGGTGGGCTGGGAAGCGTCCAACGTGCTGTTCAACGCCGTCGACGCCCTGCTCGGCGACCCGCTCATCTCCGATGCCTTCAACGGTGCCGGTCAAGGTGCCGTGGAGGCCTTCCTGTCCGACGTCACCGTGGTCGCCGACGGCAACCTCGGTGTCGAGGCCACCGCCGCCAGCAGCATCACCGCGACGCTGGGCAACGATGCCACCTCGTCGGCCTCGGCGCTGAAGGGCGCCAACGGTTCCAGCGTCGGCGTCATCCTGGCCAGCAACAAGGTCAACAGCAGCGCCACCGCCTACATTGCCAACGACGGCATGGTCAACGACCTCGACAACCCCGACCTCGATGTCGGTGGCAATGTCACCGTCAAGGCGATGGATACCGCCATCATCGTTGCCGACACCTCGCTGAAGGCCGAGTCCACGGTGAGCAACGACTTCGGCGCCAGCGCGGTGGCCGACCTGGCCGATTCCTTCATCAGTGCCTACAAGTTCACCACCGAGTCCGGTGAACAACTGGTCAAGGACGGCGACAAGATCTACATCGGCAGCACCTACAGCAACGGCGCGACCGATGCCATCCATCGCGGCAGCGTGTTCCGCTACGATGGCCTGGACAATGACGGCGAGGGCATCGAACTCGACCTGTCGAACATCGACTTCGCCACCAGCAGCGACTGGACCGAGCTGAACCCGGTGGACTTCCTGTCCTCCGACGGCGTGCAGGACGTCACCGCGGGCATCGAGCTGCTCGACTTCCTGCCGCCGGGCATCAACCCGACCTCCGGTACCGTGGTGCGGGTGGCCGCCGGTCATTCCGCCGGTGGCGAAGCCGGCGCCAGCTACCGCTTCATCGGCGCCTCGCAGGGGTCCACGGTGGATGACCTGGACCTGTCCGCCGAGGACTACGGCGATGCCGAGCGCTGGGTCCAGGTCAGCGGCGTGCTCGATACCATCCTCAATTCCGCGGTGGTCGATGCGCTCAACCTCAACGTGAGCGATTCGAACTCCTCCGCGGTGGGCGTGCTGGTGGTGATGAACGACGTGCGCAGCGACGTCGACGCCTACATCGACAGCACGGTGGTCGACGCCGAGGGTGACGTCAAGGTCGAGGCGGTGGAGACCGCCACCATCACCGCCAACGACAAGAGCGTGGTCACCTCCGACGGCGGCAGCATCACCGGCAAGGGTTCCTCGCTCGCCATCAACGGCGTCATCGCCACCAACGTGGTGCTGAGCGCGGCGGATGCCGAGGTGCGCAACAGCGACCTCAGCCAGGTGGGCGGCGATGTCGACCTCGATGCCAGCAACACGTCGAGAATCGATGCCGTCATCGAGTCGAGCACCAAGTCCAACGGCAAGTCCATTGGCGCCACGCTGGCCTTCAACAGCATTGGATGGCAGTCGCAGAACTTCCTGTTCAACACCATCGATGCCCTGATCGGCACCAATATCGGCAACGAGCAACCGGCTTCGGTACGCGCCGGCATCATGAATACCGATGTCGTCGCCGGCGGCGCGATCAGCGTCGACGTGATCAACGATGCCGAGATCGACGCGAAGATCGTCAATGCCGCCAATGCCATCCGCGCCACCGTGGGCGATTCGGAGGCGATCAGCGTCGGCGCCGTGATCACCATGAACCGGTTGAGCACCACCACCGAGGCATTCATCGAAGATGCCAACGTGGTCGAGGCCGGCACCGACATCGATGTCTCGGCGACGGACAGTTCGACCATCCGCGCCGACGTTGCCGCCTCGGCGTTGTCGGTGGCGGTGGGCAACAAGTCCACCGGGGTTGCGGTGGGCGCGAGCATTGCCCGCAACCAGATCAACAACGACCTCCACGCCCATGTCGACGGCGTGCACGAACTGCGTGCCGGCGGCGACATTACCCTGCTCGGGAGCGAAACCGCGCTGATCGACGCCTCCTCGGTGGCCACCGCGATCTCGGTGGCGCTGAGCGCGGGGGATCGTACGGTATCCTTCGCCGGCGGCCTGGCCAGTGCCACCAACCACATTCTTGGCGCCGCCAACGCGGGCATCAGTGGCTCGATGGTGTATGCCGGCGGCAATGTCGACATCGATGCGCTGATGAGTTCCACCATCAACGCGGTGATCAAGTCCACCTCGGTATCGGTGGGCGCGTCCGGTGGCGGCAATGCCTTCAGCGGCTCCATCGGCATTTCCATCGCCAACAACTTCATTGCCTTCGACGAGCCCTACGACTACGCCACCGAGGCCCTCAACAACGCCGCCTACGAGTACAAGACCGAGGAAGGCACCATCGACACCGTGGTCGCGGGCGATCGTGTCTACCTCGACGACGACATCAACGGCGGGCTTGAAGGCCAGATCTTCGAGTACATCGGCGCCACCGATCTTGCCGATGTCGACCTGAAGACGGCCAACTACGGTGGTGGCGACTGGCAGCGCGTGGTCAACGTGCAGAACCTGGATACCGGCGACATCGTCAAGGTCGACAAGGACTACGACGACAGCCTGGCCGAACCCGGTGAACTGTACCGCTATACCGGCGGTGGCGGTGCCGTGGATCTCGGCCTGCAGAACTACAAGACCGGTCCGTGGGAGAAGGTGGCCGAGTCCAACGACACCACCCCGGTGCAGGTACATGCCTACATCGAGGATTCCAATGTCGACGCGCAGGGCTGGGTGGATCTCAACGCGGAGTCCACTGCCCTGATCGACGCCACCGTCAATGCCATCTCGGTGGCGGTGGCGGCGTCCAGTTCCCGTGCCACCGCGCTGTCCGGCGCCGGCGTGTTTACCCAGAACAAGGTCGCGACCTCGATCAAGGCCTACGTCGACGGTACCTTCGACGATCCCGATCACGTCTCCTCCGACGGTGCCACCGACATTCATACCGGCGACCTGGTCTACGTCGAGTCCGGCTACGACGTCGGCGACGGGACCGTGGCCGAACGCATCTATCGCTACCTCGGCGATGATGCGGCCGCTGTCGACCTGTCGTCGGTGGAGTACGACAACAACACCGACTGGGAGCTGCAGGAAGTCTTTCACGTCGCCGGCGAGAACGGCGACGGCGATGGTCTCAGCGTCGATGCCAGTGACGATTCCGGCATCACCGCCAATACCCTGGCGGCCTCGGTGGCCGGATCGCTGGGGTCCAGCGGCGCCACCGCGGTGTCCATCGGCCTGTCGCTGGCCTTCAACACCATCGACAACGACGTCGCCGCCTACGTGATGAACGTCGACGGTGCCCAGGTCGACCATGATGTTTCCATCCAGGCACTGTCCGAAGCCACCATCGAAGCGGTCTCCACCGCGGCCTCGGTGGCCTTCTCGGTGGGCGGCGGCAGCACCATCGCGGTCAGTGGTGGCGCGGCCATTGCGCAGAACGTCATCTACTCCTCGACCAAGGCCGGTATCGAGAACAGCGACATCGCCGTCGGTACCCGTGACGGTGTCGGCGACCCGGTGATCGTTTCCGGCATCGACGTCGACGCCAACAGCACCGCCGGTATCGAGGCGCGCGTGATTGCCGGTTCCGGCTCGGTGGCGGTGGGCAGCGGCAGCTCCATTGCTGCCTCGCTGGGCATCTCGCTGGCGCGCAATTTCATCGGCGTGAATCCGTTCGGCGGTGGCGCCGCCGACTACGACTCCAACGACAGTGCGCGCGATGTCTCCGTGGGTGACGTGGTCGAGGTCAAGGGCGGCGCGCGGGACGGCGACTTCTACGAGTACATCGGCTCGGAAGATCGCGACGACGTCGATCTGTACATCGAGGACTTCGGCAACACCGACCTGTGGAAACTGGTCAGCGTGACGCCCGAGGCCGTCCAGGTGGAGGCCTACATCAAGGACTCGGCGGTGGACGCCACCGGCGACGTAGCCCTCGACGCCCACGGCACCGAAACCATCGAGGCATTGACCGTGGCCGGCTCGGTGGCCATCGCCGTCGGCGGCGGCACTTCGGTCGGAGCCAGCGCCGCCGGCGTGTACACCGAGAACCGAATCCGCAGCCAGATCCGCGCCTACGTGGACGGCGGTGACGACGTTGACGATACCGATATCCTGAATGCCGCCAACGTCATGCTGCATGCATCCGACAGCGCGCGCATCGAGGCCAACGCGGCCGCGGTATCGGTGGGTGGCGCCATCGGCAGCACCGCGGTGGCCGTGTCCATCGGCATCTCGGTGGCCTACAACGAGATCGACAATGATGTCGAGGCCTACATCGCCAACGTCGACGGCAGCGAAGTAGGCGGCGACGTGGTGGTCGAGGCGCGCAGCCTGCCCACCGGCAACATCAGCGGTGACTACGACACCGGCGATGGCACCCAGACCCTGGTGGAAGGCGACATCGTCGAGGTGTTGAACGGCCACACCGCGGGTGGCGAGGAAGGTCGCTACTACCGCTACCGTGGCTTTGCCGACTATCTCAGCAGCGATGGCGGCCAGGTCGACGACGGCTCCACCGACGACGTCGACGAAAGCTACGAGCTGCACCTGGTCACCGGCAACCTGGTACTCGACGAGAATACCGGCACCATCTACGAGCTGACCGCCGCCCACGACGAGGACGACCCGCTGGTGGTCGGCGAGACCCAGACCGTGGCACAGATCCTTGCCGCCAACCCGGGCAAGTTCTCGGTGTACACGGTCAACCTGGGCAGCGAGGACTTCACCGACAGCCGTTTCTGGGAGATTGCCGACGCGTCCATCCTGGCGCGCAGCGCGGCCGCGTCGCTGGCCTTCGCCGCCGGCAGCACCGGCATCTCGGTCAGCGGTGCCGGCGCGGTGGCCTTGAATGCCATCGGCTCGGCGTCGCGCGCCTACATCGCCGGCTCCACCCTGGACAGCGTTGGCGGCGCGGTGGACGTGGATGCCGAGAATGCCTCCTCCATCGCCGCCATCGTCGGTGCGCTGTCCGCCGCGGTGGGCGTGGGCTCCACCGGCGTCGGCGTGTCCATCGGCGCGGCCATCGCCCTGAACAAGATCGGCTTTGACCTCGGCGGCGACGAGAATCCGCTCGAGGTGCATGCCTACATCCTCGATTCGAGCATCAACGCCGACGGTGCCATGACCCTGGATGCCCACGCCAACCAGCGCATCGACGCGCTGGTGCTGGCCGGCTCGGTGGCCATTGCCGGTGGTTCGGTGGGCGTGGCGGTGAGCGGCTCGGGGGTCTACGTCTCCAACCAGGTCGGCGCCGATGTCGCCGCCTACATCCAGGGCGATGCCAACGATGCCGGCGGCGCCGAGATCGAGGACGGCGATACCGAGATCATCGAGGCCGGCAGCATCGCGGTTCGCGCCACCGACACGTCGGTGATCGATACCCGGGCCGGCGCCGC
>CAYGJZ010000017.1:0-35795 GCA_964350265.1 uncultured Gammaproteobacteria bacterium | reverse complement strand
AGCGGCGCCGGCGCCAGCGCCACCAACTACATCTACACCGACACCCATGCGTCGGTGAACAACAGCACCATCTACGGTGCCGACGACGTCGATCTCGATGCCCTCGGCACCTCGACCATCAACGCCGCGGTCGTTGCCGCCTCGGCCGCCATCGGTGGCGGTGCGGTGGGTGTCGGCGCTTCCGTCGGCGTGTCCATCGCGCGCAACCTCGTCGGTTATCGCCTGGGCGGGGTGGGGCCGGCGTCGAGCTACGACTACACCAGCGGCGACGAGTCCGACGGCAGTCTCGAGATCGAGTACGGGGACACGGTGCTGGTGCAGGGCGGTATCAATGACGGCGAGGTCTACGAGTACATCGGTCCGGAGTCGTTGCCGGTGGAAGATGGCCAGAGCGTCGGCGACAAGGACCTGCGCAACACCGACCTGTGGCGCCAGACCAACCTGGTCGGCAATGCCTCGGGCGTGTCCGCCACCGTGGTCGACAGCGCCGTTTTCGCCGACGGTACCCTGAGTGCCACCGCCGACTCGAGCCAGGAGGTCAATGCCCTGGTCATCGCCGGTTCGGTGGCGGTGGGTGCCGGCTCGGTCGGCGTCGGCGTCAGCGGCGCCGGGGTCAGCACCGAGAACCGCATCAAGACCGATGTCGAGGCCTCGATCACCGGCGACAGCAACGACGTCGCCGCCGGCATCACCGTCGGCGCGGTGGACATCGACGCCATCGACGATTCGAGCATCCTCGCCAATGCCGGCGCCGCTTCCATTGCCGCCGGCTTCGGCTTCGTCGGCGTGTCGGTGTCCATAGGTGTGGCCATTGCCACCAACCAGGTGGACAATACCGTGCGCGCCTTCATCTCCGGCGCGGATGACGGCATCAGCGCCTTCAGCGGCGACATCGACGTGCATGCCGAGGACACCTCGTCGCTGGAGGTGAACGCGGTGGCTGCCTCCATCGCGGTGGCCGGTGGCTTCGTCGGCGTCGCCCTGGCCGGTGCCGGCTCGGTGGCCGAGAACCTGGTCGGCAATACCGTCGAGGCCTACATCGACGGCGGCAGCGTGGTCGAGGCGGCAGCGGTATTCGACTACCTGAGCACCGACGTGTTGACCGGCACGGTCGCCAGTCCGCCGCAGGTCAATCCGGGCGACCGCGTCTACATCGTCGCCGACCTGCTCGGCGGTGACGGCGGCGAGGCCGGGGAGCTGTACGAGTACATCGGCGAAGATCCCATCGTACCGGATGATCCGAGCATCCCGGTGATCCATCTCGACGACATTCTCTACGCCGACACCGAGGTGCTGGCGGTGCTCAAGCCCGGGGCAACGCCGGGTTCCACCGATCCCGAGGACTACGAACTGGTCCGCGGCTGGCGACAGCTCGACTTCAGCAGCGACCAGGCGGTCAATGTCACCGCGCACAGCGACGTCACCATCGATGCCTTCGTCGGCGGCGCGGCGGCCGCGGTATCCGGCGGCGCGGTGGCGGCATCCGGTGCCGTGGGCCTGGCCATCGGCCGCAACCTGGTAGGCCACGGCGATGCCGGCAGCCACGAGATCCGCGCCCACATCACCGGTTCGGAAGTCATTGCCAGCGGCGATATCCTGGTCGAGGCCAGCGCCAGCGAGGACCTCAATGCCGACGTGGTCGCCGGCTCGGTGGCCATTGCCGTGGGTATCGGTGGCGCGATAGCCGGCGCCGGCGCCGAGGTCGAGAACCGTGTATCCAGCACCGTCCAGGCCTACTCGCGCAACAGCGATCTCGGCGCCATGGGCGACATCACCGTGCAGGCCCTGTCCGACACCGAGATCTTCAAGGCCAAGGCCACCGGCGTCGCCGTATCGGCCAGCCTCGGCGCGGCCTCGCTGGCCATCTCCACGGTGGACAACTCGATCACCAACAATGTCGATGCCTTCATCGACGACACCGACAGCAGCGCGGACCTGGTCACTGCCCAGGGCGAATTGACGGTGCGTGCCGACGTCACCGCCGCCAACATCACTGCCGAGGCCGAGACGGCCTCCGTGTCGACTGGCCTGGTTGGCCTGTCCGGCGGCGGCATCGGCATCTACAACCGGGTCGCCAACACGGTGGACGCGCGGATTGCCGGCGACGACCTGGTGGTAACCACGGCTGGCGCCATCAACGTCGAGGCCAACGAGGACGCCTACCTCAGCGCCGAGGCCATTTCCATCGCCGCCAGCTTCAGCCTCGGTGCGGCGGTGGGTGCCTCGGTGGTGGAGAACACCGCGGAAAGCGAGATCGAGGCCGTGATCACCGATGCCAGCGTCACCACCATCGGTGACTTCAGCGGCGAGGATGATCCGGACGGCATCAACGTGCTGGCCACCTCGGTGCTGGACATCGCGCGGACCGATACCGCCGGCATCTCCGGTTCGCTGGTCGGCGTGACCACCAACATCGCCCGCGCCATCGTCGACAACCGGGTGATCGCTGCGGTCGACAATGCCACCCTGGTGGCGGAGCAGGGCACGGTGTCGGTGATTGCCGATGCCGAGAACACCGCCGAGGCCGGCGCCATGGGCGGCGCGGTGGGCGCGTTGGCGGTGGGCGCCATGGTCGCCGAAACCAGCCTCGGCAGTACCGACAGCCTGCTGGTCGAAGAAGTGGTCGCGCGGGTGGGTGACGACAGCCACATCACCTCCGGCGGCTTCATCCTCAAGGCGGTCGGCGACGACGACATCTACGCCGATGCCGAGGCCCTGTCCGGCGGCGTGGTCGGCGTGGCCGGTGCCGATGTCGACACCAGCACCTACCAGGACGTGGTCGCCCGCATCGGCGATAACGTCACCATCATGACCGGCACCCTGGAAGTGATGGCCGATCACACCCAGTCGGTGGACGCCCGTGGCGACGCGACTGCCTTCGGTCTCGGTGCCGGTACCGGCGTCGACGTCGACAACCTGGTGCTGGCGCAGTCGGTGGTGGACATCGGCGAAGACTCCAGCCTGCACGGCAGCGACATCTACATCGATGCCCGCAACGTGCTCACCAAGGAACGTTTCAAGACCGGCTTCAACTTAAGTTCCGGCTCCATCGGCGCGATCAGCATCTCCGTGCTGACCAGCACCACCCGGATCGGTGTCGAGGGCCTGCGCACCTTCGATGCCCGCGTCGATATCGGCGATGGCACCGAACTGCGGGTAGAATCGCCGCCGGGTGAAGAAACCCCGGTGGTTGGCGCCGCATCCCGCGACGCGCCGGTGATCGAGATCGAGACCTATGTCAATGCCAAGGCGGTGGACAACGTCAAGATCGAGGCGGTCAGCGGGCTGGTCGGCGGCGCCAAGGGCAAGTCGGAGATCCTCGCCGACCTGAATTCGCAGGTGAACGTGGGTGATGCCGACATCGTCAACGTCTCGGGCGACATCTTCTTCACCACCCTGACCGACACCCTGATCCGGCCCAATGCCAACCTCACCGTGGCCAGTGGACTGACCGGCGGCGCCTTCGCCGACGTCAATACCCATACCGACTCGGTGAACGAGGTCAACCTCACCGATACCTACGTGCGTGGTGCCGACGTGTCGCTGTTCGGCGGCGAGAATGCCATCCGCGTGCCCAACAAGATCTTCTCCTTCGCCGACGCCCAGGTGTTCACGGCGTCGCTGCTGCCATCCATCGGCATCCCCGACGTGGTCGCCACCATCCACGAGCAGAACCGCGTCAACGTGCTCGGCGAGACCGTCATCGAGGCGATGTCGGACATCAACCTGTATGCCAACCCGGGCATCGGCGGTGCCGACCGCGCCCAAACCACCGGCAGCGTGCTGTCGCTGTCGCTGGTGCCCTACGGCGTCGAGGTACCGGACAACGCCGATGTCATCAGCGACAACCGGGTATTCGTTTCCAGCGACGCCTACCTCGAGGCCGGCGTCAACAACCTGGCGCTGCTGCACATCCTGCCGGTGAGCACCACCAACGGCCAGCAGGGCATCGACCTGCCGGCGGGCATCACGCTGGCGCAGCTCGAGGAAGGTGTCGCTCTCAATGCCAGCCAGCTCACCGAGCTCGGCCTGCCGGCGGACGCCGATTTCGAGTACAAGGCCATCAGCCTGGACAAGATCGGCTTCTACGTCGACAACGGCACCGTCATCCAGGACGTGGATACCGGCAAGTTCTACGTCATCCATTCCGGCGTGCTGCTCACCGACGGCAGCATCAACGTGGTGTTGCAGGACGAGGACTTCGACGACGACACGCGCTGGGTCGAGGTCTCGGTCGACTTCGATCTCGACGTCGACGCGACGCCCACCGTCGACCAGGGCGAAGTGGTGCGCAGCAGCGAAGACGTGCTGTTCCGCTATATCGGCGCGGCCAACAACTATCATCTTTCCCCGGGTGAAAACCTGGAGGACACGGCGAAGTGGGCGCCGGTCGGCCAGATCTACGGCAGCGACGTCACCGACGGCCTGCAGGACGATCTCGAGGGCAAGTTCTACGTCATCAAGCCGGCCGACCTGGAGACGCCGATCCTCACCTACGTCAACATCGGCAGCCTGCTGATCCGGCAGTTGAACGAGGTCGAGGACTGGATGGCCAACCACGCCGGCAACGACGAGGCCATTGCCCGCTACCAGGTGCAGCGCGAGCAGATCCTGGAAACCCTCGCCGAACTCGGCCTGACGCAGACCTACCAGGTGCCCGACGGCTCCGGCGGCACGGTGACCGTGGTCAACGTGGTCGAGGAACTCGACACGGTCATCTTCGACCTGCCGGACATCATTTCCTCGGCCGGTTCGGTGTACGTGAACACCAGCGACGGCACCGCACAGGGCATGATCCAGGCGCGGGTGGACGCCGGTACCGTGGTGCCCAATGCCGGCGCCCGCATCGACATTCTCAACCGTACGCCGATCTCCATGACGGTGAACGATGCCATCATCCAGGACAACCGCCGCATCGAGGCCATCGGCGGCGGACTGGTGGTGTTCACCCCGGGCAACGTCTACTTCAACGGCATCGACCTGACCGGCAACGACGACGACAGCGCACAGGACATCACCATCCTGCAGGATGCGCTGCTGGCCACGGAGTATGATCTCGGCGGGCTCGAACTGCCCGACGTGCCGCAGGACCTGTACATCGCCGGCGACGTGATCAACGAGAACGGCGATGTCACCATCTCCAACCGCGAAGGCAGCATCAACGTCTCCGGCATCATCCGCGGCGAGAACGTGGAGATCGTCGCCGCCAGCAACTTCAGCCTGAACACCGAGGGCTGGTACCACACCAACCGCGATCCGCGCCAGTACGTCGACTACACGTTGACCCGCAACACCGTGTTCGAGGCCGGCAAGACCCCGGGTTCATCCGCGGTGTACCTGTCGACCACCGACAGTACCGATGTCGACGGCGAGGTGGTGACGGTGGTGCCGGCGACGCCGGCCTACATCACCCTGAACGGCAACCAGGTTGCCCAGGAACCGACCATCATCACCACCGAGGCGGACTTCAACCTGGAAGCCGCCATCCAGGTGGACGAGAGCCGCATCCTCTCCCAGGGCCGCATCACCATCACCGCCCAGTACCTGAACATCAACGGCCTGATCCAGAGCGGCACCGACAACATCGAGATCGACATCGATGCCGGGTTCGCACCGCCGGCACAGACCAAGGCACTGGCCAACGAGTTCAACACGCCGCTGGCCGGGATCACCTTCGGCGACGACATTCCCGTGGACGGTTACTGGGATGCCGCCAACCAGCGCATCGTCATCGAGGAGATCGTTCCCCAGGGCGGCGAGATCATCCTCGCCGGGCAGATCATCAGCACCGGCAACGGCACCCTGCGGGTGGCCAACGGCTATACCAACGTCAACATCAACAACGAGTCGAACTTCGACCTGTACATCGAGCGCATCGATACCTCCACCAACAAGGAGGGCAGGATCCAGATCACCGATACCAGTACCGCGAACCTGGAGCGCATCGAGTACACCTACTCGGCCGGCCAGGTGGTGGAGACGCTGTACCACGGCGCCGAGGTGATCGAAGACGGTCTGCCGGTGATCGAGTACACGCAGCAGGGCTCGCCGATCCTGCACAACGTTGGCGACACCATCGAGTACGACCCGGTGGCCGGCAGCCAGTATGTCTGGGTGGAAGGACAGGAGAAGACCCAGACCGAGGTGCGCTACTACGTCAAGAAGGTGTTCAACCTGCTCGGCGGCGGCTTCGGCTTCGAGGACTCGCTGGCTTCCGACGACAGCTACAAGTGGCGGACCTTTGCCTTCACCGACGAGACCCCGCTGCTCGAGTCGGAGTACATCCTGGTCGATACCGGCACCACCAACCTGGCCTACAGCATCAAGTACGAAGTCGAGGAAGTCGGCCTGGACGACGACGATACCGACTATCCCATCGTCGACACGTGGGAAACCGGTGGTGGCTGGCTGCGCAAGAAGTCCTACCATACGCTGTGGACCAACGTCACCGGCCTGAAGGATTTCTATACCCATACCCTGGAAGCCGACCGGCCCATCGAGATCGACTTTATCGAGGGTCCGAACCAGCCCACCGTGCACATCGAGTCGCACGGCAACCTGGACTTCGGCGAGATCGTGGTGCCCGACACGGTGGACGCATCGGTCACCATCATCACCCACGACGGCGCCGACGTCATCCAGAGCAAGCAGGCGGGCATCTTCGGCACCAACAACGTGGTCATCGACTCGGCCGGCTCGGTGCGCGCCAACCTCGAAGGCCAGCAGCAGCCGCCGCCAGCGCCGGCCCTGCTCGGCTTCTCGCTGCTGTCGTCCCCGGCGTCCACCGACCCGGGCTGCGACATCGACCCGAATGCCCCGGCTGCCCAGATCAAGGCCGCCGGCGACCTGTGGGTGGGCTTCTTCGGTGTCCAGCCCGGTCAGGTCGGCGTCACCGGTTCCGAGCGGCGGGTGGTGGTGGACTACATCTGGTCCACCGACGGCAACGTCTTCGTTTCCGCGCCCGACGGCATCTATGCCAAGGACAATGACTCCTTCATCATCGGCAACCAGGTCGAACTGTACGCCCTGGAAGGCTCCATCGGCTGTGCCGAGCGACCGATCTTCGTCGACAGCGATGCCCACGGTGCCGTCGGCGACGGCGGCCTGCTGGCCTGGGCACAGGGCGACATCTTCATTCGCGAGATGGAAGGCGACCTGTTCCTTGCCGAACAGCTCGACCTGGCCTCCGGCTACGACCGGGAGAACTTCTCCGGCTCCGACGCCGAGGGCCTGGACAATCTCGGCTCCACCTACGAGGAGGTTCGTCCCGAGACCGACATTGACGGCAATGCCTTCGACGGCGCCATCCACAGCACCACCGGCAACGTGCACCTGGAGGTGGTCGGCGGTTCGGTGGTGGATGCCATCATCGAAGGCTACGTGCCGCTCACCGAGGAGCAGATCCAGGCCCGCAACGAGCGCTTCGGCCTGTTCGGCGCGGCCGGTGAAGCGGCGGCGCTGGAAGAACTCGACGCCGACGCGGTGGCCAAGACCCAGGCCTACCACACCTACTGGACCCAGGTGCGCGAGGCCATGCGTATTTCGCCGCCGCTGGAAACCCTGGACCCGAGCGTGGATGCCGGCAGCGACGTGCTGACCTTTTCCGCCAACCACGGCCTGGAAACCGGCGACGAGGTGGTCGCCACGGGCATCAGCGACCCGTCGCAGACCAACCTGCGCAACGGTGCCGCCTACTACGTCATCAAGCTGTCCGACAACACCATCTCGCTGGCCGAGTCGCGCAAGGATGCCGCCATCGATACCACGCCGCTGGACATCGTCGACACCGGCTCGGCGTTGGCGGCGTTGCAGCTCTCGCGCTACGACTACGACGAGAACGCCTTCACCGCCAGCCTGCTGATTCCCGGCAGCCAGCCGATCAACGGCGCGCAGTCGGTTCAGGATTCCTACGATGCCGATGGCAACGGCGGTCCGTTCGGCAGCATGGACGAGTACGATCCGGACTTCGTCTTTACCTACTCGCAGGGCGAGAAGGATGCCTACGTCGCCGCCAATACCTTCAGCCAGGAGGCGCTGGAGAACCCGGTGTCGCCCGGCCTGATGAAGGCGCTGTACCCGCATGCCGAATTCAGCAATGCGACGGTCAACTCCGACAGCACCGAGTTTGCCAACATCACCGCCCACGAAATCACCATCGTTGCCGGCACCAAACCCGACGGCAATGACTACGTGAATGGCGAGGTCGGCAACATCGGCAGCGTTTCCGGCATCATCACCATCAACAACCCGCTCGACTTCGAGGCGATCCCCGACGAGGGCAAGATCGCCATGGCCAATGCCGCGCCGGATGACCTGGTGGGCGTGCACTACAAGATCTACCAGTACACCGGTGGCGGGGCCAGCGGCGTCGACCTGGAAGGCGAGACCTTCTCCGGCGGCAACTGGACGGAGATCACCACCGACTACGTCACCGGTACCGACTCCAGCGCCGTGGTCAACCAGACCATCCTCGCTGGCCAGACCGTGCTGGTGCAACTCGATACGCAGAGTTACGGCCTCTACCAGGCGCAGGGCAATCTCGGCACGATCAACATCGCCAACAAGGCGGTGTACGAGAATGCCAACTGGGTGCGCATCACCGACGATGGTGGCCAGCGCGCCGACCATGCCACCGACGACGGCCCGGTGGACCTGGTCAACGGCGACTACGTGCTCGACAAGCACGTCGTGCAGACGTTGACCCTGCAACTGTACGACGACATCGACATCGAGGCCGCCGACGAGAACGCCGTCAGTCTCGGTGCCAACGCCGGCGGCCAGGTCATCATCCAGACCTCCGACAATCTCAAGGTGCACCACGTGCTGGCCGGCGACGACGTGCGCCTGCAGGCCACCGCGTCGAGTTCCCGCTACGCCGACGACACCACCCCGGGCGGGTCGATCACCGGCGACGGCAGCGTTGCCGGCGACGATGCCGACCCGGCCAACGACATCGCCATCGGCACCTTCGGCAACCTGGTCCTGCTGGCGGACAATTCCATCGGCACCAGCACCAACCCGCTGCGCATCCAGGTCGGTCCGGACGGGCGCCTGTCGATCAACGCGGTGGGCCAGCTCTACCTGCACCAGGTGGCCGGAACCACGCTGGACATCGACTACGAGGACACCACCCCGGACACCACCGCCTTCAACCCGGCGGACCGCGGCTTCAGCGTCACACCCGACGAGGTATCCCGCTTCGGCTACGTGCAAAGCACCACCAGCATGCACCTGCCCGAGGTGATTCGCATCGATGCCGCCACCATCGACATCAACGACCTCACGGTGGAGAACGCCAGTGCCGGCGGCACCGCGTTGATCAACATCGTCGACGAGACCGGCGCCGCGGATACCGGCAACCTGGTGGTGGGCAAGATCACCGCCGGCGAGTCGGTGGACCTGCGCGCGCCGGAGTCGATCCTCGACCTGTTCGACGATGCCGCCTCGCCCATCGTCAACGTGCTGCTGGACAGCGCCGATCCCGGCAACCTCTACCTGCAGGCGGGCGGCGATGTCGGCACCATCGACAACTTCCTGGATGTCAACATCGCCGGCGAACTGACCGGCCTGGTTACCGGCGACGTCTACATCTACAGCCCGGTGAATCTCGCCATTGGCGGCAGCCCGTCGGTGGCCGCTCCCGAGCAGGGGCTCGAGTCCACCGCCGGCAACATCTCCTTGCTGGTCGACGGCATCGCCAGCATCGGCCTGGTCAAGGCCAACGGCGACGGCAATGGCAGCCCGGACGGACTGGTCACCATCCAGGCCGCGGCCACCATCGTCGACCGTCGAAACGACGACCTCGCCAACATCGACGCCAAGGCGGCCATCCTCAAGGCACCGGACGGCGTCGGCGAGACCGGCAATGCCCTGGATACCCATCTCGACCAGCTCGAGGCACTGGTCACCGACGGCGGCCTGTGGGTACACAACAGCGGTGCCCTGTCCATTGGCCAGATCACCCCCAACGACAACAGCGGATTCAATCCCGGCGGCATCTTCGATGACGTCGACGACCTGTTCGACGCCCTGCCTGCCCATGACTGGGACATCGATGACGAGGTCGGCATCTATGCCCTCGGCACGGTGGATATCAGCAATGCCGGCGACATGACCCTGACCAGCGCCACCGTCAGCGGTACCGAGGTGCTGTTCGACGTCGCCAGTTCCATTCTCGACGACGACGATGGCGGCGCGCTCGACGTGGTTGCCCCCGAGGCACTGCTGGTGGCCAGTGAGAACGTCGGCACCGATCTCAACCCCATCGAGACCTGGGTGGATCGCCTGGAAGGGCGGGCAGGCAGCAGCGGTGCCGGCAATTTCTTCGTCGACGACGCCATGGGCCTGACCATCGGCGGCGTGCTGGCGATCAAGGACGGTGCCGATGCCGGTGTCGCCAACGAGGGAATCCAGGCCGCGGGCACCATTCGCGTGACCACCACCGGCTTCATGACCGTCAACGAGGACGTCGAGTCCACCGGTGCGGATGTCACCCTGCAGTCCATCGACTCGGCGCTGGTGGATGCCGGCGACGAGGTGATTCCGCAGACTTCGCTGGTGGTCGAGGACGTCAGCAGCGAGACGGTGGAGCGATTCCACACCGCCAGCGACGGCAGCGACAGCAACGACGAGGACTTCATCCTCGCCAGTGGCGTCACCGTGCAGGCGGCGACGGTGGCCAACATTCTTGGCGGCGACGACATCCTGGTGGCCAGCGGCGCCCTGGTGAAGGCCGGCGTGGCCGCCAACATCCGCGGCGACCATGGCAATGCCGACGCCGGTGACGGCGCGCGCATCGACATTCTCGGCAATCTCGACTCGCCCACCACGACCATTACCGGCGAACGCGACAAGGATGTCTTCTACCTGGCGCCGGAATCGCTGGTCGGCAACACCACGGTGCTCGGCGACAACGACGGCCTTGCCGGCGGTGACGACATCATCATCGTCGACCAGTTGCCGTCGATCACCACCGAACAGGCCGGGGTGCGCGACACGCTGACCCTGGATGGCCGCGGCGGCAACGACGAGTACACCGTCTACACCACCGGGGACCCGGCCAGCGACTACATCATCAACGTCCACGACAGCGGCGAGTACAACGACGGTGCCGACCGCCTGTTCATCGAGGGTACTGCCGACGACGACGTCTTCCTGGTGCGTCGCTACTTCGTCGCCCACCTGCACGAGGACGTGTCCGCAGGCGACGGCGACCCGCCGTTCACCGCCGCGGTGGAGCGGATCAACTACGACGGCAGCATCAACGGCCGCCTCCGTGTCGATGGACTGCTCGGCAACGACAGCTTCTACAGCGACGACAACAGCACCATCACCACGCTCGACGGCGGCGCCGGCGAGGACTTCTTCCAGATCGGCCAGGTGTTCGGGCTCGACCGTATCGCCGGCCCGGACACCATGATTGCGCCGGGCGACGAGATCGAGACGGTGGAAACCACCCTCGGCTACCTGAGTCGCGGCATCAGCTTCCCGACCACGGTGCTCGGTGGCGATGACAACGACCGCATGGTGGTGTACAGCAACAAGGCGCTGCTGAAACTGTTTGGCGAAGGCGGCAACGACGAGTTCGTGGTGCGCGCCTTCGTGCTGGTCGGTACCGATACCCTGTCCACCTCCGATACGGTGGTTAACGGCGGCGACGGCGACGACCTGGTGGAATACAACATCAACGCCCCGGTCAGCATCGATGGCGGCGCCGGTGCCGACACCGTGGTCATCATCGGTACCGAGCGCGACGACGACTTCGTGATCACCGAAGACGGCGTCATGGGCGCCGGGCTGAACGTGGACTTCGCGGCGGTGGAGCGCCTCGAGGTGGACGGCCTGGAGGGTGACGACCACTTCTTCGTGCTCAGCACCAGCGCCGACATCGTCACCACCATCATCGGTGGACTCGGCGCCGATACCATCGACGTCGGCGGCGACGTCACCGGACGCATCGTGGCACTGTCGGTGGAAGGGCGCAGCGGCTTCGTCAATCACTCGGTGATCAGCGACGATCCGGCCTACGACGGCATCTTCGCCGAGGGTCTGCGGCTGAACATTGCCAACAAGGACACCGGGGCGGTTGTCGTCACCGAGTCCGGCAACACCGCGGTGACCGAGAACGACAACGACGGCACCATCGATGCCGACGAGGAAGATACCTATACCCTGCACCTGTCGGTGCCGGCCGGGGATCTCGCCCAGGCCACCATGCTCTACATCACCGCCTCGGCGGCACTGGCCGGCTTCAAGGAAGACCAGCTCGACGGCAAGACGGTGGAGCTGGCGATCAGCGAGGATGGTGGTGCAAGCTTCGGCGACTTCTCCTCCGCCCACGTGCTGACCTTCGATTCCACTGCCTCCGGTGCCGACCTGCATGCCTGGGACCGCCAGGTGGTGGTCAAGGTGCGCGGCGTGTTCGACCTCGCCGAGGAAGGTCAGCAGAGCATCATCGTCAGCCATTCCTCCTATGCCGAGGACAAGAACACCGGCGACCAGGTCGACGATCTCAGCGCGCTGAACATCAACAATGTCGAGGTCACCGTCTACGACGACGACAAGCCCGGGTTGATCGTGACCGAGCTGAACCGGGTCGATCCCGTCGACCCGGCCAGCGAGGTAGTCGACACCACGACCATCGTCTACGAGGGCGATGCGGTCGGTGACTTCTACGAGGTTTCGCTGACCCGCGCACCCAATGCCCTGGAAAGTGTCGTCGTGCGCCTGGACGGCGACTTCGGCGAAGTCGCGCTGGCCGGCGCCAACGATGATGCCGCCACCGACAACCGCCTGGTCTTCGTTCCCGCCGCCGGTGGCGACGATGCCCACTACACGCTCAGCTTCAACGACGGCAACTGGAACGACAAGTTCAAGATTCGCGTGACCGCGGTGGTCGACGGCGAGGTCGAGAACCGCATGCGGGTGGTGTTGACCCACTCGGTGGACTCCGCCGGCGGTGTCTACGACAACGTGCTGGAAACTACCGAGCTGAAGGTCGACGTGCGCGATACCGACTCGGCCGGCATCATCGTCAAGCAGAGCAACGGTTCCACCCTGGTCACCGATCTCGCCGGTGACGACTACACCATCGAGCTGACCCGGCCGCCCTTGCCGGGCACCGAGGTGCAGGTGCGCATCCAGACCGACTTCCAGACCATCGTCGATGTCTCCGCCATCAGCGACGGTCGTTTCAGCCTGGTGGAAGGTGTGCCCACCATCACCTTCAACGACGGCAACTGGGACGTACCCTTCCTGGTGCCGCTGATCGTCAATCCGGATGCGGATGTCGAGGAAGGCACCCAGCCGGTACAGGTGTTCCCGGCGCAGCCCCACGTCACCGACGGCATCCGCGGGCCGCTGATCATCGAGGGCGGCGTGATCCCGACCAAGGACCGCAGCCTCACCGACGTGGTCATGCTGCCCACCGAGAAGGACGGCCCGCGTCCGGTGGTGCTGATCGAGACCGACGAGAGCCTGCTCAACGACGTCCTCAACATCTTTTCCGACGGCAGCGTGCAGGATTTGTCCGGTGCGCTGTCGCCGTTCACCGAGGCGGACGTCGACATCAAGGCCGGGCTGGACTTCCTCTACGAAGTGGCCGATCCGTCCGACCTGGACATCGGTGAATTCGCCAACATCAACGGCCTCAACATGGGTCCGGACCTGGTCATCGACTTCGGCGTCCCGGGCCTGCCCAACGAGCGCGTCTTCGCCGGCGGCATCACCTACCGCGGCATGGAGACGGTGGAGATCCTGCTCGGCCAGGGCAACGATTACTTCGACGTGCAGACCACGCTGGAAGATTCCATCACCGTGGTGCATGGCGGCGGCAACTCGGCGATCCGCGCAGCCGACGACTTCCGCTTCGAGGACAACACCATCGTCCGCGAGGACGGTGTTCGCTGGGAAGACCACGGCTTCGCGGTGGGTCAGCAGGTGGTATTGACCCAGACCGATCCGAGCGGCGGCCAGGCAGCCAACGAGGGCACCTTCGTGATCACCGCCCTCGAAGACGGCGTGATGACCCTGGGCGGGGCGACCTTCACCAGTTCCGTCGCCGACTTCGTCGTCGCGGTGGTGGATGCCGGTGGTCTGCCGGTGATCGGCGGCGACCGCATCATGGTCAGCGGCGGCGGTGGCGAGACCGCGCCCCTGATCATCTTCGGCGACACTTCGCAGGACGGCAGCCGCTACAACCTGGCACTGGTGCCGATGTCCAATGCGCCGACCACGCCGTTGACCTTCAGTCATGACGCCACCGGCCCGGACACCATCACCCGCGCCAGTGGCTCGTGGTGGGACGACGGCTTCGAGTTCGGCCAGGTGATCGACGTGCAGTCGAACACCGCCGCCAACAACGGTGAATACCGCATCGCCTCGATTTCCGCTGACGGCCTGACCCTGTTCCTGGCCGAGGGCGAAGTGCTCACCGACGAGGTCGCCACGGTGGCCGCGGTGGTCGGCGTGCCCAACGGCAATGCCCGCGTGTTCACCCACCACGGCGCCGACGTCATCGATGCCCGTGGCGCCGGCGGCGGCGTCACCATCTACGGCGGCCAGCGCGACGACATCATCTACGGCAGCGCCTTCGGCGACCAGATCGCCGGTGGCTCTGGTGACGACATGATCATGGGCGAGGCCGGCGCCGACCACATCTACGGCGATTCGGGCTTCAACATCGACCTCTCCGAGCGCCTGAGCGTGGCCACCGCCAACGGCAACCAGGTGCTCACCGTGGTTACCGAGGATGCCTTCGGCGACATCCGGCCGACCTTCGACCCGCTCATCGCCGGGGCCGACACCATCGACGCTGGCGCCGGCAACGACATCGTGTTCGGCGATCACGGCATCATCACCCAGGCCGGGTCGACCCAGCGGCTGACCAACATCGGCCGCGTCATCATGGTGGTGGGCAACCAGTTCGATGACGGCGACGACGATACCCTGCTCGGCGGTGCCGGGGACGACATCGTGCTCGGCGGCACCGGCGCAGACGACATCGATGCCGGGGCCGGCAACGACATCGTCTTCGGCGATCATGGCCAGGTCGACCTGTCCACCTCGGCCAGCGGCGACCTCGCCGGTGTCAGCCTGGTGCAGACCATCGAGCCGACCGTCGGCGATGTCGATACCATCCAGGGCGGTCTGGGCAACGATCAGGTCTTCGGTGGTGCCGCCGGCGACTTCATCGATGACGCCGGTGGCAACAACACCGTGTTCGGCGACCACGGCGAGATCTTCGCCAGCACCGCGCGCACCACCGTGCTCGACGGCGGTGCCGACGTTATCAATACCGGCTCGGGCAATGACCGTGTCTTCGGGGGTGCCGCCGGTGACACCATCGGCTCCAGCGGCGGCAACAACATCGTCTTCGGCGACTACGGCGAGGTGGTTGGCGCGGTGGTGCGCACCACCGACACCGCGGGCGCGGCGGACAGCATCAACACCGGCTCCGGCAATGACCGCATCTTCGGCGGCGCCGCCGGCGACAGCATCGTCACCAGCGGTGGCAACAATGCCATCGGCGGCGACTTCGGAATCAGCGTGCCGGGTCGTCTGACCTCGACCAACACCGGTGCCGGCGGTGCCGACAACATCCGTTCCGGCAACGGCGATGACGACATCATCGGCGGTAGCGCCGGCGACACCATTCGTTCCGGTGGTGGCCGCGACGACATCCTCGGTGACTTCGGCGAGATCTTCGGCGTCTCGGTCATCGCCACCGCCTGCAATGCCGGTGGCGCAGACGACATCGACGCCGGCGACGGCGACGACAACGTGATCGGCGGTTTCTCCGGCGACACCATCGCCGGTGGCGGTGGCAACGACAACATCATCGCCGACATGGGCACCATCATCGGCGGCGTGCTCACCTCCGATCCGTGCACCGGGGATGGCAACGACACCGTGGACGGTGGCGCCGGCAACGACAACATCATCGGTGGTCTTGGCAACGACACCATCGAAGGTGGCGCAGGCGAAGACAACATTCTCGGCGACTACGGCCTGATCAACGGCGGCCTGGTGCTGACCACCTCGCCGACCAGCGGTGGCAACGACAACCTGTCCGGCGGCGACGGCGATGACGTCATCCTCGGCGGCTTCGGCAACGACAACATCCGTGGCGGCGGCGGCAGCGACCGCATCCTCGGCGACAACGGCGGCTTCTCCGGTGCCCGCCTGGAGACCAGCGATCCCACCGTCGGCGGCAATGACACCATCTACGGCGACGATGGCGATGACTGGGCACTGGGCGGCTTCGGCGACGACAGCCTGTTCGGTGGCGCCGGCTTCGACGTCCTGCTCGGCGACAACGGCTACGTCGGACCCTACAACGGCAGCTTCTCGCGCGAGGGCATCGGCGCCGGCGGCACCTACATCGCCGCCACCACCAGCCCGGGCATCGGCGGCAACGACTTCCTCAGCGGCGGGCCGGGGCTGGACATCATGATCGGCGGCTTCGGCTTCGACGTCTTCGACGGCAATCTCGGCGAAGACATCATGATCGGCGACAACGGCGTGGTCATCTTCACCCTCGACGAACTGATCATCCAGGTCGATGCCTTCGGCGTCGATCCGCTGGACCGCTTCGTGCTGTTCAACCTCTATGGCCGCGATCTGGGCAACGATCTCGGCGGGCTTGGCGACAATCTCTCGAGCCTGTTCGGCACGCCCCTGGCGGAGGCCTATGCGCTCGAGGACTTCAGCATGGGCAATGCGCATCGCTTCCTGCATCACCACGAACCGCTCGAGGTGATCGAGGACGATGCAACGACGCCGGAACAGGATCAGCCGCAGGCACCGGAAGCGGGCGAAGAGCCACCGGTCGAGGCCAATGCCGCGCCGCAGGCTCCGGTGGAAGAAGCGCCGCAGCCGGCACCGGCAGGCGAGGACGGGCAGTCGCCGGCGGCCGACAGCGGCGAATCCACCTCGGCGATGGTGCGCGAGAGCGATCTTGGTATCGCCGCCGGCGCCGCCGTGCTCAGCCTGGCCGGGTGGCGACGCCGTCGCGGACGCCGCGCGGACGCTACGCCGTCGCGCTACCGCGTGCACCTGGACCCGGCACAGGTCGCCGCCCCGGTGACGCCGAAGTCATCCACCGCCACGGCGGCGAGGATGGTATTCGAACCGCATTTAGGTACACTCCGTAAGAAATCCGGTGCCTGACCCGGCCAATCCAGGGCCGCGGCCGGGCGCCGGGCAACTTTTCGCATTCACCAACAGAGAGGAACGTCGTGGCGAAGAAGACTGAACCGACCGAGAGCACCCGGGTCCGCTGGGACGACAGCGACATGAGCACGTCCTACGCCAACGTCTGCAACGTCAGCAGCACCCGCGAGGAAGTGACCCTGCTGTTCGGCACCAACCAGTCCTGGCATACCGGCCAGGAAGAAGTGGTGATCAAGCTGTCCGATCGCCTGATCGTCAGTCCCTACGCGGCGAAGCGCCTCAGCCTGCTGTTGCAGAACATCGTCGAGCAGTACGAGCAGCGTTTCGGTCCGCTGAGCACCGATGTCTCGGATACCGGCCCGGCTTCCTGATCTCCATTCCCTGCGCTGCATGGCGCCGCGACCGGGCAGGCCGGTTCGCGGCGCTTTGTCATTCAGGCCCCGGCTGATCGATGAACGATCGTAACCAGGCCGCGGTGGCGGTTCCCCGCGACGACGATCGTGTCTTCGTCGATCGCGAGGCCTGGCGCCAGCTCGCCACCTCGGTGGAGGACGCGTCGTTCTACGAGGCCTGGCTGGCCCTGCAGTGCCGCCAGATTCCGCAGACCCGGGCCGGCCTGGTGCTGGCCGAGACCGCCGCCGAGGAGACCTTCGCCCCCGCCGCCGTCTGGCCGGCAGGCAGCGGCGTGTCCGAGGCGCTGCTCGACGTGGCCCGCTCTTCCCTCGACGACGGCGAGGCGCTGGTGGTCGACCTGGCACTGGAGTACGGCCAGCGCCTGGCGGTGGACGACGACACGGTGGCACTGTCCTTCCCGCTCACCGTCGGCGGGCGCGTGGCCTGTGTCGCGGCGGTGGTGGTGGGCAACAAGCAACGCCGCGACATCGAGGCGGTGATGCGCCAGTTGCAGTGGGGCGTGTCCTGGCTGGAAGCCTTCCACCTGCGCAGCCAGAACGCCCACGACGAGCACACCATCGACCGGTTGGTGACGGCATTGCTGATGACCGCCACCGCGGCGCGCGGCGAGTCCTGCCGCCAGGCGGTCACCGCCTTCGTCACCGAGCTGGCCGGCCGCCTGGACTGTGAACGGGTCAGCTGCGGCTTCACCAGCGGTCGCAGCGTGAAGGTCATGTCCATGTCCCACAGTGGACAGTTCGGCCGCCAGATGAACCTGGTCAATGCCATCGGCCGGGCCATGGAGGAGGCGGTCAGCCAGCATCGCGCGGTCAACTACCCCGAGATGCCCGGCAACGGCGTCATTACCCACAACCACGAGAAGCTGGCCGGGCTGCAGAACGGCGGCGCCATCCTCAGCGTGCCGCTGATCGCCGCCGGCGAGGCGGTGGGCGCGATCTGCCTGGAACGTTCCGCCGCCGAACCCTTCGATCACGATACCGTCAAGCTGTGCGAGACCATGGCCCAGGTGGTCGGGCCGGTGTTCCGGGAAAAACGCCTCAACGACCGCTGGATCGGCACCAAGGTCGCCGATGCCGTGGCCACCGCCCTTGGTCGCCTGTTCGGTCGCGGCTATCTCGGACGCAAGTTGCTGCTGCTGGCCCTGCTGGCCGCCATCGGCACCGGCTACCTGGCGCGCGGCGATTTCCAGGTCACCGCCGACAGCGTCCTGGAAGGCGCCGAGCAGCGGGCCCTGGTGACGCCCTTCGATGCCTACGTGGCGCAGTCGCTGCGCCGTGTCGGCGACCGCGTCGCCGCTGGCGAGGTGATCGCCACCCTGGACGACACCGACCTGCGCCTGGACCTGGTCGAGCTGACCAGCGGGCGTGCCCAGGCACAGAGCCAGTACGACGAGGCCATCGCCGACAAGGACCGCGCCAAGGCCAAGGTATTCGACGCCAAGATCGACCAGGCCGACGCGCGCATCGCGCTGGTCAATGAAAAGCTCAACCGCACCCGTCTTGTGTCGCCGCTGGACGGCGTCATCGTCAGCGGCGACCTCAGCCAGTCGCTGGGCGCCGCGGTCAGCCGTGGCGAAGTACTGTTCGAGATCGCCGCGCTGTATCGCTACCGTGTCATCTTCAAGGTGGACGAGCGCGACATTGCCCATGTCGAGCCCGGCCAGCCGGTGAGACTGCTGCTGTCCGCCTTCCCGGACCGCCGCATCGACCTGGTGGTGGACACCATCACCCCGGTGACACGCGCCGCCGAGGGCCGGAACTTCTTCCGTGTCGAAGCCCTGCTCGACGATTCCGACGGCATCTACCGGCCGGGCATGGAGGGCGTGGCGAGGATCACCGTGGGCGAACGTCGCCTGGCCTGGATCTGGACCCGCGAGCTGATCGACTGGCTTCGCCTGACCAGCTGGCGGTTCTCCCGCTAGTACTGCGCCGACGGGCGATGCAGAAGAAGAATCCGTTCAGTCCCTACTGGTACCGCGTGGCGGCGCTGGTGCCGCGACTGCGCAAGCATATCCAGCTGCACCGCCACGAGTACCGCGGCCAGACCTGGTACGTGCTGCAGGACCATGCCAGCGGTCGCTTTCACCGCTTCTCGCCGGCGGCCTACCAGGTGATCGGCCTGATGGACGGTCGTCATACCATGGACGAGATCTGGCGCCATGCCTCCCGTTCCCTCGGCGAAGGTTCCCTGACCCAGGCCCAGGCCATCCAGCTGCTGTCGCAACTGTACAAGGCCGATGCGCTGATCACCAACGTCTCGCCGGACACCCGCGAACTGTTCCAGCGCCAGGACAGCGGCGAGCGACGCCGCCGGGTGCAGCGCTGGAAGAGTCCGCTGTCCATCCGCGTACCGCTGTTCGACCCCGATCGCTTCATCGTCGCCACGCTGCCGATCGCGCGCCACCTGTTCAGCACCGCCGGCATGCTGCTGTGGCTCCTGTTCGTCGGCGGTTCGGCGGTGCTGGCCTTCGTGCACTGGCCGGAGCTGACCCGCAACCTGGTCGACCGGGTGCTGGCCGGCCAGAACCTCCTGGTGCTGCTGGTGACCTTTCCGGTGGTCAAGCTGTTCCACGAGTTCGGCCATGCCTATGCCGCGCGCATCCACGGCGGCGAGGTGCACGAAGTCGGCGTCATGTTCCTGATCCTGATGCCCATCCCCTATGTCGACGCGACCTCCTCGTCGGCCTTTGCCAGTCGCTACAAGCGCGCCCTGGTGGGCTCGGCAGGCATGCTCAGCGAACTGTTCATCGCCGCCATCGCCCTGCACGTGTGGCTGAACGTGGAGTCCGGCCTGGTCAGCGCGGTGGCCTACAACACCATGATCATCGCCGGCGTGTCGACCTTGCTGTTCAATGCCAACCCGCTGATCCGCTTCGACGGCTACTACATCCTTTCCGACCTGGTCGAGATACCCAACCTCGGCACGCGTTCCACCCGCTATCTCGGCTACCTGGTGCAGCGCTACCTGTTTCGCATCGACGACGTGAAGTCCCCGGCCAGCAGTGCCGGCGAACGACGCTGGTTCGTCTGCTACGGCGTCGCCTCGTTCATCTACCGTATTTTCCTGGTCGCCTTCATCGTCTTGCTGTTGGCGGAGAACTATTTCATCATCGGCATGTTGCTTGCCGTTTGGGCATTCGTCACCATGGCGGTGATGCCCGTGTACCGGCAGATCAGGTTCCTCATGACCAGCAAGAAACTCAAGGGAAAGCGCCTTCGCGCAGTCACCATCTCCACCGCCCTGGTCGGTTCGCTGGTGGCCATCGCGCTGGTGCCGCTGCCGCTGTCGACCATCGTCGAAGGCGTGGTCTGGGCCGACCGCGAATCCCGCGTGCGCATGGACAGCCAGGGTTTCGTGGTCAGCGAACTGGTGTCCAGTGGCGACGCCGTGCGTGCCGGCCAGCCGCTGGTCACCTGCAGCAACGTCGAGCTGGTGGCCAACCGCGAGCGGCTCGAGGCGCAACTGGCCGAGCTCGATGCCCAGTACGACGCGGTGACCTCGCGCAGGGGTTCGCTGCGTGAACGCGTGCAGGTGGACCTGGTGCGCGAGCAGATCAACGCCACCACCGCGCAACTGGACCTGGTGCATGCGCAGATCGAAGGCCTGACCATCAAGAGCCCGGTGGACGGTACCTACGTCGCCTTCAACGATCGTCCCCTGGCCGGTCGCTTCCTGCAGCGCGGCGAGGTGGTCGGCACGGTGACCCGGCCGGTACCCGCGGTGGTGCGGGTGCTGGTGCCCCAGCATCGCATCAGCCTGGTGCGCGAGCGGACCCGTTCGGTGAGCGTGCGCGTGGCCGACGAGTTGCAGCGGGTGGTGCCCGCCGAGGTGGCGCGGGAAGTCCCGCGTGCCTCCCAGGACCTGCCCAGCGCCGCCCTGGCCTTCGAGGGCGGTGGCGAGATCGCGGTCAATCCCGGCGGCACCGACGCCGGCTTGAGCGCCTTCCAGAGCTGGTTCCAGTTCGATATCCGCATGCAGCGTCGGGAGGACCAGGTGGGACTCGGCGAACGCGTCCACGTGCGTTTTCAACACGGCAGCGAAAGCCTTGGCGCCCAGGTCTACCGCGCGGTGCGCCAGACCTTCCTGTCGCGCTTCAACGTCTAGGCGTGCGCCGATGACCCTGGCCGATCCCGGCTTCGACGACGGCTACCCGTTGCGCGGTGGCCCGGCCAGGAAGATCCATTCCACCTACCTCAGTCGCACCGAACGGCGACGGCTGGCTCACGTGCTCGGTGCGCGGCGGGGCCGCGCCGGCGAGCCGGCCCGGGTCGGCAGTGCCGAGCAACTGCGTCGGCTGGAGGTCGAGGCGGTGGCGGCGGAGTTCTCCGCCGTCTCCCGCGCGCTGTCGGCAGGCGCCTGGCCCACCATGCAGGCGCGTCACGTGGATGCCGCCTGGGGCATCCTGCACCGTCGCATCGAGGTGATGCCGGCGCGTATCGACCGCCTGCTGGCGGCGGCGATGGCGGCGGCGGTGCTGGTGCGCGCCGGCCACCGGGTTCACCTGGTGGCGGACGGGCAGGGCATGGTCGAGGCGGCCAGGCCGTGGCTGGCGCCGCTGTTCCAGGCCCTGGACATCTCCCTCGGCGTGATCGAGGAAGGCGCCAGCGAAGTCGCGCGCCGAGGTGCCTGGCGCTGTTCCGCCACCCTGGTGGCGGCGCGCGAGGTGGCCATGGACTTCCTGCGCGACGCGCACAACTGGCCGGACCGCAGCGATGCCGCGATGCGCCTGGTGGATGGCCTGATGGGACGTTCGTCCCGCGCCGCGGGCACCTTGATGCGCGGTCTGCCCTGCGCCGTGGTCCTCGATGCCGACAGCACCCTGGTGGACAGTGCGCGAACGCCCATCGTGCTCACCCGCGATGCCCATCCCATGCACGAGACCGAGGAGCTGAAGAAGGCGCTGGCCATGGTCGAGTACCTGGAAGAGGGTCGCCACTACCGCCTGACCGGTGGTGGCGAGGAGGTCGAGCTGCTCCAGGCGGGGGTTGCGCAGCTGGCCGCCTGGGCCGAGCAACTCGACGGCCTGTGGCGAATCGAGCATGTCGCCCGCCAGTTGCTGTCACTGGCCATCGTGGTGCGCGTGGTGCTGGCATCGGACCGTCACTACCGTGTCGCCGAGGGTGCCGTGGAGTGGTTGGTGCCCGAGGCGCTGGTGCCCGGCGTTTCCCACTACTCGGCCGCCTTCCTGCGGCGCATGATCGAGGTGGCCGAGGAACTGGAAGCCTCCAGCCAGCGCGAGGTGGTGGGCCGGGCCAGCTACCAGCAGGTCTTCAACCGCTACCTGCAACTCGGTGGACTGGCACACTCGGTGGATGGCATCGCCGCCGAGCTGCGCAGCGTGTACGGCCTGAAATGCGCCGGCCGTGGTCGCGCGGCCCGCCAGGTGCGTTTCCCGCGTGCCCTGCTGCTGGCCGACCGCGCCGCCGCCGACCCGTGGCTGGCGGACTGGCTGGCCGCCCCCGGCGACGCCTGCCGGGTGGTGGTGACCTTCGGCGCGAAGCGCATGGCGTCGCTGGTCGAGGTGATGTCGGCGCGGTCCGCGTCGTTCACGTTGGTCGAGGACCGCGGCGGCGACGCTGCTGCCCGCCTGCGCGAGGCGCTGGTGCCCGGCGGCGCGGTGCTGGCGCAGGCCAGCGTGTTCGACCACCTGCACGGGGACCCGGAAGCGGTGTCCTGCCCGCTGGAACTGGTGTTCGCCGAGCGCTCGGTGCGCCGCTGCGAGGATCGTCGTACCGTGTTCGGCGTGCTTGCCGCGCCGTTGCCGTGGCGAGGCGCGCAGTTGTTGCTGTGCGCCGACGACGAGGTCGTCGGCATGCCGCGCTGGCCGCTGCCGTTGCTGCGCATGGCGGGTCGACGGCTGACCGCCTTCGTGCTGGAATCACGCCTGCGACAGGTGCAGGCGCGACGGGGACGGGAGTTTCAGCAGGTGCGTCGCGACCTGCTTCACTATGACTCCGGCATGCAGGGACTGCTGTCGGTGTCGGGAAGGGGATTGTATGACTAGATTGCTGATACTCGCGGTGGCCACGCTGCTGCCCGGCCTGGCCACGGCGCAGTCGGACCAGGAAACCGGCCCGGCCAATGGCCAGCGCTACGAATGCCTGCTGGAACCCGCGGTGCAGGTGTCCCTGAGCTCCCCGGTATCCGGGGTGGTGGAATCCATTGCCGTGGATCGCGGCGCCGTGGTCAAGCGTGGGCAGACCCTGGTGCAGTTGCGTGCCGAGGTGGAGAAGGCGGCGGTGGAGCTGGCCCGGGCCAAGCTCGAGTTCGGCCAGCGCAAGGTGGCGCGTACCCGCGAGCTGTTCCGCGAGAACTTCACCTCCGAGTACAGTGTCGACGAGGCCGTCACCGAGGCCCGCCTGGCGGAGGTGGAACTGGCCCAGTCGCGCACCATCCTTCGGCAGAAGACCCTGAAGAGCCCCGTCGACGGGCTGGTGGTGGAACGCCTGGTGGAGGTGGGCGAGTTCGTCTCCGACGACGAACTGCTGCGCCTTGCCCAGCTCGACCCGCTGCACGTGGAAGTGGTGATCCCGATGGAGCGTCTGCACTCGGTGGAGGTGGGCACCACCGCCACCGTCTACCCGGCCGACCCGGTGGGTGGCGAGTACCCGGCCAAGGTGGTCGCCGTGGACCAGGTGCTGGATGCCGCCAGCGGCACCTTCGGCGTGCGCCTGTCGCTGCCCAACCCGAACTCGGCCCTGCCCGCCGGGCTGCGCTGCATGGTGGCCTTCCGCGGCACCTGAGGCGGGACAGGCGCCCCGTGCAGTGCCTGCACGGGGTACTAGGCGGCCCGCGGGTGCCGTGGTACGCTCAAGGTCCGTTCCACCAGATTGAAAAGGAGGTGATCCAATGTCTAGTATTTTGGGTCTGTTGGATTTGGCGCTGGTTTCCGGTACGGCAGGCTAACCCCCTGGCATTACCGGTTACCGCGTACGGCTGAATCCATCAGCCAGAATACGGGGGCTGCCATCGGCAGCCCCTTTTCTGTGGGGCCGGCGGTGTCCCGGCCCGCTCTCAGGCCAGCAGTCCCTCGCGACGAATGTCGTCGGTGGCGCGCTCGATGCCCTTGCGCAGGATGGCCACCAGCTTGTCGATCTCCTCCTCGCGGATGATCAGCGGCGGCGAGATGACGCACATGTTGATGATCGGGCGCACGATCAGGCCGAGACGCTGGCAGTGGGCGTCGATCCGGTTGCCGATCTCGTAGGCCAGGTGCAACGGCATGCGGCTGGCCTTGCTGTTCACGCATTCCACGCAGGCCATCAGTCCCATGCCGCGGACCTCGCCGACGATGGGCAGTTCCTCCAGGGTGCGCAGTTGCTGCTGGAAGTAGGGACCAACGCGGCGAACGTGCTCGAGGATGCCTTCGCGCTCGATGATGTTGATGTTCTCCAGCGCCACCGCGCAGGCCACCGGGTGGCCGGAATAGGTGAAGCCGTTGGCGAAGGTGGCGCCGCGTGCCTCGTTGTCGCCGACCTCGCGGATCAGGCGGTCGGAGATCAGCAGGGCGCCGAGGGGCACGTAGCCGGAGGTGATGCCCTTGGCCGCGGTGATGATGTCCGGGACGATGCCGAACTCCCGCTCCGAGGCAAACAGGTGACCGAGGCGGCCGAAGGCGGTGACCACCTCGTCGCTGATGTAGAGCACGTCGTGGCGACGGCAGATCTCCAGGCAGCGCTGCTGGTACCCCGGCGGCGGCACGATGACACCGCCGGAGGCGAGTATGGGCTCGGCGATGAAGGCGGCGACCTGGTCGGCGCCAAGCGCCAGGATCTTCTCTTCCAGTTCCGCCACGCACTGTTCGCGGAAGGCCTCCAGCGACATGCCCTCGGGACGACGGTAGGGATTGGGCGAGGGCAGGTGATGGATCTTCTGCCGTTCGAAGTCGAGATAGTTCTTGTCCCGGGCCTTGCCGGAGCAGGACGCGGACAGGTAGGTGCTGCCGTGGTAGGCGTCGGCGCGGGAGATGATGTGCTTCTTCTCCGGCCGTCCCTTGAGATTGTTGTAGAAGGCGACGAAGCGCAGTGCCGAGTCCACCGCGGTGGAACCGCCGGTGGTGAAGAAGACGTTGGACAGGTCTCCCGGGGCAGCGGCGGCGAGGCGCCGGGCGAGGTTGGCGGCGGGTACGTTGGACAGGCTCCACGGGCTGTAGTAGGCCAGCGTCGATGCCTGGGCCGCCATGGCCTGGGCAAGTTCGGTGCGACCATGGCCGACGTTCACGCACCACATGCCCCCGGGACCGTCGATCAGCCGGTTGCCGTCGCTGTCGTAGACATAGATGCCCTCGCCGCGGGTGATCACGGTGCGCGACTCCAGGTGGCGGCGATCGAAACATTCCCACGGATGGATGACGTACTCGTCGCGCTCGAGGATGGTTTCGGTATCGGGGATGGTGACGGTGCCGGTCGGCACGCCCTTGATGTCGTTCATGGCCCTTGCTCGTTGCGGGCGGTTGGTGACTAGCGACGACCCGCCGGGGTCGCGCGGCGTCGCGCAGGGTCGAAGAAGGGGCGCGCGACCTCGCGCACGGCGGTGCGCCGTCGTTGCCACTTCAACTCCCGCTGCACGTAGATGTCGGCATGCACGCCGTCGGCCTCGATGTCGACGTTTGCCTGTACCGAGGCCAGCGCGATGCTGCGCTTGCAGGTCGGCGAGAACAGTGCCGAGGTGACCACGCCCACTTCGCGGTCGCGGCGATCGTAGAGAAAGGCGTCGGTGGCCGGCTTGTTGCCTTCCACGTCGAGGCCGACCAGGCGGAAGCGGCTGCGGCGTTCGCGCTGTTCGGCGAGCAGGGCACGGCGGCCGTTGAAGTGTCCCTTGCCGAAGTCCACCAGGTGGCCAAGGCCCAGTTCCAGCGGCGAGCGCAGGCGTCCGGGACGTACCGCGCGTCCGCCGGCGAGGAAGTCGACGTTGGCCTGCAAGAAGCCGGCCTCGATGCGGGTCATGTCCAGTGCCAGCGATCCCATCGGGGCGATGCCGAGCAGGCGTCCGGCCGCCATCAGCGCGTCCCAGGTAGCCAGCGCATGGTCCGGCGCCAGCCACAACTCGTAGCCGAGGTCGCCGGTGAAGCCGGTGCGCGAGACCGTCACCGGCGCGCCGTCGATCTCGTAGTCGCCGATGGCGAAGGGGCGCAGCGACGCGATGCCGGCGCAGCCAGCCTCCGCCAGTACCGCGCAGGACGTCGGGCCCTGCAGCGAGAGGGCGGCGATGTCGGTGCTGACGTCGGCCACCTGCACGTCGAAGCCGATGGCGCTGTCGAGCAGCCAGGGAAGGTGGCGCTCCTGGGCACAGAGCCGGTAGCGACCGGGAGCGAAGCGGAACAGGGTGCCGTCGTCGATCAGCATGCCGTCGTCGTTGCACCAGGCCACGTAGCTGACGCGGTGGTCGCCAAGACGGCTCACGTCGCGGGTCAGCAGCCGATCCAGGTAGGCCTCGGCGTCGTCGCCGGTGATGTCGTACTTGCACATCGGCGAGAGGTCGAACAGCGAGGCGGCGTTGCGCGCGGCGAAGTAGTCGATCTCGAGATCTTCGTAGACCTGCACGGTGGCGTAGCCGGCCCAGTTGGCATAGTGATGGGTGCGACACAATGCCGAGGTGCGCGGGTGGAACGGGGTGGTGAGCACTTGTTGCAGGGCGTCGCTCATCGGTCTGCTCCGCGCAGGATGGCAGCGGCGGCGTGGTGCCCGGCCAGGCCGTGGACGCCGCCCCCCGGGTGCATGGACGCGCCGCACAGCCAGCCACCGGCCACCGGCAGGCGGTAGCGGGACAGGGCCGGCAGCGGTCGCAGCAGGAAGTACTGGTCGAGGGCCAGCTCGGCATGGTGCCAGTGGCCGCCGGCGATGCCGGTGGCGGCGGCGACATCGTCGGCGGTGGTCACGCGCTGGTCGACGATGCGTGCGCCGATGCCGGGCAGCAGGCGCTCGAGCACCGGCGCGGCGTGCTGCAACACCCGTGTCCCCGGCGTGCCCGGCGGGGTGAACTGGACCAGCGCGGTGGCCAGGTGGCGGTTGCCACGGCACTGGGTCGGGTCGATGACCGAGGGCAGCAGCAGTTCCACCAGTGGCTCGGTGGACATCTCGCCGTACTTGGCCTGGTCGAAGGCGCGTTCCAGGCGATCCATGTCCGGGGCATACAGCAGCCGTCGGCCGAGGCGATGGCGGTCGAGACCGGAGAGGTCGTCGAGCAGCAGGTCGACCCGGCTGGCATGTCCGCGACCGCGGACGTGGCGCAGGCGTCGTACCAGGCCGGTGTCGAAGTGCCGGGCGCCGATCAGGTCCAGGCAGGTGGTGCCCGGGTCGGCGCTGGAAACGACGTTGTCCGCGCGGATCACCTCGCCGCTGGCCAGCGCCACCCCGGTGACGCGGTCGTCCTCGACCACGATCTGCGTTACCGGCGCGGCGAGGCGGAAATCCACCCTGCGCGCACGGCAGGCCGCGTGCAGCGCGTCGGCCAGCGCCGGCAGGCCACCGACGGGCAGGGCGTCGCCCTCGCCGGCCAGTCGTGCGAGGAAGGTCAGGACGCTGTTCGGTGAACGGGGCGCAAGCTGGTGGCCGAGCAGGGACTCGGCGGCCAACGCGCCTTTCAGCAGCGGGTCTTCGAACTGTTCCTCGAGCACGTCGAAGATGTTGATGGCGCCGATGCGCAGGAACTCGCGCATGTCGTCCTTGCCCAGTCGTCGCAGTCGCCAGGCCAGTTTCAGCCAGGCCGCGCCGTCGGCGCGGCTGGCACGTGGCACGCCGCGCCCGGCGATGTCCTCGATGACGCCGGCGAAGCGCACCATGCGCTGGATGAAGTCGGGCCAGCGCGCGGCGTCGGCGGCGTCCGGTGGCAGCGGCGTGGCGCGGCGCAGGTGGTAGTCGAGGCCACGACCGTCGGCGTCCACCGCAGTGGCGCCGATGTCGGTGGCGGCGTGACGCAGGCCGTGGCGGTGCAGCTCCAGTTCCGTGAATACGGTGCGCGGCAGGCCGTACTGCAGCTGGGCGGCGAGTGGCACGCTGCCGTCGCCGAAGGGCACTGCGCGCATGGCACCGCCGACGCTGTCGGCGGCATCGATCACCAGCACCCGCCGGCGAACCCGTGCCAGGCTGGCGGCGCAGACCATGCCGTTGACGCCGGCGCCGATGACGATGTCGTGGTAGGTGTCGCTGTTCATGCGCGGGCGTCGCGGAGGATCTCCCGCGCCGCGTTGGCACCCGGGGCGCCCATCACGCCGCCGCCGGGATGGGTGCTGGAGCCGCACAGGTAGAGGTTCTTCACCGGGCTGCGGTACTGGGCATAGCCGGGCACCGGGCGGTTGAACAGGAGCTGGTCCATGGTCAGTTCGCCCTGGAAGATGTTGCCCTCGGTCAGCCCGACTTCGTCTTCCAGTTCGCGCGGGGTTCGGGTCTCCACGTGCAGGATGCGCGACTTGAAGTCCGGGCTGTGTTCGGCGATGCGGTCGATCACCGTGTCGCGGAAGGCATCGCGGTCGGCGTCGGTCCACGGCCGGCCGCGCACCAGCGGTGGCACGTACTGCACGAACACCGACATGAAGTGCTTGCCCGGTGGCGTCATCGTGGGATCGGTGAGCGAGGGGATCATCATGTCCACGTAGGGCCTGCGCGACCAGGTGCCGGCCTTCCAGTCGTCGTAGGCGCGCTCGAGGTAGTCGATGCTGTCGCTGACATGCAGGTCGCCGCTGCGCGCCGGGCAGTCGGCAGGAATGGCGGGGAAGTCCGGCAGGCCGTCGAGGGCGATGTTCAGCTTGCCCGAGGAGCCGCGGATCTTGAAGTTGCGCACCCGTTCGAGGAACTCGCCAGGCAACTGGTCGGCATCCACGCAGGACAGGAAGGTGCGTTTCACGTCCATGTTGGAGACCACGCGCCGGGCACGGATCTCCTCGCCGTCTTCCAGCACCACGCCGCGGGCGCGGCCGTTCTCGATCAGTACCCGGGATACCGGCGCGGCGGTGCGGATCTCGCCGCCGGCCGCGGCGAGGGCGCCGGCCAGCGAGGCCGACACCGCGCCCATGCCGCCACGGGCATAGCCCCAGGCGCCGATGTTGCCGTCGACCTCGCCCATGTAGTGATGCAGCAGCACGTAGGCGCTGCCCGGTGAACGTGGTCCCAGCGCGGTGCCGATGATGGAACTGCCGGCGAGGTGGCCCTTGATGACGTCGTTCTCGAAGTACTGGTCGAGAAAGTCGGCACAGCTCATTGCCCAGAAGCGCAGCGTGTCGAGCATGGCTTCCTCGCCCATGTCGGCCAGCCGCCTGCCCAGCCAGGTCATCGTCTTCAGATCGCGTGGCCGCATCGACACCGGGTCCGGCGGCGTCATCAGCAAGGTGTCCTTGATGAAGCGGCACTGGCGCATGACCTCGGCGCCGTAGTCGTCGTAGGCCTCGGCGTCGCGACGCGAGTAGCGCGCCATCTCGCGACGGTTCTGCTCGTGGTCCAGGTAGGAGGCGAAGTAGCCGCCGTCGGTGGTCATGGTGACACTGCCCTGGAAGGGAATGACCTGCAGGCCGTGCCGGGGCAGGTCGAGGTCGCGCATGATCTGCGGGCGCATCAGGCTGCACACGTAGGAGCAGTTGGAGTAGGTGAAGCCGGGGTAGAGTTCGCGGCTGACCGCGGCGCCGCCGATGTAGGGATTGCGCTCCAGCACCAGCGTGCGCAGGCCGGCGCGGGCGAGGTAGGCGGCGGCGGTGAGACCGTTGTGACCGGCGCCGATCACCAGCACGTCGTAGCCGCGGCTCACCGTGGCCCGCTCCCCGGAACCATTTTTGATTGAATGATCATTCAGTGAATGATAGCATGAAGCCATCATGTACAACAGCCGTCGTGGCGCGCCCGGCGCGCCATCCGATCCCGTTCCGTGGCGGAGGATTCGCCGCGGCGCTCCCGCCCCGGTGGCGCTTCCATCGTGCGCATTTTGTGCGAGAATGAATCGCATCTCGCAGCGCGTGACCGGCAACCAACGGGGTTGCCGGAGCGTCTGTGCGGGGGTTGCTGGATGATTCCACGCCACTTCTGCCTGTCCCGGCCCGACCGGGCCCCCGCCCCGTGTCCGCGGACCCGGTAGAGGACGTCGCCGTGTCGTCGGCGTCAGCGGCTGGCCGGGGCCAGCGCACCGCCCCCCGCGAACTGCGCCGTCGCCAGCTGATCGAATCCACCATCGAATGCATCGCCCGCCGCGGACTTGCCGAGACGCGGATGTCCGACGTGGCCGCCGGTGCGGGCATGTCGGTGGGCATCGTCAACTTCCACTTCGACGGCAAGCAGGCGCTGATGGCGCAGACGCTGTCCTATCTCTCCGACGAGTACCTGGACGCCTGGAAGCGGGCACTGGCCGATGCGCCGCCCGACCCGGTGGCACGCATCGAGGCGCTGATCCACATGAACTTCGATCCGGTGCTGTGCAATCCCCGCCGCATCGCGGTGTGGCATGCCTTCTTCGGCGAGGCCGGTGCGCGACCCACCTACCAGGCCTTGTGCCAGCGCTTCGACGATGCCTACCTGTCGCAGCTCGGCGAGCTGTTCGAAGAGGCCATCGGCGATGCCCGCCGGGCCCGCCGCGCGGCGATGATGATGCTCGCCCTGTGGGACGGCATGTGGCAGAACCTGCTGCTCAACCCCGACGGCTTCGATGCCGCCGAGTGCGAGTCGGTGTGCATTGCCTGGCTCAACGGCGTGGTCGGCGGCGACCGGGATGGCGGATGAAGATGGCGTCGCACCGGGTTCCTCTGTTCACCGCCTGCCTGCTGGCGGTCGGCGTGTCGACGGCATCGGCATGGCCGGGACTCGGCGACCTGCTCGCCGGGCGCACCGCGACCATGGCGTCCGCCGCCGGCGAATACATCGTGTACCACGGCGCGGACGGTCGACTGGCGTCGATCACCAGCGCTCCTCGGCAGCAGCGCAGCGGCCACTGGTGGATCGACGACGACGGTCGCTACTGCTACCGGTTCGACGACGTGACCACGGCGTCCTGCCTGTTCGCATCCCTCGACGGCGACCGTGTCCGCCTGCACGGCGCGGGGACCGAGCTGCGGGTCACGCGGCTCGTGCCGGGGGACGTCGAAGGCCTGGTCGGCGATGTCGACCAGGCCGCCTGCCAGTGCCGTCTCCATGGCCGCAAGCGGGTCGGGTCCGGGGATGGCTGACGGCAGCCTGCAAAGGGGTTCTCGAGCCGATCGTGTCGGTGGGCACGTTCGGTGCACGGGCGGCGCCCATGCCGCGCAAACCAACCGATGATTGGAGGATAACCTGTGTACAAGAACGATCTCGTTGCCGCGCTTCGCAATGGCGCCGTCTCCCGGCGCGATGCCGTCAAGGCGCTCGGCGCCATGGGACTGGCGGCGGTGGCCCTGCCCGGCGTCAGCCGGCGGGCTATGGCCCAGTCCGAGCGTGGCACCTACTTCACCTGGGGTGGCTACGACGACGACGGCCTGTTCGGCCCGTTCGTCGCCAAGCACGGCGCGGCGCCGAACTTCGTCACCTACGGCGATGCCGAGGAAGGCTTCACCAAGATGAAGGCCGGCTTCGTGGTGGACGTCGTGCATCCGTGTTCCAACGACGTGCCGCGCTGGCGCGAGGCCGGCCTGTTCCAGCCGATGGACACCGCGCGGCTGTCCAACTTCGGCGACGTGTTCGAGCGCCTGGCGACGCTGCCCGGCGCCCGTGACGACGCCGGCCAGTGGTTCGTGCCCTTCGAGTGGGGCGCGAGCTCGATCACCTACCGTACCGACATGGTCGAAGCGCCGGCCGACGGCGAGTCCTGGAACATGCTGTTCGACGAGCGCTACAAGGGCAAGATCGCGGTCATCGACAGTGCCGCCGACACCTGGTGGTGCATGGCCATCCTGGCCGGCGTGGACATCGGCCAGCCGCTTACCGACGACGACATCGCGAAGACCACCGAGCTGATGCGCAAGCTGCATCCGCAGGTGCGCGTGTACACCAACGACATGACCTCGCTGGCCCAGTCGCTGGCCTCCGGCGAGGTGGTGATGGCGCTTACCTGGAACGAGGTGCCGGTGCAGTTGACCGGCGAAGGCGTGCCGGTGAAGTTCGCCAGCCCGAAGGAGGGGGCGCTGACCTGGAACTGCGGCCTGATGATGCACAAGGACGCGCCCAACCCGGACCAGGCCTACGACATCATCGACGCCATGCTCTCCACCGAGACCGGCAAGTACGTGATCGAGGAATACGGCTACGGTCATTCCAATGCCAAGTCCTTTGCCGGGGTCGACCCCGCGACGTTGGCCGCTCTCGGTCTCGACGTCGACCCGACCGCCTACATCGATGCCGGCAAGTTCATCTTCCCGCAGACCGACGAGGTCGAAACGAAGATGAACCGCGACTTCGAAAGCGTCAAGACCGGCTTCTAGAACCTTGATGCACGGCATGCGCGTGGCGGGGGCCCGGTGACGGCCCCCGCCGCCACCGCCGGCGGCAGCGCCCTGCGCCGCGCGCTGATGCGCAGCGAGGGGCTGCGTGGCTACCTGCTGCTGTCACCGACCCTGCTGGTGATGCTCGGCATCATGGTCATCCCGATGGCGGGCATGGTGGTGCTGAGCTTCTGGACCCAGCTCGCCGGTACCACCTTCGACACCAGCTTCACGCTGGCCAACTACGTCGATGCCTTCAGCCGCGAGATGTACCGCATCCTGTTCGTGCGCTCGCTGGGGGTGTCGCTGCTGACCACCTTCTTCACCGTGCTGCTGGCCTACCCGGTGGCCTACTTCGTCGCCTTTCACGTCAAGCGTCACAAGATGGTCTGGATCATCCTGATGACGCTGCCGTTCTGGACCAGTTACCTGCTGCGCGTGTTCGCCTGGAAGATCATCCTCGGCTACAACGGCGCCATCAATTCCGGGCTGATGTCCCTGGGCCTGCTCGAGGAGCCGCTGACCTTCCTGCTCTACAACCCCACCGCGGTGGTCATTACCCTGACCCATGCCTGGGCGGCTTTCGCCATCCTGCCTATCTATGTCTCGCTGGAGAAGATCGACCGCTCGTTGCTGGAAGCCGCCACCGATCTCGGTGACGGCCCGGTGGCGCGCTTCTTTCGCGTGGTGCTGCCGCTGTCGCTGCCCGGGGTGATCGCTGCCTCGGTACTGATCTTCATACCCACCGTCGGCGACTACGTGACGCCGTCGCTGGTCGGCGGCACCGACGGCTACATGATCTCCAACGCCATCCAGTTCCAGTTCGCGCGGGGCAACAACTGGCCACTGGGGGCGGCGCTGGCGCTGTCGTCGATGGTCATCGTCACCGCCATCGTCATGGTCTACGTGTTCGCCGTGCGCCGGCTGACGGCGCGCATCGGTTGACGGCGCGATGAGCGGCATCGGCAGGGAAAAGAACTGTCCGCTGGCACTGTATGCCATCGTCTACCTGGCCTTCCTCTACCTTCCGGTGCTGTTCCTGCCGGTGTTCTCGGTCAACGACTCGATCTACATCTCCTTTCCGCTGAAGGGCTTCACCTGGCAGTGGTACGAGTCGATGATCGGCAACCAGGCCCTGCTGGCCTCGCTGATGAACTCGATCCGGGTGGCGCTGGCCACCGCCACCATCAGCACGCTGCTCGGCATCTTCGCCGCCAAGGCGGTCACCCGCTACACCCTCCCGGGCCAGAAGCCGGTGGTGGCCACCATCATGCTGCCGCTGGTGGTGCCGGAGATCATTCTCGGCACCGCCCTGCTGATCGTCATCATGCAGGCCGGCGGGACGCTGTCCCTGGTCACCGTGACCATCGGCCACGTGCTCTTGTGCGTGCCGTTTTCCATGGCGGTGCTGATGTCGCGCTTCGAAGGCTTCGATCGTTCCATGGAAGAGGCCTCGGCGGACCTTGGCGAGAATGCCTGGTGGACCTTCTGGCGGGTCACGCTGCCGATGGCCATGCCCGGCATCACCGCCAGTTTCCTGCTGTGCTTCACCATCTCCTTCGACGAGTTCATCATGGCCTTCTTCCTCGGCAGTACCGACCCGACCCTGCCGGTGTACATGTGGAACCAGCTGCGCTTTCCGCAGCGTCTGCCGGGCGTGCTGGCACTGGGCTCGTGCATCCTGGTGGTGTCTTTCTTCGTCATTGCGCTGGCCGAGTACCTGCGTCGGCGCAGTTCCTTTTCCCAAAGCGAAGGCGTGACCATTGACTGACGCGATCATTTCCCTGCAAGGGGTGACCAAGGCCTTCGGCGCCTTCAAGGCGGTGGACGACGTCAACCTCGACATCGCCCGCGGCGAGTTCTTCTCCCTGCTCGGGCCGTCCGGCTGCGGCAAGACCACGCTGCTGCGCATGATTGCCGGCTTCGAGGTGCCGACCCACGGCGAGGTGGTCATCGACGGCCAGTCGATGTTGGCGGTGCCGCCGCACCGCCGGCCCACCAACATGGTGTTCCAGAGCTATGCCATCTTCCCGCACCTGACGGTGGCGCAGAACGTGGCCTACGGGCTCCGGCGCGACCGCCTGGACAGGCAGACCCTGGCGCGCACGGTGGGCGAGGCGCTGGCCATGGTCAAGCTGGACGGCTACGAGTCGCGCCGCTCCAACGAGCTGTCAGGCGGCCAGCGGCAGCGGGTGGCGCTGGCGCGGGCACTGGTGAAGCGACCCAAGGTGCTGCTGCTCGACGAGCCCCTCGGCGCGCTGGACCGCAAGCTGCGCGAGGAAATGCAGCTGGAACTGCGCTCGCTGCAGCGCAGTGTCGGCATCACCTTCGTGTTCGTCACCCATGACCAGGAAGAGGCCCTGACCATGTCCGACCGGGTGGCGGTGATGAGCCAGGGGCGGCCGGTGCAGGTGGCCACGCCGCGGGATCTCTACGAGCGGCCGGTATCGGTGGAGGTGGCCGGCTTCATCGGCAAGATGAACTTCCTGCCGTGCCGACGCAACGGCAGCGGTGGCGTCGACGCCGCCGGCCTCGGCCCGGTGGCGGTGCCGTCGCCGGACATCGCCGGCGACGCCGCCCTGGTGGTGGCGGTGCGGCCGGAGAAGCTCGTGCTGCACGCCGACGAGCCGCCCGGGCCGGCCAAGGCGCGCTGCCGAATGCAGAACACCGCCTATCTCGGCGACCGCAGCCACTACTTCGTCCAGCTCGACGGCCTCGACACGGCCCTGGCGGTGTCGGCGCAGAACGCCGACGCCGATACCGCCCGGCGACTGGCCGAGGGCGCCGACCTGTGGCTGTCCTGGTCCCCCGACGCGCTGCTGACGCTGCCCGCGGAATCCCG
>CAYGJZ010000016.1:44213-57881 GCA_964350265.1 uncultured Gammaproteobacteria bacterium | reverse complement strand
GGATTGGTGAAGCTCGGCACCACGCAGTCGGCGGTGACGAAGGTGCCGGCCTCGCGCACCCCGGCGAGGAACGGCATGACGCCGGCCTCGATGGCACGCTCGATGTAGCCGCCGCCATCGGAGTCGGCGTAGCCCGGCTCGGAGCCATCGACGCAGACGACCACCAGCGGCGCGCTGGGCCAGGGATAGGATCGTTCGTTGACAGTGACGGGTGGGTGTTCGGTCATCGCGGTTTCCGTGGAGTGTCTGTGGGGATCAGCGGCCAAGCACGGCGGCCACCGCCTCGACGGCGCCACGCATGTGGTTCTCGTCGAGCCGGCCGATGCAGCCCATGCGGAAGGTCTCGGCGACGGTCAGCTTGCCCGGGTAGATGACGTAGCCACGATCGCTCAGGGCCTGGTAGAAGGTCGGAAAATCGAAGCCGTCGTCGGTGGGCATCAGGAAGGTGACGATGATCGGCGCCTGCAGCTCGTCCGGCAACAGGGTTTGAAATCCCAGTGCGCGCATGCCTTCCACCAGCACCTGGCAGTTGTTGCGGTAGCGCGCGCCACGACCGGCGACGCCGCCCTCCTCGAGGAATTCCTCGATGGCGCGGTCGAAGGCGAGGATGCAGTGGGTCGGCGGCGTGAAGCGCCACTGGCCGTTGGCCTCCAGGCCCCGCCACTGCTCGAACAGGTCCAGGCACAGGCTGTCACTGTTGCCGCGGGTCTGTTCCAGGGCGCCGCGCTCGGCCAGGCAGAAGCCCATGCCCGGCACGCCTTCCAGGCACTTGTTGCTCGACGCCACCAGGGCATCGAAGGTGATCTCGCGGCTGTCCACGTCCATGGCGCCGAAGGCGCTCATCGAATCGATCAGCAGCGAACGGCCATGCTCGGCGACCACGTCGGCCACCGCCTTCAGCGGGTTGGCGATGCCGGTGGTGGTCTCGCAGTGCACCACCGCCACGTGGGTAATGCCCGGGTCGGCGGCCAGTCGCTCGCCCACCGCCGCCGGGTCCACCGGCTCGTTCTCCGCCCAGGCCAGGGTGTCGAAGGTGCGGCCGTGGTACTCGCAGATCTTCTGCATGCGCTGGCCATAGGCGCCGTTGACCAGCAGCAGAACCTTGCCCCCGGCGGGCACGAAGTTGGCCAGCATGGCCTCGACCACGAAGGTGCCGCTGCCCTGCAGCGGCACGCACACGTGGGTGCCTGCACCGTGGATGATGTCGACCAGCCGCTCGCGCACCCGGCGGTTGATCTCGATGAATCGTTCATCGCGGGAACCGTAGTCGTGCAGCATGGCCTGCTTGACCGTCATCGAGGTGGTCAGCGGGCCCGGGGTCAGGAGCCACGGATCGTGTTCGGTGACGGCGGATCGGTTCATGGAACGGGTTTCCATTGATGACGGGGGAAGATGGTTATACGCAATTCGTTGATATTAAACAAATCGATAGTTACTATACTGATTATAGATGTAACCGATATGACGAGAGTTCCCCGGCATGAGCGTGAATCCCAACCACCTGCGCGCCTTCCACGCCGTCGCCAGCCACGGCAGCTTCAGCCGCGCGGCCAGCGCCCTGCACCTGACCCAGCCAACCCTCTCCGGCCAGGTCAAGCAACTCGAGCAGCGCTTCGGCGTGAAGCTGTTCCATCGCCGCAAGCGCGGCATCGAGCTCACCGCCCTGGGTGAGCAACTGGTCCGGCACACCAGCCGGATTGCCCAGGCGGAGGCGGAGATCGATGTGCTGCTGGCACGCGGCAAGCGGGAGATCGCCGGCAAGCTCACCATCGGCGCCGATGCGCCGTACCAGATCATGGCCATCCTCGCCAGCTACAGCCGACGCCACCCGGCGGTGGCGGTGTCACTGAGCTTCGGCAACTCGGCGTGGCTCCTCGGCCAGCTCAACGAGGGCCTGGTGGATGTCATCATCGCCCCCAACCTGGCTTCGCGCAGCCGCCTGCACACGGTGGCGCTGGCGCCGGACTACCTGCGGGTATTCGTGCATGCCGACCACCCCTGGCAGTCGCGCACGACCCTGGACCTGGAGGAGTTGCGCGGCGAGACGGTGGTGCTGCGGGAACGCGGCTCCACCACCCGCGCGATCCTCGACCGGGCCCTCAACCGGGCCGGCATCCGCCTGCCCCACACCATCGAGATCGGCAGCCGAGAGGCGGTGCGCGAGGCGGTGGCGGCGGGACTCGGGGTCAGCGTGATCCCGGACAGCGAGCGCGGCGACGACAAGCGCTTCGCCTTCCTGAAGGTACGCAATGCCGCGCTGTCGAATACCGAGTACGTGGCCTGCCTGGAGAAGAACCGCCGGCAGCCCACCCTGCAGGGCTTCCTGGACTGCTGTCGCGAGCGGCCCGCGGCGATGCCGTGAGGCCCCGGTGACGGGGTCCGGCTCAGGACGGGCTGGGATTGCCGCCCACCGACGGCGGCGGCGGTGGTGGCGGCTCCGTGCCCTCGCGCAGCGCCGGATCCACCTGGCAGGCGGCCGGGGCGCCGCCGGCACAGGTCAGCGCCTCGCAGACCCGGCGTACGCAACTGGGGGTGGCACCGCAGGGCAGGCGGCCGAGACGGTGATAGAGCACCGCCACCGGTGCCTGTTCGATGCCGGCGTCGATGGCCGCGCGGATTCGCGCCGGATCGTCCAGCCAGCGTCCGTCGTACTCGCTGTACAGCGTCACCACCACCGGCCGACGGGAAAATCCGTCCCGGGCCAGCTCGTCGGCCAGCGCCGCATAGCGCGCGTCGTCGATGTCCTCGCGCGCGGGAATCTCGAACAGGTCCTCGAAGTCGTCCATCGGTACCTCGAGATGATGATCGCCGCCGGCGATCAGCGGCACCGGGGTCAGCTCGGTGCCGTCGTCGTGAAACTGGTCGATGATCCCGGCCAGGTCGTCGTCGATGCGAATGTCGGTGAGCGGGCGCTGGAAGTCCTTGTTGAAGTAGAACACCACCGGCAGGCGCTCGACGCCGCGGTCGCGGAAGGCGGCGATCTCCTCGCGGGAGATGTCCAGCACGATGCGGCGGGATTCGCCGTACAGCGACACCAGGATGGCACGTTGAAGATTGCCGTCGACGATTCGCTGGCGATCGCCGGCGTGGTACCAGCGTTCCTCGTCGTCGGCGAGTTCGAGCAGCTCGTCGGTATAGGCCAGCATGTGGAAGTCGCCGGCATACCAGTCGGGCAGTGGCTCCATCACCTGGAAGTCGTCGAAGTAGCGCTGCGCCACCTCGGCCACGGTCCGCCGCGGCGGCAGGTCGTTGACCCCGTAGTAGGGCGAGTAGGCACCGCCGCGGGTGCTGCCGCTGCCGACGCCGCAGGCCCAACCGGGCAGCGAGTCGCTCAGCAGGAAGGCGGCATTGAAGAATTCCTCGGCACGATCGGCGTCGGCACGGGTCATCAGGTAGACGGTCTTGTCGATGGTCAGGCCCGATGCCACCGCGTGCATGATGACGGACTCCGCCGGGTAGCCGTCGCCGACGAAGCGTTCGATCTCCTCGGCGAAGCGACGCTCCATGCGTGGCCATTCGCTGGACAGGCCAAGGTCGTCGCCACCCTCGCCGGCGGCGAATCCGCAGGCGGCGCCGGCGGCGCCGAACTCGCCGGGGGCCGGCATGCGATCGCGACGGATGAACTCCGGGGTCTCCTCCAGGCAGGTCAGTCGCGGCTGGTCGGCAAAGCCGGTGCGACCGGCGGACAGTTCCAGCTGTTCCGCGCCCTTGCTCAGCGTGATGGTCTGCTGCAGCGCGGAGGCGTACACCCCGGGGGGCACACCCTCGGGTTCGCCTGGGCACAGGCCCGGCGCACCGTCCTGGGCCGCGGCCGGCAGGGCGAGGCCGCCCGCGGTCGCGCACAGGATCCATACCGCGCCGCGGGCAGCGGCGGCCAGTCGTTCAAACATGTTCTTGCACCCCGTGTCCTGACATCCGTTCTCTGCGTCCATTCCCTGGCATGACGCTTCAGAAGGTTTCCTGTTCCACCATGTTCTGCACGTAGAGTTGCTGCTCTTCGGCGCAATCTTCTTCGCAGATCCTCAAGTAGTACTCGGTGCCGCGCACGCCGAGGGTCGCCACCGGGGTCTTCACCTGGTAGTTGTCCGGCTGCTGCCGGGCAATCGCCCCGGTCACCGCGCGCAGGCCGCCCCTGACCAGGTCGAGCAGCGCCTCGCTGCCGGTGTCGCCGGCGCGGTAGCGCTCGATGGTCAGGGTCGAGTTGGGCCGCAGGGTGGCCTTGGCACCGTCGATGAAATCCACCACCAGGTAGCTGTTGGCCCCGGTTTCCAGGGTCTCGCCGACGAACACGGCGTCGTTCTTCAGCAACGTGCGGCTGCCGTCGGCGCCGCTGGCGGTGACCTCGCCCTTGATGCCGAAGACGTGGCCGGCCTCGGCGGCGATGGCCGGGGAGCTGGCTCCCAGGGCAAGCAGTACCGCGAGCAGTGCGCGCCGCCCGCTGGCAAGAATTCCGGTCATGGCTGGTCCCTCCTGTGTGCACCCACGGCGACCTTTCAGACCGGCCATTGTACCGGCAAGGCGGCGCGGCGCGCCACAGTCAGCGATCGAGGTCGAAGACGCCGTCCCAGTTGGCTGGTGCCGCCTCGCGCAGGGCAACGATGCGTTCGCGGTACACCCGGTGCCAGGGCCGTTCGCCGAACCGGCGATCCAACGTTTCGAGCTGTTCCAGCGCCTCGCTCCAGCGACCGTCCCGGTAGCGGTCGAAAAACACCGCCAGGGCGGCACCTTCCCGCTCCTGCTCGGCGCCGGCCTGGTCCAGGGGCATCAACGGCTCGAACAGGTCCACCGGCTCGTGGCGGCCGCGCACCAGCACGCGGTCCAGCGGGCGGTAGCAGTAGCCGTCGGCACGGCGGGCGGTTTCCCCGGTCACCAGGAGATCGACCCCGTAGGTCTTGGTCAACGACTCCACCCGCGATGCCAGGTTCACCGCGTCGCCCATCACCGTGTAGGCCATGCGGAAGTCCGAACCCATGTTGCCCACCGCCATGGTGCCGGTGTTCAGGCCGATGCCGACGCGGATCGGCGGCCAGCCCTGCCCGGCGAAGGCGCGGTTCACCTCCGGCAGCGCTGCACGCATGGCCAGCGCCGCGGCGACGGCGCGGCCGGCATGTCCGGCATCGTCCAGCGGGGCGCCCCAGAAGGCCATGATGGCATCGCCGATGTACTTGTCGATGGTGCCGTGGTGGTCGTGGATGATGCGCGTCATGCGGTTCAGGTAGAGGTTCATCAGCGCGGTGGTGTCCTGCGGGTCGAGATTCTCGGACAGCTGGGTGAATCCGCGAATGTCGGTGAACATCACCGTCAGCTCGCGTCGTTCGCCGGCCAGCGTGTAGCGCACCGGGTCACGGCTCATGCGGTCGACGATGGCCTCGGGCACGTAGCGGCCGAACTGCACCATCAACGCCTTCTTGTTGCGCGACTCGGTGAGGAAGCCGTGCGAGGTGACGTAGACGTAGTGCAGCAGTACCAGCAGGATGGCACCGGATACCGGCACCACCGCGTCGCGGACGAACCAGAACCAGGCATTCATGCCGACCACCGCGGCCAGCGCCGCCAGCGTCACCAGGGTGCCCCGGTTGGGTCCGAGGCCGGGCAGCGCCAGCGACAGGAAGATGCCCAGCACCAGCACCTGCACCAGGTCCACCGCGACCGTGTGGGCGGGACGCGAGCGGAAGCGTCCGTCGAGGATGCCGGCGACCATGTTGGCGTGGATCTCCACCCCCGGATAGACCTGCTGTACCGGGGTGTTGCGCAGGTCGAACAGGCCAGGCGCAGTGGTCCCGACCAGCACGATGGCACCGTCGAGCAGACCGGCGTCGGCCTCGCCGCGCAGCACGTCGGTGGCGGAAACGTAGGCAAAGCTGCCCTGCGGACCACGAAACGGGATCAGCGCGGCAAGATCCTGGTCCACCGGAATCTCGCGCCCGGCCAGGCGCACCGTGTCGAAGTGATCGTCGAACTCGATCACCGCGCCGCTGGCGGCCTCGGCCACCGCCACCGCCAGCGAGGCATACAGGTCGCCGCGGTAGGACTGCGCCAGCGGAATGCGACGGAACACGCCGTCGCCGTCGATCAACGGGTTGTCGAAGAAGCCGCCGACACCGGCGGCTGCCTGCAGCACCTTCAGGTTGGCGCCGTAGCCGCCCGCTACCGGCGCCGGCACCGCGAGCATCTCGGCGATCTCCGCGGGCAATAGCGGCGGCGGCAGGCTGCCCACCGGCGCGGTCGCCACCCCGGGAGGACTGAAGTAGAAGCCGAGCACCACCGCGCGCGTGGACAGGCTCTCGGCCAGGCGTGCATCCGGCGGCCGCCGGGCAGCGCGCACGAAATCGATCACGTCGTCGCGGCCGGCCGCGGAGGCGGCGGCGGTGACCACGTCCAGCGCGACCTGTTCCTCGGGCTCGGCAAACACCATGTCGAAACCCGCCACCTGCACGCGGTAGTCGTCGAACAGCGCGTCGACGAGGTCGGCGACACGGGCCCGCGACCACGGCCAGCGACCCTCGTTGGCCAGGCTCTTCTCGTCCACGTCCACGATCACCACCCGCCGGTCGACGCCTCCGGGCAGGCTCATCCGCAGACGGAAGTCATAGGCCATGTTTTCCAGCCGGTGGATCAGCGTGACCTCCAGCCAGCCCGCGGCATGGGCGGCGAACAACGCGGTCAGCGCCAGCCCCACCAGCACCGGGTAGCCGCGTCGCGCGTAGCGTGCGCGAATCGCGCCGAGGGCACGCGGCAACGGCCCGCGCAATTCGCGGGCGGGGTTCACGTCGATGCCATCGACCCGAAGCTGCCGCCCTGGTCGGGATGCGCCTGCACCGCCAGGTGCAGGTCGGTGCCCTGCCAGGGATGGGCGCGGGCCACCGCCTCGTCCAGGCCGGTGCCGATGCCGGCCTCGCCCGAGGGCAGGATATGGCCATCCTCGAGCACCAGCGGCGTGGTCAGCAGTTCGTTGTAGAAGCCGCCGAAGTCGCCGATCGCCTCCTGCACCAGGAAGTTCGGCGTGCAGGCATCGAGCTGGATGTTGGCGGCGGCCTCGATGGGTCCGCAGTACAGGTGCGGCGCGACCTGCCGGTAGTTGGCCTCGGCCAGCGCGGCGATCTTCTTGCCCTCGAGGATGCCGCCGGCGCGGCCCAGCGCCGGCTGCACGATGGCGGCGGCATCAAGGTGCAGCAGGCGCGCGAACTCGTGCTTGCCGGCCAGCCGTTCGCCGGTGGCCAGCGGGATGCGGGTGGCACGGGCCACCCGCGCCATCTCCTCGGGGTTGTCCGGGGGCACCGGCTCTTCGAACCAGAGCGGGTCGTAGGGCTCCAGCTGGCGCGCAACCCGGATCGCGCCGGCGGCGGTGTACTGGCCGTGGGTACCGATCAGCAGGTCGCAGCGATCCCCCACCGCCTCGCGCACCGCGGCGGTGATCCGCACCGCCCGGGCCAGCTCCCCGGGGGACGGCTGGCGCGGGTCGTAGGCCGTGTAGGGACCGCAGGGATCGAACTTCACCGCGGTGAAGCCGGCCTCGACCATGTCCAGCGCGCGGGCCGCCGCGGTGTCGGCGTCGGTGTACACGTTCTCGCGGTCGCCGGCGGCGGGATACAGGTAGGTATAGGCGCGCAGCCGTTGGTGCACGCGTCCGCCGAGCAGGTCGTACACCGGCCTGTCCAGCGCCTTGCCGACGATGTCCCACAGGGCGATCTCCAGTCCGCTGAAGGCCGACATCAGCGACAGGTCGCTGCGCTGGGCATAGCCGGCGGAGTACACCTGGCGGAACAGGTGCTCGATGCGGAAGGGACTCTCGCCGACGAGGTGGCGCTCGAACAGGTCGCGCACCATGGCATCCACCACCGGCGGCGGGAACGAGGCGGCGTAGACCTCGCCGTAGCCGACCACGCCGTCGCTGGTCACGAGCTTGACGAAGAACCAGTAGCGCCCGCCCCGGTCGCGGTCGGGGTTGCCGACCACGAAGGTTTCAAGGTCGGTGACTTTCATCGGCGTGCTCCTGTGTCAGTGCATGTGCCGCACGCCCGCGCCAGCGTGCGAAGGTCATCGGCATCGGTCAGCGCGCATCGCCGTCGTCCCGCCACGGCGTCAGCGCGCGCAACGCACCTTTAAGGGCGGCCTCCATCGGCGCGTCGGCCAGGTCCGGCAGGGTGGACAGGAGGTCGGTGGCGGCGGCGAGATCCTTCTCCAGGATGCCGATGGTGTTGTCCCCGGCATGACCTTCGCCGGCCCAGTCGATCTGCGCGAAGCGATCGCCGAACCAGGTGGCGCCGGAACTGCGCGACATGATCTCGCGCAGTCGCGCCGGGTCGAGGTCCAGCGCCCGGGCCGCCGCCTGTACCCGGCGCACCGCCACCACCGAGGACACCGCCACGTAGTTGTTCAGCACCTTCACCAGCATGCCGTGGCCGAGGCCGCCGCAGCGGTAGATGCTGGCGCCCATGGCCTGGAACAGCGGCTGGCAGGCATCCACCACGGCATCGTCGCCGCCGACCATGAAGGTCAGCGTGCCCTGCTGCGCCCCCACCGGTGCGCCGGACATGGGTGCATCCACCAGCGCGATGGCGGGGTCGAGCCGGGCACGCACCTCGCCCACCACCCGCGGCGCCAGCGTCGAGCTGATCACCACGGTACGGGCCCGGCCGGCCGCGCACACCGCCTGGCGATCGAACAGCAGGTCGTGGGTCTGCGCCTCGTCGCGCACCACCGAGACAATCACGTCGCAGCGCTCGGCGAACGCCGCGGCATCGACCATCTGCCCGGCGAAGTCGCCGAACGCCGCCGCCGGGCGCACGTCCAGGCCGAGCACCGAAAAACCGGCATCGCGCAGGCGCCTGGCCATGGGCAGGCCCATGGCGCCGCAGCCGGCGACGCCGATCACCCTGGCGCCGGGATCAGGCAAGGCCGAAGGGGTCGTCGATGGACGGCGACGGCTCGGTGAACCAGCGGGCGCCGTCCGCCGTCATGTAGAAGTGATCCTCCAGGCGGACACCGAATTCGCCCGGCAGCACCAGCATCGGCTCGTTGCTGGCCACCATGCCGACGTCCAGCGGCGTGGTATCGCCCTGCACCAGGTAGGGCGCCTCGTGGATCTGCAGGCCACAGCCATGGCCGGTGCGGTGCGGCAGCCCGGGCAGGGCGTAGCCGGGACCGTAGCCATGCCGCTCCAGCACCCGGCGCGCCGCCTGGTCCACCGCCTCGCAGGGCGCCCCCGGCCGGGCCGCGTCGAAGGCCGCCGCCTGGGCCTCGTGCTCCACCGCCCAGGCGCTGCGCTGGCGCTCGCTGGCACGACCGTAGGGATAGCTGCGGGTAATGTCGGAATGGTAGCCGTGCACCCGGCAGCCGGTGTCGATCAACACCCAGTCGTTTTCCTCGAGCACCTGTGCCTGCTTGACGCCGTGGGGAAACGAGGTGGCCACGCCGAACAGCACGATGCAGAACGCCGATCCGGGCGCACCGGCGGCGCGGTGGGCGGCGTCGATGAAGGCGGTGACCTCGGTGGTGGTGATCCCCGGGCGCAGGATGCGCGCCGCGGCCTGGTGCACGCGCAGGGTCAGGTCCTTGGCGCACTGCATCAGCGCCAGTTCCGCCGGCGACTTGCAGCGTCGACAGGCATCGGTCAGCGGCGCGGCGTTGACGAAGCGGGTGCTCGGGGTGGCCCGGGCAAGGCCGTCGTAGACGAAGAACGGCGCATCCGGATCCAGCGCCACGCAGGCACAGCCGGCGGCATCGACCAGCGAACCGACCAGGGCATGGGGGTTCTCGTGTTCCTGCCAGGTGTGCAGCGGGGCGACAAGCTGCATGTAGCCGGTAAAGGTGTCGTGCTCGAAGGCCGGCGCCAGGTAGTCCAGGCCGCCGGCGGCGGTGACCAGCGCCCCGGCGAGACGTTCGCTGGGATGCCAGCGCAGGCCGGTGAAGTAGTACAGGTTGGCGCCCGGGGCCAGGAACACGGCGTCGACGCCGTGGCCCGCCATCTGCCGTCGCAGGGCCGCCAGGCGGCGCTCATGTTCCTCGCCGCTGATCGCCACCGCCGCGGTGGTCATGTCGTCGAGGGCGGTGAGCTCCTCGTCTGCGCTGGAACCGCCGATACCCGTTGCCATCGTCACCTGTCCCCTGTTGCCTGTGGATTGTTCCGCGACCGCTCGCCGCGGCCTGCAAGGGTGCCTGCGCCACGGTACAATCGGCGTGCCGCGGGTCGCTCGCGGCACGCCCTTCGTTCGAACCCTGCCGACCCCATCGGAAGCCCCATGCCCGCGCACCTACCCGCGCCCCGTGCCGCATCATGACGGCGGACAATGCCCACGACATTCTCGAGCGGGTCTTCGGTTTCCGCGAGTTTCGCCCGCACCAAGAAGAGATTATCCGGGATTTGGCCCTCGGCCGCGATGTCTTCGTCCTGATGCCCACCGGCGGTGGCAAGTCGCTGTGCTACCAGGTCCCCGCCCTGCTCCGCCCGGGCACCGCGGTGGTGGTGTCGCCGCTGATCTCGCTGATGAAGGACCAGGTCGATGCCCTCACCGCCAACGGCGTCTCGGCGGCCTGCTACAACTCCTCGCTGTCCGGCGACGAGGCCCGCCAGGTGCTGGCCCGGCTGCATGCCGGCGACATCGACCTGCTCTACGTCAGCCCCGAACGGCTGTCCGCGCCGAGCTTCCTCGCCCGCCTCGACGACATCGACATCGCCCTGTTCGCCGTCGACGAGGCGCACTGCGTATCCCAGTGGGGCCATGACTTCCGGCCCGAGTACGTGGAGCTCGGCCGCCTGCGCGAACGTTTTCCGGGCGTGCCGCTGGCCGCCCTCACCGCCACCGCCGACGCGCAGACCCGGGACGACATCCTGCGCGTCCTCGGCCTCGACCAGGCGGCGGTGCACGTCACCGGCTTCGACCGGCCCAACATCCGCTACACGGTGACCGAGAAGCGCAAGCCCTTCGACCAGCTGATGCGCTTCCTTGCGCCGCGTCGCGGCGAGTCGGGCATCGTCTACGCGCTGTCGCGCCGCAAGGTCGAGGCGGTGGCGTCGCGGCTCGGCGCCGAGGGCATCGATGCGGCTGCCTACCATGCCGGCCTCGACAGTGCCCACCGCGCCGAGGTGCAGGAACGCTTCGGGCGCGACGAACTGCGCGTGGTGGTGGCCACGGTGGCCTTCGGCATGGGCATCGACAAGCCCAACGTGCGCTTCGTCGTGCACTACGACATGCCGCGCCACATCGAGGGCTACTACCAGGAGACCGGTCGCGCCGGGCGCGACGGCCTGCCCGCCGAGGCCTTGATGCTCTACGGCGCCGCCGACATTGCCACCGCCCGCAGCCTGATCGCAGGCGGCGCCAACGAGGACCAGGTGCGCATCGAGACCCACAAGCTCAATGCCATGGTTGGCCTGGCCGAGTCCCTCGGCTGCCGCCGGCGGGTGCTGCTGCGCTACTTCGGCGACGTGCTCGAGGAAGACTGCGGCAACTGCGATGCCTGCCTGGACCCGCCGGAATGCTACGACGCCACCGAGGATGCGCAGAAGGCCCTGTCCTGCATCTACCGGGTGGGCCAGCGCTACGGCATGAAGCACGTCATCGACGTGCTGCGCGGGGTGGATTCGCAGCGCATCCGCGAACTCGGCCACGATCGGCTGAGCACCTTCGGCATCGGTGCCGCGGCCAGCGCCCACGAGTGGCAGTCGCTGCTGCGCCAGTTGATCCACCACGGCCTGGTGGAGCAGGACATCAGCCAGTACTCGGTGCTGCGCCTGTGCGCGGCGGCGCGTCCGGTCCTGCGCGGCGAGCAGTCACTCACCCTGGCCCGCCCGCGGGCGGCGCCGGAACGTGCCCGCCCCTCGCGCGCGGCGATCATCGAGGAGCCAGCCGATGCCGCGCTGTTCGAGGCCCTGCGCGCGCTGCGCAAGGAAATCGCCGGCGACGAGGGAAAGCCGCCCTACATCGTCTTCGGCGACGCCGCCCTGAGCCAGATGGCCACCCGCCGGCCACGCGACGAGGATGCCTTCCTGGCCATCTCCGGGGTCGGCCGGCACAAGCTGGAACGCTACGGCGAGCGCTTCATCGCCCTGATCCGCGAACACGCCGGCGAGGAAGCGCGCTAGCGGCTGTCAGCTGCCCATGTCGTCGACTTCGTCGACGTCGAGCTGGCCACTCATGCGGCGGCGGATGTGCGACCAGGACATGCCCAGCGCCATGATCCCGGCCACCGCGATCAGTACCAGCCAGGTGATCATGTCCGGCCGGTCCAGGGACAGCAGGCCGGTGTCGAACAGCAGCCAGAACAGCAGCACGAAGAAGGCCACCGCGAAGATCAGCCCCACCGCGCCGAGGGAACGATGGGTGGCGCGGATGAAGATCGACCAGCCGATGATCAGCAACAGGCCGATGAAGGCCTTGAGCACGCTGAACGAGGAGCCCTCCGACATGCCCAGCACCGGCGCCAGTGCCCACTCGTAGTAGGACAGCGGCTCGATCGGGTTGTAGGTGGCGAACACCAGGACCAGCGCGGCGATGAATCGAACCAGGAAATTCTGCGACTTGAATCGTGAAACGGCCATGGGATCTCCCTCGTGATCTTGGCGATGTTGTTCTCCCCGGCCTGTGCGGCCAGGGCAAGCCCGGCATTGTAGCACCCCGCGATGGCGGGATTGGATGACGGCGAAGGCTAGCCGACGAACACCCGGGCATTGGCGAACAACCGCATCCACGGGCTGAACTCCCCGAAGGACGGGTCGTGCCAGGACAGGCAGCGGCTGCGGAAGACCCGCTCGGGATGCGGCATCATGATGGTGGCGCGGCCGTCGTCGCTGGTCACCGCGGTGATCCCGTCCACCGAGCCATTGGGATTGGCCGGGTAGCGCGTGGCGACGTCGCCGTGGTTGTCGACGAAGCGCAGGCACACGCCCTGCGCGGCGCCGTCGGCCCCTTCGAAGGTGGCCCGGCCCTCGCCGTGGGCCACCGCCACCGGCAGCCGCGAACCGGCCATGCCGCGCAGCAGCACCGACGGGCTGTCGGTGATCTCCACCATCACCAGCCGCGCCTCGTACTGTTCGCTGCGGTTCTTCGCGAAGCGTGGCCAGTGCGCGCTGCCGGGGATCAGCGAACCCAGCGAGGCCATCATCTGGCAGCCGTTGCAAACCCCCAGCGAGAAGGTGTCCGGGCGTTGGAAGAACTCGGCGAAGGCGTCGCGCAGCAACGGGTTGAAGAGGATCGAGCGGGCCCAGCCCTGGCCGGCGCCGAGCACGTCGCCGAAGGAGAATCCGCCGCAGGCCGCCAGGCCGTGGAAGTCGGCCAGCCGCAGGCGGCCGTCGACCAGGTCGGACATGGTGACATCCACCGCCTCGAAACCGGCCTGGGTGAAGGCCGCGGCCATCTCCAGCTGGCCGTTCACTCCCTGCTCGCGCAGCACCGCCAGGCGTGGACGGGCGCCGCGGGAAACGAAGGCCGCGGCCACGTCCTCGCGTTCGTCGAAGGTCAGCGAGACATGCAGGCCGGGATCGGCGAGGTCGAGCAGGCGGTCGTATTCCTCCCGGGCACAGTCCGGGTCGTCGCGCAGGCTCTGCATGTGCCAGGTCACCGACGACCAGATGCGTTGCAGGGTCGGCCGGTTGCTGGACACCAGCACCTGCTCGCCGGCAACCATCTCGATGTCGATGCCGGGCAGCGGGCGGCCGATCACCCGGGC
>CAYGJZ010000016.1:0-44113 GCA_964350265.1 uncultured Gammaproteobacteria bacterium | reverse complement strand
CGCCGGCTGGTCGATGTCCGGGCCGTGGTCGCCGAGCTGGCCATAGGCATAGGCCAGGGCGGAGCCGCCGAGACGTCGCTCGTGGCCGAGGCAGACATGCACCAGCACGGTGTCGGCGGAAGCCGTGTGCAGCAACGGCGTCAGCGTGCGCCGGGTATCGCGCACCGGCGCGAAGGCCGACACCACCAGGGTCAGCGGCGAGGTCACCGACTGTTCGCCCTGGTCATCGCGCCAGGCCGCGTGCATGGACATCGAGTCCTTGCCCACCGGGATGGAGATGCCCAGCTCGATGCACAGCGCGCGCACCGCCGCCACCGCGTCGTACAGTGCCTGGTCCTGCCCGTCCCGGGCCGGTGCCGCCATCCAGTTGGCGGACAGCGCCACCCGGCCAAGATCGACGACGTCGGCGCTGACCAGGTTGGTCAGCGCCTCGGCCACCGCCATGCGGGCGGCCGCGGCGGCATCCACCAGCGCCAACGGCGAACGTTCGCCGATGGCCATGGCCTCGCCGCTGTCGCCGCGAAAGCCGGCCGCGGTGACCGCGACATCGGCCACCGGCACCTGCCACGGCCCGACCATCGGATCGCGGGTGACCTGGCCGGTCACGGTACGGTCGGCGATGGTCACCAGGAAGGTCTTGTCGGCCACCGTGGGCAGCGACAGCACCCGTTCGAGCATCGCTTCCACCGGCTCGTCGGGCAACGCCAGCGGCGCCAGCGCGGCGCCACGGCGGGAGAAACGTCGCGACATCTTCGGTGGATGGCCGAGCAGCATCGACATGTCGAGGTCGATGGGCGCTTCGACGCCCTGGCAGGCCGCCGGCGCGGGCGGGGCCAGCGCGTCGTCCAGCCGCAGGCGCGGTGCCTCGGTGGCCTCGCCGACCACCGCGTACAGGCAGCGCTCGCGGCGGCACAGGGCAAGAAAGTCATCCAGCCGCTCCGGCGCCACCGCCAGCACGTAGCGTTCCTGGGCCTCGTTGCACCAGATCTGCATGGGCGACATGCCCGGCTCGTCGCTGGGCACCGCGCGCAGGTCGAAACGGCCGCCGCGGCCGGCGTCGTTGACCAGTTCCGGCAAGGCATTGGACAGGCCGCCGGCGCCGACGTCGTGGATGGACAGCAGCGGGTTGGCGTCGCCGAGGGCAATGCAGCGGTCGATCACTTCCTGGCAGCGGCGCTGCATCTCCGGGTTGCCACGCTGTACCGAGGCATAGTCCAGCGCCTCGCTGGACGCCCCGGCGGCAACGCTGGAGGCGGCGCCACCGCCCAGGCCGATGAGCATGGCCGGACCGCCGAGGACGACGATCTTCGCGCCGGCGGGAATCCCCTGCTTGGCGACGTGGCCGGGCCGGATGTTGCCAAGACCCCCGGCCAGCATCACCGGCTTGTGGTAGCCGTAGACCTCGCCGTTGGCGAGCTCGAGCTCGAAGCTGCGGAAGTAGCCGCCGATGTTGGGCCGGCCGAACTCGTTGTTGAACGAGGCGCCGCCCACCGGCCCCTCGAGCATGATGGCCAGCGCCGAGGCCATGCGCGGGTTGCGTCGCGCCGGGCCTTCCCACGGCGCCGGCGCGTCCGGCAGGTGCAGGTTGGAGACCGAGAAGCCGGTGATGCCGGCCTTCGGCTTGCCGCCGCGACCGGTGGCGCCCTCGTCGCGAATCTCGCCGCCGGAACCGGTGGCGGCGCCGGGAAACGGCGAGATGGCGGTGGGATGGTTATGGGTTTCCACCTTCATCAGGATGGCGGCGTCGTCGTCGACGAAGCGGTAGACGCCGTCGGCGGGATCGGGCAGCAACCAGCTCCTGCCCAGGCCCTCGATCACCGCGGCATTGTCCTTGTAGGCCACCAGCGTGGCGCCCGGATGGGCGGCGTGGGTGTCGCGGATCATGCCGAACAGCGACGACGGCGCGGGTTCGCCGTCCACCGTCCAGTCGGCGTTGAAGATCTTGTGACGGCAGTGCTCGGAGTTGACCTGGGCGAACATCATCAACTCGACGTCGGTGGGATTGCGGCCGAGGCGCCGGTAGTTCTCCACCAGGTAGTCGATCTCGTCCGCGGACAGGGCGAAGCCCTGGCGTTCATTGGCCGCCTCGAGTGCCCCGCGTCCGCCGCCGAGCACGTCGACGCAGGCCAGCGGCGCCGGCTCGCCACGGGCGAACAGGCCGGCCGGGGCCTGTCCGTCCAGGTACACCGACTCGGTCATCGGGTCATGCAGCAAGGCAGCGGCAGCGGACAGTCCCTCGTCGTCGGGGTCGTCGACGGCGAGGCTCCAAAGCACGCCGCGCTCGATCCGGCGCACGCCCTCCAGTCCGCAGTGACGGGCGATGTCGGTGGCCTTGGTGGACCACGGCGAGATGGTGCCGACCCGCGGCGTCACCAGCAGTCGGTGGCCGGCGCTGGACGGGGGTGCCTCGCCGGCATGCAGCAACTGGCCGAGCAGCACCTGGCCGTCGTCGCCGAGGGGTCGTTCCAGGTCGACGAAGTAGCGATAGTGCGCGGACAGCCCGGCCAGCGCGGGCAGCACCGCGGAGACCCGGGCCTGCAGCCGCTCCAGGCGGAAGGTGGAAAAGGCGGCGACGCCGTCGATCTCGATCATCAGCGCGGGCAGGTCGGTACGCGGGGGACGTGGATGGTGACGGCCGCTCTCACTCGCCAAGCGGAACGCCGAGACGACGGGCCACTTCCTGGTAGGACTCCACCACCTCGCCGAGGTCGCGGCGGAAACGGTCCTTGTCCAGCTTCTTCTGCGTCTTGCCGTCCCACAGGCGACAGCCATCGGGGGTGAACTCGTCGCCGAGCACCAGGTTGCCGTCGGCGCGCCCGAACTCGAGCTTGAAGTCCACCAGCCAGATGCCGGCATCGGCGAACAGCGGCTTGAGGACGTCGTTGACCCGCAGGCTCAAGGACCGCATGGTGTCGATCTCGTCCTGCGTCGCCCAGCCGAACACGCGGATGTGGGACTCGTTGATCATCGGGTCGTGCAGGGCGTCGTCCTTGAGGAAGAACTCGAACACCGGTTCGGTGAGTTCCAGCCCTTCCTCGATGCCCAGGCGCTTGGCCAGCGAACCGGCCACCACGTTGCGCACCACGCACTCGACCTTGACCATGTCCAGCCGCCGCACCAGCGACTCGTCGGCCGACAGCCGCTCGATGAAGTGGGTGGCGATGCCCGCCTCGCCGAGCTTGCCCATGATGAAGGCGTTGATGCGGTTGTTCATCTCGCCCTTGCGCTCGAGCTGCGCCAGCTTGACGCCGTCGAAGGCCGAGGTGTCGTTGCGGAAGTGCAGTACCAGTCGCTCGGGGTCGTCGGTGCGAAAAACCGATTTCGCCTTGCCCGAATACAATTGCTCGCCCTTGTTCATCGGTGGCCGCTTGGGAATACGAGGTTGAGGAAATGCCCGGGCGGCGCGCCGGGCGCCGTCGGTCGAGGGACGGCGATTGTACCATCCGCCCGGTGGTTTCCGAAGGGCTCAGGCAATCATCGGCCCGGGGTCGAGCCGCCAGTGCAGGGTGCTGCCGGACAGCTCCGCGATGGCCCCGGTCATCAGCGGGTAGTTCGGCGCCACGTGGCCAAAGTCCGCCGACACGTAGACCGGGCAGGCACAGCGCTCGGCCATTTTTTCCGGCAGGGCGGCCAGCGCCTCGGCCTCGGCCTCGTCGTGGTGCACGAAGCGCCCCAGCACCACGGCGGCGACGCCGTCGAGCACCCCGGCCTGCCGCCACTGGTTGAAGTGGCGCAGCACCCTTGGGGCCGACTCGTTGACGTCCTCGAGGAAGACCACGTGGCCACGCAGGCTGGACGGAAACCAGGGCGTGCCGATCAGCGCGCCAAGCACGCTCAGGCAGCCGCCGAACAGGGTGCCGCGCACCGCCGGCCGGGCTTCGCCGGCCAACCCCAGCCGGCCCTCGCAGGGACCCGGCCAGGCGCGCAGTATCTGCACCAGGGCGGCAACGTCCGGGCCCTTGGGGGACCACAGCAGCGAACCGGGCATGGGGGCGTGCAGGGCCGGCCAGCCGAGCCGGGCATACAGTGCCGAGTGCAGGGCACTGATGTCCGAGAACCCCACCACCAGGCGTGGCGCCTGGTGGGCCAGGTACGCCATCGGCAGGGTTTCAAGCAGGTCGGAGATGCCGTATCCGCCGCGCGCGCAGAGCACCACGTCGGACGTCTCCAGCGCCTGGTTGAGCAACGCGGCGCGGGCACGCACCCCGGCCGCGGCGAGGCGGTCGCCGGCGGCCTCCGGGTAGCACGCCTGGCGGATGGTGAAGCCGGCCTCCACCAGCGCCGCGCTGGCGGCGGCCAGGGCGCTGGCCACCGGTACTCCGGACGGGTCGACGATGGTTGCCTGCACGGGATCTCCTCAGCCGGCCTGCGGCAGCACCTGCTGGAACCAGCTGGAACTTTCCGACAGCTCGTCGAAGGTGCCCTCGGAGACCACCGCGCCGCCGTGCAGCACCAGGATGCGATCGAACAGCGACGACAGTTCCGGGCGCTCCAGCACCCAGATCAGGCCGCGATCCCCCTGGAAGGCGAGCACCGCGCGCACCAGCCGTTCCAGGGCATTGGGATCGATGGCGCTCATCGCCTCGTTGACGATCAGAAGGTCCGGCCGCTTGAGCAGGCAGCGGGCCAGCGCCAGCTTCTGCTTCTGCACCAGCGACAGCCGCGCCCCGGCACTGCCGACGTGGTAGGTCAGGCCCACCTGGATGATCTCGTCGCGCAGCCCGGCCTGCTCCACCACCTTGCCGAGCACTGCCGACATCTTGTCCTTGGCATTGGCCTGGCCGTAGACCAGGGTGCCGAACAGGATGTTGTCCTGCAACGTGATGGCGGGATTCACCGACTGCTCGTCGAGGAAGCGGATGCTGTCGTTGTCCTCGCCGAGACGTTCGCGCAACTGGTTGCGGACGTCGAGCACGCGTTCCTTCAACTCGTCGGTGAGAAGACCCAGGCGATGGCGTGCATCGACCAGCTTGAAGGGCAGCGCGAGGAAGCTGAGCCGGTCCTCCTCCCGCCAGGCCAGCGGGTTGCCGTCGCCGGTTCGGCCGATCTGGGCCTTGAAGTCCACCAGTGCCTCGGAGCTGATGAAACTGAACTGCTCGAACAGCGGGTCGCCCGGCGGTGCGTCGGCGAACAGTTCCTGCATGATCTCCGCCACCCGGCGTCCCATCCGGCAGAACTCCTCGTACAGGCCGTTGTCCTGCAACAGCGAAATGACCAGCGGGTTGTCGGCCAGCCGGTCGGCGGCGAAACCCTCCTTGAGCGGCGCGCCGAACAGGATGTTCTCGGCCACCGACAGGCTGCGGTTGTAGCGCTTGGCGTCGAAGCGCTCCACCAGCTTCGAGCGCCCGCCCTCTTCCAGCGCCTCGCGCATCTGCTGGCGGGCGGAGAGGATCTCCCCGGCCATGTCGTCGTGCAGGTGCTCGTCCGGGCGCGAGTTCAGGCCGAACTGGTAGATGTCGCGGGTCAGGTCGGTGACCTCCAGCACCTCGTGGATGAAGCCGAACAGCGACTCGGCATCGCTGGCACCCACTGACTGGTAGTCCACCCAGTCGGCGTCGCGGTCATCGGTGCTGTTGGCGGTCAGCCGCGCGATGTGGGTTCGCCGCGCCCGCTCGGCCTCGTCCGCCGTCTCGCCGGCGACGGCACCGGGACTGTGCTTGAGACCGTAGAGCAGGTTGTCCTTGACCGTGCCGGTGAAGATGTGCGCGCCGGCGCCGACGTAGGCCTGGCGCCGGCCGAGCACCCCCTCGGGCATGCTGGCGATGTTCGCGCCGTCGATGCTGATGCGCCCGGCGGTGGGCATCAGCAACCGCGCCACCAGTCGCGACATCTCGTCCTTGCCACTGCCGGTGGCGCCGACGGTGCTGATCTTGTCCTTCACGCCGACGCTGAAATTGACCCCGTCCACCGGCTTCAGCGTGCCGTCCTCGGTGTAGACCACGTTGCTGGCCATCAGCTCGCCGTTCAGCGGCTCGACCTTCTCCGGCGGCTCCAGCAGCTCGGCGGCAAACATGTTGTCCGGGTCGAACTGCTCGATCACCTGCTCGTACTTGACGCGGATGTCTTCCTTGGTCTGGTAGTACTTGAGCAGTTCCTTCCACGGCGGCGAGATGTCCTTGTAGGCGGCCAGCACCGCCACCAGCGCCCCCAGCGACAGTTCACCGCGGATCACGAAGTAGCCGCCGATGGAGTAGAAGAAGAACGGCGTCAACTGGGCCAGGAAGTTGTTCAGGAACTTGATGAAGAACTTGCGCCGGAACAACTCCGCGCGGATCACGTAGATGCTGCCCAGCCGGTGGGAGATCTCGGCACGCTCCATGCGCGAGGTGTCGTGGGCATGAATCTCGTTGATGCCGGAGATCGATTCGCCGACCCGGTCGGCCAGCCCGCGCACCTCGCGCACCCGCTGCTTGGCCAGCTCGTTCACCTTGCGCTGCAGTTTCGGGATCAGCCAGAGCTGCGGCGGATACAGGGCAATGGCGGCCAGGCCGAGCAGCAGGTCCTGCTGGAAAATGAAGAACAGGTAGGTGAGCAGCAACCCGCCCTGGAAGGCCGGCAGGGTGAAGGACTCGCCGATGAAGCCGCCGAGGGGCTCGGTCTCCGAGGTGATCATGGGAATGATCTCGCCCTGGGAGGTGCGCTTGAAATGCGGCAGCGGGAAGCGCAGGATGCGGCCGTACAGCTCGTAGCGGAAACGCATCAGCATGCGCTCGCCGACGATGCCACTGTAGACGTTCACGGTGTACTTGATGCCGCCGTTGAGCGCGATCACGCCGAGGAAGGCGAAGCACAGCGCCAGCAGGTAGCTGACCTGGTCGAGATCCACCCCGAACAGCGCATAGGGCGCGCCCTGGCCACCGATCGCCTCGTTGACGATCATCTTGGGGATTTCCAGGGAGATGTAGATGAAGGGCAGATTGACCAGCGTCAGGATGAGCAGGTATATCTGGTCCCGGTACGTGTGCGTGAGTACGTACTTGTAGATTGATTTTTCCATCAACTCCCCGAACGCAGCGACAACCCGCGCCGTGTACACCCGAACCCCGACGGCCATCCCCCGCCACGTGACATCGACACGCCGGGCCGGCTCCCCGTGTCCCGCGCGGCAGGTCCGCGCCCACCCGGCAGCACGCCGGGAAACACGTCACCGGCGGCGAGCAGCACGATGAACCACGCCACGGGCGCGGAGGGCGAGAGGCCGCAGACGAACGGCATTGCCGTGGTATTGAAGGGGTACCCGCGTCTTTCCGAAACCTTCATCGCCCAGGAACTCAAGGCCCTGGAGGACCGGGGACTGCGCCTGCACCTGGTGTCGTTGCGCCATCCCACGGACCACACTATACACCCGATCCACCGCGAGATTCACGCCAGCGTCACCTACCTGCCGGAGTATGCCTGGCGTGAGCCGCTGCGCGTGCTGCGCGCTGCCTGGCGCGGCTTCCGCCAGCCGGGAGCGGGACCGGCCATGCGCACCTGGCTGCGCGACCTGCGCCGCGACCCGACCCCCAACCGGGTGCGGCGCTTCGCCCAGGCACTGGTGCTGGCGCGGGAGTTCCCGGCTGGCTGCGAAGTCCTCTACGCCCACTTCCTGCACACCCCGGCCTCGGTGGCCCGCTACGCGGCGATGCTGCTGCAGCGTCCCTGGGCGGTGTCGGCGCATGCCAAGGACATCTGGACCCTGGCCGACTGGGAAAAGCGCGAGAAGCTCAACGACTGCACCTTCGCGGTCACCTGCACCGCGAACAACACCCGTCACCTGAAGGCACTGGCGGACGATGCCGAACGGGTGCACCGGGTCTACCACGGCATCGACTTTGCCCGCTTCCCGCCGCCGCAGACGGTGCCCACGCCCGGAGACGGCAGCGCCGCGCGGCCATTGCGCCTGCTCTCGGTGGGCCGGGCGGTGCCGAAGAAGGGCTACCCGGTGCTGCTCCGGGCACTGGCCACCCTGCCGCCGACACTGCACTGGCGGCTGGTGCACATCGGCGGCGGTCCCGAGCGGGATGCCCTCGCCCGCCAGGCCGCCGCCCTCGGCCTGGCCGAACGGATCCAGTGGCGCGGCGCACAGGCCCAGGAAGCGGTGCTCGCCGCCTACCGGGAGGCCGACCTGTTCGTGCTCGCCTCGGTGGTGACCGGCGACGGCGACCGCGACGGCCTGCCCAACGTGCTGATGGAAGCACAGAGCCAGCGGCTGTGCTGCCTGGCCAGCGACATCTCCGGCATTCCGGAGCTGATCGACGACGGCCGCACCGGCGTGCTGGTGCCGCCGGCAGATGCCGACGCCCTGGCCGCCGCGTTGACACGCCTGAAAGACCCGCTGCTGCGCGCGGAACTGGCCGGGGAGGCCCTGGTCGAGCTGCACCGCACCTTCTCCAGCGACACCGAGATCGGCCTGCTGGCGAGGTTGCTGGGGTCGATGTGAAGATCGCCTTCTACGCGCCGCTGAAGCCGCCGGACCATGCCAACCCCTCCGGCGACCGCCTGCTGGCGCGGCTGCTGCTGGCCGCACTGCGACGGGCCGGCCACGAGGTCGAGCCGGCCTCGCGGCTGCGCGCCTTCGAGGGGCGCGGCGATGCCGCCCGACAAACCCGGATCCGCGAACAGGCGACGGCGGAGGCCGACCGCCTGCTGCGATGCTACCGCGCCGAGGGCGCGCCGGACGCCTGGTTCACCTACCACGTCTACCACAAGGCACCGGACTGGATCGGCCCGGCGGTGTGCGCCGCCCTCGACATCCCCTACCTGGTGGCCGAGGCCTCGGTGTCGCCGTCGCAGGCCGGCGGAGCGTGGCAGGAGGGGCACCGCCAGGCCATGCACTGCCTGTCCGTCGCCGCCGCCAGCGTGGTCCTGAACCGCCGCGACCTGCCCTGCGCCGCGCCGCTCCTGGCCAGCGGCGCCCGTATCCTGCTGCTGGCGCCCTTCATCGAGCTCGCGCAGTGGCCGCCGGCGGCGCCCCGGCAACCGGCCGATCGTCTCGCCCTGGTGACGGTGGCACGCATGCGCGACGGCGACAAGGCGCGCTCCTGGCAGGAACTGGGTGACATCCTCGCCCGCCTCGACCAGCGCGACTACAGCCTCGACGTGGTCGGCGACGGGCCACGTCGGCACGAGGTCGAACAGCGTCTGCGCGCAATCTGCGGCGAGCGGCTGCGCTGCCATGGACGACTGGAAGGCGAGGCCCTGGCGGCAGTGCTCGACCAGGCGACGCTGATGCTCTGGCCGGCGCGCAACGAGGCCTTCGGCATGGTGCTGCTGGAAGCCGCCTCGCGCGCCCTGGCGGTGGTCGCCGGGCGCGACGGCGGGGTGGCCGGGGTGGTTCGCCACGGCCGCTCGGCGTGGTTGTATCCGCCCGGCGACGTCGCCGCCGCGGCCACCGCGGTGGACTACCTGGCCAGGCGCCCGGCGGTGGTCACGCGCATGGGCGAATGCGGTCGCGCGCTGGTGCGCGAGCACCACGGCCTGGATGCCGCCGCCCGCCGCCTCGGCACCCTCGTCGACGACGTGGTCGGCCGCCATGGCTGACCTGTACCTGATGCGCCACGGCGTCACCGGCTGGAACCGGGAGGGTCGCATCCAGGGCCAGTCCGACATTGCCCTTGCCGAGGACGGTGCCCGCCGCATGCGTCGCTGGCAACTGCCCGACGCGGTGCGCAACGGTCAATGGCATGTCAGCCCGTTGCTGCGCGCGCGGCAAAGTGCCACCTGCCTCGGCGTCGCGCACTACTGCCTCGCCCCGGCGCTGGTGGAAATGGACTGGGGTCGCTGGAGTGGACGGAAACTCGCGGAACTGCGCGCCGAGCTGGGCCAGGCCATGGCCGAGAACGAGCGCCGCGGGCTGGACTTCCGTCCCGACGGCGGCGAGTCGCCGCGGGACGTGCGCGCCCGGCTGGCGCGCTGGCTGGCCGAGCGCGACCCCGGCCAGGCCACGCTCTCGGTGATCACCCACAAGGGGGTGATCCGGGCCGCCATCAGCCTCGCCACCGGCTGGGACCTGGTCGACGACTACGGCGAGAAGCTGGCCCGCGACGCGGTGCACCACTTCCGCTACGACGACGGCCGCCTCGTGCTGCTGCGGCTCAACCAGCAGGTGCCGCTGGCGGCGGAAAGCGACTGACCGGTCGTTGGCGCGCGGCGGATCAGCGCCGGTGACGCCAGCCGAGGGGATCGGCCGGGTCGATGCCGGGCATGAAGGGCTGGTCGCGCTCGGCCCCGGTGAGCTGGTAGACCAGCCCCAGCCAGTTGTTGAACACGATCTTGCCGGTGTCCCCCCAGGTGTAGTCGGTCTCGGCCAGTGCCGCCGCCTCGGGAAAGTCGGCGAAGGTCGCGGCGCGGTCGTCGCTCTCGAGCAGCGCGCGGCGGAACTCGTCGAGCAGTTGCCGGCCCTCCTCGCCGAGATAGTGCTCCGGAAACGGCGGGTAGGTGTCGATCTCGCCACGCACGAAGCGCGCCACCTCGCGCTTGTATTCCTTCAGCAGGCTGTTCTGGTCGTATTCCGGGTGACCCTGGAAGAAGACGAAGCGAAAGCCGTCCGGGCTGACCGCCAGGTGGACCCCGGCCTGCTCGCTGTCCACCAGCACCTCGACGCCGTGCTCGCGCATCTGTTCGGCGTAGATCTCGTTGAAGCGCGAGTGCGGCACGTCGAAGCGGGTGTTGATGTTGCGTACCAGCGGGTGCATGACGCGGCGGCGGTGGGGATACACCCCCCAGCGCTTGAAGCCCAGCGGCTGGCGGTCGATGTTCCAGAAGTACTTCATCACCGCGTGGGTGGCGAGGCAGGCGCAAAGGGTGGAGGTGACGTTGTCCCGGGCCCAGTCGAGCACCGGGCCAAGGGGTTCCCAGAACGGCTCGCGGGTGATGTCGTCGCCGGGAATGGCGCCGGTGATGATCAGCGCATCGAGGCCCTCTTCGCGCAGCTGCTCGACGTCGAAGTAGTAGCGGTCGATGTGTTCCCGGGCTTCGGCGCCGCGCGGAATCGGCGGCAGGCTGAACGGATAGACATAGAACTGGGCAATGCGGTTGCAACCGCCCACCAGGCGCATGAACTGGCGCTCGGTCACTTCCAGCGCGGCATCGGGCATCATGTTGAGGATGCCGATGTGCAGTTCGCGGATGTCCTGGTGTTGGGCGCGATCGGGATCGAGCACTTCCTCGCCCTCGGCACGCAGGCGGGCGAATCCGGGCAGCTTGCTGTTGGCGACCAGCGGCATCAGCGTTCTCCGTCCAGGGCGTTGGCGATCAGCTCGACCACGTCGGCCTCGTCGCGCAGTTCGCCGATGCAGCCGGCGTCGACGGTGACGCCGTAGCGCTCGGCGATGGCCTGGTAGCGCGGCAGGCGCCAGGCCACCAGGCGCGGGAAGATCCAGCGCGAGAAGTCGTCCGGCTCGACCTGGTCGGCATGCGCCAGGCCGCGCTCGGCGAGGTAGGCGGCAAGGTTGTCGTCGAGGAAGTCGGGACGGAAGTACAGCGGCTTGGGATGACGCGCCGCCCGCGACGCCAGTTCCTCGAGCATGTCGTCCGGCGCCCGCAGGTAGACGATCAGGGTGCGCGTGGCCAGGGTCTTGAACAACGACTCGTCATCGAGCTCGCACAGGCTGCCGCCGGCGTCGTTGATGAAGTGACGATAGCCGTAGACCTGCCAGGCCTTGTCGATGAAGGCCTCGACATCCCACATGGCGCGGTACTCGGCGTCCATGTGCAGCGCCTGGCGGCGCTTGAACTCGGCCACCGCGATGCCGCCACGGGCCGGGTCGCCGATCTTGCCGAGGAAGGTCGACACCGGGCTCAGGTTGGCGGTGGTGATGTTGTGGCAGATGTAGATCGAGTCCTGGCGCAGCAGCTCGGCGAGGAACGGCACCTTCATCGCCTCGCGCTTGATGTTGTCGAGGATCGGTTCGTCGAGGTAGCGGGTGCCGATGCGGTAGTCGCCGGAGTAGTGGAACCACGCATCGCTGGGCAGCTTGTTGCACAGCGTGGTCTTGCCCACCCCGGACATGCCGAGCAGGGTCACGGCCTTGCGGTCCAGCGCGCGGAAGGCATCGCCGTCGAGGCGGTTCATGTAGTCGCTCATTGCCCGTCGACCCGGGTGATCCGTTCCAGGGCAAGGCGAATGTCGGCCGGAATGGTCACCGGCCGCTGCTCGGCGCGATCGACGAAGACGTGGGTGAAGCCGCCCCAGACCGAGGCCCGCTGGTCTTTGGGATGGAACATGCCGACTTCGTAGCGCACGCTGGAATTGCCCACCGAGAGCACGCGCAGACCGGCCTCGACCACCTGTGGATAGCTGAACGAGCGGGCATAGCGACAGTGCGACTCGACCACCACGCCGATGGTCGGCGAGGTCGACGGCACCAGGCCGCCGGCCTCGACCAGGTAGCTGTTGACCACGCTGTCGATGTAGAAGTAGTAGACCGAGTTGTTGACATGGCCATAGCAGTCGTTGTCCGCCCAGCGGGTGGGCAGTTCCTTCCAGTAGCCGTAGACCGGCCGGCCCGGCGGCTCGTCCCTGCCGGCGCCGCTCACCGTCGCCGCCCGTGATCCGGTTCAGTGCTCGGCATGCAGCCGGACCACGGTGCGACCGGTCACCTGCGCCGACAGGTAGTCGTCGAACACGCCGGGGAGCTGGTCGAACTCCACCACCCGGGAGACGATCTGGTCGAGATGGCGGGGTCGCATGTCCTGGCCGAGCATGTCCCAGGCGCGCTGGCGCAGTTCGCCCGGCATCTCGATGGAGTTGATGCCGATCAGCGACACGCCGCGCAGGATGAAGGGCATCACCGTGGTTTCCAGCTTGTGGCCACCGGCCAGGCCCACCGAGGCGATGTTGCCGAAGGGCTTCACCGTGCGCGTCAGCCAGGCCAGGGTGTCTCCGCCGACGCTGTCCACGGCGCCGCCGTAGGTGGCCTTCTCCATCGGCCGGCTGCCGAAGTCCACCTGGTTGCGATCCAGCAGTCGCGCGGCGCCGAGGCCGTGCAGGTAGTCGGCCTGGTCGGTCTTGCCGGTGAAGGCCACCACCTCGTAGCCGCGCGCCGAGAGCAGGTCGATGGCGACGCTGCCGACGCCGCCGGTGGCGCCGGTGACCACCACTTCGCCCATGTCCGGGGTTTGGCCGAGCTGTTCCATGCGCAGCACCGCCAGTGCCGCGGTGAAGCCCGCGGTGCCGATGGCCATGGCGTCGAACAGGGTCAGGCCGCGCGGCAACGGCACCACGCAGCCGGCCGGCACCCGCGCGATCTCGGAAAAGCCGCCGTCGTGGACCTCGGACAGGCCGCAGCCCACCACCAGCACCTGCTGGCCTTCGCTGAACTGCCCGACCTCGCTGGAGATCACCGTGCCGGACAGGTCGATGCCGCCGTTCAGCGGGTACTTGCGCAGGATCCGCCCCTTGCCGGTGGCGGCCAGCGCATCCTTGTAGTTGACCCCGGAGTAGTGGACGCGGATCACCACCTCGCCGGGCGTGAGATCGTCCACGGACAGGGTTTCGAAGCCGGCGCGCACGCCCTTGTCGGCTTCGTGGATTCGAAATGCGTTGAAGGTTTCCATCGTGGTACTCGCCGTTCGTCCCCGCGCTCGCGGCCACGGGGCAAAGGGTTTGATTGTAACGGGTTTGATCGCTCCATTAGAATGGCACCGCCCGAACCACCCGACAACCCCGGCGCCATGAGCGAAGAAACCATCTTCAGCAAGATCATCCGCAAGGAGATCCCCTCCGACATGCTCTACCAGGACGAGCTGGTCACCGCCTTCCGCGACATCAACCCGCAGGCACCGGTGCACGTGCTGGTGGTGCCGAACCGGCTGATCCCGACCATGAACGACGTGCACGCCGACGACGAGGCGGTGCTCGGGCGGATGATGACGGTGGCGCGGAAGATCGCCGCCGACGAGGGCATCGACGAAAGCGGCTACCGGCTGCTGCTCAACTGCGGCCGCGACGGCCACCAGGAAGTGCTGCACATCCACCTGCACCTGCTCGGCGGTCGCGACCTCGGCCGCATGGTCGGCCGGCCCGGCTAGGAGGACGACCTGGCGCGGCGTTCGCGTTCGCGCAGCTCGATGCGCCGGACCTTGCCGGTGGTGGTCATCGGCAAGGCGTCGATGAACTCGATCTCGCGCGGGTACTCGTAGGCGGCCAGCCGGGTCTTCACCGCTTCGCGGATCTCGTCGCGCAGGGCCTCGTCGCCGACCCGGCCGGCGGCCAGCACGATGAAGGCCTTGACGATCTCGCCGCGCAGCGGATCGGGACAGCCCACCACCGCCGCCTGCTGCACCGCCGGGTGGGTCAGCAGGCAGTCCTCGATCTCGCCGGGACCGATGCGGTAGCCGGCGCTGGAGATGACGTCGTCCTTGCGCCCGACGAACCACAGGTAGCCCTGCTCGTCGCGGTAGCCCATGTCGCCGGTGCTCCACCACGGGCCGATGAACTTCTCGGTGGTGGCGTCGTCACGCTGCCAGTAGCCGAGGAACATCACCGGGTCGTCGCGGTGGGCAACCAGTTCGCCGATCTCGCCGCAGGGCTTCTCGTTGCCCGCCTCGTCCACCGTGGTGACGCGGTGCCCCGGGTAGGGCCGGCCCATGGAGCCCGGCCGCACCGGCAGGATGGTGGCGGAGTTGCCGACGATGTAGTTGAACTCCGACTGCCCCCACATCTCGTTGATGTCGATGCCGAAGGCCTCGCGGCCGAACTCGAGCAGTTCCGCGCCCATGGCCTCGCCGGCGGACATCACCGAGCGCAGCGACACCTTGTAGCGCTCGCGGATGCCCGGCACCTGGCGCATCATCTTCAGCGCGGTGGGCGGAATGAAGGCGTTGCGCACGCGGTAGCGGCCGACCAGTTCCAGCGCACGCTCCGGGTCGAACTTGCCACCGGCATGGCCGAGCACCGGCCGGCCGTAGAGCAGCGCAGGCAGCAGGGCGTCGACCAGGCCGCCGGTCCAGGCCCAGTCCGCCGGGGTCCACATCAAGTCGTCCTCGCGCGGGAAGAAGTCCTGCGACAGTTCGAATCCGGTGAGGTTGCCGAGCAGGCAGCGATGCGCCAGCAGCGCCCCCTTGGGCGGACCGGTGGTGCCGGAGGTGTAGATGATCAGCGCCGGGTCGTCGGCGGCGGTGTCGGCCACCGCGATCTCGTCGGCGGCGCGTTCCAGCAGCGACCAGAAGCCAGCGCTGGCGGCATCGCAGTCGATCACCCGCTCAAGATCTGGCAGTTCGCCGCGCAGCGTCTCGAGTACCTCGCGGTGGCCGGCGGCGCACAGCACCACCCGGGCACCGCTGTCACCCAGCCGGTAGCGCAGGGCATCGGCGCCGAACAGGACCGACAGCGGCACGGTGATGGCGCCCAGCTTGAAGGCGGCGAGGTGGCCGATGGCGGTTTCGATGCGCTGCGGCAGGACGATGGCGACCCGGTCGCCGGCACCGATGCCGAGGCCGGCGAGGACGTTGGCGAAGCGGTTGGAGGCGCGGCGCAGGTCGTCGAAGGTGTAGCGGCCGGCAGCGCCGGCATCGTTCTCGCAGTACACCGCCACCTGTTCGCCGAGCTCGCGGTGCTCGCAGGCGGCGGCGATGTTGAAGCGGGCCGGGATCTGCCAGCGAAACGACGCCGCCAGCTGGTCGAAGCTGCCGTCTCCAGCCCGGAACAGCGGCCCGTTCACGCCTCGCCCGTGTCGTCGAGAACCAGCAGGTGAACGTTGCGCGGCCCGTGGGCACCGTACTCGATGGTCTGCTCCACGTCGGCGGTCTTCGACGGCCCGGAGATCATGGCCATGCCGCGCGGCGGAAAGTCGGGGCGCCGTCGCAGCAGCGTCCAGGCATCTTCCTGCCAGCGCACCACCTTCGATTCCGGCACCACCACCAGGTGGTGCTCGGGCAGGTAGTGGTGGGTCATCGGCGCGCCGGCGCCGGACACCAGCACCACGGTGCCGGTCTCGGCGATCGCCGCCTCGGCCACCACCAGCGACAGGCGGTCGCTGCCCACCGCCGGGCGGAAGGCGACCTCGATACCTTCGAAGGTCAACGAAGACAACGGCGCCCGCTTCGCCGCCACCAGTGCCGGGGGCAGCTGGTGCTGCTGCTGGTAGGCGACCACCGCGGCGACGATGTCCGCGCTCGCAGCGATCCGCTCGGCACTGCCGTGCAGGGCCAGGTGCTTGCGCAGCAGGCGTTCCACCAGCGGCTCGTCGAAGGCCGGCTGCACGTGGGGCCGGATCGCGGCGGTGCGCGCCTCGAGGGCGCGCACGGTGTTGCCGTCCAGCGCCTCGCGGCGTTTCAGCGAGCGCCGGATCTCGCCGAGGATGCGCTCGCGGCTCACGGGCGCTGCCGCTGGCGATCGCGCCAGCGGGTCATGAAGGTGGCGCCCTGGGGCGCGGGAAAGTCGCGCCCGCGGGTAAATCCACCGGCGCCGGGCAGCCGGCGCAGGGTGCCGTTGCGCCGCCCCAGCCAGGCCATCGAGCGGGTGGCGAGGTTGGTACAGAAGCGGTAGAGCCGTGGTCGCGCGGCGATGCGGGACCACCAGGCCAGGGCGAAGCGCTGCCGGGCCGGGGTCAGCCTCGCCTCCACCTGTCGCTGGCGCAGCCGGCGCAGCAGCGAGGGCAGCGGAATGCGCATCGGGCACACTTCCTGGCAGCGGCCGTTGAGGGTACAGGCATTGGGCAGGTCATAGGCCTTGTCCAGTCCCTGGAACAGGGGGGTCAGTACCGAGCCCATCGGCCCGGAGTAGATCCAGCCATAGGCATGGCCGCCGATGTTGCTGTACACCGGGCAGTGGTTGAGGCAGGCGCCGCAGCGAATGCAGCGAAGCATTTCGTGGAACTCGTTGCCGAGCATGGTGGAGCGGCCGTTGTCGAGCAGCACCACGTGGTATTCCGATGGTCCGTCATCGTCCCCTTGCCGGGCCGGACCGGCGTACAGCGTGCTGTAGGCGGACATCTCCTGGCCGGTGGCGCTGCGCGCCAGCAGGCGCAGGAACACCGACAGGTCGTCCAGCGTGGGGATGACCTTCTCGATGCCGGCGGTGACGATGTGCACCTTCGGCAGGCAGGAGGTCAGGTCGCCGTTGCCCTCGTTGGTGACGATGATGTTGGCGCCGGTCTCGGCAACCAGGAAGTTGGCGCCGGTGATGCCGACGTCGGCGGCGAGGAAGGCCTCGCGCAGCACCTTGCGCGCCTCGGCGACGATCTCGGTGCGGTTCTCGGCGCGCTCGGTGATGCCGTAGCGGCCGTGGTTGCGGTGAAACAGCTCGGTGACCTGGGCCCGGGTCTTGTGCACCGCCGGGGCGATGATGTGGCTCGGCGGCTCGTCGGCAAGCTGGATGATGTACTCGCCAAGATCGGTTTCCATGCGCTCGATGCCGGCTTCGCGCAGGGCGCCGTTGAGATCGGTTTCCTCGCTGACCATGGACTTGCCCTTGGTCACCAGCTTGGCCCCCGCCTGACGGCAGATGTCCACCACGATGCGGTTCATGTCCTCGGCGCTGGCGGCCCAGTGCACGGTGCCACCGTTGGCGCGGACCTGGTCCTCGAATTGCTCCAGGTAGTAGTCCAGGTGCGACAGGGTGTGCTCGCGGATCTCGTTGGCCGCCTCGCGCAGGGCCTCGAACTCGGGCAGGGCCTCGAAGGCGGCGCGTCGCTGCTCGACGAAGCCACCCCGCGCCCGGCCGAGGGCGGCACGCAGGTCGCCGTCGAGCAGTGCCCGCCGCGTGCGCTGGCGAAAGGCCGTGGTCGATGCCGAGACGCTCACGACGATTCCGTCGGCCGCTCGCCGATGCCGGCGTCGTCGACTTCCCCGGCGAGGAACTCGGCAACGTGGAAGACGCGGGTGGTGATCCCCTGGCGACGCATGCGCCCGGCGATGTTGAGCAGGCAGCCGAGGTCGCCGCCGAGCAGGATGTCGGCGCCGGTGGCGGCGACCTGCTCGACCTTGTCGTCGACCATGCGGGTGGAGATGTCCGGGTACTTGGTGCAGAAGGTGCCGCCGAAGCCACAGCAGACATTGGCATCGGCCAGTTCCACCAGCTCGACGCCGTCGAGCTGGCCGAGCAGTGCCCGCGGCTGGGCATGCACGCCGAGCTCGCGCAGCCCGGAGCACGAGTCGTGGTAGGTCACCCGCGCGGAACGCCCGGCATCGTCCAGGGCCAGCCCGGCCACCTCGTTGAGGAAGCTGGTCAGCTCGTAGGTGCGCTCGGCCAGTTCCAGCGCGCGTCGGCGCCAGGCGAGGTCGTTCTCGAACAGTTCCGGGTAGTGGCTGCGGATCATGCCGGCGCAGGAGCCGGACGGCACCACCACGTAGTCGTAGTCGGCGAAGGCCTCGATGACCTGGCGCGCGATGGGCAGCGCGCCGGCGACGTCGCCGCTGTTGAAGGCGACCTGGCCGCAGCAGGTCTGCGCGGCCGGCACATCCACCTGGCAGCCGGCGGACTCGAGCAGGTCGATGGCGGCGAATCCCACCGAGGGTCGCATGAGGTCGACCAGGCAGGTGACGAAGAACCCGGTTTTCACGAACTTGGCTTCCTGGTGACTCCGATCAAGGGAAACAGGTGGCGGATCGTGCGCGGGCCGCGGGCCGATTCACCGCTTCGCCGACGCGCGGGCATGATAACATGCGCGCCCCGGCGACATGGGCGCGCCGCGTCCCCACCTTCGGCGACGCGCCCGCACAGGAACGAGGCCTTGGACACGAGCGAACAGGCGCCCAGGCGCACCCCACGTGGCGACCTGCTGTCGGTGCTGGTGGCCGGCGCCATGGCGCTGGTGCTGCCGGGCTTCGGCCAGCTGGCCAACGGTCAGCCGAACCGCGCGGGCTGGGTGTTCGTCGCCTTCTGCACCGGCTGCTTCTCGCTGGTCTCCTTCGCCTCGCTGATGGTGCCGGACCGCTTCCTGGTGGCCGCGGTGGCGGCCTCGCTGCTGCTGGCCGCCGGCGCCTGGCTGGTCGGCATCCTCGACGCCCTCTGGCAGGCCTGGCGCGAACCGCGTCCGCCGCGTCCCTGGCAGACCGTGCCGCTGTACCTGGCGGTGCTGTTCTTCGCCTACGTGGTGGTATTCAAGCTCGGCGGCGGCTACCTGCGCAGCCACGTGGTCGAGCCCTTCCGGATTCCCTCGCAGTCCATGGCCCCGGGCATCCTGCGCGGCGACTTCCTCTACGCCGACAAGCGGGTCAACTGCCCCGGCTGCGCGCGCTCGCTGCGGCACGGCGAGGTGGTGCTGTTCATCTACCCGGACAACCGCAACCTGGTCTTCATCAAGCGCCTGGTGGGCCTGCCCGGCGACCGCATCGAGATCAACGGCACCAGCGTGCGTCGCAACGGGCAGTTGCTGAGCGTGCGCGAGGAAGATGCCGGCGACGGCCGCATCGTCGTCACCGAGCAGGGAGCCGCCGGCGTCTACGAGGTACAATGGACCCACCCGGGCAGTGAACGCGCCGAGTTCACGGTGCCCCACGGCGAGGTCTTCGTGATGGGAGACAACCGCAACCAGTCCCAGGACTCGCGGCTGTTCGGTCCCATTCCCCTGGCCAACGTCATCGGCGTGGCCAGGCAGGTCTGGCTGTCGGTGGACGAGCGGCTTTCACTGCGCTGGCAACGCATGGGACGCAGCGTGCGCTGACCCGCACCCCGCCCCGCCAACCTTCGAGTACAACATGCTTTCGCGACTGCGCGGTCGACCCGACATCCTGTTGCTGCTGATGGCCGCCGCGGTGCCGCTGAGCTTCGCCACCTGGTCGGCGCTGCTGAACAACTTCGCCATCGAGCGGGCCGCCTTCACCGGCGTGGAGATCGGCATCCTGCAAAGCCTGCGCGAGGTACCCGGCTTCCTGTCCTTCGCCGCGGTCTTCCTGCTGCTGGTGATGCGCGAGCAGATGCTGGCCTACGTGTCCCTGCTGCTGCTCGGTGTCGGCACCCTGGTCACCGGCTGGTTTCCCACCGTCATCGGCCTGTACGCCACCACCGTGGCCATGTCGATCGGCTACCACTACTTCGAGACCGCGCATTCCTCGCTGGCGCTGCAATGGCTGGACAAGAAGGAGGCGCCGGAATTTCTCGGCCGGGTGATCGCGGTGAGCTCGCTGACCTCGATGGCGTCCTTTGCCCTGATCTGGCTGTGTTCGGACCTGCTCGGCCTGGAGTACCGCTTCATCTATGCCGTCGGCGGCGGCGCCACCGCCGCCATCGCGGTGCTTTGCTACCTTGCCTTTCCGCGCTTCGAGCAGAAGGTCGAGCAACACAAGCGCATGGTGCTGCGCAGGCGCTACTGGCTGTACTACCTGCTGACCTTCCTGTCCGGCGCCAGGCGGCAGATCTTCGTCGTCTTCGCCGGCTTCCTGATGGTGGAGAAGTTCGGCTACGGCGTCGGCGAGATCGCCATCCTGTTCCTGGTCAATGCCATCTTGAACGTGTTGTTCGCCCATCGCATCGGGCGGCTGGTGGGGCGCGTCGGCGAGCGCACCGCGCTGATCTTCGAGTACATCGGCCTGGTGGTCATCTTCACCGCCTATGCCTTCGTCACCGATGCCACCCTGGCCGCCGGCCTGTACATCGCCGACCACTTCTTCTTCGCCCTGGCCATTGCCATCAAGACCTACTTCCAGAAGATCGCCGACCCGGCCGACATCGCCTCCACCGCCGGCGTGGCCTTCACCATCAACCACGTCGCGGCGGTGATCCTGCCGGTGCTGCTGGGCGTGGTCTGGATCGCCTCGCCGGCCTGGGTGTTCCTGGTCGGCGCGGCACTGGCGCTGGCATCGCTGTGCTGCTCGCTGCTGATTCCGCACCATCCGGCACCGGGCCGGGAAACGGTGGGCCGCTGGTCACGCTCGCTGGCCGGCGCCGTCGACGAGATTCAGATCGAGGCCACCGCGCGGGCGAAGCCCGGTTCCGCCATCAATCGCTGACAGCGTTCGAAGCGGTTCACCGCGTAGCTCCAGAAGTCCTCGGCGGGGTTGCCGTTGGCATGCTGCACCACGCCCCACAGGGTCCACAGCAGATCGCACAGCATCTTGTAGGCAATCATGCGTCCGACCTGGTCGGCCGGTGGCCTGCCGCCGAAGTAGGTTGCGAGCAGCAGCTCGTCGCGGTCGGCATCGAAGCCCGCTTCCACCGAGAGGTCGCCGAGGTCCCACATGGGGTCGTTGTTGCCGGCGTACTCCCAGTCGACGATGTACACCTGCGAGCCGGTGTCGATGAAGTTCTCCGCCAGCGGGTCGCAGTGACAGGGCGCCAGCTTCGCCGGCTTCGCCTCCAGCACGCGACGCACCTCGGCGGCGCGGTCGCGCACCTGGGCATAGCCGTCCGGCACGCTGGCATCCAGGGACTCGACCAGGGCGAGGTACTCGTCGATCTGCTCGAACACCTCGAAGCGTCGTTGAAACGGCTGGCATGACCCGTGCAGGCGCTTCAATGCCTCGGCGCTGCGACGCACCGCGCCGGCATCGGCGAAGCGCTCGGCATCGAGGGTAACGCCGTCGATGTACTCGGCCAGCATCACCCCGGTATCGACGTCGAAGTGCAGCACCCTGGCCGACACCCCGGCCTGCGCGGCGGCGAGGGCATCGTGTTTCTCCGCGGCACGGTCGATGTATTCCTCGGTACCCTGGCCGGGAATGCGCAGCAGGTAGTTGCGGCCACCCGTCTCGACCCGGTAGACGCGGTTGGTCAGGCCGCCCAGCCGCTCGGCGCGCACCTCCCCCGGTGCCGCGTCGACATGACCGGTGGCGATGAATTGTTCGATGGCTTCGTTCATGTCCCCTCCTCGTTGTTGTCCTCGTCAGCCCTTCAGGCGCAGCATGCCTGGATCGTAGGCGGCGCCGTCGATGCGCTCGGCGGCATAGCGCTGGCCGAAGGCCTCGATGGAAAAGCGCCGCTCCCCGGCCAGCGCGGCGGGCAGGTAGCCGAGGGCGATGTTGCGTTCCACCGTGTGGCCATAGTTGGCGCTGGTGGTCGAACCCACCACCTCGCCGTCGAAGACGATGCACTCAGCGCCGTAGAAAATGGCCGGACCATCCACCAGGAAGGTACACAGCGCGCGGCGGCTGCCGGCCTCGCGCTCTGCCAGCAAGGCCTCGCGGCCGATGAAATCGCCCTTGTCGAAGTGCACGCAGAAACCCAGTCCGGCCTGCAGCGGGCTGTCGTCCGGACCGATGTCGGCGCTCCAGTAGCGGTAGGACTTTTCCATGCGCAGGCTGTCGATGGCGCCGTAGCCGGCATCGATGATGCCGTGGGCGGCACCGGCCTCGCGCAGTCGCCGGTAGACAGGCACCGCCTGGTCCACCGGCACGTGCAGCTCGTAGCCAAGCTCGCCGACGTATCCGACCCGCGCCGCCAGCACCTCGGTGGCGCCGACGTGGACGCTTGCACACCAGCCGTAGCGCAGGGCGTCGTTGCCGACGTCGTCGTCGCTGGCCGCGGCCAGCACCTGTCGCGACAACGGCCCGACCAGGTTGATCACTGCCAGCGACGCGGTCACCTCGCGGGTGGTGACACGGGCATCGGCGGGCAGGTGGCTGCGAATCCAGTGGAAGTCATGCACGCCGAAGCCGCTGCCGGTGACCACGTAGAAGCGTTGCTCACCGGTGCGCATGATGGTCAGGTCGCACTGGATGCCGCCGCGGGCATTGAGCAACTGGGTATAGGACACCCGCCCCGCCGGCCGCGACAGGTCGGCGCCGGCCAAGGGCTGCAGCACGGCCAGCGCATCGGGCCCCTCCACCTGGAGCTTGGCGAAGCTGGACTGGTCGATCAGCGCCACGCCCTCGCGCACCGCGCGGTGTTCGCGGGCGATGTTGGCGAAGGCGCGCGTCGCGCGCCGGTCGAAGGCATGCTCGGCACCGTCGCCGACCACCGCGAACCAGTTGGGACGCTCCCAGCCGAAGCGTTGGCCGAACACCGCGCCACGCGTCTTCAGCTCGCCGTGCAGCGGCGCCAGGCGCAGCTCGCGCGCCACCTGGCTCTCCTCGCCCGGCCAGTGCATGGCGTAGTAGCGGCCATAGCTCTCCACCGCGCGTGCACAGAGCACCTCGCGGCGGGCATGGTGGGGGCCGAAGCGACGCACGTCGAAGCCGAAGATGTCGTACTCCGGCTCCCCCCGGGTGATCCACTCGGCCATGGTCTTGCCGGCACCACCGGAGGCGGCGATGCCGGCGGTGAAGCCGCAGGCAACGAAGAAGTTGTCCAGGCCGGGCACCGGCCCCATCACCGGCTCGCCGTCCGGCGACACCGGGATCGGGCCGTTGATCAGTTCGCGGATGCCGAGTTCACCGAGGATCGGCATGCGCTCGGCGGCGGCCAGCACGATCTGCTCGAAGCGATCCATGTTGGACGGCAGCAGTTCGCGGCCGAAGCCCGGCGGCATGCCGCGCTCGGCGAAGGCCGGGGCATTGGCTTCCCAGCCACCCAGCGCCAGGCTGCCCGCCTCCGGCTTGACGTAGGCCAGCTTGTCCGGGTCGCGGAAGGTGGGCAGGTCGGCGGTGACCCGCTCGGACTTCACCGTCACCATGTACTGGTGCTCCACGACACCGGCCGGCACCGCCACCCCCGCCAGCGCGCCGACCTGCCGTGCCCACAGCCCGGCCGCGTTGACCACCGTTTCCACCTGGTAGTCGCCGTCGCTGGTGTGCACCGTGTGCACGCGGTCTCCGTCGATGCGAAAGCCGGTCACGGTGACGCCTTCGCGGAACACCACCCCGCCGCGCCGGGCGCCGGCCACGTAGGCATTGGTCAGGCTGGTGGGATCGATGTAGCCGTCGCCGGGAATCCACGCCGCGCCGTGGACCCCGTCGGTGGTCATCAGCGGGAACTTCTGTGCCGCTTCGGCCGCGGTCAGCAGTTCCAGTTCGAAGCCGAAGCCGCGCGCGGTGGTGGCGGTGCGCAGGATTTCCTGCCAGCGCTCGGGGGAGGACGCCACCCGCAGCGAGCCCACCGGCCGCCAGCCGGTGGCCTGCCCGGTTTCCGCTTCCAGCCGACCGTAGAGTTCGGCACCGTACTGCATCAGCCGGGTCAGGTTGCGCTTGCCGCGCAACTGGCCGACCAGGCCGGCCGCATGCCAGGTGGCGCCGTGGGTCACGCGGTGCTGTTCAAGCACCACCACGTCGGTCTCGCCGAGGGCGGCGAGGTGATAGGCGATGGAGCAACCGACGGCACCGCCGCCGATGATGACGATCCGGGCATGCTGGGTCGTCATGCGCGCACCCTCTTCATCTGCGGATCGTAGAGCGGTTCCAGGCGCACGCTGGCGGCGACCTTCTCGGTGGCCACCTCCAGCTGGTATTCGCCGCCGACCAGGTAGTCATCGTCGACGCCGTCGGCATTGCGCACGTAGCCGTAGCCGATGTTGCAGCCGACGGTGTAGCCATAGCCCGCGCTGGACAGCCAGCCGACGCGTTGGCCGTTGCGCAGGATGGTTTCCCGGCCGAGCAACACCACCGCCGGGTCGTCCACCGTGAAGCAGGCCAGCCGTCGTGCCAACGGCTTGTCCCGTGCCGCCAGCAAGGCCTCGCGGCCAATGAAGTCGCGCTCTCCGGCAAGGGACACGGCGAAGCCGAGGCCGGCTTCCAGCGGGTTGTAGTCCGGGCCGATGTCGGCGCCCCAGGCACGGTAGCCCTTCTCCAGCCGCAGCGACTCGATGGCGCGGTAGCCGGCATGGACCAGGCCATGCCCACGACCTTCGCGCAGCAGCGCCAGGTAGACGTTGCGTGCATACTCCACCGGTACGTGCAGTTCGTAGCCGAGCTCGCCGACATAGGTCAGCCGCAGCGCCAGCACCGGGGCGCCGGCGACGCCGATCTCGCGCACGCTGGCAAAGGGAAAGGCCTCGTTGGACACATCGTCCGGGGTCAGCGCGGCCAGCAGGTCGCGGGAACGCGGCCCCATGATCGACAGCACCGCCCAGGCCGAGGTCACGTCCACCACCTGGGCATTGGTCGACGGCGCCAGGTGGTCGCGGATCCAGGCCAGGTCATGGGTGGCGAAGCCGGTGCCGGTGACCAGGTAGTAGCGGTTGCGGGCCAGACGTGCCACCGTCAGGTCGCACTCGATGCCGCCACGGGCATTGAGCATCTGGGTATAGACCAGCTTGCCGGGGGCACGGGTGACGTCGCCGGCACACAGGCGCGACAGGGCCGCCTCGGCATCGGCGCCGACCACCTCGAACTTGGCGAAGCTGGACTGGTCGAACAACGCCACCGCCTCGCGCGCGGCGCGATGCTCGCGGCCCACCGCCTCGAACCAGTTGCCACGGCCGAAACTGTAGACATCCTCGGCCACCTCGCCCTCGCCGGCAAACCAGTTGGGACGTTCCCAGCCGAGCTTCTCGCCGAAGCAGGCGCCGTGCTGCTTCAAGTCATCGTACAGCGGCGAACGACGGCAGGGACGCCCGGAGGCATGTTCCTCGAAGGGCCAGGCCATGGTGTAGTGCTTGGCATAGGCTTCCAGGGTGCGGCTGCGCACCCAGTCGATGTCCCGGTGCGGGCGACCGAAGCGCCGGATGTCCACCGGCCACAGGTCGAAGGGCGGCTCGCCACGGGCCACCCACTCGGCCAGCGCCATGCCGGCGCCGCCACCGGCGGCAATGCCGTAGGCGTTGAAGCCGGCACCGACGAAGAAGCCCGACACCTCCGGTGCCTGGCCGAGGATGAAGTTGCCGTCCGGGGTGAAGCTCTCCGGGCCGTTGATCAGTTCGCGCACACCGGCCCGTTCCAGCACCGGGGCGCGAATGATGGCCTGCTCCATCAGCGGCGCGAAATGATCGAAGTCCGGGTCGAGCAGCGAGAAGTTGAACCCTTCGGGGATGCCCTGCTCGGCCCAGGGAATCGGGTTCGGCTCGTAGCCGCCCATGACCAGGCCACCGACCTCTTCCTTGAAGTAGATCAGCCGGTCGGGGTCGCGCAGGGTCGGCAGGTCGCGGGGCAGGCCCTCGATGGGCTCGGTCACCAGGTACTGGTGCTGCACCGAGACCAGCGGCACGTTGACACCGGCCATGCGGCCGACTTCCCGGGCCCACTGCCCGGCGCAGTTGATCACCACCTGGCATTCGATCACGCCGCGGTCGGTGGTCACCGAACGCACCGCGCCGTCTTCCACCTGGATCGACTGCACGCTGGTCTTCTCGAAGATGCGCACGCCGCCACTGCGCGCGCCACGGGCCAGCGACCGGGTGATGTCCGACGGGCTGGCCTGGCCGTCGGTGGGCAGGAAGGCGGCGCCGACCACGTCGGTGACATCCATGGCCGGCCACAGCGACAAGGCCTCCTGGGCGGTCAGCAACTGCATGTCCAGGCCAAAGGAACGCGCCGTGGTCGCCTGTCGGCGCACCTCGGTCCAGCGTTCGGCATTGCAGGCCAGGCGCAGCCCGCCATTCATCTTCCAGCCGGTGCCAAGACCGGTTTCCTCCTCGAGCCGGCGGTACAGGTCCACCGAGTAGCCGAGCAACTGGGTGATGTTGGCATTGCTGCGCAGCTGGCCGACCAGGCCGGCGGCATGGAAGGTGGAGCCGGAGGTGAGGTCGCCCTTTTCCAGCAGCACCACCTCGTCGACGTCGAGCGCGGCCAGGTGGTAGGCGGTGGAACATCCCACGATGCCGCCGCCGATGATGACGATCCGTGCCTGGCGGGGAAACTCGCTCATGTTGGGAAACTCTCCTGGGTCTGGGTTGATCAACCGCCGGCGAAGTCGCCGTAGGCGCGCTCGAAACGGTCTAGGTTCTCGGCGGTATAGGCGCCGAAGTCGAAATCAAGCTCGGAATGCAGTTCCGAGACCATGCTCCACATCGTCTCGCGCAGCAGCGAGGCACATTTCATCGCCGCGTAGCGACGCCACAGCGATCGGTCCGGCTCGAGGCCGAAGTAGGCGGCCAGCAGGCGGCGCTCGGCGTCTTCGTCGAGCTCGTTGTTCGAAGCCAGGCCGCCCAGGTCGAACAGCGGGCTGTTGAAGCCGGCATAGTCCCAGTCGATCAGCCACAACCGCTCGCCGTCGTCGATCCAGTTGGCAGCCAGCAGGTCGTTGTGACCGAACACCAGTTCCACCGCGCCGACCTCGCGCTCGAGCATGTCGGCGATGCCGGCCAGGCGGTGCAGCCGCTGGCGGTGACGGCTGTTGCCCTCGACCAGGGTGTGCTGGTAGTCGCGCAGCACCTGGAAGACCCAGAACGCCAGGCAGGGACCGCGCAGGTGGCGGGGCACCTCGTGGTGACAGCTCTGCACCAGGGGCACGATGCGCTCGAGCATGCCCGGCGCGCGCACCGCCTCGGCGTCCAGCGTGCGCCCGTCGACGAAGTCCAGCACCAGTGCACCGGGCTCGGCATGCACCACCGCCGGCGACAGGCCGGCGGCATGGGCGGCACGCGAGGCGGCGAGCTCGTTGAAGCGCATCACGCCGTGCACCGGGATGTCCTCGCCCACGCGCACCACGTAGCGGACACCTTCGTCGACGACCACGAAATTGACGTTGGTGATGCCACCCCCCAGCGGCTCGGGGTGCACCGGCCCGCGCCAGCAGGACAGGGACGCCGCTCGTTCGATGGCTTCCATGTCTAGGCCTCGCCGAGTCCGAGCCGGCGCCGCAGCCGCGCCGAGCCGGCGGCGATGAGGCGGTCGGCGATGATGGCGATGAAGGCCACCGACAGGCCGGCGACGATGCCGCGGCCGGTATCGGCCTTGGTCAGGGCGATGTACACCTCCTGGCCAAGGTCCCGGGTGCCCACCAGCGCGGTGATCACCAGCATCGACAGGGCCAGCATGATGGTCTGGTTGATGCCGAGCATGATTTCCGGCATGGCCAGTGGCAGGCGGATCTTCCACAGCAGCTGCCGCCGCGTGCAGCCGGACACGACCCCGGCCTCGACCAGCTCGGTGGAGACCTGGCGAATGCCGTGGGCGGTATAGCGGATGGCCGGGGCGATGGCATAGGCGATGATGGCGATCATGGCGGAGAAGTCACCGACCCGGAACAGCATCACCACCGGGATCAGGTAGACGAAGGACGGCAATGTCTGCAACGTGTCGATGGCTGCCTGCACCACCCGCCAGGCGCGTTCGTTGCCGGCGGCGAAGATGCCCACCGGAATGCCGATGAGGGCGGCGATGACCACCGAGATGCCGGTCAGGTAGACGGTGACCATGGCGTCGGCCCACTGCCCGGTGACGAGGATGAAGCTGGCCAGGGCGCCGACCAGCGCGGCCAGCGACCAGCCTCCCAGCCAGTACCCGGCGGCGCCGACCAGGAAGATCACCCAGGCCCAGGGCATGGCCAGCAGGAAGCGCTTGACCGGCACCAGCACGTGGATCAGCAGGGCCGCCTTGATGGCCTCGAAGGTATCGTAGAAGTTGACGTTGACCCACTTCACCAGCGCCGCCCAGAACGGGCCGGTGGTGATCTGCCAGCGCTCGGGGAACTCGGCCACGGCGGCCACCAGCAGGGCGACCACGTAGGTGCCGACGATGATGGCGAGTGCGAGCAGGGTCCAGCGGTGACGCTGCAGCGGCGAGGCGTCGTCGTCCCTGCGCGAGTCCGGCGTGCGCGCGGCATAGGCCTGGCTCAGGCGGTCGAGGGCAATGGCCAGCACGACGATGGCCACGCCGGCCTCGATGCCGGCGCCGATGTCCAGCCGGCGCAGCGATGTCAGCACGTCGTAGCCCAGGCCGCCGGCGCCGATCATCGAGGCGATGATGACCATGTTCAAGGACAGCATGATGACCTGGTTGACCCCCACCATCAGCCCGGGCGCCGCCGACGGCACCAGCACCTTCCAGGTCAGCTGCCGCCGGGTGCAGCCGGCCATGCGGCCGAACTCGGCAATCTCCCCGGGCACCTGGCGCAGCGCCAGCATGGTCACCCGCACCATCGGCGGCATGGCGTAGATGATGGTGCCGACCATGGCCGCCACCGGGCCGAAGCCGAACAGGAACAGGATCGGCACCAGGTAGGCGAAGATGGGGATGGTCTGCATCAGGTCGAGCATCGGCGTCAGCACGCGCTCCACCGCGCGGTGACGATAGCCGGCGATGCCGAGCAGCAGTCCGCCGGCGACGCCGAAGGGCACCGCGATGACGATGGACGACAACGTGATCATGGCGCTTTGCCACTGGCCGAACAGGGCCAGGTAGCCGAAGCAGCCCGCCACCAGCCAGGCCAGCTTGCGGTCGCCGGCATAGCGGCCCATCAGCCAGGCGACGCCGATCACCGCCACCCAGGACAGCGGTGGCAGCACCTGCTCGGCATTGGCACCGATGCCGCTGACGAAGCCGGTGGCAAACCCGCTGGTGGCCAGGTTCAGCGGCAGTTCCAGCAGCCAGGCGATGCCGCGGGTGAATTCCTTGAAGGTGAACAGGCCGAAGCTCGCATCCTCCACCAGCCAGTCCATGAACGCGGAGATGTCATCCTTGAGCGGTATCCGCCAGCGCGCCGGGTAGCGGGTGGCGGCGCGCGGCAACAGGTCGGATAGGAAGAAGTAGAAGGCGAAGGAAACCACCGCCGCGCCACACCAGAACCAGCGCCACGGCCGCCACGCCACTTCTCGGCGCATCTCAGGCGCCCTTCCGGTCCATGAACACCGACACCAGGTCTTCGCGATCGATCTCGCCGAGCACCTCGCCGGCTTCGTTGGCCACCGCGTACACCGCGCCTGCCTCCACCGCCCCGGCGATGTCGGCCACGCGCGCGGCGGCGGACAGTTGGCCGGCGACCGGCGCGGTGGTGCGCGGCCGCATCAGCGAATGCAACGTCAGCACCTTGGCCCGCGGGATGTGGTTGGTGAACTCGGCCACGTAGTCGGTGGCCGGCGCGGTCACCAGTTGTTCGGGGGTGCCGGTCTGGATCACGCGGCCGTCCTTCATGATGGCAATGCGGTCGGCCAGGCGGATGGCCTCGTCGAAATCGTGGGTGATGAACACGATGGTCTTGCGCAGCACGTTCTGCAGGCGGATGAACTCGTCCTGCATCTCGCGCCGGATCAGCGGGTCCAGCGCCGAGAAGGGCTCGTCGAGGAACCACAGCTCCGGCTCCACCGCCAGCGAGCGGGCAATGCCCACGCGCTGCTGCTGGCCTCCGGACAGTTCCCGCGGGTAGTACTGCTCGCGACCCTCGAGGCCGACCAGGCGGATGATCTCGCGGGCCCTGGTCTCGCGTTCACCGCGCGCGACACCCTGCACTTCCAGCGGGAAGGCTACGTTGCCGAGCACGGTGCGATGGGGCAGCAGGGCGAAGTGCTGGAAGACCATGCCCATCTTGTGCCGGCGAATCTCGATCAACGCCGACTCGCTGGCGCGCAGCAGGTCGGTGTCGTTGAACAGGATACGCCCGGCACCGGGTTCGATCAGGCGGGACAGACAGCGCACCAGGGTCGACTTGCCCGATCCGGACAGGCCCATGATGACGAAGATCTCGCCTTCGCCGATGGCCAGGTTGACGTCGCGGACGGCGCCGATCAGTCCGGCGGCCTTGAGTTTCTCGTCATCGATGTCGTCGCCCTGGCGGCGCAGGAACTCGCGCTCGCCGGGACCGAACAGTTTCCACACGCCGTGGCAGGCGAGCTTGGTGCGGCGGGGCTCGGTCATGTCTGCTCCACGGCCGTTGCGGTGGGAGCGGCGCCGTTCTCACGGCGCCGCCCGCGGTTGGCGAAGAACGCCTGGAACTACATGCCCACCCAGGGCTTCCAGCGTGCCTCGTTGTCGGCCATCCACTGCTCGACCACGCCTTCCACGGTGCCGCCCTCGAGGTCGACGGCGGCCACCATGGCACCCATCTCGTCGTTGTTCAGGGTGAAGGCACCAATGGCCTTGTGCGCGCCGGGCCACTTGTCCTTGACGCCGCTGTTGGCCACCTTCCAGATCGGGCCGCGCGGCTTGCCGCAGTCATAGGCCATGTCCGGGTTGCTGCCCCAGGCCGGATCGTCGTAGCACTCGGCGGTGTAGGGCGGGAACTCCACCCACTCGCCCTCGTACTTGATCGGCGCCCAGTGCGGTGCATAGACCCACAAAAGGACCGGCGCCTCGCGCTGGTAGGCCGACTCGAGCTCCGCGAACAGGGCCGCGTCGGTGCCGGCATGCACCACTTCGTAGTCCAGTTCCAGGGCCTCGACACGTTCATCGTCGAAGCCGCCCCAGGTCACCGGTCCGCCGAGGTAGCGGCCGCTGGGCGCGGTCTCCGGGGTGGAGAACTCCTCGGCGCAGTCGTTCAGCGCCTTCCAGTCGGGCAGGCCCGGGCAGCGTTCCTTCATGTAGGCCGGGTACCACCATTCCTCGATGGCCTGCAGACCGGTCTCGCCGAGATTCTCGACGTTGCCGGTGGCGGTGGCCTCGTCCATGGCCTCGCGGCCGGTGGTTTCCCAGATCTCCATGGCAACGTGGAGATCGCCGCTCTTCAGACCGGCGAACTGGGCGATGTAGTCGGCCTGCACGTACTCGACGTTGTAGCCGGCCTTCTGCAGCACCGAGCCCATGATGCGGGTGGTGATCAGCTGGCCGGTCCAGTCGTGCAGGGTGAGCTTGATGGGGTCCTCGGACTCCACCGCCGCCGCCGGCATGGCCAGCGCCGAGGCCATCGCGGCGCCGGCAAGGACGGTGGCAAGCCGTGTTCTGGTGGTCATCGTTGGTCTTCCTCCGATTTGTATTGTCGTCAGGGTTTGGCAAGGCGTCGGGTGACCGCGAACCGGGATCGGCGGCACAACCGGGCGGAAAAATAATCTCACAAATAATCCACAGATTCCAACATCCAATCGCTGTTAAAGAGGGTTTTTGTGGATATTTTATGGTTTTGTGGGGATTTGCTATGCTAACCTGCCCTCATGGACGAGAGAGTCGCCCGAAAATGCTCGACAATCGCCGCCCCGGACGGGTCCCGATGATGCAGGCCTATCGCCGCCGAGAAGAGATCCTGCGCATGGTCCGCGCCAGCGGCGACTGCTCCATCATGGAACTCGCCCACGCCCTTGGCGTGTCCGATGAAACCATCCGCCGCACCATCCGCCCGCTGATCGACGAGGGCCTGGTGTCCAAGGTGCATGGCGGCATCGTGCTCAGCGACCACAACCGCCAGGAACCGCCCTTCCAGCGACGCATGCAGGAGCACATGGCGGAGAAGACGGTGATCGCCGACCTGGTCGCCAGCCGTGTCGCCTCCGGCGACTCCATCATCATGGACACCGGCTCCACCACCGCCTTCGTCGCCCGCGCCCTGCGTCGCCACGACGGCCTGTCGGTGGTGACCAACTGCACCGAGATCGCGCGCACCCTGGCGCCGGTGCCGGGCAACCGCGTGCACATCAGCGGCGGCGAACTGCGCGCCGACGATTCCGCCGTGTTCGGGCCGACCTCCATCGAGTTCGTGCGCCAGTTCCACGTGCGCTACGCCATTCTTTCCATCGGCGCCATCACCGACGACGGCGAGTTCATGGACTTCCACCTGGAGGAGGCCGAGTTCTCCCGCGCGGTGATGGCCCAGGCCCAGCAGTCCATCGTCGTCGCCGACCATTCCAAGTTCGGCTCGCGTGCCTTCGTGCGGGTCTGCGAGTCCAGCGAAGTGGACATGCTGGCCTGCGACCGTCCGCCGCCGGCACAACTGGCGGCAGTGCTGGCCGAGGCCGGCATCGAGATCCTCACCCCCGGGTCCTGATTCGCCGCGGCACGTCGCCCGCCGTGCCCTTCCGTACCCTGCCCCTGCCCGCTCGACCGGGTCCGCCGGCACCCGGTTGCCAGCGCAAAACCTTTCGCGGTTTAATCGGACTCCTGCATGGAACCACTGGCAGGGGAGCCGACATGAATGCGTTACGGTTGTGCGTGGCAGGATTTGCCGCGGGAATACTGGTCGGCCATGCCGGCGTGTCCACGGCCGCCGAAGACCGGGTCTTCGGCGATGGCGCGATGACCCTGGAGCGGGTCACGCCAACCCGCATGGCGGGTGGAGCAGGCGATGACGGCGTGCAGGTGCACGTTGCCGCACCGCCGGGCGGACCGGCGCTGCACGGTCATTCCGCCTTCGTCGACGGCGAACGACGCATCGGCATCGGCACCCGGCTCGGCGCGTTGTCGCTGGACTTCGTCGCCGGCAGCGGCGAGGACCATGGCCGGCTGGACGACGCCCTGTCGCTGGACCCGGCCTTCTTTCACGGCGGCTCCCGCGGCGACTTCCAGTACCATGGCGCGGCGGCGGAGCTGGCCATCACCCGCGCCGTCAACGCCCAGTTCGCCTATGCCCGCATCCGCGCGGACGATCTCGACGACCGCCACGCGGCCTATGCCGGCATCGCTGCCGGCCGCCTCACGGCAGGCGTCTTCTCGGTGCAGCGCGAGGACGATGCCACCGCCGGCGCGGTGCAGTTCGCCTGGCGCGGCGCGGACCACGAGGTCGCCCTGCAGCACTTCCAGCACGAGTCCGGCGCCCGCTACCGCAGCCTGGCCTTCACCGGCCGCACCCGCACCGGCCACCGCTTCGACATCAGCCTCGGCGACGGCCGCAATCCCCTCTACCGCGAGGGCGACGAGACACGGGTGCTGTTCCGCCTCTCCGGCCAATTCGGCGCACCGACGAGGCTGTCGGTCAACGGCGACGAGGTCAGCGAAGCGCCGCCATCGCGTACCGGGCGCAACCTCGCCCTGCTGGGCGGCGCGGTGGTGGCCATCGGTGTCGCCGCCAGTTCCGGCAGCGACGATCGCGACGAGGCCATTCGCATTCGCGGCCGCGACAATGCCGCCCGCCAGGTACTCAACCGCATCAACCCGGTATCGGTGCGCGAGAACCGCGAGTACGGCGGCTGGATCTACCGCAACGGCGACGGCACCTACGGCTTCACCGGGCCGGTGCGCGGGGAGCTGTCCAGCGTCGACATCGGCTCGCCTTCGTCGGTGCCCGGAGGTACCGTGGCCAGTGCCAGCTATCACACCCACGGTGGCCCGGACCCGCGCTTCGACAACGAGAACTTCTCCCCCTCGGACATTCTCTCCGACAACCTGCAGCGGGTGGACGGCTACCTCGGCACCCCCGCCGGCTTCATGAAGCTGCACGAGTTCCGCAATGGCCGGATCAGCGTGCTCGGCCGGATCAACCATTGATCATTCCCGGCCGCATCGTCCTGCCGGCGGCGCTGGCACTGTGGATGGCCACGGCTGCGGCACAGGTCGACGACGTCGACCGCGCCACCGCCTTCGTGCGCGACCTGCCGACGGACACGCTGTACACCGACGGCTACCAGGTTCATGCCACGCCACCCGTGCGCAGCGTCGATGGCCAGCAACGCATGCTCCCGGTGGCGCTGCTGTCCTACTACCAGCGTGCCTGGCAGACCTTCCTTGCCTTGGACGACCTGGCCGAGTGGCAGCGACAGCCGATGCACTACAAGATCGGCCACGAAATCGCCGGTGACCGGCTGACGGTCATCATCCAGGGATTGTTGCTGCCGCACCTGGTCGACGGCCAGGTGGACGGCATCCTGCGCGTCACCGCCGGACCCTCTCTGCAACTGCACTACGACCTCGCCAGCGGGTCACTGACCGGGCAAGAGCGGCTGCGATGAGACCGACGCCCGGTTCCCCCGCGGCGCGTCCACGCTGCGTCATCATCGGCGGTGGCGTGATCGGCGCCGCCACCGCCTGCTTCCTGGTGCATCACCCGCGCTTTGCCGGCGAAGTCACCGTGGTCGAGCGCGACCCCACCTACCAGCAGGCATCCACCCCCCGTTCCGCCGGCGGCATCCGCCACCAGTTCTCCACCCCGGTCAACGTCGCCGCCTCGTTGTTCGCCACCGAGTTCGTGCGTCACCCGTCCCGCTTCCTGCCGGTACCCGCGGACACCGCGCTGCCCGGCCTGGTCGAGCAGGGCTACCTGATGCTGGCCAGCGAGGCCGGGGCCGGCCGGCTGGCGGAGAACGTGGCACGGCAGAACGCCCTCGGTGCACGGGTGGAAGCGCTGGACCCGGCGGCCCTTCGCCGGCGCTTTGCCTGGCTTCGTGCCGACGACCTTGCGCTGGCGGCCTTCGGCCACGGCGAGGGCTGGACCGACCCGCATGCCCTGCTGATGCTGTTCCGCGACACCGCGCGTGCCGGCGGCGCGCACTTCGTCCACGACCAGGTGGTCGGCCTGTGCCGTCGCGGTGACCGCCTGCACCGGGCAGCGCTGGCCAGCGGCGCGTCGCTTTCCGCCGAGGTCTTCGTCAACGCCGCCGGCCCGGCGGCCGCGTCCATCTGCGCCATGGCGCAGGCCACGCCCTTGCCGGTGTCCTGCCGCAAGCGCATGGTGTTCGTCTTTCACTGCCGCGAGGCGCTGCCACGCTGCCCGCTGGTGGTGGATCCCGCCGGCGTCTACTTCCGACCCGAGGGCGAGCAGTTCCTGTGCGGACGCTCGCCCTCGCCGGAGGCCGATCCGGAGTGCGACGATCTCGTGGTCGATCACCACTGGTTCGAGGAGGCCATCTGGCCGCTGCTGGCACACCGGGTGCCGGCCTTCGAAGCGATCCGCGTGCGCAGTGCCTGGGCCGGTCACTACGCCGTCAACACCTTCGATCACAATGCCCTGGTCGGCCGACACCACGAGGTGGAGAATCTCTACCTGGCCAATGGATTTTCCGGGCACGGGCTGCAACAATCGCCCGCTGTGGGCCGGGGCCTGGCCGAACTCATCGTCGACGGCGAGTACACCAGCCTCGACCTGTCGGCGTTCTCGCCGCTTCGAATCGCCGACGGCCAGCCGCTGGTCGAAGGCAACATCGTCTGATCGCCCGCTGCGGGCGCCCTTTTCGCCGACGCGGAGACCCGTCATGAGCACCACCGTCTGGCTGCGCGCCGAGACCAAGAGCGGCGAACACCGCACCCCGTTGACCCCCTCCGATGCGGCCAGCCTGGTCGAGCAGGGCATCGCGGTCCACGTCGAGGAATCCGCCGAGCGGATCTTCGCCGACGCCAGCTACGCCACCGCGGGCTGTCGCATCGAGGCGGCCGGCAGCTGGATGACCGCCCCCGCCGATGTCTACGTGCTCGGCATCAAGGAACTGCCGGACGAAGACACGCCGCTGTTGCACCGGCACATCTACTTCGGCCATGCCTACAAGGGACAGGCCGGCGCATCGGCGCTGCTGGATCGCTTCGTCGCCGGCGGCGGCTCGCTGCTCGACCTGGAGTTCCTGGTCGACGCCGATGGCCGCCGCCTGGCCGCCTTCGGCTACTGGGCCGGCTTCGCCGGTGCCGCCCTCGGCGTGCGCCAGTGGGCCGGGCGACGACGCGAGGGCCCGGGCTTCGTGATGAGCGCACAAAAACCCGTCGCCGACCGCCAGGAACTGGTCGGCGCCGTCGGCAACCGGCTGTCGCTGATCGGCGACGAGCCACGCAGCCCGCGGGCGGTGGTCATCGGTGCGCTGGGGCGCTGCGGGCGCGGCGCGACCGCACTGTTCGAGGCACTGGAACTCACCGTGCAGCAATGGGATGTCGAGGAAACCGCCGCCGGTGGCCCGTTCCCGCAACTGCTGGACTTCGACCTGGTGGTCAACACGGTGTTGCTCGGCACGCCGATCCCGCCGTTTCTCACCCGCGCCGAGATCGACCGGCCGGATCGTCGCCTGTCGGTCATCGCCGACGTCAGCTGCGACCCCGGCAACCCGGGCAATCCCCTGCCCTTCTATGATCGCGTCACCAGCTTCCCCGAGCCGGCACTGCGCGTGGTCGGCGGCGACAACCCGCTGGACGTCATCGCCATCGATCACCTGCCGTCGCTGCTGCCGCGGGAAAGCAGCATCGACTTCAGTGCACAACTTGCGCCGCTGCTTGCCCGGCTGCCCCGTTTCGACGACGCCTGGCAACGCTGCGCAGCGTACTTCGAACAGCATCGAAGAAAGCGTTGAAGGACGATGTCAACGGTGCCTTAACCGGCCGCGCAAAAACGTTTATGCTCTTCGCACCAGAATAAACCGGACGGTGAGCATGCAGGATCTACAGGCCCAGGCGGAGCGGTATCGCCAATTGATCGAAGGCGTAGGCGAGGACGTATCCCGCGACGGCCTGCGCGGAACGCCGATGCGCGCGGCCCGCGCATTCGAGTTTCTGACCCGTGGCTACACGCAGACCCTCGACGAGGTGGTCAACGGCGCGGTGTTCGACTCCAGCAACGACGAGATGGTCATCGTGCAGGACATCGAGGTCTACTCGCTGTGCGAGCATCACCTGCTGCCCTTCATCGGCAAATGCCACGTGGCCTACCTGCCCACCGGAAAGGTCATCGGCCTGTCGAAGGTGGCGCGCATCGTCGACATGTTCGCCAGCCGCCTGCAGATCCAGGAAAACCTCACCAGCCAGATCGCCGAGGCGGTTGCCGAGATCACCCAGCCCCGCGGGGTCGGCGTGGTGGTCGAGGCCAAGCACCTGTGCATGATGATGCGCGGCGTGGAGAAGCAGAACTCGGTGATGAAGACCTCGATGATGATCGGCACCTTCCGCACCGACCATCGTACCCGCTCGGAATTCCTGGGGCTGGTTTCTAGCTAGGTCCAACGGCGGCATCGTGCAGCCGGATACCGCGGCCATGCCGGGTCAGCAGGCCGGCCTCGGCCAGCGCCCGCATGTGGCGCCCGACACTTTCCCGGGTGGTGCCGATCATGTCGGCCAGTGCCTGCTGCGACGGTCGCCGTTCCACCAGCCAGGCACCGTCTCGGTGCTCCGCCAGTCGAAACAGCACCGCCAGCAGCCGGTGGCGGACGTCGTCCAGCGCCAGGCTGCCGGCCTGGTCGGTCAGTCGCCGGACCCGCGCCGCCAGCGCGGCAAGTAGCGCGCCACCGATTTCCGGGCTGGCCCGCAGGCAGCCGAGGAAGTCGCGGCGCGACATCACCAGCAAGCCGGTGGGCACCAGGGTGGCCACCGAAGCCGAACGCACCGCCCCGTCGAGCAGCGACAGTTCACCGAAACAGCCGCCGGCACGCTCCACCACCAGGGTCAGCTCGCGACCGTCCGGCCGGTCGACGAAGACGCGCACCTGGCCGCTGGCGACGACGTACAGCGCATCGCCCGGCGCGCCGCGCCGGAACACGAGGGCCCCGGCCGGCAGCTGGCGAAGACGGCAGCGGGCGGCGAAGCGCTCGCGCTGTGCCGCGTCGAGGCCCCGGAACAGGGGTACCTTGGCGAGGATGCTGGACACGTCCGTGTGCTGGGTCATGGGTCAGTGCCCGCCGTGGCCCGGGTGATGGCTGGTCATCGTCTTCGTCGCCTTCGGCGCCCGCCCTCCGTGACGCCTTGGCGGGGGCTCGGCAGGGTCACCACGCGGGCCAGCTCGGTGAACGGCAGGGTCTTGTGCGGGAAGGCCATGGCCTCGACGAAGTGCTGCTGGAACATCGGCTCGACCGCGGTTTCCACCTTCTCGATGCGACGCACCTGCTGCTCGATCTCGCTGCGTGCCTTGTGATCGAGCAGCGCGATGCTTGCGCCGGTGCCGGCGGCATTGCCGGCGGAGGTGACATGGTCCAGGGCGCAGTCGGGGATCATGCCGAGCACCATGGCGTACTTGACGTCGATGTGGGCACCGAAGGCGCCGGCCAGGCGGATGCGGTCCACCCGCTCCACCCGCATGCGGTCCATCAGCAGCCTGGCGCCGGCGAACAGGGCCGCCTTGGCGAGCTGGATGGCACGCACGTCGTTCTGGGTCAACTGCAGGCGCACCTCGCCGTCGTGCAGCAGGTAGGCGAAGGTCTTGCCGTTGGCCAGCACGTGGCCACTGTCGGCATGGCGTCCATCGATGATGCCGTCGGTGGTGATCACCCCGGCCAGGAACAGCTCGGCGATCCACTCGATGATGCCCGAGCCGCAGACCCCGGTGATGCCCACCGGCGCCACCGCCTCGGCGAAGCCCGGGTCGTCCGACCACAGGTCGCAGCCGATCACCTTGAAGCGCGGCGCCAGGGTGCCCCGATCGATTCGCACCCGCTCCACCGCACCGGGGGCAGCACGCTGGCCACAACTGATCTGCGCACCCTCGAAGGCCGGGCCGGTGGGGCTGGACGCGGCCAGCAGCTTGCGCTGGTTGCCGAGCACGATCTCGGCATTGGTGCCGACATCCACCAGCAGGGTCAATTCTTCGCGCAGGTAGGGCGCCTCGGACAGCACCACGGCCGCGGTGTCGGCACCGACGTGGCCGGCAATGCACGGCAGCACGTAGACCTCGGCACGCGGGTTGATGTCGATGTCCACGGCCGCGGCCTTCGTGCGCACCGCTTCGTCGGTGGCCAGGGCGAAGGGGGCACCGCCCAGTTCCACCGGGTTGATGCCGAGGAACAGGTGGTGCATGACCGGGTTGCCGACCAGCACCACGTCGAGCACGCTGTCGCCGTCGACCCCGGCATCGGCACAGGTTTCCCGGGCCAGGTCGGCAATGGCGCCGCGCACCGCCGCGGTCAGCTCCTGCTCGCCGCCGGGGTTCATCATCACGTAGGACACCCGGCTCATGAGATCCTCGCCGAAGCGGATCTGCGGATTCATCACCCCTGCCGACGACACCGCCTTGCCGGTGGCCAGGTCGATCAGGTGGGCGGCGATGGTGGTGGAGCCGACGTCGATGGCCAGGCCGAAGACGCGGTCGTGGTAGCCCGGCCACAGGTGCAGCACGCGTTGACCGTCGGCCACCGCCACGGTGACCGTCCACCCGCCCTTGCGCAGCACCGCCTGCAGCCCCGGCAGCAGCGAGGGTGGAAAGTCGAGATCGGTCAGCGACCACTCGAACTCGAGCGCCTCGCGCAGCCGGCGAAGATCGCTCGCCGGGTCGTGCATGCTCGGCTGCGGCACCTCGACGAAGTAGATGCGCACCGCCGGGTCCACCTCGATGTCGTGCACCTCCATGCGCTTGCGCACCACCTGCTTGTGCACCTGGCTGTCGGCGGGCACGTCGATGACGACATCGTCGAGCAGCTCGGTGGAACAGGCCAGCCGGCGGTCGGCATTGCGGCCCAGCGCGGCGAAGTAGCTGCGCTCGGTCTCGGTGATGCCGGACAGGTGGTCGGCACGCGAGTCGATGCCGTGCTTGGCGAAACTGCCCTCGCTGAGCTTGACCTGGCAACGACCGCAGATGGCGCGGCCGCCGCAGACCGAGTCGAGGTCGACGCCGAGGCTGCGCGCCGCCTGCAGCACGGTGGTACCGCGGGCGAAGGCGCCGCGCCTGCCCGACGGGGTGAAGACCACGCGGATCTCGTCGTCCACGATCCTCGGCGTCTCGGGGGAGTTCATGCCACCTGCTCGTGCTCGGCGTGGGTGTTGTCGTGGAAACGAAGACTCAGCCGCGACGACGGCGGCGGCCGCGCGCCTCGCGCGCGCCTTCCTGGCCCTCGGCGGCCGGCTCGCGGTACCGGCGTATCCAGTTTCGGCAATTCGGGTCGTGCCCCATCATGACGTCGGCGCCGAGAATGGCCTGGACCACCTCGCCGTGCAGCGGGTTGGTGATCGCCGAGGTCATGCCCGAGCCGATGGCCATGGTCAGGAACGCGGCATTCATGCCGTTACGGTTGGGCAGGCCGAAGCTGACGTTGGAAGCCCCGCAGGTGGTGTTGACCTTCAGTTCGTCGTGCAGCCGACGCAGCAGGCGCATGACCTGGACACCGGCGGTGTTGATGGCACCGATCGGCATGACCAGCGGATCGACCACCACGTCGGCGCGGGGAATGCCGTGGTCGGCGGCACGTTCGACGATCTTCCTGGCCACCGCGTAGCGTACGTCCGGGTCCTCGGAAATACCGGTCTCGTCGTTGGAGATGGCGACCACCGCGGCGCCGTACTTCTTCACCAGCGGCAGCACCGATTCCAGCCGTTCTTCCTCGCCGGTGACCGAGTTGACCAGCGGCTTGCCCCGGTACACGGCGAGTCCTGACTCCAGCGCGGCGACGATGGACGAGTCGATGGACAGCGGCACGTCGGTGAGCGACTGCACCAGCTGTACCGCCTCGGCCAGGATGCGCGGTTCGTCGGCCAGCGGAATGCCCGCATTGACGTCGAGCACGTGGGCGCCGGCGGCGACCTGGGCCAGGGCATCGGCCTCTACCCGGCTGTAGTCTCCGGCGGCCATCTCCGCGGCCAGCAACTTCCTGCCCGTGGGATTGATCCGCTCGCCGATGAGCACGAAGGGTCGATCGAATCCAATCACCACCTCTTTGCTGGCGGAACTGATCACGGTATCGGTCACTGTACAAGCCTCACTGTATCCGGGTTGCTGCCGCGACCGGGGTGCCAGGGTACGCGACCCTCGAGCACGCCGGACGCATCGACGATTTCCGCCACCGACTCTTCCTGGCGATAGGCCATCAGGTGCACACCGGCAACGCCGGCCACCTGGCGGATTTGCTGGATGAGCTCGATGCAGATCTTCTTGCCTTCCAGCCGCGGCTTCTCGGCCCCGGCCAGGCGGGTAATGACGTGGTCGGGGATATGCACGCCCGGCACGTGATCGCGAATCCAGCTTGCCGCCCGCGCCGAGGCCAGCGGCCCGACACCGACCAGGATATAGCACGCCCGGTCGAGTCCGCGATCGCGCACTTGCGCCATGAAGCGTTCGAGGCGTGGCAGATCATAGCAGTACTGGGTCTGCACGTACTGGGCCCCCGCTGCGACCTTCTTCGCCAGCCGGTCGACGCGGAAGTCCAGCGGCTCGCCGAAGGGATTGGAGGCGGCACCGAGAAAGACCTTCGGCGAGAAATCCAGCTTGCGCCCGCTCAGCAGTTCGCCGTCGTCGCGCATGCGACGGGCGGTGGCGAGCAGGGTCATGCAGTCCATGTCGAACACCGGCTTGGCACCGGGCTGGTCGCCGGCCTGCACGCCGTCGCCGGTGAGACACAGCAGGTTGGCCACGCCCATGGCCGCGGCGCCGAGGATATCGCCCTGGATGGCGATGCGGTTCCGGTCGCGGCAGGAGATCTGCATGATGGTGGAATAGCCGACCCGGGTGAGCAGCGAGCACACGCCGACACTGGACATGTGGCAGTTGGCCCCCGAGCCGTCGGTGGCGTTGATGGCGTCGACGTAGCCGTCGAAGATCCGCGCCCGCAGGTAGACCTCTTCCGGGTCGGCGGAGTCCGGCGGCGCCAGCTCGGCGGTGACCGCGAACTTGCCCGAGCGCAGCACGCGTTCGAAGCGCCCGGGGGACACGTGGCCGGGCAGGATAGGCAGGGAGTAGCCCGGCACCGGTTCGTCGTCAAAGTACATGAACACTTGCCTGGTGGATTCGGTGAAGCACGACCGGCAGCCGGCTCATGCCGCGTCGCGCGGCTCGTCGCGCTGCCGGCGAACCTCGCGCAGCCACGACGAGGAGCCCTTCGCGCTGCGGTCGACGATGACCTGCACGTCGAGGATCCGCTGGCCACCGCGCATGCGCCGGCTGCCCTCGTAGGCATCCACCCAGACACAGCGCATGGCCGGCTTCACCTCGCAGTTGCCGTTCGCCCGCACTCCGCCACAGGGGCCGTTGCGCAGTTCCTTCGGACAGTTCATCGGGCAGGACATGCCGGTGGACGACAGTACGCAGCTGCCGCACATCCTGCAGTCGAACAGGAAGCCCTTGACCAGGCGCTCGACAAGGGCGACCGGCCGCTCCAGGCGCGCATAGCCGATGGTGCGCAGCAGCGGGTGCAGGGCAAGCAGGGTTCGCTCGAAGCCCTGGTAGAGGCGTTCGAAACCACGCGCATGGCGCACCGACCATCGACGGACCGCGTACACCGTGTCAGCTTCCGGCACCGACATCGTCGGCGATCCCCCGGGCACGCACCAGCGCCGTCAGCCGGGCCTCGTCGATGCCCGCTTCCAGCTCGGCCACGCGTGCCTCCACCAGCGCCTGGAGATCGCCCCTGACCGTCTCGGCATGACGCCGCCATTCCTCGAGGTAGGCATCGCTGCTGCCCTTGCCGGCACGCATGGCGGCGCGGTCAATGGCTTCCTGGAAGCGATCGGCAAGTTGCACCTTGACCGTCTCGCGACCCTGGCGGGCGATGACCTGGGCGGGGATGTCGCGCCAGTACACGGTGATCAGCTTGGCCATGGCAGGGGTCTACCGGTTGGATGGCGGTTCGGGGTGCACCAGTGGCGCCAGCGCCTTCGCGAAGGACGCGTCGCCAGTGGCCACCCGCTGGTAGTCGAGACCGAGGTAGTCGGCCGCTTCCTCGGCGGCCCGGTCGAGTGCCGGGTCGTCTTCCTGGGCCAGGTAGACCAGGGCACGGTAGTTGCCGAACAGCATGTCCTTCAGCTCCGGGTAGCGGTCGATGCCCATGCCCTTGATGATCAGGCGGTGAAAGTTGCGGGCCAGGTAGTCAGTCAGGTAGAACGTGCCCACTTCGCGCTCGGCAAGCTCGGCAAAGCGTCCGGCGCCGGCAAAGAACTCGTAGCAATGCGCGCCGGGGATGCGGCTGACGCCGTAGCGTTCCACCAGCGCATCGAGACCGCCGCCGCTGCCACAGTCGGCGTAGCCGAGGACGATGCGTTGGTAGCGGTCACGGTTCTCGCGGAGCTTCTCCTCCACCGCCGGCGCGATGCGCTCGGGCCGGTTGTGCAGTTCCGCCGGCAGGCATTGAATGTCCATCTCGTCCCAGCCGTTGAGCTTCTTCACCCGCACCAGTTCCGCGGCGATGGCGCCGCAGGCGATGATCAGGACCCGTCCCCCGCGTGGCCCGGGCACCGGCTCAGGCCGCCGCCCGGCGCTCCGCGACCAGTCGCTTGGCGGTTTCCACCGCCACCGCCGCATCGCGGCAATAGGCATCGGCACCGATGGCCTTGCCGAACTCCTCGTTCAGCGGCGCACCACCGACCAGCACGATGATGTCGTCGCGCAGCCCCTGCTCCACCAGCGTGTCGATGACCACCTTCATGTAGGGCATGGTGGTGGTCAGCAGCGCCGACATGCCGAGGATGTCCGGCTTGTGCTTTTCCATCGCCTCGAGGTAGTTCTCCACCGGGTTGTTGATGCCAAGGTCGATGACCTCGAAGCCGGCGCCTTCCATCATCATCGCCACCAGGTTCTTGCCGATGTCGTGGATGTCGCCCTTGACCGTCCCCACCACCATCTTGCCGATGGTCTCCGCCCCGGTTTCGGCCAGCAACGGACGCAGGATGCCCATGCCGCCCTTCATCGCGTTGGCCGCCATCAGCACCTCGGGCACGAACAGGATGCCGTCGCGGAAGTCGATGCCGACGATGCGCATGCCCTCCA
>CAYGJZ010000015.1:53761-58254 GCA_964350265.1 uncultured Gammaproteobacteria bacterium | reverse complement strand
TCGCAGAAGTCGAAGCCCTGGCCGGTGTTCAGCACGTGGCCGGGCCCGGCGGCGGGCAGGTAGATGGTCTGCAACTCGGCCTCGCCGATGCGCAGGCCCTGGGCATTGAGCGCCGCCACCCGCCAGCACAGCAGGCCGGACTGCCCGGCGGCCACGGCCGATTCGACACGGGACAGGGCGAGGGTGGAGAGCGTGGTGTCGGTGCTGTCGCCGGGGACGAACAGGCCGGTCAGCGGGCGCGCGCGTCGTTCCTCGGCGTCGAGCTCCTTGCAGGCATCTTCGCCCGGGGCCGGCCAGCCGGACAACCGGCCGCGGGGATAGGGCAGGATCTCCAGCAGGTAGTTCTCGGCCTCCGGCACGCCGCGCCAGCGGAAGGCGAGGTCCTCGGTCATCGGCACGCCGGCGGGGGGTGCGAGGATGGTCAGGGGCGGCGAGGCGGTGCCGCGCGCGGCCACCGCGTAGAGAATGCGTGGCGGGTCGACCTCGGCGTTGCGCAGGCGAAAACGCACCAGGTAGGTGCCGCGGTCGTCGGTGGGCAGGGCCGGGCTGAGCAACCGGTGTACCTGCGAGCCGGCCAGGTTCTCCTGGACCAGGGACAGCGTGGTGAACAGCGGTTCGCCGAAGGTCGACGGCGGCGTGGCTACTTCCCAGGTGCCCTCGATGCGGCCGAAGCCGCTGGTGGTCAGCTCGGCCACTGCGCGCAGTTCGCCGCCGGCATCCACCACCTTCTGCACGGTGCCGTCCTCGAAGAAGATGGCCTGGTAGGGAATGAACAGTTCGCCGCCGGCGCCGGCGGCGAGGATGCGGAAGCTGGCGGTGGCGGCGAGCTGGCGCTGGCCGTCGTCGAAGCTGCGACGGTAGAGCAGGCGATCGGAACCGGCGCGCAGCGCGCGCAGCAGCACCTGGCGGTCGATGGTGACCACCTCGGTGAGCATGGCCACGGGGGCATTGCTGGACTGGCGCAGGGGACTCGACTGGCGGCCGAGCACGCTGCCGTCTGGGAGCAGGAACTCGCCGCGGGCGGACGCCACCTGCACCGTGCCGCCGCGCCCGACCCGGTCGAAGCGGGCCTGCCAGTTGATCACCGCGTTGCCGTTGCTGGCGGCATTCAGCAGCGGGGTGGAGACGCTGGCCGAGACCTGGGCGAGGCGGGCATGGTCGAGATCGATGACCACGCGACCGCCCAACTGCTGGCCGTTGGCGCGGAAACTGCGGCGGTACTCGAGTTGCCCGCGACCGCGGGCAAGGGCAGCCTGCACCGCGTCGGCGGGGATGCGCAGGGTTTCGTTGAGCACCACGGTGCCCAGGGCATTGGCCAGGTTGAGGCCGCCGGCGATGCCGCGGCCGTCGAGCTCGCCGCGGCCGGAGTCGATGGCCACCGGTGCCGCCAGGGCGGGGTCCAGCGACAGGGTCCAGCGCACCTGGACCAGGCCGCCGTCGGCATCCAGGCGCGGCGGGCTGACGCTGCCGGTGACGCCGAGCAGGGGATCGTCGAGCGCGGCCGGTTCGGCGGCGATGGTGAACACCGCGTAGGCGCCGTTGCCGCCGTTGATGTTGCTCGACGGCCCCGACCAGTCGCGAATGAAGGCATAGGTGCCCGGCGGCAGCGTTGCCGGGATGGTGATCCCGGTCTCGACGAAGACCTGGTTGAGCGGCCCGGCGCCGGAGATAGGCGGCACCGCGCCCGGCGGAATGGTGGGCTTGACCGTGGCAATGGGCCCGCCGATGGGGGGCAGCACGCTGGCCTCGACAATGGTGCCCGTAGACGCCGAGTAGATCGAGAACGGCGCCACCACGTCGTCGGACTCGGTGAAGAAGAAGGTGACCGAAACGGTGTCGCCGGGTTGCGGCGCCGGGTTGCTGATGGTGGCGGTGCCGGTGAACACCGCCAGCGCGTCGCCGGCAACGGTCAGCGCCAGCAGGGCAAGCACGGCACGGCACCAGCAGCGCATCGCCTTCATGGCGCGATCACCTGGTAACGCAGGGCGGTGCCGTGGTCGACGCCGTGGTCGACGCCGTCGAGGACCAGCCTGACCTGGTAGGCGCCGCTCGTCCCGGTGGGCAGCGGCGGGCTTTCGACGATGCTCTCGCCGCTGCCGGCCAGCAGCAACTGGACCATGGCGAGGGTCCGGTAGCGCGGGTTGGACGGCGTGGCCGGTGGCTCGGAGACCTGCCAGCGGCCGCGCAGCATGCCGCCGCGGTGGCTGACGTGGGCGACGGCGGTGAGCTGGCCGCCACGCTCGACCACGGCATGGCCGCGGTCGTCGTCGAAGCGCAGTTCCACGCGGGTGACCTGGGCGCCGGCGGTGGACATCGCCAGCAGCGCGAGGGCCGCCACGGCCATCCGTGCACTACTTCGCATAGTCCACCGATACACCGAGGAAGACCCGGTAGTCGTCATCGTCGAAGAAGCGTTCGCCGCTGCCGGACACGTCGCGGTGCTCGCCGCGCAGCCACAGCGAAATACCGGCGCGGGAGCGGGCCGGTTCGCGCAGGGTGTAGTTGAGGCCGAGGTCGATGACCCGGACGTCCTCCTCGAGGCTGCCGTCGCTGCTGCGGATGTCGCTGAGGTTGACGCCGACACTGGCGTTCAGGCGACGCGGCAGCAGGACCGCGGTGGCGGTCAGGTCGACCAGGTCCTGGTCGGTGACGCGGTCGCGGCCGGGTTCGCGGATGCGCGCGCGTTGCAGCCGCGAGCGCAGCGACCAGCGATCCGAGCCGTACAAGCCGAAGGAGAGCTCGGTCAGGGTGTTGTCCGAATCGTCCGCCCGCGCGGTGTGGTCGCGGATCTCGCCCGCGGTATGCGACAGCCGCCAGTCGAAGGCGTTGTAGAAGAAGGCGGCACTGGCGGTGACCTGGTCCATTTCCAGGTCGAGGTCGAAGGGCAGCGCGGCGGGGTTGTCGCGCAGCACCTGGCTGGAGCGGTTGTAGGACAGGCCGAGGGAGGGCTGGCCGTACCACGGCGTGGTCTCCCCGGCCACCGGCGAGTAGCTGGCGGAGAGCGAGGTGATGTCGGTGCGGATGGTGGGCAGCAAGGGGCTGTCGTCGACGTTGTTCTCCTGCTGCTCCACCGCGCCCACCAGCTGGAAGCCGCCGCTGGCCAGGGCGCCGTGGGCGCGCAGGCTGTCGACGTCCGACGGCAGGCCGGGATTGGCCAGGCTGGTGAACCAGGTGCCCACGCTGCGGGCTTCCACGCCCACCCGCAGCAGCAGGTCGTTGCCGGACTCGCGGGCGAAGACGTGGTCGGAATCCACCGACAGCATCCAGGCATCGTCGCGGTTCTCGCGGCCGTCGTCCTCGGCATACTCGAACTGGCTGCGCGCGAACTCGCCGCGGATGGACAGCTTCTCGTCCAGTGGCCGGGTCACCACTGCCACGCTGACCGCGTCGCCCTTGCCCGACACCACGTCGTCGATGACGCCGATGCCGCTCTCGCCGCCGTCCTCGCCGGTGAGCCAGGTCACGCTGATCTCGGTGTCGATGGCGGTGGCCGGTCGTGCCGAGGCCACCGCGCCGGTGACCCGCTGGCTGCGATCGCCGATACCGAATCCGTGCTCGAAGCCGCCGATGGGCTCGCTGCGGAAGGCGAAGGCGGTGGCCGCGAAGCGGGTGTCCTTGTCCTCCCAGGTCATCGATGCGCCGCGGCGGTTGAAGCCGCGCAGCACCAGGCTTTCCGGGCCGGCACGGTGATGACCCAGGCGCGCGCCGAGATTGCCCTTGCGCAGCTTGAACAGGAAGTCGCCGAGATCGACGTCGCGGGTCTCGTCGTCGACGAACACGTCGTCCTCGCCGCTGGCGGCGAAGAAGTCGGCCCGTGCCGAGCCCGACCAGTCCTCGCCGGAGAACTCGGCGTCGAAGCCGAAGGCGCCATCGACGACGACATCGTCGCCGCCGTCGTCGCCGGCCACGCGGACCCCGGCATTGAGGGAGGCATACAGGCCGAAACGGGTGTCGAGGGCGCCGGTGACGCGGAAGGTGAAGCGGCCGGCAGGCACCAGGCGGCCGTTGTCGCGGTGGTAGACCACCAGCTCGTGGCGGCCGCCCGACAGTGCCTCGCCCGGCAACAGGGTCAGCCCGGTGGGGGTGACCTGCAGCAGGTGGCTGACGTCGATGCCGTCGAGGCTGGCCACCGGCGCAGCGGCATCCGCATCGAGGTCGAGGGCGATCTCCAGGGGTTCACGGGGGCCGACGGCACCGCCGGGACCCAGTGACTGCAGCAGCACCGCGTGGGCGGCCAGCGGCAGCATCCACAGGGCGCCGGCCACGAGGCCTGGCCCGATCAGCGGTACCCGACGACGCCGGGCGCGTCGTCCTCCCTGCCCGCGGTGCTGCTCAGGCCTGCCTGTGCAGCACCGGGTATTCATGTTCATTCCGCACGGCGAATCCGGCTGTTTCTTGTCTGCCGCGCAGGAGTTCCACCCCGGTGACGGCTTGTTGGTTGGTACAGCTCTTGGCCCGGGAGTATAGGCAATCCGCCGGGGCAGGGCCAGCCG